>DASTJH010000061.1:0-50813 GCA_035716645.1 Terriglobales bacterium | reverse complement strand
ATGCCGGCAGCTCGACATCCTCTCCACTGCCCGGCGCTTCTCTTCCGGTGTCCAATTGCGATATCTCCTCATCCGCGTCTCCATTCGCTGTAGACGGGGATATTCTCTCTTGTCTCAACTTGGGGGGTCACTCCAGAATTTGGCTCTGTCCCACAAAGGGGGTCCGAGCCACAACCAGATTGGGGGGTCACTCCAGAATTTGGCTCTGTCCCACAAAGGGGGTCCGAGCCACAACCAGACAGGAGGCGCGGAGCGCCGTTCGCCAAAGGTTAGCCCACGCTGGAAGGAAGGCGTGAGTAGACGACGCCACTACCGTAGAGCCCCGGAGGCGCGGCACGAAACCTGATTTCGGCAGCAGTGCCGCACCTACGGCGCTCGAATCTTTCCCGGGTTCTCGGTGGCGCCGGCTAGGCTGCCGCGTTGGCCTGTCTGGCTATGCCCTGGAATTCCAACGGGAGATGTGCATCGACTAATGACGCGCCGCCGTCCACGTCGATCAACTGACCGGTAATCCAAGCCGCCTCTTCGGCACAAATGAGAGCGACGGCTTTGCCAGCGACGGCTTTGCCAATGTCAGCCGGCGTCCCCAAACGGCCCATGGGAGTCCAGCCGCGCTCCTGCCACTCGCGCAGTCCGGTTTGGAAAGCCTCCGGCAGGCGTGAATGCGTCAGCTTAGCGGCTGAATCTCACCACACGATTTGGGCCCATAGACCGGAGCATCGGAATGGGAAGTCCACCAACGCACCCAGCTCCGGTGCGCGACTCGCGGCTCGCCACTGGTGTACTTATTCGGTAAGACTGATCTGTGTGTGAGTTGCACAAGTGCAATTTCCGCCGTCTCTGGAAGATGTTCGTCATTGCTCAAGAGCAAATCGATCAAGATCGGGACTGCGCGACGGGAACCGGTTGCGGCAAGGGCCCAAACCACCGCGCCGCGAGCGATTGGATTGGAATCGCGAAGCTTCGAGGCAAGCCACGGAATAGCATCGTCTCCTCCGAGAGTCGCGGCATATCGCACTGCCTCGCCGGATTGGTTCGGCGGCTTTGATTCAGCGATTTGCTTTAGAAGAGGGAAGTACTCCTGATCGCCCATCTCGCTCAGCGCCTCCGTCGCCATATCAGCCTCGTACGAGTATTTTGAAATCCCGGAGCGTGCAATCTCCGCCAGTGCCTCCCGTGCCGCCACACTGTTGATGTTTTTTAGCCCAGTAATCGCAAATTGTCGTGTCGCAGGACGGTCCAACATCGCGAGCATCGTTGACTCAAGGAACGCGGGTGCAGAACTGGACAGTACACGCGCCGCCTCTCGCACCACCTCTTCATTCGGTGACTTTAATTGCTCTACGTAAGGCGCAAGCTGAGCCTTTAATGTTGCGTCGTCGCGCGCGGTGATCTCGATGTCAAATTCGTCCGTAAATTTTGTTTGTCTGCCATTCACCATGGCACGTAGATCGTCCGTCGTAGCTGTGGAGAGATAACGAGTTGCACTGACGTGGTACCAGCCGGGTTGGGAGAGGTCATGGTCGTAATTAAGGAGCAATTTTTCTGTCAGCCGCTCGCCTCCACGAAACGTGTGGCTGCCGGACAGACAACTGCCGGCGACCCCGCCAACGCAACTCGGATGCCGAATCGGATTGCCTTGATTGACTTCCAACCGATAGCCACCGCAGAACGAGTACGGGCTACCTGCGTCGAAATAGAGGGTCTCCGTTCCGGTATTCGTCATCTCGAGAGTCAGCCAAATCGGTTCGCCCGCCGCGAACTGCAGCTTGGACAGCGTGAACTTTCCTTCAACCTGGCCATGGGCGAAGGTTGTGAGCATGCAACACACAAACAGGAAGCGTGACATATGCCCTCCGTGCTACAGACACCGGAACTTCCCAGTTTGGCGTTTCGGTCGGAGCGATTGTCGATGATCCCGATTATGCATGCAACGGGTCCGAGCCCAATCCCTGGTTTTCGAAAAAGGGGACGACTGTTGCGCCTAGCTTAGTTATCATCCTGAAACAGAGACGCGTTTTTTGCGCCGGAGTGAAGGATCTTGTGGTTCGAAAAATTGGGCGGGCAACTTCGCCCAGGTTTTGACTTGGCTAGCAACGTGGAACCGGACCTGTCCTGAGCCTGCCCTGAAGGGAGTGTTTTGGGTGGAAGCCCCGCCACTGTACTCGCTGCGGCGGATCTTCCGGCATGAATGCGCGGCCTCCACCTAAGCCGGGTACACTGAACGTGGACGGGAAAAAACGAAAAGAGCGAAGTATTTTTGAAAGGCAATGACTGAACCGCAGCGCAGCCGAGGTTTACCTTTGGCCGAAGTTAATGCGGAAATCGAATACCAGAATTCCCATTGTTCAACTCGATGCCGCGTCTATTTTGATCTGAAGGAAAGTAACCCCATCCTGTTTGAGCCGGTCGATCCTTTAAAACGAAGTTGGGAGCCTCTGGAACCTAATGAAATCTTCCATCTTACGGTGGCGAATGTTCCCGATCCGATCGAGTGTTATTACACGCACTGCAGTATTAGGCTGACAAACGAAGAAAGCACAACTCTCGTCATCCTTGCTCCTCGCCGCTCACTTATAGAGGTCGATCACCCATCACCTTTGCTTACCGTACGTGCTGGTGTGTTGAATCTCGGCCATTACCGGTTCAAAGGCGAAATGCTCAGCACCTTCCGACTTTCTGAGGGCGGCTGGCATTTTGAGTTTGCGCCTGTCGATGATCTCACGCTGCAATTTTCTCCTTTAATCCAAACTGAAGAATATTTTTTCACTCATCACCTCAGAGTTCACAAATCCGAGGCGCAGTTTTCCTGTGCGGAGGCGCACTCCGAGCTACGCGACATCTGCACATTTCTGTCTTTTTGTCATGGGCATTGGGTATCTACAGCGCTGACATATGGGATAGACAAGGATGGCCTCGCAATGATGGAAGAGTGGGGCACACGAACAGTCAGTCCATGGCGACGTACCTCAAATTGGCTTGATGAGCATCACGGCGATTGCATGGTCGAGTTGTTTCCCGGCTTTATGCGCATTTTGAGATCTTCGCCGGAATGGAGGACTGCAATTCAGCACGCCGTGTATTGGTACGTTCGTTCCGACACGAACCTGATTGGCCCTGATGGCGCGTGCATTCTTCTTCAGGCTGCACTAGAGCGCCTCGCATGGCAGGTCCTCGTTAGAGATCGCCGCATCATTTCACAGGATGGTTTTAAAAAGCTGCCGGCAGCCGACCAGCTACGTCTCCTACTTGCCACAGTTTCGATCCCTTTAACTTTGCCTGGGGAAATGCCTCAGCTCGTAAAGGCCGCTAGGAAGTTGAACTGGATCGATGGGCCACAAGCGTTTGTAGAGATTCGAAACTGGCTGGTTCATCCACCGAAAATAAGTCGAGGAACCACGGAATTGCCATTTTTTGACGCCTTTCGCTTGGGCAAATGGTATCTGGAGCTTGCGATTCTCAGCGTGTGTCAGTATCGGGGCGTCTATTCCAACCGGACGCGAGGGAGCCGTTGGATTGGGCAAGTCGAGACCGTGCCTTGGGTCGTCAGCGCGAGATAAGCCTGCGACCATCGAACACGGGACAAACGGGATGTCATCTCGTACGGTCCACTGTCATTTTTGGGAAACGTTCTGTCCCCGGTGCCATGCCGACACGACAAAGTGCCGCGCCATATATGCCGGAACGCAGCCTGCCCGTGCACGTGATTCGGAAGCCGTCGAACTAATGCAGGCTCGACGCCGTGCGCTCCATCCGCGACAATATCGATGGACGCATAATGCAATTAATTCGGAGTAACAGCTCGGGCTGATTTGCGGCGGACTCTGCGATCGTGTCTTTCTCCGGTTTGCAAGCCCGCGAAGAATGTCCAATCGATTTGCAGGTGCAGGCGGCGAGACTGTAACTAACTCGGATCGGCCGAAACGTGCAGCAAAGAATCGCGACATTCGAGAAGCCAACGACACAATGTTGAGTGCCGATGTAATTCGACAGCAACTCCATCAAGGGGCCGAGACCAAGAACCTTGATTACAAACAAGGCTTTGACTGGAATACTTGTTCACCTGACACACGCCTCGGAGTTGTGAAGGATGTTCTGGGAATGAGCAACACGCAGGACGGCGGTGTGATTTTGATTGGCATTGATGATGACTCATTCCGGATATCCGGAGCCACGGCGGAGCAAGCGGAATCCTTTGATCAAACCAGGCTTGCCGATGCAATCAGGCGCTATTCCGACCCGCCCTGCCCGGTGCAGCTGTATAAGCTTGAGATCGAGACCAAGAAGATCATTGCCATTGAGGTACCGGAATTTAAGGATGTGCCCCACCTCTGTAAGGCGGATGGGAATTCCAGCACTTCAGGAAAGATTATTCTGCGACGCGGTGCACTGTATGTCAGAACTGATCGAGCCACGACGGAAGAAGTGGGTTTGGCCGAGGAAATGCGTGCCTTGCTTGGGCGAGCCCTGAAGGCAAGAGGCGATTCCATAATTTCTTCTATCAGAGCGCTTCTCGCAGGCACTCCGCCCCCGGAGAACTCGCCGAATGAGTATGACCGACAAATTTCAGAAACCGCCGATTTTTTCAAAACACTAGATTTTGCAAGGGACGAAGGCAAATGGATCTTGACCTCACATCCGATCAGTTTCGAAAGAGACTGGATCGGAGATCCTCGAGAGATTGTCACGCGACTGGAGGGATCTAAAGTTTCGCTCCGAGGCTGGAGCTCCCCGGCTTAGAGCGGACGCCGTGGCAAATTTCGGCGAGGGAATTCAGTCTAGCTTTAGCGGAAAGCCTCTGGTTGTGTTGCATAAAGAAGGGTTTCGAGCGTACCAGAGCGGGCTTTTCACGTGGTCTGGTGTTTTCTGGGAGGATGGTGAGCCGCTGCGTAACGGTGAGAAAGACCTCACGTTTGTAGGTGTAATTTGGCAAGTAGCCGAATTCTTTCTGTTTCTGTCGCGATACTACGATTCCCTTGGCGATGGGGAGGGAGTGTTCGTCCGCATTCAGGCATTGGGCCTGCTGGGACGAGAGCTGTCGGCGCGAGATCCGAAGATAGCCTGGAACGGCGGCTATATAAGCGCCGCAAACACCTTCGTTTTCGAGCGGACGATCCGCGGCGTGGAACTGAAAACGTCTCCCATGGATCTTGCCGTTGAATGCAGCCGCAGAATACTGCTTCTCTTCAACTGGAATTCAGTAAGTGACGAAATCATCCGGGGTTGGCAACAGCGGCTGGTAAAGCGAGCATACTGAGGGAGAAGCACAAGGCGAGGGCTGTGCGACATCTCTGATACTGGACTGTTGAGAGTGAAAATATTGCTATGCCCGAAATGACCCAGTTCAAAGACAAGATCCCAGCTGCGGGTGGAAAAGTCGAATTTCTCCACGACACAGCAACGGGCCGATTAGCGAGTCGAATTTCCGGAACTGGTTTTAGAGCGATGTATTTAGTCGCGGTTAGCCTAGATGGGCGGCAGTTGCTTGATACGGTACCGGCAATGGGTATAGGGCAAACGGCTATATATCGACAGCCTTCTTTGATTACATATATCCAGTCCGATCAGCAAGGAATGTGGGGTAGAAACTGTCCTACATGCGAAAAGTACTTCCGAACAAACCATGTCATGGATTTTACTTTCTGCCCGTACTGCTCGGAAATGGCTCCAAGCCTCGCTTTCATCACTAAAGATCAGCGCGAATATATTACTGCCTACTATGATGCGTTTGCTCGAGCGTACACAACAAGGAACGACACGTCTCTTGAAATGTCAGAGATAACGGATGAAACATCAGCATGGCACTACTCTGAGGAGAAACAACAGTTCCATTTCAAGTGTGAGACCAAAAAGTGTCAGACAGAAACAGATGTCCTGGGCAGATATGGTTTTTGCCCACGTTGCGGCACGACGAATTCGCGAACACTATTCCCGGAAATAATTGATAAACTTCTGACACGTATACAAGAGACAAAGAGCTCAGTTCCTGATCGTCACCAGCGAGAGCCCACCTGGGAACAGATCACCATTTCAGTGCTTTCTGAATTTGAAGCACTCGCAAAACATCTTCGTCGGAGGCTATTGCGGTTTCCAATGACACCGAACAGGAGAAAGGAGTTGGAGACGCTTAATTTTCAGAAGCCCCTACTCGCGAATGAATGCTTAGTTGAATGGTTCGACATTGGTCTGCTCGATTGGCGAGGAGACGATTCGGCTCCGCCAAACGCAATTTCATCATCGGAGATACCTTTCATCAGAAAGATGATCCAGAGACGCCACATTTTGATTCACAACGGTGGTCTCGTTGATCAGGAGTACTTGGATTTGAGCGGTGACACTGGTGTTCGGTTAGATGAACGTATTACGATCCGCAGCCGCGAGACAAAGCGTTTTCTTGAGAACATCGAAGCCATGGGCAAAAACTTCCTGAACAACGTTGAGCACGGCTTTGGGGAAAGTTGACTCAAATGATTGACGAAGAGGCACTATGGTACAAGCGAGGGACGCTTGTCGAGTTCGAGCTTCATCTAGGTGGCGGATCGAAGAAGTGCCGCGGACTAGTAATAAATACAGCAGTCCTGTTCGGGCGGGGCGCGAGGCAAGTATGGATCCTGGACCTGGACGACGCGACTCCCGAGCAAGCTGCTCATTGGACCGGTAAGAAGCACATCATTCATGAAGAAGACATCCTTTCTTCTATACCCAGAGTTGTAATTGGTGCCGATACGATTTTGCGGGATAATCCAATTTGCTATCCAGTTCACGATGGTAAACATGGAATTACGGAGACGCCCGCCCTCACGGTGACAATAGCGATTCCACGACCACATCGGGAGTCTGCGGGGGGAAATGTCAAACAGGAACCTGATCAAGACTAGGGCGTGACTTAGACACCTGTAGGGCGAATCCGCATTCAGCTGCCGTCAAAGGAGAAGCAAACCCCAAACGAGTTTTCGCGCGCACCGATCACCACGGCGGCTGCACCCAGCAACGCAATTCCCGAGGTTTGCCCGATGAGTAAACAACCCAGTAAAATCAGCACAGGAAGCCGACGTAGCTCAGTTGGTAGAGCAGTCGATTCGTAATCGACAGGTCATCGGTTCAAGTCCGATCGTCGGCTCCAGGTTCTTTTTCGTTGGCATCCCACCACCTGCAAACACCCGCACTCCAGCCTGAGACCTTGGGACCTCCTAAACCGCTTGTCATCCTGAACGGAGGCGCGTCGTTTGCGCCGGAGTGAAGGACCTTCCGGTTGCTTTTGGAGTTGCTGTTGGTTTTGGGTCTTTCGGCGCAGATGAGAACCGCACACCAAACCAATGCCAAACCCAGCAGCAAAAACAACGGCAACCCCAAAAGCAACCACAAGGTCCTTCGGCTAAAACCGGGCCTCAGGATGACAGGCGTTAAGATGCATGGCCCAAAACCGGGCAGCAAGAGCAACAGCAAACCCAAAAGCAACCACAAGATCCTTCGCCCAAAACACGGCTCAGGATGACAACTGATTTTGTTTAGGTTGCTGCATTCGATGGGCAGCGATATCCTTAGCAACGTTTTTTCATCCCTGCAACTAAAGGCACACCATGCGAGCTTGGTCGCTTCGAGCTTCCCGTTTCGATGTTCTTGACTCCTGTTTTTCTCTGAAGGCTTTTTTCTGCGCAGCAGCGCTGATCGTGATCGTGTGCGTTGCCTCTGCTGTCGGCTTGGCGCAGTCGCAGCAACAAGAAGATGCGCAGCCGCGCAACTCAGAGCTGGCGGCCAGGGAAAGAGCCGCTGTCCCCGGCTCTGCCGAAGACATTCTTAACAAAATGCGCTTCCGCAGCATTGGGCCGATGCGCGGAGGAAGATCGATTGCCTCTTCGGGAGTGGTGGGCAGGCCAGACGAAGCCTATTTCGGCGCGGTGGGTGGCGGGCTGTGGAAGACGACCGATGGCGGGCAAACGTGGAATCCGGTCACCGATGGGCAGATTCATTCTTCCAGCGTGGGAGCAGTCGCCGTGTCGCAATCCAATCCGGATGTTGTTTATATCGGCATGGGGGAGGTGGACCTGCGCGGCAACATCATGCAGGGTGACGGCATTTACAAATCGACCGACGCGGGCAAGACGTGGCAGCACATGGGCCTCGATGACTCGCAAACCATTGCGCGCATCCGCGTGCATCCTACTAATCCCGACATTGTTTACGCCGCGGTCTTCGGTCATCCGGCGGCGCCGAATGAAATGCGCGGTGTGTACAAATCCACCGATGGTGGCAAGACCTGGCGCAGGACTCTCTATCGTGACGACAAGACCGGAGCCGTGGACCTGTGCATCGATCCGCAGAACCCAAACGTCCTCTATGCCGCGCTGTGGCAGGCCTATCGCGTCTCCTGGAAGATGGAGAGTGGCGGGCCGGGCAGCGGGCTGTTCAAGTCCACCGACGGCGGCGAGCACTGGCAGGAGATCACTCGCAATCCTGGCTTGCCCAAAGGCGTGATCGGACGCATTGGGATCTCCGTTTCGGGAGCAGACTCGAATCGTGTTTACGCGCTCGTTGAAGCCGACGATGGCGGCGTCTTCCGCTCCGACGACGCCGGCAATACCTGGACGCGTGTGAACGACGAACGCAAGCTGCGCCAGCGCGCATTTTATTACTCGCGCATTTTTGCCGATCCGAAAAATCGGGATCGCGTGTATGCCTTGAACACCGGCTTTTATCGCTCGGACGACGGCGGCAAAACGTTCAAAACGACCATTCGTCCGCCGCACGGCGACAATCACGATCTATGGATCGATCCTGGCGATCCGCAGCATCTCGTGAGCAGCGATGATGGCGGAGGCACCGTGTCAGTGAACGGCGGCAAGACGTGGACCGAGCAGAAATTTCCCACGGCGCAGCTTTATCACGTTGCTACTACCGTGGATTTTCCTTACCAGGTTTGCGGCGCGCAGCAGGACAACTCAACGGTGTGTGTGCAGAGCCTCGGCCCGGCGCGCGGTTTTGGAGGCGGCGATCGCGCAGCTTTTCCTGAGCTTTACGCCGTCGGAGGCGGCGAGAGTGGATACATTGCGCCTGATCCAAAAGATCCGGCAATCTTCTACGCCGGCAGTCAAGGCGCGCTGCTCAGTCGATACGACCGCCGCAATGGCCAGACGCGCGATGTAGAAGTATTTCCCCGGTTCTTTTCAGGAGAAGCGGCGGACACGTTACCCGATCGGTGGCAGTGGACGTTCCCGATCGTCTTTGATCCGCTCAATCCGCAGGCGCTGTTCACCAGCTCGCAATTCGTTTACAAGACGACGAACCAGGGCCAAAGCTGGCAGAAGATCAGCAGAGATTTAACGAAGCACGATCCCAAGACATTGGGCGATTCAGGCGGACCGATCACTCACGATATGAATGGTCCGGAAATCTTCGGCACTGTATTTACGATTGCACCGTCCCGCAAAGAAGAAGGAACCATCTGGACCGGCTCCGATGACGGTCTCGTTTTCATCACGCGAGATGGCGGGCAGCACTGGACGAATGTGACGCCGCCCGACATGCCCAATCTCATCCGTGTGAGCATGATCGATGCTTCGCCGAATAAGCCTGGAACGGCGTACGTAGCCGCACAAAATTATCAGCAAGACGATCGCAAGCCCTACGCCTGGCGTACCGACGACTACGGAAAGCACTGGACAAAGATCATCAATGGAATCGGCGCGAATGATTATCTCCACGTGGTGCGTGAAGATATTAAACGCCCAGGTCTGCTGTTTGCCGGCGCGGAGCACGGTCTGTATGTTTCGTTCGACGACGGCGCGAACTGGATGCACTTCCCGCTGCGGACTGTCACGAATCGTGACAGAGATCAGGAGAATGTAGCGGCAAGTCCCAATGCCGAGGCCGCAGGCACCCGACCTGCCGGGCAGGCAGTGGAAGGCGCGGCCACTCGCGCTTCCCAAAGTGGTACACCGGAAGCCACCCCGGCACAGGTGAAGCAAGCCTCAACTGCCGAGCCGGCTGACACCGGTCGCGAGATCGACACTCAGGTTGCCGATTTGGTCGTCGAAGATCACGACTTGGTCCTTGCCACGCACGGTCGTGGGTTTTATGTGCTCGACAACATCGCGCCTCTGCGGCAACTAGCGCCCCACGTCAGGAATGCAGCGTTATATGTGTTTTCCCCGGAAGCTGCCGTGCGCCGCGATCGTCCGGTGGCGATCGATTACGTTCTGAGCAAACCGGCCAAGACAGTGAACATCGACATTCTCGATGCTTCCGGCAATGTCATTCGCAGCTACAGCAGCGTAGAGAAGAAGCCGCTGGAAGGTGCGCCGGAAGACTTCCAGCGCAATCGGACGCCCAAGGTGCCTACAACCGCAGGGCTCAATCGCTTCCACTGGGATTTGCGGTATGAGGGTGCAACGGTCTTCCAGGGCGAGATCATGTGGGGTGCTCGCGCCAGCCAGGGACCATGGGCTGTGCCTGGAAGGTATCAGGTGCGCGTCACAGCCGATGGGCAAACGCAAACGCGGCAGTTTGAAGTGGGCATGGATCCGCGTGTGAATGTCAGCCTTGCCGATCTGCAAAAGCAGTTCGATCTCGCGATGAAAGTTCGGCGGAAGACCAGCGAAGCGGACCAGGCGGTGATCACGATCCGCAAGGTGCGCGACGAGATCAATAACCGCCTCAAAACCAGTACGGCAGCCAACACGAAAGAGTCGGGCGCAGCATTGATCGCGAAGCTCACTAATGTGGAAGAGGCGATCTACCAAACTCGCAATCGCAGCGGCCAGGATCCGCTGAATTTTCCCATCAAGCTGAACAACAAAATTGCTCACCTGATGGGCGTAATCGAGGACGCCGACGCTCCTCCCACCGACCAGACTTACACAGCATTCGAGCAGCTTTCTCGAGAGTTGGACGTGCAACTGGCCACTCTCCATGAAACCTTGCAAACGGATTTAACGGCGTTCAATCGCACACTAAGCAAGGCTGAGCCGCCGGTGAAGGTGGGACAATGACTTCGACGTCACGATCCAGCATCGGTTCTCTCGCCACTCCGGAGATGGCAGCGCCGTGTAGGGACATCCCCGAAGAGGGTGTAAATGCTCAATTAAGAATGCAGGCTTTGCACAGACTAGAAGCTGAGCTGTGAAGCCGCGATGCCATCAAATTGAAGCGCAGGAGTTCTTCCATGAGCAGGCTGAACGATCTGAAGCAGGAGCTACACAAATCCGAGGAAATACTCGCAGCAGCAGAAACACGCTGCCAGAATGCGGATCCTGAGCACAGGCAGGTTGCGGCCGAGAAATTGGAAGTAGTCAAGCATCACCGTCACGAGCTTGAAAAGCTGGTGAAGGAAGCGGAAGCCGAGGAGAGACAGAAAACTCAAGTCGTACACTGATGGAAAGTCGGCACGTTTTCCTGTATCCGAACTCATCGCCAGAATTCTTTGAATTCTGGTGTACATAATTTCGCGAGAAGATAAACTCACCTGCCAAAGCTTCCTACAGAGACTGACTTCCTCGTCATAGGCGGCGGCATCGCCGGACTGCGTGCGGCCATCGGCTTTGCCGATGCCGGACGCGTGCTCGTCGTCACCAAGCAGGAGGTCACCGAGAGCAACACGCAATACGCGCAAGGCGGAATCGCCGTTGCGCTCAGCGATGACGACGAAGTCGCTCTGCACTTGCAGGACACGATCGACGCCGGCGACGGCCTGGTCAACGTCGAAGCTGCTCGCGTGCTGGTAGAAGAAGGTCCGCAGCGCATTGAAGAACTGATCGCGTGGGGAACGGAGTTCGACCGCAGCGGCAATCGTCTGACGTTCACTCGCGAAGCCGCGCACAGCCGCTCGCGCATCCTGCACGCGCACGGCGACTCCACCGGACGCGAGATCGGACGCGCTCTCTATGCCCGCGCGCGCTCGCTCCCAAACATCTCGTTCACGGAATTTGAATTCACGGTTGATCTTTGTAAGGACGGCGATCGCGTCACTGGAGTCACGCTGCTCGGCAGGGATGGCACATGGCAGAACGTCAGCGCAAACGCGGTGCTGCTCGCGACCGGCGGCGCCGGGCAAGTGTACTCGGACACGACGAATCCTTCTGTAGCTACCGGCGACGGCATCGCCATGGCGTACCGCGCTGGAGCCGCGATCAGCGACATGGAGTTTTTCCAGTTCCATCCCACCGCGTTGTCTGTGCCAGGAGCGCCGCGTTTTTTGCTCTCGGAGGCTCTGCGCGGAGAAGGAGCGATCCTGCTGAATGCTGCGGGCGAGCGCTTCATGCCGCGCTACCATCCCAAAGCGGAACTCGCTCCGCGCGATGTTGTAGCGCGCGCTATCGCACAGGAGATTGCTTCCAGCGCGAAGCAACCGGCGGTCGCGTACCTCGATATGCGTCACCTGGAAGCGAATCGCATTCGTGAATGCTTCCCGCGCATTTATGCCACGTGCCTGCAATACGGAATCGATATCGCGAAGCAGCCCGCGCCAGTGCGTCCGGCCGCGCATTACCTAATGGGCGGCATTCGCACCGATCTTGAAGGCCGCACTAATCTTGCTGGACTCTATGCGGCAGGCGAAGCTGCCTGCACCGGGGTCCACGGCGCGAATCGATTAGCCAGCAACTCGCTGCTGGAAGGATTAGTCTTTGGCGCTCGGGTCGCCAGCTCGATGAGAACAGAGCGGCAAAAAACAGAATCACCGACGCAACCGAAGCCGCCGTCCTCAAGCGCGCAGGCGCAACCCGAAGTCGTCTTTCAACTTCGTCAGGCGATGTGGCAGGACGCCGGAGTCGTGCGCGACCAACAAGGTTTAGAGCGGCTTCTACAAAAACTTAGCGCATGGCAAGCGTCTCAACCCGAGCCTCGCACCCGCGAAGCCCTGGAAGCCAGAAACCTGCTGCTCGTGGCCGACCTGATCGCCCGCTGCGCACTGGCGCGCGAAGAAAGCCGTGGAGCCCACTTCCGCAGCGATTTCCCAATACGGGACGACGTCCTCTTTCAGCAGCATTCTTTGGTGATTCGCGACCAACCTGTTGGTCGATGTCGCTGAGCTTTAGGTATATTCAGGTGCGCCAGAACTTGAGAGGTGTTCGCCGGGTTGGGCTGTGCAACCAGGCAAGTAGCCGTCGTGAAAGGAGGGCAGGATGTGCGGCATCGCTGGACTTGTGAACTGGGGTAGTGCGCGTCTGTTACAGAGCATGACGGCGCTCCTCGCGCATCGCGGTCCCGATGACGGCGCTGTCTATGAGCATCGCCGGAAAGACGGAATCTGGACCGGATTGGGAAATCGGCGGTTAGCGATCGTAGATTTAACTCCTTCGGGACGCATGCCGATGTTGAGCTCCGATGGCGCTCTCGGCATCACCTACAACGGTGAAATCTACAATGCGTCCGAACTTCGCGAGAGCCTCAAGAACAAGGGCTATCGTTTCCGTACCCGTACGGACACGGAAGTTTTATTAGCGCTGTACCAGGAATACGGAACGGCAAGCGTCGAAAAACTCGACGGGATGTTTGCCTTCGCCATTCACGATTCCCGAAACGGGCATCTGTTTTTGGCCCGCGATCATTTCGGCGTCAAGCCGCTCTATTATGTGCATCGCGGCGAGCGCTTCGCGTTTGCATCCGAGATCAAGTCGTTTCTCGCGATTCCAGATTTTCAACCGCGCGTGAATCCCAAAGCGCTGCAGCAGTATCTGACATTTTTGTGGACGCCCGATCCTCTCACTCTCTTCGACGGCGTACAGAAACTCCCGCCGGCCCACCGGGCAATTTTCAAGGATGGCGATCTCAAAATCGATCAGTACTGGCAACTGCAGGTTCCGCCGGCGCATGCAATCTATGCGCAATCAGAAGAGGAATTGGCCGAAGAGGTCTGTTCCGAACTGCGGCGTGCAGTAAGACAGCAGATGGTCAGTGACGTGCCAATCGGCGCTTTTCTTAGCGCAGGAATGGATTCGACTTCGATCGTCAGCTTCATGAACGAGACTACAGCCGAGCCGGTCCGTACTTTCACAATCGGATTTGCGGAACGATCAAATAGCGGTGAGAAGTCTCTGGATGACCACCGCATCGCGAAACGATTCGCACATTCCCTCGGCTGCAAGCATCACTACATCGAAGCTAAGCCCGAGATAGCGAGCTTACTCCCGCGCTTGACTTATCACATGGACGAACCAACCGCCGATCCTGCCCTGATCATGGCTTATCTGGTCTGTGAAGCGGCGCGCCCAGAGGCAACGGTCTTGCTCTCCGGCATCGGCGGCGATGAACTTTTCGGCGGCTATCGGAAATACCAGGCCTACTACTGGAACCACCTCTACAGCCGAGCACCTGCTAGAATGCGCAGGTTTCTGGAATCAGCTTTGGGATCAATCCCGAATTGGCACGGCACGCCGATGCGGGGCTGGATTCGTTGGGCGCAGAAATTTGGGCATTCGGCCAATCCC
Organism: Terriglobales bacterium; assembly: GCA_035716645.1. Taxonomy (GTDB): domain Bacteria; phylum Acidobacteriota; class Terriglobia; order Terriglobales; family Acidobacteriaceae; genus Gp1-AA112. The sequence goes on along the minus strand of DASTJH010000061.1, from coordinate 36,390 downwards.
GATTCGATCACGGCCGCTATGTCGGCGGTCACTTACCTGCAACACGATCTGCGAGCTGAACTGTGCTTGGATTTTGACGATTCGGATGCGTGGGCATCACATCTGAGTCACTTCGCAGAGGTGAAGCACGCCGATTTTCTTCATCAGCTTATGTATGTGGACCTCAAAACATTCATGCCCAATTTGAACCTAAACTATGCGGACAAGATGGGCATGGCAGCGTCCGTTGAAGTAAGAGTCCCATTTTTGGATCGACGGCTGGTGGAGCTGGCCTTTACACGCATCCCACCGGATCTGAAATTGCATGGTCCGCTGAAAACGACGAAGTACCTGCTGAAACAAGCGATGGGCGACTATCTGCCGCGCGAGATTCTCAATGCACCCAAAGCAGGATTTGGCGCTCCGCTGGATCTGTGGCTCGCGCGCGACCTGCAGGAGATGACCAACGACCTGCTTTCTGTCGAGCGCGTGCGGCAGCGTGGGTACTTTCAGCCCGATGTTGTTCAACGTATGTTACGCGAGCACCGCGAAGGGTCGAAGGATTGGTCCTTCCCGATTTGGCAACTGCTCACGTTCGAGACTTGGGCGCGGGTTTTTCTGGATCGCGGATATTTCGCCTATGCGCCCACGTTCAATCACGAACTTGTTCGGACCGTTTGTGCTATGGAGGCAAGCCCTTAGTATGAAGCAGCTCATCCAAAGCGTTAGAACCGGCAAAACGGAGGTGTGGGAGGTCCCGGCACCAAAACCGGCTGCTCACGAAATTCTGGTTCGCAATCGCACTTCAGTGATTTCCTCCGGAACGGAACGCGCAGTTGTCGAGTTCTCGCGCAAGAGCCTCTGGGCAAAGGCGCAGTCCCGTCCTGATTTGGTACAGGAGGTCATCCGAAAAATCAGGCGCGGTGGACTCGTCACCGCCTGGGAAGCAGTTCACAGTCGGCTGGACGATCCGCTGTTGCTGGGGTATAGCAGCGCCGGCGAGGTGATCGCCGTCGGTTCCTCGATTACGGAATTCCAAGTCGGGGACCGGGTCGCCTGCGCCGGAGGCGGATACGCATCTCACGCCGAAGTGGTCGCGGTTCCGCGCACGCTCGCCGCTCGCATTCCTGAACTGCCTCCGAATTCGCCTCGCACTGCAATCAGCTTCGCGGAAGCCGCATTCTCCGGCATCGGCAGCGTGGCTCTCCATGCGCTTCGTCTGTCTGAACCGCAGCTCGGAGAAACGGTCGCGGTGATCGGTTTAGGACTGATCGGCCAGATCGCCATACAGCTTGTGCGTGCGGCAGGGTGCCGTGTAATTGGCATCGATCCCAATCCCGTGCGATGCAATCTAGCGCGGAAGCTCGGCTGTGACGAAGTCGCGCTCAATGTGGATGAGCTGCAAGCGATTGCCGCCGAGCAAACTCGCGGAGCAGGAGTGGACGCGATCATCATCGCGGCGGCCTCTGACAATAGCGAGCCCCTCCAGCTCGCGGCAGCCATAGCCCGCGACCGTGCGCGAGTGATCGCGATCGGGCAGACGGGCATGGAAATTCCGCGCAAGGCTTTTTATGAGAAAGAGCTGGATTTCAAAGTTTCGCGCTCCTACGGTCCAGGACGCTACGACGATGCTTACGAAAGCCGCGGCCAAGATTATCCGCTCGGCTACGTTCGTTGGACGGAAGGACGCAATCTGGGCGCGTTCCTCGACTTACTCGCGCAGCACAAAGTCGAGATAGAACCGTTGATTTCCCGACGAATATCCATTGCGTCGGCTCCCGAAGCTTATGAGCTCCTTTTCGATTTAAATCGCGAAACGCTGGGCATTGTGATCGAATATCCCGGCTCAAAGGCAATCGACGGGTCGATCCAGGTGGCTCCTGCGCCGGTCCACGCGAGCCGCTCTGCGCCGATTGTGAAGATTGGACTGCTGGGAGCCGGGAATTTTGCTCGAAGAACTCTGTTGCCCATTTTGGGAAAGTCCAGACAAACCGAGATGGTTGCCGTTTGCGCCAGGACAGGCGTGTCCGCCGCTCATGCCGCTCGCAAGGGACACTTCCGGATCGCGAGCACCGACGAGAATCATCTGATCTCGCTTGACGAGGTCAACGCAGTCGTGATCGCCACTCGCCATCACCTGCATGCGAGCCAAGTGATTGCTTCGTTGCGCGCAGGCAAGCACGTGTTTTGCGAAAAGCCTCTTTGTTTGCATGACGAGGAGTTAGGTTCCATTTTGCAAGCTCGCGAAGGCTCCGATAACGCGTACCCCGTGCTGATGGTGGGTTTTAATCGCCGGTTCGCGCCGCTTGCGATCGAGCTGAAGGAGTTCCTTTGGGACGTTCGCGAACCGCTGCTGATGAACTATCGCGTGAACGCCGGCTATGTTCCGCGCTCACACTGGACACAGGATCCTGAGCAGGGCGGCGGACGCATCATCGGCGAGGTCTGCCACTTCATCGAGCTCATGACGTTCCTGTGCGGAAGCAAGCCGATTGAAGTCTTTGCTAACGCGACTGCCGATGGCGTGAAATACACCAGTGACAATGCGATTCTCCAGCTCAAGTTCGCGAACGGCAGCACAGGCGTGATCACCTATGCCGCCGGCGGCGACCGCCTGCTGGGAAAGGAACGCCTCGAAGTGTTTGCGCAAGGCAAGAGCGCGGTGCTCGACGATTTTCGCAGTCTGGAGCTGGTGGAGAACGGCCGCCGCCGCGTGCGAAAGTCCTGGTGGCGCGCCGACAAAGGACACGCTGCGGAATGGAAGGCCTTCGAGCAGGCGGTGCTCAGCGGAGGTCCTGAACCGATTCCCATAGAGGAAATCGTGGCCACCACGCTCGCCACTTTCCGCCTCATGGATTCCATACGCAGCGGAAACCCGGAGATCGTGCAGCTCAAATCCGCGGCGAAGAAATCGGCGGCAGCTGCCAATTAGCGCAGTGTGCGTGGTGTAGAGACGCAGCAGAGCTGCGTCTCTATTGATGAGGCATCGAAATCCCGCGTTCTTCATTCGCCGGCGTCGCGGATGTGCGTCGCAATGTACCACTTATTGCCAAACACATCCTTCACTCCGGCCATGCGGTCACCATAGTCTTGATCCTTGGGTTCGGCAATCGATGTGGCTCCGGCGGCCAGCGCGCGACGGTACACCGCATCGCAATCGGGAACATATAGATGGAACATCCCGGGCATGGGCTGATAAACGCCGTGAGCCTCGCCCATTTCCAAATGCGAATTGCCGATGTTGATCGTGGCATGATGTACCACGCCATCCGGTGAAGCGTATAGCCCTAGCTCTTCGGCGTCGAAGGCCCGTTTCAGGAAATCGATCAGCGGCCGCGCGCGTAACGGATGCAAATAAGGCTGCACATCCGGCGTGCCTTCAGATCGGTAGTCTGCGCCCATAAACGTGGCGATGTACCAGAAATTACCTGCCGGATCTTTCACGCTCCCGCTGCGCTCGCCATACGGCTGGTCCACCGGCTCCGCAATCGAGGTGCCTCCGGCGTCCAGAGCGCGCCGGTATGTGGCATCGCAATCGCGAACGTAGATGTGGAAGGCCATCGGAATCGGCTGGCCATGCCACGAGAGCTCCGGCCCGCCGCCGCCCATCATCAGCATCGAGTCGCCGATGCGTATCTCCGCGTGGATGCCGCCGGTGGAACCGACGCTGCGGAATTTCTCTTCGGCATCGAAGGCGTTCTTCACGAAGTCGATCAGCCCTACGGCATTCTGCGCGACAGGATACGGCGTCACCGTCCGGTATCCGGGCGGAACAGGATTGACCTTCGGCTTCTTCGGCTCGGCGCTCATCATCGACCGAAAGCGGCGATGCATCTCCTCGAGCGACACCTTCTCGGTCTCGGTCGAAACGCCCCAGACATAGCCGAAGGGATCTTGCAGGGTTCCTTGCCGCCGCCCGTAGAACTCATCGCGCAATGGCCGGATCAGCTTCGCGCCCGCTGCGACCGCGTGCTCGACGAACGCATTGACGTCAGGGACGCTCAGTTCGATCGTAATAGGGGTGTTGCCCAGCGTCTCCGCGCTGAAGCGGCCGCCTTCCGGCCATTCTTCCCCGAGCGTGAAGACCGAATCACCGATCGCGAGTTCGGCGTGTCCCAGGCCAAGTTCGTTTTCAAAGCGCATGATCTCGGTTGCGCCAAACGCGCGTTGGTAGAACTCGATTGCCTTTGCTCCATTCTTGAATCTCAATGCCGGAACGGCATGAGTGCGCCGCTCAGGTATTGTCTTGGGTACTGTTGCCATGGAGGCACTCCTTTCCAAATCCGATCCCAGTTTTGCGACAAACTCCTCGCGCGGCAGTTCCCGCAACTCGCTCGCCAGGGGCAGCAGCGGAGCGATCTCCGAGTCTGCGCGGCGAGGCTGCTGGTCTGTGCGCGAGAGCATTTCTTCGACCGCTTGATCCAGCCGCTCGAAACGAGAGAGCTTAGCCATTGCCGCCCTCCACGCTCTCGCGCAACTTCTGTAATGCGCGGAATTGCAGTTGTTTCACCGCTCCTTCGCTGCGCCCGATGGCCTGTGCGATCTCGCGAATGCTCTTCTCTTCGACAAAACGCAATGTCACTACTCTGCGCTGCTCTTCAGGAAGTTGCCGAACGAGCTGAAACAAAGTCGCGCGCCGCTCGAGTTCCTCCAGCGGCGAATCGTTCGGGTCCTCGCGCTCTTCCGGAGCAGGATGGTTAACCTCGCGCGCGGAGCTCCTCCAGTGATCGACCACGCGATGGGCTGCAATGCGAATCAGCCAGGCCGCAAACGGCAATCCGCGCCATTCAAAATCCGGCAGGGTCTTGAGCGCGTGATGAAACACATCGGAGGTAATGTCTTCGGCCTGCTCTCGCGAACTGACGCGCCGCCGCACGTACGCATACACCTGATAAACATTACGGCGATAGAGCTCCCCAAAGCGCGCAGGATCGCGCTTGGCCGCCTCGATCAGAAGCCGCTCCTCAGCGTCGCTCTTCAGGGCCTTCAACCGGCTCTCCGCATGTCGCGTTCAATACAATAAACGGTCCAGAGGACGAAAAAGTTACGCTGGTGAAGACGGGAAAAAGCTATCGCCGAAGTTTTCAATACCCCTTGAACTTGTTCACCTCGCCCAGGAGAGGTTCCTTATGGAGATACCGCTGAAGGTTTTCCGTGATTCGGGAAAAATGCCGGTCCCATAGCTTGTCTGTAAGGGCTGCGCTGTGAGGGGTGATCAGCAGATTGTCGAGTTGCCAGAGCGGCGATTCCGGCGGCAGTGGCTCCGTCTCAAAGACGTCCAGCGCGGCAGCGCGGATCGTGTGCTCGCGCAGGGCGAGTTCCAGCGCCTCTTCATCAACCAGACCGCCGCGGCTTACGTTAAGGAAGCACGCGTCCTTGCGCATCAGGGCGAACGTTTCATTTCGGAACAGTTTGTCCGTTTTTGCCGTAAGCGGCGCCGCAAGCAGCACGTAGTCGGATTGCGCGAGCAATTCGCCGAAACGATTGGGTCCAAGCACGACATCGGCTCCTTCACTGCCCCGCTCCGGATGTTCGCGCATCGCGATCACCTTCATGCCGACGGCTTTCGCCAGGCGCACGGACTCGCGTCCAATCGCGCCGAGGCCGATCACGCCTAGTGTCGCGCCCGCCAATTCACGCGGACGCATCGTGCTGCGCCACAGGTCAGTCTGTCCCCAGTGCCGAGCCGCCTGATATCGCGCGGCAGCGGATAAGCCTTTCGCCAACGCGAACATGAGCGCGAGCGCATGCTCGGCGACGACTGGACCGTGAATCTCAGTCGAGTTCGTCACGCGCACGGCGCTCGCTACCAATTCGGGAAACATCAGCTGATGGACCGCAGCGGTAGTCGCATGAATCCAGCGGAGCTTGCGGGCCGCTCGAAACTGCTCGGGCCGCAATTGCCAGCCAATCACCACCTCGGCGTCCGCAATTTCTTCACTCAGCCGATCCAGTCCGTTCAACTGCACAAAATCGTGTTCCGGAAAGCGTTCCTGAAGCCGAGGCCCCAGCCAAGGCGGCGCGTTCCACAGCTCGAAGCGGTGATGAATGGCGAGGAGAATTTTCATGGGGAATTGCAGCAATTAGCAAAACCAGCGACTAGCAGTTAGCGACTAGCAAAATCAGCGTGAGCGCAGATCCGGTTTTGCTTTTGGTTTTGGCTAATTGCTAATCGCTAGCTGCTAATTGCTGCCTTAGGTCCTGCCCCGTCATCTCCTTCGGCTGCGAGATGCCGAGCATGCCGAGAACTGTCGGCGAAACATCCTGCAGCGCGCCATCCTGCCGCAGTGAAAATCGTTTGTCACCTTCGGCGACTACGATAAACGGCACGGGGTTTGTGGTGTGCGCGGTATGCGGACCGCCGGTTCCCGGATCGATCAGCATCTCCGCATTGCCGTGATCGGCGGTAACGATCATCGCGCCGCCCTTCTGACGCACTGCTTTGTAGACTCGTCCGAGACACTGATCGACGGTCTCAACACCGCGAATCGTTGGCTCGACCTTGCCGGAGTGGCCGACCATGTCGGCGTTGGCGAAGTTCACGATAATCACCTGGAAGCTGCCTTTCTCGATCGCATGCACCACAGCGTCGGCGATGCCGTCGGCGCTCATCTCCGGTTTCAGATCGTAGGTCGGCACTTTTTGTGAAGGCACCAGCACGCGTTCTTCGCCCGCAAACGGCAGCTCGACACCGCCATTGAAAAAGTACGTAACGTGCGCATACTTTTCGGTTTCCGCCACGCGCAGGTTTTTCAGTCCTTCGCCGCCCATTACGTTCGCGAGGATGTTGGACATCGAGTCCGGCTGCACCACGAACGGCAGCTCGAATTGTTTGTCGTAGCGCGTTATGCAGATGTAGGTCAGGTTCTTCGGAGTATCGGCAGCGGGGATCGTCTGCTCAAGCGACTCGGCATCGGGCAGGTCAAGGCCGTGCTGACGGTTGAGGCCGCTGTCGCGCGTAAGCACGCGCGTGATCTGGCGCGCGCGGTCGGCGCGGAAATTGAAATTGATGCAGCTATCGTCATCGCGGATGGTAGCCAGCGGCTCGCCGCGATTGTCCACGCGAACGAACGGCACGATGAACTCGTCGGTGACCTCGCGATCATAGGAACTTTTCACTCCCTGCACCGCATCGACGTACGCGCCGCCTTCGCCTTTGCCATTGACCATCGCGTCATAAGCTTTGCGCTCGCGCTCCCAGCGCCGGTCGCGGTCCATGGCGTAGTAGCGTCCGCTAATGCTCGCGAGTTTCCCAATTCCGAACTCGCGCATTTTGTGCTGGAGCTGTTGTAGATACCCGGCGCCGCTGGTCGGCAGCGTGTCGCGCCCGTCCATGAAAGCATGTACAAACACGCGATCGACGCCGTTCTGCTTGGCCATGCGCAGCAGCGCGTACAGATGATTCTGGTGCGAGTGAACCCCGCCATCCGAAAGGAGTCCAAAGATGTGCAGACGCCGTCCACCGGAGCGCGCGTTCTTCATGGCAGAAAGCAATACAGGGTTGGAGAAGAAGTCTCCGTTCTCGATCATCACGTCGATCTTCGTGATGTCCATATAAACAACGCGCCCGGCGCCAATGTTGAGATGTCCCACTTCGCTGTTGCCCATCTGGCCGCTGGGCAGCCCGACGTAGCGTCCACTGGTGTGAATGAGCGTGCTGGGAAACTCGCGCAGCAGCGCGTCGTAGTTTGGCTTCCGCGCTAGAGCAATCGCGTTGGCGTTGGTCTCTGCGCGGTATCCCCAACCATCGAGGATGACGAGAACGAGGGGAGTATTTTTCATCTTCACTTTTGATTCTAGCCTGCTGTCCGTTTGTCATCCTGAACGGAGGCGCGTTTTGTGCGCCGGAGTGAAGGACCTTGCGGTTGCTTTTGGGGTTGGGGTTGCGGTTGCTTTTGGGGTTGGGGTTGCGGTTGAAGTTGGCCCTGGGTTTTTCGTCTGCAGAAAAACAAACCCAAAAGCAACAGCAACCCCAAAACCAACCACAAGGTCTTCGTCCGCCTCAGGCGGACTCAGGATGACAAGTGTGTGAAGCATCCCTCACGCCGCCTGCGCTACAATTTTTCCGCTCGCAAAGCGGCGCTGCTCGTGGGCCGCTAATCCCGATCCTAGGTGAACTCCATGGCTGAAACCCAGGCTGCTCAAAAGCAAGACATCGATTCGATTCTCCGCGAAGCACGCAAATTCGATCCGCCGGCCGAGTTCAGCCAGCGCGCTCACATTAAGAGCATGGCCGAATATAAGCGGCTCTACGATCAGGCGGCGGCCGATCCGGAGAAGTTTTGGGATGGAGTCGCGCGCGAGCTGCACTGGTTCAAGCCGTGGAACAAAGTTCTGGAATGGGAATTGCCCTGGGCGAAGTGGTTTGTCGGCGGAAAGCTCAATCTCTCATACAACTGTCTCGATCGCCACGTCCACGGCCCGCGCAAGAACAAAGCTGCGCTGATTTGGGAAGGCGAGCCTGGCGACGTACGCACGCTCACCTATCAGCAGCTTCTGCGCGAAGTTTCGAGGTGCGCGAACGCGCTCAAGTCACTCGGCATTAAGCAGGGAGACCGCGTCGCCATCTACATGGGCATGGTTCCCGAGTTGGCGATTGCGCTGCTTGCCTGCGCGCGCATCGGCGCCGTGCATTCGGTGATCTTCGGCGGCTTCTCCGCGCATGCGATCGTCGATCGCGTGCAGGACGCGCAAGCCGTCGCCGTGATCACGCAAGACACCGCCTACCGCCGGGGAACCGAGATCAAGCTCAAAGCCACAGTCGATGAGGCGCTCGCGTCGTGTCCCTCGGTGAAGACTGTGCTCGTTTATCGCCGCACCGGATCACAAGTACAGATGAAAGATGGTCGCGATCACTGGTGGCATGACGCAGTGGAGAAAGCTTCCGACCAATGTCCAGCCGAGCCGTTCGGCGCCGAGCAGCCGCTGTACATCCTGTACACCTCAGGAACGACGGGCAAGCCGAAAGGCATCGTGCACACCACCGGCGGCTACTCGGTCGGCACATACTACACAACGAAGATGGTCTTCGATCTGCACGAGGAGGACACTTACTGGTGTACCGCCGACATCGGCTGGGTGACTGGACATTCCTACATCGTGTATGGCCCACTGCAGAACGGCGCAACCAGTCTGATGTACGAAGGCGCGCCGAACTTTCCCGACTTCGATCGCTTCTGGCAGATCATCGACCGCCATCAGGTGAACATCTTCTACACCGCGCCCACGGCGATCCGCGCCTTCATCAAGTGGGGCGACGAATATCCCAATCGCCACCGCATGGACAGCCTGCGCCTGCTCGGCAGTGTCGGCGAGCCGATCAATCCTGAAGCGTGGATGTGGTACCGCGAAGTGATCGGCAAGAATCGCTGTCCGATCGTCGATACCTGGTGGCAGACCGAAACGGGAATGATCATGATCTCGCCGCTGCCTGGGGCTGTGCCGACTAAGCCGGGATCGGCAACGCTGCCGCTGCCCGGAGTCTTTCCCGATGTGGTCACGCGCTCCGGCGAATCGGTGCCCAAAGGCTCCGGCGGACTGCTCGTGCTGCGCAAGCCATGGCCGGCAATGGCGCGCACGATCTACAACGATCCTGATCGCTTCGTGAAGCAGTACTGGTCGGACATTCCCGGCATGTACTTCACCGGAGACGGCGCGCGCAAAGACGAAGACGGCTACTTCTGGATGATGGGTCGTGTCGATGATGTGATCAACGTCGCCGGACATCGCCTCGGCACGATGGAAATCGAGTCCGCGCTGGTCGCGCATCCCAAAGTCGCCGAAGCCGCAGTAGTAGGACGTCCCGACGATCTCAAAGGACAAGCGATTGCCGCGTTCGTCACACTCGAATCCGGCAACAAGCCGTCGCCACAGCTCAAAGACGAGCTGCGCCAATGGGTCGCGAAAGAAATCGGAGCCCTGGCCCGTCCAGACGACCTCCGCTTCGCCGACGCGCTGCCCAAGACCAGAAGCGGAAAAATCATGCGCCGCCTGTTAAAAGAATTGGCGAGCACTGGCGAAGTGAAAGGTGACGTGACGACACTGGAAGACCTTTCGGTGATCGCGAAGTTGAGAGAAGAGGAAGCGTGAGATCTCTCTTAGAAAAGATCCAGCTAACTCGGGCAGGAAGCATCCTGGGCGAAGGAGGGACCCGCGCGTTTTCTCCAGCGCGGGGGACGCCGTAGTCGAAGGATCTTGTGTTTTGCAGTCGCGTCCTCCTGTCTACTCGTGGCTACAATCCTCTTCTGTCTGAACTGAACCGCGAAAAGGCAAAACAAAAGATCCTTCGACTCCGGTCTCCCGCGCCTACCCCACGAGTCCGCATTCAAGGACTCGCTTGGCCCCTAAAACGCGCGGGAACCCTCCTACGCTCAGGATGCTTATGCGCAAGGGAGTGGCGGCGGCTGGTAGAAATTTTCAAAACCGGCAGATGGCAATTCCGGAAAACGAGCCGAAACCCAATTATCGTCACAATTCAGGGCCGGAGGCCCGCATGCCAAACGTCAGCCCATGGCGGCAGCCTTGGGGGAGGGCGGCAAACAATTCGAGCGCCGGAGGCGCGGCACTAAACTCGCGCACCGGGATGATAGGATTCGCGTCCCCTCAGCCACTCGTATGTCAACAACTACGGTTCACATCGTGTACTCGACGATAAGCGAGTTTGGTGCCGCGCCTACGGCGCTCGGTATTCATCGCGTCTGGATTCCCATGGCTCCCGCCATGGGCTGATGTTTGGCATACGGGCCTCCGGCCCTTCGTACGCGCAACTTCACCAGTCTGAATTGTTCTATTTTCGTAACAAAAATTGGAAGTAAGGCATTTTGCAGTGCGTTCGAAGCGTCGCGGTGGAGAGCGCCGCAATCTTCAAAATGCTTGGCCGAAGCGCTGCAGAATCAGTCTGTTGCAATTCCTTCGGCGCACGGGCGGCTTCAACGGGACGTTCGCCCTTTATGCCGACCAAACAGAATGAAGATTTCTTGGCGATTCTCATCGAACTACCACACAATGATGCACTGTCAGGAGGTCTGATCGGCGTGCCACCAATTAACACTGACGATCCAATCCGCGTTGGCAAGCAGAAAGCTGAGCAAATCCTCGCTGGGCGGCGCTTAGCGCTAGAAAAAAGAAAGCGAGCGCTGGCTGAGCGTGAAAAGAAACTCCGGTTCGATATTCGAGCGACCACCCCCGCGGGTCTCGGTCCTGTCGCAACCCAGGAGACTGCTGGATTTCTTCTTGCAGTAGGAGATTCCTGGTTTGATTACCCTTTCCACGATGTATTGAAGCTCTTGGAAGATGAGGAGGGATACGATATCGAGTCCGCCGCGCATCGCGGAGATCCAATCGAGAGCATGGCATACCAGGGCGGCCAACTCGATAAATTTGCTCGATGCCTGGAGAAAATTCTGGCGAGAGGAGCGAAGCCTAAAGCCGTCCTGCTGTCTGGTGGTGGAGATGACATTGCCGGCAAAGAGTTCGGAATGCTCCTCAACAATGCAACCTCATCGATTGCGGGATGGAACAGCGAGATCCTGGATGGAGTGATCAACGATCGCGTCCTCACAGCTTATAAGTCAATTACCACCTCCATTACGGAGATTTGCGCGCAACATGCAATTCCTAATATTCCTATTTTGGTCCATGGCTACGATTATCCCGTACCTGATGGAAGGGGATTTGCGGGTGGCTGGCCATTTCCTGGCCCCTGGCTGGAACCCGGGTTTGACGAAAAGCTGTTCACAAACTTGCAGACGAATGTCGGATTGATGCGAGACTTGATTGACAGATTTAATCGCATGTTATCCGGTTTCTCACAAGATGCGAGTTTTACCAATATCCGATATATCGACCTGCGTGGCACGCTTTCGACAGATTTGACCAACAATGCTTATCAGCAGTGGTGGGCTAACGAACTCCACCCCACTGAAGACGGTTTTGATAGAGTCACGGAAAGGTTTGAAGAGGTGCTAGCTCAACTACCATGAGACATCATCTGGAGCTTGGGCGCTGAGGACTGCAAGCGTCAGGGCAGCTGAGTATTTACGCCAGACTTTCCAAGGATCAATCTAATCGGCAGATTAAGTCCGAACGCAAGCGAGGGACTGGTGTTTTTCTTGCCCGTTGTTGGATCTTTGCTCGTCACAACCATAGCACCTATGTAGAAATTTGCTACCGCTGGTCCCCAGCCCACTCCGGCCATGATTCCGTTCAACGGTTTGCTTGCAAAAGATACTCCACCGACCAAGTAGGGGACCGAGATCAAGGACGTATTTTTAAGGTCAATGGCCTTAATATATACATCTCCGAGCACCAGCAGATTTCTGCGATCTACGGACGCGGGAAGCGATTGCGAGGATCCGTTCAAAGCTGAGGTTATCTGTTCGACTTGTTTGTAGCTCTTCACCGGAACTCCAACACTCACGTCCCAGTGGTACAGGCCCTCGTTGTCGATCGTCACGGTTTTGTTGTCTAGCTTAGTTCCGGTCCCACTGACCGTCGCCTGAGGCACGATTGAAATGTCAGAGGGCGGATTGGCCCCAGTGACTACCTGGGAAGACCAGTAATTTACAGCATCTGGGACGCCCCGGGTAGCAACGCCATGAGTTTGCTTACTTAATTGGATGATGTCTGTCAGATGCTGCACATTTAGAGGCAACCTATGATGCACCGTGATTTGGTAGTTTAACGAGAAGTCTGTCGGCTGCCCGTAACGCAAGTTCAAGTTAACCACCACGAGCCAGAAGCGACTAACTCCAAAAAGTCTGTTGTTAGCAATGAAGTCATCTGGCCCCCAGTCGGGACTAGAATTGTAGATGTACCATCTCGAAGCGGGGTTTTGCTTAGCTCCATCATTGACATCGCTCCACCTCACCACGTTAATTACAACGTATGAGTGAGGATCGTTCAGATTTAGAGCTGGATCGGTATGCGCGGCAGTCAGCCCAAGGAACTGCGCGGCCTGCGTTTGTCCCCGGAGTGTGCCTGCGCCGATATCGAAGATTGCCCGTGCCTGGGCTTCTGATACTGGAGAGCCACTGTCCGTAAACGGAATGAGAATGGGACTATACGGAGGCAGAGTGGTTTGAGCCAATAGGACCGCGCTGAAGCAGCCGATGACACACAGGAGTTTTAGCATGATGCAGGCTAGCAGGAGAGGCTGCCCGATCCGATCGGGGACACGTGTTGTTACAGAATTGGAACGAGGCTCGGAAGTGGCGCATAAGCCGTTAAGGATTTTGCAAGATGGGAGAGTGGCCGCCAAGAACTTGTTACAAAATCAGAACAAACTCACTGTAGAGTACAAGAGGTTCGTTCCCGGTTAGGTCACTCTGCGGAAATCTCCCGCGTGGGAAGTGCTCTCAATATCTTCACGGTGTCTAAGCTCAGGTAGGCCGCCTGGCCGATGAGGCGGAGGATGTGTTCTTTGGCGTCGTCGCGGTTGTCATCGTTGGTTATGCCGCTACGTGTGTCGGTGGAGAAGTGGTATTAGCTGATGATCCACTCCAGGGCGCATCGGCACTTCTCAGGCCAGTTCTTTCTCTCCTGTGGCGGGATGCACCACAACTGTCGCTTCTTTTGTTCCCAAAAGGGGATGCGTTGCCCGGAGCACAGCTGTTCCCGGCTCTTGTTTGGCGCGAACCCAGATCGCGCCTCCGCCGCCGACCAGGCCAAAAGGATTATCGCCCACGATCTCCGCCGGACCTTCGATAGCGAGTGCGATGCTGGCTGTCGCGTAGCGGCGCAGGTTGCCGAACCTGTCGGCTACCTGCATTACCACGCGGGTGCTGTCTGCGCCGTCGGCTACTAGCGCTGTGTCATCGAATCTGAGCAGGAATTGTCGATCGATGCCGGCGTGCTCGTAATGCTTTTCGACGACTTTCTTTCCCGCAAGGTAGCCTTCGATGCGTAGATCGCCTAGATCCGGCGCGTCGTGCAAATTTACCGTGAACGGGGGATGAGGAAGATGGCCGAAGCTCTGCCTGTCGGGATCGGCTTCGGCGATCAGCTTGTCCGCGACATAGAACTTCAGGTGATCGCAGTTCGAGCAGACGATCGCGTGTTCCATCTCCTGGCTCCAATCTCCCGCGGCTGACCACTGAAAGGCCGGTTCCAGCACGATCTCTTCCGCTGGATGACATTGCGACTTGTAGAAAAACCCCGCGGGCTTCGGCAAACGGAAGATGTCGCTCACGCCGTGGTAGCAGATGCGGTCTCCCGACCCGAACTGCTCGTGCGTGTTGTAATCGAAGGCGCACCAGCCCAGCCCTCCTGCGTACTGCGGATTCGTCGCAAGCTGGTTGTGCACGCGCGCGTGGCGGCGAATGTGCTCTGCCAATCGCTCGCCCGAGTCATACATCTTTGTCGGAAATGTGTGCCCCACAAATTCCGTGTTCAAGTAGCGCGGATGATTCGGCGGCTTCAGCGGAAATCCGAAGTCGTTCATCGTGAACACATCTTCCAGGAACTCGGATTCCTGAAAATAGCGCACGCCGCCGGTTTGCCGCGATGGATCCAGCCGATGCGCGACTGCGTTTGTGCGTGTGTAGAACTCGTGATAGTCGCGCGACTCGTTGATGCGCACGCCCCACAAGATTACCGAAGGATGGTTCCAATCCCGGCGCACCATGCGCCCGACGTTATCGACCGCGATGTCCTGCCACGCCTGATCGCCGACGTGCTGCCATCCGGGAATTTCCTCAAAGACGAGCAGGCCAACCTCGTCGCAGGCGTCGAGAAAGTGCGGCGATTGCGGATAATGCGAGGTCCGCACGATGTTGCACTTAAGTTCTTTCTTCAGGATATAAGCGTCGCGGCGCTGGACGCGCGCCGGCATCGCCTGTCCCACAAAGGGAAAGGTCTGGTGACGGTCGAGTCCGCGGAGCTTGACGATCTTACCGTTCAGCTCGAAGCCATGATCGGTGAACTGCGCCTCGCGAAAGCCGATGCGGCGCCGGTCTTCGTCGATGACCTGATCTCCCCGCTTGAGGCGCACGACGACGGTGTAAAGCTTCGGTGCATCGAGATCCCACTTTTCGATCGCACCAAGATCCTTCAGCGAGATGCCATAGGCTGTCGGTTCCGAAGTCGAATCGGAGCGAGGAACCGGCACGGACGCCGAGGCCAGCGTGCGCTCGCCGTCACGTAATTGGGTCTCCAACTCCAGGCGCGAGGATTGAGATTGCAGGCGAGCGAGGAAGCACGAAACGTTCACGCTTGGGCTTCCGCTCATCACGTTCATGGGTCGGGCAAAGATGTTGTCGAGGTAGATTGACGGAACGGCGCGCAGCCGAACTTCGCGATAGATGCCGCCGAAGGTCAGATAGTCGATCTCGCCGCCGAAGGGCGGAATGTCCGGACGCTCAGTAGAGTCAAGCTCCACGGCCAGCACGTTGTTTCCCGTCCAGTCGAGGTGCGGAGTTAGCTCGAAGGAAAACGGTGTGTATCCGCCTTTGTATTCGCCAAGGCGCGTTCCGTTGATCCACACAGTCGAGGCGGTCATCGCGCCATCAAAGTCGATGAAGACGCGTTTGCCACGCGCCTCAGGCGGCAGATGAAAGTGGCGGCGATAGATCGAGACGAACTCGTAGTCCTTCTCGTCGAAGCTGTGCCAGGGGAGTTTCTTGTTCGTGTGCGGGATCGTGACTGACTCGAAAGCGCTGTCGTCGAATTCCGGGGATGTATCCCCTGCTGCGCGCCGGGCGCTGAATTTCCAGTTGCGAATCTCAAAGACGTGGCGGCCCGGAGGTACTGACACTTCGCTTCGCGAGCCTGCCACGAGATCAGAGGTGAGACTATAAGCGGCTAGGGTGGCAGCGCCGGCTTTTAGAAAGTTGCGTCGGTCCATGAATGTCGTCTGCAGCCCAAAGTCGTGATCTTGAGTCACCTCGAACAGTCATTCTCAGTTCGCCGTAGCGGACGAAGGACCTCCGCAGAACGTTTCCTGCTCCATTGCCGTGTCCCGGTCCCACGATGAGGAGAACTGTGCGTGGGACCGGGACACGGCAATCAAGTCGGACGCTTTTCGCGGAGATCCTTCGCCCAAAACCGGGGCTCAGGATGACAGCTCTTAATTGCCTCTATCGGCTATACAAATAATCCATACTAAAATTGTGCGCTGATACGAATCCTCTTCCACAGCTATTCCGCTGCACTCTTCACCGTCTCCGCTAATGCTCTTGCCTGGCTCTTTTCCTGACTCTCACCGCCAAACACATCGTACAAAGGCTCCGCCGGATGTACGCTTCCGCTCTGCTCTGCCGCCGTGATTGCCAGGATGCGGATCTTGTCGTTATCCGGCAGCGTCAGCGTTGTAGCGCCTGTCGGCAAGTCGATCGGATAGACGAATAGATACGAGTACGAGTACGGAACATCTTTTCCGTCTGCGGTTCGATGGAACGAGGCATACCATCCCAGCGAATCCCGCTTGATGAAGGCTGGCTTGATGCCCGAGTATTCCAAAACGGTACGCTTGCGCACCGGAGCTCCAGCGGGTGCTCCTGGACGAGGCGGCACCGTGACCTCCTGCTTATTCCACGTGCGGTCGTACCATTGGCCGATGAATCCGCCCCAATCTTCAACGGTGACGTCCACCGGCTGGTCGCCTGCGCGGAATGTGGCCTTCTGATCGCCATCCGAAGAAGCGGCGAGTACATACACGCGATTGAAGTTCCCGGAAGGCAACTGGATCGTCTGTCCCTTCGCGGTCACCGCATCGGCGTCGCCGGCATTCGCGGGAGTTAACTTAAGCGGAACATCGTCATACGTAATCTCTTGCGGCAGCATTTCGGCAGGCAAGGCATTGCCTTGGTCGTCAAATCCAGCCGATGGTTTTGCCCCGCGATCCGTGCCTACGGATCGGTCATACTGTAACGTCACGGATTCGGCGCGAGGCTTGGGTACTGTGGTGTGTGTCGCCGCTAATTTCAAAGCGAAGGTCCGCGGCTGGTAGGGAGTAAATGAAGTCACTAACGATCCCTGCTGCACTTGAGCCGATCCTAACGGCTCCTCCTGCGCGTTCATTTCTTGTGCGGAGGCGATCGGTGCAGCGAACGTGACGCGCGCATTCTGTTCCGGCTTGCCGTCCAATTCCACCATGCGCAGGATCACGTCATCGTTGTCTTCCGCTTTCTTTAGCGCGAGCACGCGGACATGATCGTTGTTGATTCGCAGCAGCGAAAAGCTTTTGCCGAGCGCGCCGGGATGCTTGTCGCTGGTAAACGTAATCAGCGGCTGATTCAGGCGCAGAGCCTGCCATTCGCTTCCTCCCTGCACCCAGTTCCCGCGATGTCCGGCGAGACCGTAGACGAACTGGTGATGTCCCCAATCCTGTGTCGATTGGTCGCTGTAATCGCGCCCATTGCCGGTGCCGATGCCGGGAGTGTAGATCAAAGTAAGACGCAGAGTATTGTCATTCGGCTTGTCGGAACCGTTCTTGCAATCCGAGAGTACGGTTACTCCGTAGTCTCCGCTCTTATCGGTTAGGTCGAACCATTGGTGCGAGGCCACTTCATACTTATGCGGATTGTTGTTGCCGCGCTGGATGGTGCCGATGTCCCAGTTATAAGTAGCTTCAGGATTCGACGCGCTCAGCGGAAAAGTAGCCTTCAGCGCCGCTTCTTTCGATTTCCAGTCGATTGCGTTCGCGAACTCGATGCGATTGCCGGCGTCGCCCGCGGAGAGGCGAATCGTCTGGACGAACTTCGAGTCTTCCGCTTCGCGCGTGATCTCGAGCGCGACGCGCACTGGACCGTTTTCGACGACGCGGACCTGGGCCGGTCCGGCAACATAACTGCGCGGCGGTTTCTGCTGGTCGGTCCAGTCCATGTTCCACGCCGGCCAATCGTGCGGAATTTCGGTTTGGAAGGCCAGCCGCGCAGGGCCGGCGAGCAGCTCCTTTCTTAGGCTCTTGTCGAAGACTGGAGACGTCGCCGTTCTGATCGATATGAATGCGATAGCGCGCGTTTTCGAGCGAGGATTGATCTACTTTGAGCTGTGAATTGGTCGGGGCTGATTCTGCCGGCTGAATGTCATAAACGGCGCAGCCGACCGATGGCACTCTGGCGAGAAAGAGTACTTTTGCCTTTCCGTTTTCTCCCGCAGAAACCTGGGCCGGGACTGGACGCCCGTCTGGTCCGACAACGCGGACTGAAGCCGGAGTCCCATTTTGGAACACCAGGTCGGCTTCGGCGACGTCTTCACGCGCGATGTTCAGCGGGTTATAGACGATCACCGGCACGCCTTGCGATTGCGTGTTCAGTCCCGACGCGATAGCTTCCGTGGCGTCTGTGAGAACGGTAGCGAACTGATTCATGGCGATGACGTCATCGTTCCATGAGAACTCGTAAGCCTGCGGCGTTGCTGTTCCGGCCATGATGTCGTGGAACTGGCCGCCCATCACCAGCGTCCAGGCTTTATTGAGACGATCTTGCGGATAGGGCCGACCGCCGAGCCAGGCCGCAGCAATCGAGGCGCGCTCGGCAGCATCCGCGAGCAGTTCGTTCTTGCGGTTCCATCGCTTCTGATACGCCTCGGAGGTGAGCGAGCCGGCGGAGTGCTCGATCAGCTCTAAGTCTCCTTTGTACGTAGGAAGGTGCGCCTCCTCGCCAGGCTTGATATCGAGAAACATCTGCTCGGCATTGGACGAAACAACATGCAGCGGGCCGTCGCCGACCTGAACTTCGGGTCCGTTCAATGGAGTTTCCCGTTCCTGGACACCGCCGCCCGTATGCTGCGGCGGCAGCACCGCTGTGCCCTTGGTGACGATCGCTTCGAGCAGCTTCACCGAGCTTTCCCGCGGCGAGCCTCCGGTGTCGCCGGTGCCGTAGTAGTGATAGTCGGTAAACAGCCCGCTGACTTTGCCGTCGAGATTCACGCGAGCGTCCCAGGTCTTGCTGAGATCACCGTAGATGCTGCCGCTGTAGTCTCCGGGGTTCAGCGCGGCGATAATGCTCTTTCCGTCGAGCCCGTACCACAAGCCCACGTTGAACGGTATGCCTACCGGAGTTTGCTCGGGCGATCCCGGACCGCCGACCTGCGCTGCGGAGTGCCAGGTCAGCTTTTGCGTCGAGAAACCTTTGATCCCGGCATGGGCGAGAATGCTGGGCAGCGAAGCCGGAAATCCAAAGCAGTCGGGCAGCATGTACTCGGCGCTGGTCTTGTTGAAGTCATGCCGGAAGTAGCGATTGCCGTAGAGAATCTGGCGGAAGATGGACTCGGCGGAAGGCGAGTTGACGTCGCTCTCCTCCACCGACGAGCCTGCGGGGAACCAGCGTCCTGCGGCGACGTACTGCTGGATCTTCTTGTAATCGTCCGGATAGTACTCCTTCATCATGCGATAGCGATTCGCGCCGCTGAAGTTGAAGATGTAGTGCGGATACTTTTGAAACAGGTCGAAGTTGTCGTGCATGGTCTTCGGCAGGAATTCCGAAATGACCTGCGGATATTCCCAGCGCCACTCGGTATCGAGATGAGCGTAGCCGACCACGAAGAGCGTGGGCGTTTTGGTTAGGTCCGGCTGCGCTGGCGCAGACGTTTGGCTTTGGGCAGAAACTACGATGAAGAAGAAGGACAAAAACAGCATCGCGAACAGCTTCGCTTTGCCTGGCATCAAGTGCTCTCCTGGTGAGGTGGTTCCTGATAAACGCGCCACAAAATTATGGGCGACTGCCAAGATATGCCAATCCTCGCCCGTTCGTCACCTGCCTGCTTGACCAGCCAGGCCAAATCATCCAAGCGCAGACGAGGTAACCAGGGTCCCGCCTTGGCGTCTTATCGGCGAGGGGCACTGGCCGACCCCGAAATTCCTTGCTCTTACGCTGCTGGCTTCGCTCAGGAATGGGTTTTTGCCCACCAGTTTATGGCTACTGAAAACAAAACACAGCAGTTACACCGAAAATTAGGATTTCCCTGTTATTTTCCTGCGATTTCGCTGGTCCTACTTCTTGAGACCGCATGGACAGCGACTCTTCTCGACTCGCAGAAGGGGGTCGCCTGCAAAGTTCCCTGTTCTCAGGGAATTCTCGATTTTGAACACACAGTAATCTGCGCCGGTGACCTACGCTGCAGCGTCGCAGAGTGATGGTCGCCGGTTGGCATTAGCGGCAAGGGTTCTGGCCCATGGCTCTCACGCTCCAGGCGATTGTTTTTCTTTCGCAAGAGCATCGGCGGGCTCGTCGGCTTCGATTGCGTTCAGGATGTCTTCCAGGCTGGCCCGGCTAATACCCAGGACTTCGGCTGCCCGCAGCTTGTTGCCGCCAACCGTGCTTAGCACTTCTCGAATATGCCTGCGCTGCATCTCCTTCAAAGAGACGAGAAGAGGGTCGCGCCTTCGCTGCTCCAAGTTGAATGTCGAGGGAAAGTCCGGCAAATCCAAGACTTGACCTTCGCAATTCGCGCAGGCTTGGCGTATGCGATCCTCAACTTCACGCACGTTGCCTGGCCAGCTATGTTGCGCAAGCAACTCCTGAGCGCGCCGAGTAATACCCGTGATTGGTTTCTGAGTTTCTTTGGCAAATTGCTGAACGAAATGTCTCTCCAGCAAAGGAAGGTCTTCTTTACGGCTGGAAAGATCCGGCACCTGGAGATGAACTGACGAAAGGCGATAGTAAAGGTCTTCGCGGAATCGGCGGTCCTCAACTTCAAGACGCAGATCGCGCGTGGTTGTCGCGATCAGGCGCATGTCAATGGCGCGAGGTACCGCGGATCCGAATCTCTTGGCTTCCCGCGTCTGCAAAACTTCCAGCAGCTTAGCTTGAAGCGTGAGACTCATTTCCCCGATTTCATCGAGAACCAAAGTTCCGCCTGCAGTTTGCTCCAGGAGACCCGGCCTGATTTCTTCCGCTTTACCTGAAACTTTTTCCCAGCCGAAAAGATCGCGTTCGAGGATTTCTTGTTGCGACTGTTTGCAACGGCACAGCAGGAACGGAGCTTCCCGAGACGGAGATAGATTGTGCAGCGCCTGTGCGACCAGGCTCTTGCCCGAACCGGGAGGACCACTGACGAGAACGGAGCGAAAATGAGGCGCGATCCGTCTGATGTTCTTGGAAAGCTCCAGCATTCCGGGGCTGCGTCCCACCATCCCTTCGAACTGGAAGGAGGAGAGCAGTTTTTCGTCTAGCTCCAACGTATGGCGATTTCGCTCCGCGGCTAAAATTGCGTGTTCAACACGCGAGCGGAGTTCCCTAATTGGAACTGGCTTGATCAGATAATCCGCCGCTCCGCGTTGAATCGCTTCTACCGCAAGCACGGAAGAATACTCTCCAGAAAGCAGGATGACCTCGACTCGCGGATCGATCCGAACGATACGTTCGAGTAGTTGCAGTCCCTTGCTGTCCGGAAGATTGACATCCAAGAACACGAGATGAGGCCGATGCAATTCCAGCAAATGCAGGGCAGTGGTCGCGTTCTGGGCGGCGATAACCTCGACTCCCATATCGCGAAAAATCTCTGGCATCAGATCGACGATCAACGGCTCATCATCGATAACCAAGATCGAAAATCTCTCGCCTGATTCGAAGTGCAAAGGCATGCGGCACAATCCAACGGCCGATTGAGGGACGAGCTAACTCTACCAAATGGCCCATCAAACGACGACTTAGAGTGCCTCCCGTTAGCGGGGCGAGAGGTTTTTAGAGACATCCACGAGAGATAGACTCCTCCCGTTTTTTTACGGCCAAAAATGATCGGCTACCCGGGATTCCATCTCTGGAAAATTATCTTCGCAGAAACAGTTAAGACGCGAGCCAAGCTGATTGTAATAGTCCGTGACCTGGCGCCAATAGGGCACCTCCCGTGAGGAAACATGGCAAATCCAGACGCCTGCGGTCCCACGCAGCAGCGCCAATCGCAACTGAAGAGCCGCAGAGCGGATTTGCAATCCAAACTGCGCAAAGCCGACATCTTGATTGCGAGAAAGTAGTTCGCCGTAGGAAAGCAGCGTGGAAGAGTTGCGCAGCGCGGCGGCATAGTAGGCGCGAAGAGCTTTCAGACGCAGCTTCTTCAGTTTCCTATACGCGTCAGGCGAAAGCGAACGGCGAAGATAGACATCGTCCGAGCTACCAGCCAGATGCCGGAACGACGCGGCGTTCACTGGCTCCAAAGATGCGAGCAGCTCCATCAGATTGGCCGGATGCGCCACCGAGCCGCGAAATAGTTTCCAAAGAACAAAAAAGGCGACCGCAACGACGAGAGCAATGACAACCAGAAAGGTCATTGGCGAACTGCCTCCTTCATTGACTCAGCCCATTCCAGCAATTCGGTTTTTGGCGGCCCTGCTAAAGGTACTTCTACTCGCTGCGGCAGGAAGTAGAAAGCAAAGATCCCGACTGCGCAGCAAAAGCCTGCTGTCTCAATCCAGCCTCCTATCATTAATGCTTGTCGTGTTCGAACCACATATTGAGACAGAACTGCGAAGACTGCGAGATCGACAGCGCCTAATAGGCCCAATCCTGTTGCCATGCCGCATACCAACGATCGCCATTTGATCCCAAGAATCTGGGAAGAGACATAAACGAAGAGCAGCATGCTGACCGCCGTAAAGCTGGCGGCTAATTCAGCCGCAGAAATGCGTTGTAACACATGTTGGGGATGTACCACTTGTAATGTAAGGATCAATGCCCCAAGCCACACGCAAGCGAGAGCAACGTCGTAACCGATCCTGCGCAGCCTGTCTAAGCTGGAATATTTTTCGAGTACCCTCCGAAAAATGTCACGTAACAAAAGCAAGCAGAAAATAACACTGGTGAAACTGGCTATCCAGTACGAGTAGAAAAAGGCTTTCGGAGAGATCGCCTTACATATAAACTCAGCGGAGACTCTGATGGATTGGAAGAGGATGTAAGCCCAGAAGATGGGATAGACAAGGTGCTGCTTCCGCCGATACATGGTTATGCCGATGCAAACCAATATGGGAATCGGAAGCAGCCCGAAAAAATAGATGCTCAGCAACATTCTGCGGGAAACAGGGTATCACTGAAGCAGGTGAACATCCCAACTTTTCAGCGCAGCAGGCAATTCGTGGTTCCATCAGGGCAAGCTGGTATTGGGAACGGTCCATCTGCTGGCTTGCTGGCGATAACTGGGGCGGTGGCCATGAGAAGTAGAGCTACCAGAACGACTTTTTTCATCGTGCATCCCTCCTTTAGGGCTGTGCACGGAATCATCGTTCGCTAGCCGCGAGGTTGTGGACATTTTCGTTTTCGCGTTACATATTTCAAATTCGTAATTTTTCTTCCGATATGCTGCACGACGCTGCGTACGAAGCATTTCGAAGCATCTCCGCGATTGAAGGCAATTTCGCGAGGCTACTCTACCTTGCCTCCATGCAGAGTCCCGCCGGACGATACTGGCATTGGGGACTCTCGCGGGAGTATGGCGAAGACGCAGTGAGCCGCGCTTTTCACCACTCCCACCGCATGGTGCTGGAGACGGTGCTACAGACAGACCTTTCCGAACTGCTCAACGATTTGAGGAACGCGGCTGCGGAGCAGCAGCAGACGACCGCGGAATTTGTCCAGAACCTCTCCTCGGCGCCGTCGATCAGCGTTCCAGACTGGCCCCGGCACAGCCGGGAACACTTCAAATTTGTGCTCGCATCGCTACGCTCTCTCGTGTCCGCTCAGGAGTTTGGCTGCTAAGCTTCGTCGCAATGCCCACTACGCGGCCGACGACCTCGATATCCGCGGGCCGCTTATAGTTCCTGGCCGGCAGTCCCGACAACGCATGCGGCTGGACCTGGATCTCCCGACTGCTGAGCACCGCGCACCAGGCACACAAATAGCTGTCGCGAGTTTCAAGAAAGTAAATCGGGCGCTCGAAATCGGAGTTCCACGGGCCGGTCTCAATCTCTGTCCAACGCGGATCCACCTGAACAAAAGATCCGGGAAGGATCATTGGGTACAGCGTGTAATCCTCCGTGCCCACGTATCCGTATGTGAACCCCCTGCAATCCAGCGTTTGGAGAGCGGCAAGGGATCGCGTGCCCCAATCTTGAATCATTCTGCGAATGTAGCTGCTCTTGCGTTCATCGAACAGCGGATCGAGGCGAACGGGTATTTCGCAGGCTTTCACGTCGAGATTGCCCAGCAGATGGGTCTTGGGGATGGGACAGCTTGCAGCCGGAATCTCCTGATCGATGCCGTACCACGCCAGAAGCTCGGAGAGGGGCTTCCGATAAACAACCGACAGAGCTTGCAAACGATAAATGTTGGGGATGATGCCTTTGCTTTCGATATGGCATAAACGGCTCTGAGGAACCCAATACTTGGGATTCTCGCGTTCTCGAGCGAGATCGAGAGTTGCGTTCTCGACATCCTTTAACGTAAGGCCCAATTTTTCACGTACCGTGCGCAATCGTTCACCGGCTATCATGCTGAGTGCTCCTCTTTCGAAATTGAAAATATGGATGGCAAGATACCAGTGACACCGGAGCTTGGCTAGCCGTTCCCGAAATTTCATTTTCGAAATGAATCAACGCCGACCGCAGTCGATGTGAGGAGACTGCCTGGTATGAAGAGAGCCTACAAAAAGCGGCTAAAAGAATTGGAGGCGCGGGTCGGAATCGAACCGACGCATAAAGGTTTTGCAGACCTCTCCCTTACCACTTGGGTACCGCGCCCTTACAACTGAAACCCTCGCCGGGCGCGAGGGTTGCTGACACAATCGACAAGACCTGGAGCGGGAGACGGGATTTGAACCCGCGACTTCGACCTTGGCAAGGTCGCACTCTACCACTGAGTTACTCCCGCTCAGAAGCTGATCTCATTATACGAAATTCGAAGGCATCCACCACAGAGACACAGAGTCACAGAGGAATTCGGAAGTCAGAAATAAGAAGTAGAACCGAATCTGACGTCGATACCAGATCCCACTTCTGACCTGGCCCTATCTGACTTCTTGATTTTTTCTGTGTCTCCGTTTCTCTGTGGTGAACGGTTTTTCATCACCACTCGTACGTAAACTTCCCGTCGCTGCCGATCCCAATTGTCACCGAGTTCAGTTCCAGGCCTTCGGCCATGCGGCCTAGCAACTCGCGGGAGATCTCCGGCAGCAGCGTGTTGCTAAGAATGTTGTCCACGTTGCGCGCGCCGCTTTCGACTTCCGTGCAGCGTTTGGCCACTTCGCTGACCAGAGTGTCGTCATAGTGCAGCGCGATGCCGTGGTTCTGCTGGATTCGTTTTCTGATCTTCTCCAGCTTCAGCACGACAATGCGTTTGAGCGCCTCGTCGCGCACGGGGAAGTACGGGATAATCAACATGCGTCCGAGGAATGCGGGCTTGAAAATTTTGTTCAGCTCCGGCTTGAGCGCCTGCACGAGACCGTCAGCGCCGGGCATGGTCTCAGGATCGGCGCAGAGCTTCATCAGCGTGTCGGTTCCGGCATTGCTGGTCAGGAGAATGACGTTGTTCTTGAAGTCAATCTCCCGGCCTTCGCCATCTTCCATGTTGCCTTTATCGAAGACCTGGTAGAAGAGCTCGAGCACGTCGGAATGGGCCTTCTCGATTTCATCGAGCAGCACGACCGAGTAGGGCCGACGTCGCACGGCCTCAGTGAGCACTCCGCCTTCGCCGTAGCCGACGTATCCCGGAGGCGATCCCTTCAGCGTCGAGACCGTATGGGCTTCCTGGAATTCCGACATGTTGATCGTGATCAGGTTGCGTTCGCCTCCATAGAGCAAGTCGGAGAGCGCCAGCGCGGTTTCGGTTTTACCTACACCACTGGGGCCGACGAGGAGGAAAACGCCCACCGGCTTACCTGGATCGTCAAGGCTGGCGCGGCTGGTGATGATGCGCTGCGCGATGGCGTCGAGCGCATGATCCTGGCCGATCACGCGGCGTGAGAGCTGTTTCGACAAATCGAGGACTGAAGAGATCTCGTCCTTCACCATCTTGCCGACGGGAATGCCGGTCCACGCAGAGATGACCTCGCTCACGGTCTGCGTATCGACGCAAACGCGCATCAGCGGATTTTCGCCCTGGAGCTTTTGAAGCTCCGCTTCCATCGCTGCCAACATGGCTTTGGCATTCGGGTCTAGCGCGGGCTTGGCTGCGGCGCCGCCTTGTTGGGCAACTGGAGCTGGACTCACGGTAGCTTCGAGTTGCGTGCGCAGATCGCGAATCTTCTGCACCAGTTCGACTTCCTTGGTCCAGCGCGTCTTCAGCTCGGCTAACCGAGCGCTGACGGTGGTGCGTTCCTCGGCAATCGCCGCCAGACGCTGGGCATGATCGACGCCTACCGCGGACTCGCGTTCAAGAATTCGCTGCTGAACGTCGAGATCGTCGAGCCGGCGCACCGCGTCTTCGACGGCCGGGGGTGTCGCGTTCTGACCCAACGCGAGGCGCGCACACGCGGTATCAAGCACGCTCACGGCTTTGTCCGGCAATTGACGTCCGGCAAGATAGCGATGCGAGAGTTGAACGGTGGAGATTACGGCTTCATCAAGAATCCGCAAATTGTGATGCTTCTCGAGCGAGGCGACAATGCCGCGCAGCATCGTCGAGCACTGATCCTCCGACGGTTCTTCGACTTTGACGACCTGAAAACGGCGGGCGAGAGCGGCGTCCTTTTCGAAGTACTTCTTGTACTCGGACCATGTGGTCGCAGCGACGGTACGCAACTCGCCGCGCGCGAGCGCCGGCTTGAGCAGGTTGGCGGCGTCGTTTTGACCGGCCTGTCCGCCGGCGCCGATCATCGTGTGCGCTTCATCAATGAAGAGAATGATGGGGCTAGGCGAGGACTTTACCTCCTCGATCAATCCCTTCAGCCGATTTTCGAATTCGCCTTTTACGCCCGCACCGGCTTGCAGAAGCGCGAGATCTAGCGAATGCACGTTCACCTTCTTGAGCGGAGGCGGCACATCGCCATTGGCGACGCGCAGCGCGAATCCCTCCACCACCGCCGTCTTGCCGACACCGGCTTCGCCGGTGAGAATCGGATTGTTCTGCCGCCGGCGCATGAGGATGTCGATGATCTGACGAATCTCGGTATCGCGTCCCAAAACGGGATCGATCTTGCCCTTGCGCGCATTCTCGGTGAGATTGACCGTGTACTGATCGAGGTGCGGCGTCTTGCCGCCGGCACGAGGAACAGCGCCACCGCCGTCGCCCGATGCCGCGGCCGCGCCTTCTTGCGCGAGCGGGGAAGTCGTTTCGGACGACATCTGCGTAAGCGCATGAAAGTCTTTGCGCAAGCTTTCAACATTGACCTTCTCGAACTCACGGCTGATCTCGCGCATGAGCCGCGCGAGGTCCGATTCGGTGAGCAGCGCGAGCAGCACAAAGCCGGAGCGCACCTGTCCGGCGGCATAGTTCAATGAGCCGATTGTCCAGGCCTCGGTCAGCGCCCGCAGAAGCATGGGGCTGATGCTCGGCGTGCGCGCGTTACCGGATTTGAGTTTGTCGAGGCTGCGATTCAGGTCCGTGGTGATCTTCGATTTGTCGGCGCCGAAATGCTTGAGCAGCATGGGAAAATCGTTGTCGGCTTTGTCGAGCAGCTTAAGCATCAGGTGCTCGGGCTCGATGTCGTAGTGCGTGCGGCTAAGGCATAAGCCGGCCGCGGCCTCTAGGGCGCTACGCGTGGCCTCGTTAAGTTTTCCTACCAGAGACTTCAAATTCACGCTCATGGTTTCCTCTCCCCTCTTCCCCGTTAAACTGACAGAATTGTTTCTTCCGGATTGCGATCGAGTGGCGCGTTCTTGACCCAGGTCGTCCAACCCAGCATCAGCTCGCCTGAATCCGCGCCGCCGATCTCGATGCCCGGCGTCTCTTCGGCCTGCAAAACGAGTTGTACTTCGAAATCGATTTCGTCGTTGCAGTAAAATTTCAGCAGCGAAAGCAGCTCAGCATGCGCTTTCGCCTCCGGACGCGGCAGAAAATCGAGATACTGCTCACGCGTGAGCGGGCCCAGTTTTACGCGGACCGTAGACTGCGTGTCCCAGACTTCATCGCCAACGATCGCGCTGCCTCCGAGCTGCTCCGTGACTCGCTCAGCATCTTTGAACCGTGTGCGATCGCGCTCCTGCAGCCGCACCCAATTGCCCACGAACTGTTCCACTTCGACGGGAATGCCGAAATAGTCCGTCAACAACTGCTTAAGCGCGAGCGCCGAGCGCGGGCGCTGGCCCAGCAGCCCGGCATAAAACAATAGCGATTCATCGGCGACCTGCTGCCTGTCGGCCAGGCCGTCTGTCGCCAATCCGATGAAGCTGCGCAGGAGCGGCGTAACCGAATCGGGCTCACCGCGTTCGTAACCGACGAAGAACCGGCACTTCTCCCATGCGCGGTAGAACAGAGAAATAAGTCGGTGATTGAATATGTCGAGAAAATCGCGAAATCCGTTGTCTTTTTTTTGCTGACGCTCGAGGATCAGCTCCGTGTAGGGCGGCGGCAGCACACCTGCCGGCGAACTCAGGCCCATGAAGTTAACTTTCATCTGCAGCGGAGTGTCGGGCGACTGCGGCCAATCAAGCGACTGAATTTCGCTTGCCGGAAAGGCCAGCGTGGGATTCGCGACGAAGCGCACCGGCTCGCTCGCCGGCGGCACAAACTGTCCGACGGCGGACCGATTTGGGAACGCGCGCCGCAGCAGGCGTACAGCCTGGAAGAAGCCGACGGTCCACGGCCGCGAACGCAGAGCTTCCATCGGCGCGGGTTCTACATCAGGATCAGGCTTCCGGCTCGGGGTGGCCATTCGCGGATCGCCTCCTTCCTCTGTTTGCTCAACGCAGTCAATTGGGAAAAACTGTTGATCGAGACGTAGTGTCCGAGAAAATGCTCGATCACGCTACAGAACAGGAAGACGCCTCCGCCGGCGAACAGGTCTTCGTCAATCTCCATCTCCACGCGCGTACCGCGCGCAAAATTGGCTCCCCCGTCGGGAGAGCTTACGAGCGCGTAATGCCGGCCGCTGCTGATCGCCATGATGCTGTTGATCTGATTCCTCAGGTGCAGCGAGCCGGAGTAGTTGTAGAGCCGCAGGATCTCCTGCAGAGCGTCTTTGCCTTCGTTGACAAGTGAAAGATAGTTCAGCGAGAGATGTGAGATCAGGTGCCACAGTGTCGCTTTGCCCAGCGGCGGGCGTAACGTGGGCGTCGGTCTGCGAAGCGCCTGAATACGGCGAACCGCCGCGAATCCTTCCAGTTGAAAATCGCCGCCAACTTCTCCGATCGGAAGCTTCGATGGGAGGTTCCCATTCGTGCATGTGCACTTGAGAGTGATCGCCTGGGAATCGATTTCGACGGGGACGCCGGAGCGGTCCACCAGGGAAAGATACATCTCGGTCGGCGCCTCTTCGTGCAGCTCCGAGCCACGGCGCACTGCATGCCAGAACCTTGTGCTTGCCGCAGCCGAAGCGCCATGGCGCAGGGCATAGAGCGGCTGATAGGTGATCATGTCGCGGGTTCGAGCATCCTGCGCCAGGACCTCGTCAATCGAGTAAACCTCGCACGCCGCTCTCCTCCGGGCGTCGGCGACTACAGGATGTTCGAAGGCCGAGCCGTCGGCCTGGATTGGCTCTGCGGTCTGCGCAAACAGATTGATGGCAGGTGAGCATCCGAGTTTCACGCTGTTGCGTGAAATCCCGAGCTCCAGCATCTGAAAGCGCTCGGCACGCTCGAACTTCGAAAACAGGAATGTCAGCTCGCAGCGCCGGCCAAACCCCGAAGAGCTCAGCAGTTCCAATCCGGACAAATCGGCGAAGAAAAATTTCTCAGGGAAGGTGAAATACTCCTGCAACAACCGGAATCCCAGAAAGGAGCGGTTGCTGTAAGGAATGACCCCTTCATTCTCGGCGAATCCAATCTGGCGCAAGGGCGATGGATTTCCCAAACTGGAATCGAAGATCGCTACCGGCTTGGAATTTGTGGCATTCAGGTCGCGGGCGACGATCGCAATACAGTTGTTGAACAGCAGTTCGTAAAGCGTGCTGGCTACGTTCACATCGCCGGCAAAATGAAACCGCAATGTGTCGAGCTTCAGCGTGCGAAAGAAGACATCCGGCAGGCACTCGAGTTCGAGCGACAGTGCGGCAACAGAACTGCCCACACCCGCCGGGTGAAAGAGACCCTCGCCTGAGCGAAAGCGCGCCTGGGTCACCTGCACGGGCCACAACGTCGTCTCATAAGTGGTTCGAAATTTGCAGGCGGTTCCATTCAGCCTTCCTGACTGCAGCACTGCTCCCGCAGGAATCTTCAGTCCAGTCGCGAGCTTTCCCTGATCGGCGTCCAATTGGAACTCGACCACCGTCATAGAGGGGATTGGACGAATGTAGTGCGGGAAAAGCGATTCGAGCAGCGCAGTGCTGATCTCGGGAAAGTCGTCGTTGAGCTTTAGATGGACGCGTGCCGCGAGCAGCGCGAATCCTTCCAGCAAGCGTTCGACGTGAGGATCTTCGCATCGCTCCGGCTCCAGCAGCAGCCGGCCGGCGAGTTTGGGATACTTCTTCGCCCACTCTCCGCCCATCTGGCGGATGTAGGCCAACTCGCGCTCGTAATAATTGAGAAGTTCTTCTCGGACGCCGCCCACGTTTATTTCACCTTG
Organism: Terriglobales bacterium; assembly: GCA_035716645.1. Lineage (GTDB taxonomy): Bacteria > Acidobacteriota > Terriglobia > Terriglobales > Acidobacteriaceae > Gp1-AA112. The sequence continues at coordinate 5,884 of DASTJH010000061.1, read as the reverse complement.
CATTCACCGTTGCTGGGATCAAGTGAAGTTTCAAACGAAACTTCCGCCGGCGCGGGGTCCATGATCACAACGCCTGTAATTTGAAAATGCAGCAAATGACTGCCGCTAACCTGCGGCGCAAACTCGACGTTGAAGTCCCGCAAGCGCGGATCGAAGCGCGTGAGCGCGTCTTCCATGTTGCGCAACAGTTCGTCGCGATCGTGAACCCTCGAAGGGTCTTCGGAGTTGATGTCGGCCAGCCCGTAGCCGAAGACGCTGTTCTGCACGTGCGGATACCGAATTAGACGATCGTCCTGAATGCGGCGCGTGTTGAACAGCCATTCCAGATCCCGGCGCACTGTCTCTTCGTAGTGCTTGGCTGCCTCGCGCGAACGAGCCTTGTTCACTGGATGACGCACTTGGCCGGATTCGTCTTGACGGAATCCGGCAGCAAAGTCCGGCTCCTCGCTGCTGAGCCGATCAACCAGCGAGGGAGTGGGAAAGCCGTCGATTTCGGGACGAGGCATAGAGAATCTCTGGAGTACACCTCTCATCCTGAGCCGGTTTTTGGCCGAAGGATGACAAGCACTGAGAAGCTATTTCACTTTTCCAACTGCAACGCCGCCGCCGGACCCAACCGGCACAGCAGTCCATACGCTCGCGCGCGCTCCTGATGATCCTTCGTGGTCCGATCAATGCATTGCACGAGCATGGCCAGAACCTGCGCCAGGAAAGCGGGTTCCTCCCAGTCGAGCAAATTGCGCCGTTCGACCTCCTGCGCCAGGCTTTGCAAAATTGGATACGCCAGTGCTTCGTGACGTGTGCTCAGGCAAATCTGGGCCAACTGCATCTGCCGGCGGAAACGCTCGCGTCCGGAAACTTCGCGTGCGGCTTCGCGCGAGAAATCCTCGATGGCTTCGCCAACGCGTCCGGAACGCGCGAGTTGAAAAGCGGCATCGAAGTAATCCGCCTTTCCGTTTTCGTGCGAAGCTTCGGGCTGCTCGTAATGCATTGCCGGAGCTTCCTGCGCTTCGTCTGCCGCAGCCGCAGGCATCACGTTGTCTCGTACCCAATCGCGCGTGGCCTGATCGGCGGCTGCGGTTCCGTCGCTCAAACTCGCAGACAGCAGCGACGGATAATCTTCGAGCAAGGCTCGCGTTTCGCTGCAAATCGCTTTCGCGACGGCGGAGTAGGACAGGTTGTAGCATGACTCCCATGCATAGCGCTGTAGATCGATCCACGCGCGGCCGCAAGGAGTGGACATCGCGTCCTCTACTCCGCGCAGCAACTCTTCCCAATTGCTGTCGCGAAAAAACTGGCGAAGCGCCTGCCTGACTTCTGTCGATGGACTGGCGAGGAAAGTTTCGTCCGGACTGTCGCCCTGCCATCGCAATTCTCCCCAGCATATTGCGCGGGTGACGAGATAGGGAGCAACTAGCGAAGCGTCCTGCTTGCGCAGGTATTCAGCCGCGCGCAGCGCAACGGCCATCGCGGCTTCCGGACTCGTGGGCTCCGCAACAGAGAGCGATGCCTTCGCACGCGCGGGAGCTGCAGCAGCAGTCCCGGATGATGTTTCGGAATAACTTGCCGGTTGCTCTTCCTGCTGCGCTGCGCTATCGCCTTGCGCGTCAGGCTCGATCTCGCGCTTCTGATTGAGCAGGACGTTGACCGTGATCTGAACTTCCTGCAACACGCCGCGGAGCTTTCCCAGATTGGGACTATCGGCTCCGTACTTCTCGTCGCAAAAATTATCGAGCGATCCCACCGCTTCCAGGGAGTGGCTGATGGAGTCGGAAAGTTGTTCGTAAAAACTCTTCGGCGTTGCCGAGAATCCTTCGTCCCACTCTTCGGGCGTGAGCTTCCCGTCGCGGATGGCCTCTTCGCGGGCTTCGCGTTTGGCATCGTTGCCTTCGGCATCCTGCTCCGAAGCCACGGTTCGGGATTCGCGGTACTTGATCCAATCGAGCCCTTTGCGATTGGCCAAAGGCAGCCGGCGCAGAATGTAATCGCAGCGCGAGGCAAACCATTCCTGCGGCGAGCAGCGCAGCTCAGGACTGCCGTCTTCGATCTCGGGATAGCAGGTATCCCAGAATTGATCTTGAATCGACCGGAAAAGAGTGATGCATTCGGGAAGCGCGGCGAAACCTTCGCGGCGCAGCACGGCTTCGCCAAGCCAAGCTACGAGTTGCAGGTCTTTGCTGCGTTTGGAGAGCGCTTCGCCGGCTAGTTTTATGACGAGCGGGAAATCTGCTTTCTTGCGCGCACGCTGCCATTCGCCCTGGGGAGCGTCGTCATCGTCCTCCTGGCGCGCTTCCTTGATTTTGTCGTAAACGGGATCATAGCGAAGGCTCTCCCCGCTAGGATTGCTGCCGGGGATAGGAGTGAGCAGGTCATCACGCAGAAGCGGCACGGTGTTCTCCCGCGCCATCCGCGAACTCGACCTTTCCAAGTTCCAGGATGGGAATTTCCTCTCCGTCCACTAGAAACAGCTTTTGACCGAGAGGAATTTCTCCGTAAGTGGTGTCTTCGATCCAGATAGTGGACCGGCCCAAACGCACCTCGTTGTCGCTTTGCTGCCAGGACAGAGGCGAAAGCACGGGCAACAGGACTTCGCCGAGTTCCATCGCTTTGTAAGCCTCGGTCGTGGTGACGATTGCCGGGGTCCACAAGAGGTCGCGCAGGCGTTTCGGTTGGGGAATTTCTATGCTCGCGATTTGCTCGAAGGCGATCCAGGAGTATCCGCCGGCGACGAAGACTTCCAAAGCTCCGCCGATGCGCGGGTCGGCATCGGCGAGACTCTCTCCCGGCTCGCCTGAGCGTGCATACGAACGCTCGTGCACAGCGTGCGCCATGGGAAAGGCGCCCTCAGCAAACATCTTCTGCCGGATTTTCTCGGCGTGAATCGCCGAACGATAGACCAACGTGCCCATGGCCGCCGGCTGGCCAGAGTCACCGAGGATGGAAAGATGTTTTTCCGCCCGATCGAACTCGCCGGCAAAGCACAGCAATTCAAACAGGAAAGTACGGCGCTTGGCGTCGAGCGGGTTTTTACGCACCTCGTCGCCAAGCGCTTGAATGGCCTGTTGCAGCTCGCCTTGCTGGAAGAGCTCGGTGGGCGTCATAACCGCGACTAGACCGCCTTCATCTGTTTCAGGTCGTAGCCGGTCTTGACCACGCCGCCAAGGCTGCCGTCGGCCTTCTGCTCTTTGTACTCCATCTCAATTTTCGCGAAGTTGAGCGATACTTCGTCCACCGGGTGGCCGCCCTGGCCGCTGCCCGAAGTGTTGAAGCTGCTGATCAGAATATCGGAGAGCGTAATCTTGAGATATTCCTGCTGATCCTTGCCGGCCTTGCGTGCAATGAGTACGGCCTTCTTAATGTGTTCACCATTGGCGCATGCCAGCATCAGCTTCGGACTAGATTTGTCCAGGCTCTTAACAAAATGTATGTCCTGCATCGAGACCTTGCCGGCCCCGCCGCCGCCGCCATGAGCCATCGTGCCACCTTGGCTCGCGCCGAAGGACCATGAGACCAGGTCAATCTCATTCTTGTGTTTGGAATCCGCGCTTTCGCCCTCGATCCCGTCAATCTTTAGGAAAAAATCCACCGCTCCGCCAATGGCCGGAGCAATTCCCATACTCGGCATAAGTTCTATCCTCCTCAGTTAGTTCAACTACGTGGCCCCGGTTACCGGCAAACCTCTGTATCCCTATTTACGCGCAGAGGCCGGAAGATCGGCCACGAGCCGCAGCGATACGGAAAGTTCGTCGAGTTGAAAGTGTGGTTTGAGAAAAGCAACCGCCCGATAGGCGCCCGGTTTGCCCGGAATCTCCTGCACCTCGATTTGCGCTTCGCGCAATGGTAACTGTGCTTTTACCGACTGCGTGGCGTTGTCGTCGGCGCAAACGTAGTTGTTAATCCACTGGTTCAGGAAGCGCTGGCAATCGGATCGAGACATGAACGAGCCGATCTTGTCGCGCATCATCGCCTTCAGGTAATGCGCGAATCGCGACATGGCCAGAATGTAGGGAAGCTGCGCGGACAAGCGTGCGTTGGCATTCGCCGCTTCCTTATCGTAGGTCTTCGGCTTATTGCAGGATTGGACGCTGAAGAACGCCGCGTAATCGGTGTTCTTGCAGTGCACCAGCGGAATGAAGCCCTGGTCGGCGAGTTCTTTCTCGCGCCGATCCGTCACGGCAACTTCCGTCGGGCACTTCAACGCGACATCGCCTTCATCGGTGCGGAAAGTATGCGCCGGCAGTCCTTCGACCAGACCGCCGCCTTCTACGCCGCGGATCGCTGCGCACCAGCCAAATTTCGCGAACGCGCCAGTGAGTCGAGCGCCTAGCGCATACGCCGCGTTGCCCCACAGGTATTTGGAGTGATCGGTCCCATCTACGCCTTCTTCGTAGTTGAACGCTTCGACGGGCTTGGTATCTGCGCCGTAAGGCAAGCGCGCAAGCACGTGCGGAAGAGTCAAACCCACGTAGCGTGAGTCGTCCGATTGGCGGAACGACTTCCACTTCGCGTAGGTAGTACTGTCGAAGACCTTTGCGATGTCGCGATGAGCGCCGAGGTTGGTGAAGCTGTCCAGGTTGATCATGTCCGGCGAGGCCGCAGAGAGGAACGGAGCATGAGCAGAAGCTGCGACTTGCGCGATCTTTTCGAGCAGCTCCATGTCCTCGGGCTTCGGACCAAATTCGTAGTCGCCGACGATCGCCGAGAACGGTGCGCCGCCGAATACGCCGAACTCTTCTTCGTAAATTTTCTTAAATAGAGCGCTCTGATCGAACTCCGCCGCGCGCTGCAGATCGCGCAACAGGTCCTTCTTGTTGACGTTCAGTATCTTGACCTTCAATGCTTCGCCGGTCTCGCTCTGATCGAGCAGATACTTCAGCCCGCGCCAGCTTCCTTCCAGCTTCTGGAAGTCTGCATGATGCATGACTTCGTTCAACTGTGCGGAGACGAGTTTGTCGATCTGCGCGATGCGGGCGTTGATCGCCGTTTCGGTGTCCTTCGGAGCCGTGGCTGCGCGCTGCAGCACTTCCTGCACGAAGGTCTTCACCAGATCTCTGCCGCGCTCGCGCGCTGCGTCATTCTGGGTAAACCGGCCCTGTTCTACGATTTCGTCGAGCAAGCTCCCGCTTTGCTCCTGTACCCGCGCTGTTGCCGCTGCCGCTTTTGCCGCCTCAGCCATTGTTGCCTCCATCGCCTTTGTCCAGCCCCAGTTCCGCGCTCAGCTTCTGCCGCTTCTCGGTGTTGCTGACCACGTCCTGCAAAACTTCGTCGAGCTTGTCATTGCCCTGCAAGCTGCCGCGCAGATCGGCCAGTTTACGCCGCAGATCGAGCAGCTCCTTGAGCGGACCAATTTGGTTCGCGACCTGCTCCGGCTCGAAATCAGAAAGTTCGTGGAAATTGAGATTGACCTTGAGCTGCGAATTGGGATCGTCCCCTAACCGGTTCGGCACCGAGAAGGCCAGATGCGGACTCATCTTGTCCAGCACCTGATCGAAGTTGTCGGGCGTGACTTCGACAAACTTGCGCTCCGCGAGCTTGGGCAGCGCCTGTTCCGGCTGTCCGGTAAAGTCGCCGAGAACGCCCATCACGAATGGCAGTTCCTTGAGCTCAATAGCATCGCCCACTTCGACGTCATAGGTGATATGTACGCGCGGTGGACGCACGCGAGAAAGTTTTTGCTGTGTGCCTTCTTTGGCCATGTGATCAACCTCTTAGGAGGGACAGTCGTGCTGACCCGGTTTTCGTTATTAGTGAGTTCACGCAGACAACTTTGTGTCGACGCTACATCCCCGAAATCCTACGGTCGACACCGGATCAATCTTGGGGGAAGATTCAAACCCGCTTTTTTGGTGCGTGCGGATTATAACCCACTAAAAAGCAGAGTCAA
>DASTJH010000060.1:0-3827 GCA_035716645.1 Terriglobales bacterium | reverse complement strand
ACACGCTGGCGCAAGATTTGCGAGATGTAAACGTAGGAGGCTCCTGACACCAGCGCCGCCACCATAAAGGTGATCGCCAGCACGATTTGGGTACGACGGCGCATGAGGGTCAGGCCGACTCGGCTTCGCTTTCACGAGCCTCGGCAGCCGCGCTTCCGTATTCTTTCAACTTATTGTGCAGCGTCTTCAGGCTGATACCCAGAATTTCAGCCGCACGCGTCTTGTTGTTGTTTGTAGATTCGAGCGTCTTCAGAATCAGCAGCCGCTCGGCCTCGCCCACGGTCGTGCCAACCCCTACGCGGATGGAATCTGCATCATCGAGCGACGGGCGCGCGGGAGCATGGCCAAAACCCGGCGGCAGGTGCTTGGTTTCGATGACAGGTCCTTCGCACACGATCACAGCCCGCTCGAGCGTATTACGCAATTCGCGTACATTGCCTGGCCAGTTGTGAGCGCGAAAGAGGTTCAATGCCGCCTCACTGATCGTGGCGATTTTGCGTCCGTGCTTCGAATTCATGTCGGCCAGCAACGCCTGCACCAGGTCCGCAAGGTCTTCTCTATGTTCGCGCAGCGGCGGCATATGAATGTTGAAAACGTTCAGCCGATAGTAAAGATCATTGCGCAGTTCGCCACGCGCAACAGCGTCATCCGGGACCTTATTTGTCGCAGCCAGCACTCGGACATCGACCGTGGTTTCCACCTTACTGCCCAACCTGCGTAGCTTCCGGTCTTCCAGCACGCGCAGCAGCTTGGCCTGTGTGGCGATCGGCATCTCTCCGATTTCGTCGAGCAACAACGTGCCCCCCTCGGCTAGTTCGAAACATCCTGTGCGGCGTTCGAGTGCCCCGGTAAACGCGCCTTTTTCGTGCCCAAAAATTTCGCTCTCAATTAGCGTTTCGGGAATAGCTGCGCAATTGATCGCGATGAACGGCTTCCCTTTACGCGGACTGAGTTCGTGAATGGTGCGAGCTACCAATTCCTTGCCTGTGCCACTTGCCCCGGTAATCAGTACAGATGCTGTACTTGGGGCAACCAGTTCGATCAGGCGGAAGATCTCCTGCATCTTTTTGGATGGTCCCACCAGCGATCCCAGTGAGCCTGTGTCCCGCAGTCTTCGGCGGGTAACTTCAAGCTCGGTTCGCGCTCCCAGCAATGCTGAGGCGTTCTGGAGAATGGTGCGCAGTCGGTTGGTATCGATTGGCTTGGAAATGTAGTCATAGGCGCCGATCCGCATGGCCTGAACGGCACTGTCGATTGTCCCCTGCGCGGTGACCACGATGACCGCGACCGTCTGGCTATCGCCGGCAATTCTTTCCAAGAGCTCCAGTCCGCCCATTCGCGGCATCTTCAGGTCCGTTATAACGATGGACGGCGACCAGGCCGCTACCTTCTCATATCCGTCCTGCCCGTCTGCCGCGGTCTCGGCAGCATATCCCCAGGACGAGATCAGCTCCGCCAACCCGGTGCGCTCATTTTCTTCGTCTTCGACGATCAATACCCTTGCCTGGCTCATCGTTATTCATTATTCAGGCAGTTTGCTCCCGCCGCAAGCTGTGACTGGGACATGGGACCGGCAGAAGCGCTGAGCCCCCACTGTCGGCATCGTTTACTATTGATGATACCTTTCATGTCAGAAGCTCTGTGGGGAAGTAAGGACCAGGTAGCGCGCCTGGCGGAACTGACGGCCGCCACTGATGATCGTGCGAAAGAACATCCTCTGCGTCGTGACGTACGCTCTCTGGGCATTCTGCTGGGCCGGGTTCTCGTAGAACAGGCCGGTGAGCCGCTGTTTCAGACCGTGGAACAACTCCGTCGCCTTCTAATCCAGGCGCGTTTGCGCGCATCCGGAAGTGACCCGAGCGTTGAGAACGCCGAAATGGCGCAAGCGCGAGAAATTATCCGCAAGCTGCCCGTCGATCAGGCGTATCGGGTCACGAAAGCCTTTTCGATTTACTTCGAACTGACCAACCTCGCCGAAACCAATCATCGCAAGCGCCGGCGTCGTGCGGGGAGATTGCACTCCGAGCAGCCGCCATTGCCGGGATCGTTTCGCGGCACGCTATTGCGGATGCGTGAAGCAGGAATGAGTGCAGATCAGGTGCTCAAAGCGCTGGCCCACGTCAAAGTGCTTCCCGTTTTCACCGCGCATCCCACCGAAGTTGCGCGCCGCACGGTTTTGCAGAAGCGGCGCCGCATTGCCCGGCACCTGGAGCAGCTTGATCAATTGCCGCTCCCCGGCGCTGAGGCTCTCGCCCTTGAGAATGCCATTGCGGCCGAAATTACCGCCCTGTGGCAGACCGACGAAGTGCGCGTCCAAAAGCCGCTTGTCACCGACGAGATTCGCATGGGCCTGGACCACTACCCAATGTCGATTTTTGAAAGCCTGCCGCGTGTCTATGCGGAAATGCGCGAGTCATTTCGTGAGGTTTATGGCGTGCAGATCAGTGCTGCCGATGTCCCCGAGGCGCTGTTTTTCGGTTCATGGATCGGCGGCGATCGCGATGGAAATCCGTTCGTCACGGTTGAGAGCACGCGCGAAGCACTGGAACGCGCACAGAACACGATTCTGGCGCACTATGTTTCAGAACTCGGCCGCATCGGTGAGCAACTCAGCGAGTCGGAAAAGCAAATTGCGGTTTCGCAACCATTCAGAGAGAAGCTGGGCGAGTACACAAATCGCATGGGTGATGAGCCTGCTCGGACGGCCCGGATCTCAGGTACCGAGCTTTACCGGCGATTTCTCAGTTTCGTTATCGAACGCCTGCGGCATATTGGTTCACTTCAGGGCCAAGGATATAACTCGGCAGACGAATTCCAAGCCGATCTGCTGCTCGCAAGGGACAGCTTGAGCCAGAACCAGGGTCATCGCATCGCCGAACTCCTGCTTGATCCACTCTTGCGCAAGGTCAGGACGTTCGGCTTCCACCTGGCTACTCTCGATATCCGCCAGCATGCCGCCGCTCACCGTCAGGCCCTGACCGAACTGGAAACTCCACAGCTCGTCGCGGGCGCCGGCCGCGGACAGTCCGCGTCTGTTACTCAGGCGTCAATTACGCCACGCACCGAGGCAGTGCTCGACGTTTATCGCAGGATTCCAGAATGGAAGCGAGCTTTTCCGGCGCAATGCATCCGCAACTATGTGATCAGTGGCGCGGAGTCAGTGAGCGACATCATGGCAGTCATCAAACTGGCCGGGCATACTGGCGCAAGGGTTGCCGGTGACAGCAAAGATCCAGGATTGATGCCGGTGCCGTTGTTTGAGTCCATCCAGTCCCTCCGCGATTCCGCCGGTGTCATGGAGCAGCTCTGGAGCGAGCCGCAGTATCGCACCTTCCTTGATTCCTGGCACGGCTGGCAGGAAGTCATGATCGGCTACTCCGATTCCAACAAAGACGGCGGAATGTTGACCAGTCTCTGGGAGTTGTACAAAGCTCACCGCGCCCTGCATGCAGCTGCACGCAAGCACAATGTCAAGCTCCGGCTGTTTCATGGTCGAGGCGGTACTGTCGGCCGCGGCGGCGGACCTACCCATGCTGCAATTCTTGCGCAGCCTGCGGGCGATTTTTCCGGTGAATTCCGCCTTACTGAACAGGGCGAGGTCTTGAATTGGAAGTATTCCGATCCCATTCTGGCAGAGTGGAACCTCGAAATCATGATTGCCGCTTGTCTCGAGGCACTTACTCGTCCGGACGGCCCAGAACCTGGCGCCGACGCACCCTGGACTGATGCCATGGAGCAAATGTCAAAGGCTGCCTTTGAATTTTATCGCCGGAACATCGCTGACAACGCCGACGTACTCACATACTTCGAGCAGGCCACGCCCGTAA
>DASTJH010000059.1:0-25644 GCA_035716645.1 Terriglobales bacterium | reverse complement strand
AACCCAGCCTGCGGCTCGGGATGCTGCTGCAGCCATTCCATGGCCGCGGCCAGCGCCTCGCGGCTGATCTCCGGTTCTTCTGCCGCGTCATTTTCTTCCAGCTGCTCCAGATACCGGGCCACGATCTCCCGCTCCCGCACTGTAGCCTTGCTACTGACAGCCCCGAACTTCGAGCCATCGATCACACTCCACTGCTCATTGACCAACTTCGCAGCTCGCGCGAACTCCAGAAACTCTCCGCCCACGGCCGCGATCCCCTTCCCATTCGAGCGGCGAAACTCAGCGATGCTCTTGTGATCCGGAGTCAGTCCATGCAGCAGCCACATCACCTCCACATTGCGGTGCGTTTCCGCTTCCAGCCGTCGCGACGATCGCATCTGCTGCGTACACCCATACAGCAGCAGCGCCAGCAGATCGCGCGGATTATAGCCAGGGCGCCCCGTCTCCGCCGGTTCGGCTCGCAGGAACCCAGCCGCCTGCATGTCGATCCGATCCAGGAACAACGCCAGCACTCGGCACAAGTGATCTGCCGGAATCAGTTCATCCAGCGTCGGCGGAAACATCATTACCTGCCCTGGATGCTCACCACGAATAAACGCCATGCCCTCTGCGCTCCTACAGCGCATCTTGCCATTATTCCTGCTTCAGCGATAGTGTGGGTTTCGTAACAGCCTCTACCGCGGACGGTACTGACCTCGCCAATGACAGCGCGTAGGCTATTTCGGAACAATCGCCGAGAGCTTTCCTTCGCCGATCGCGGTCGCCAGCTTCGCAAAATCTTTGGCTAACACCCGATCCTTCTCCACGCTGGCGCACACAGCGCGAATGGCTGCGTGAGCCTGTTGCAGAGGAGCGCTGGTTTTGAGTGGGGCTAGAAAATCGATCGCCTGCGCTGCGGTTGCGGCTTCGATAGCCAGCACGTTCGTCGTGTTGGCGACGACGCGCTCGAGCTTCAGCGCAGCGGTCATGCCCATGGAAACGTAATCTTCCTTGTTGCCGCTGGTGGTGATCGAATCCACCGACGCCGGATGCGCCAGTATTTTGTTCTCGCTGGCGAGCGCGGCGGCTGTGACCTGCGGCATCATGAATCCCGAATTGAGACCGGCGCCGGCTGCCAAAAACGGCGGCAGTCCTTCGTTGAGCGACGGGTTGACCAGCCGCTCGATGCGGCGTTCCGAGATGCCTGCCAGCGCAGTGAGCGCGATAGCGAGATAGTCGAGCGCGAAGGCCACCGGCTCGCCGTGAAAGTTGCCGCCGGAGATGATTTGTGCACCGTTCGGATTAGCCTGCCCGTCGTTTGCCCGCCGATCGTCGATAGGCGGGACGTGATCCGGACGCAGCACCTCCCGCCGGTCCGCCGCAGCAACGAAGACCAGCGGATTGTCGACGGCGGAATTCATCTCGGTCTCGAATACCTGCCGGCAAAAGCCGAGCGTGTCGCGTACCGCACCGTGGACCTGGGGGATGCATCGCAGAGAGTAGGCATCCTGTACGCGCTGGCAATCGATGTGTGATTGGCGAATTTCACTGCCTGCGAGCAGACGGCGCATGTTACGCGCGCTGGTCTGCTGTCCGACATGCGGACGCGCGCGATGGATGCGCTCGTCCATCGCCACGGTGGTGCCGCGCAGCGCGTCGAGCGAGAGCGCGCCGAGTACGTCGGCGGAATCGACGAGCGTTTCGGCGGCGAGCAACGAAAGCGTGCCGATCGCCAGCATCGCCTGCGTGCCGTTGATCAGCGAGATCGCTTCCTTCGCTTCGAGAGCAATGGCTTGGATTTGCGCCGCCGAGAGCGCTTCGTTTCCGCCGAACTTGCGTCCCTGATAAACAGCTTCGCCTTCGCCCGCAAGCACCAGCGCGAGGTGTGCGAGCGGAGCCAGATCGCCACTCGCCCCAACGCTGCCTTGTGAGGGGATCAGCGGATGCACGCCGCGGTTGAGCATCTCGCAGAGCGTATCGATCACCAGCGGACGCACGCCGGAAAATCCCTTCGCCAGAGAGTTTGCGCGCAACAGGATCATCGCGCGGGTGACAGGCTCGGAAAGAGGCGCGCCGACGCCGACGGCGTGAGAGCGCAGCAGATTTTTCTGCAGCTCCCGAATCTGATCGGGCGCGATACGCACATCGCTCAGCTTGCCGACGCCGGTCGTGATCGCGTAAGCAACGCGGTTCTCGCGAACGAGTTGTTCGACGATCTCTCGCGAGCTCACGACCTTTTCGCGAGCGTCAGGCGCAAGCAGCACCGGGCGCTGGCGATACACAACATCGCGCAGCTCCGCCAGCGTGAGATGCTCGCCGTCAATATGTAGTGCCTGCAAAAGCCTAACTCGTCCTTCCACCATCCACCACGATCGTTTGTCCGGTGACATAAGACGCCTGATCGGAAGCCAGCCACACAATTGCATCCGCCACTTCTCTTGATTCAGCCAAACGCCGCAGCGGGATGTCCTCCGACCATCGTTTCTCGATTTCTCCGACGCTCACATTAGCCGCCAGCGCGCGTGTGCCTGCTAATTCGCGCAGGCGATCCGTTGCTGTATATCCCGGAGCGACGTTGTTGAACGTAATCCTATCCTTCCCAAATTCCAGCGAAAGACTCTTCAGCAGTCCCACCACCGCCGGACGCACTGCATTTGATAGTACCAAATCGGGAATCGGCGATTTTACGGATGTCGAGGTAATCGCAATAAATCGCCCACCATTCTTTTGCATGTAAGGAATCACGGTCTTCGCGAGATTGACCACACTGAGGAAGGTGAGATCGACGGCCTTTCGCCACTCGTCCATGTCAATCGACAGAAAGTTCTTAGCTGGAGGTCCGCCGGCATTGGCGAGGCAAATGTCGAGGCCGCCGAATCGTTCTACAGTCCGCCGCACGAACGCCTGCACGCCTTCATGGTTCCTGACATCGAGCGGCTCGGCGAGGATCTCGACTCCATAGCGCGATTCGATTTCTTTGGTCGCCTGGCGCAGCTTGGATTCATTGCGCGAGCACATGGCCAGCCGTGCGCCTTCGGCAGCGAAGCCCTCGGCTGCGGCGCGGGCGATCCCTTCGCTCGAGGCGGTGAGCAGCGCGACTTTCCCTTTCAGTCCGGTCTGCATGTTCTAATTTTGCACGCTGGCCGGCGGAGGTTCCATCACGTACATGCGGTTGGGGGATCCGGCTTTGATCTTATTCTTTTCGAAGCACTCTTTGATGCGGCGGCGCAGCTCGCGTTTCACTGCGTACTGCTTGCCCGGACGCACCTTGCTCACCATGAGGTAGTCCACTTCCGAGCCGTTGACACGATCGATGCCGGGCACGTCGGGAGCGGCGACGATATACGGTCCAAACTCCGGATCGTTTTCCAGTTCCTTGCCCACTTCGCGCAGCAGGCCAATGATGCGGTCGGAGCTCTCGCCATAATCGACGGAAACGTGCAGCGCTACCTGCGCCCAGTCGCGCGTCATGTTGGAGATGATCTGGATCGCGCTGTTTGGGACCGAGTGGACGGTGCCGGTATCGTCGCGCAGCACGGTCATGCGCAGCGACATGTGTTCGACGGTGCCCTGCACGCTGCCCAGCTTGACCACGTCACCGATGTCATAAATGTTGTCGAGCACAATGAAGAAGCCGTTGATCACATCGTGCACCAACGTTTGCGCGCCGAAGCCGATCGCCAAACCGGCAATGCCGGCGCTGGCGAGGAATGGCCCTACATTGATTTTGAAGACCTCAAGAATTTCCAGCAGGGCGACAAAGTAGATAACGACAACGCCGCCACCGTGAATCACAGAGGCCAGTGTCCGCAACTGGCGTGCGCGAATGTGGCTGGGGAGTTCCTCACGATTGCTGAACTCCTGGAGCTTCCGGCTGAAAATAGATAAAAGCCGCAGGAGCACGAAAGCGATGATCAGAATGACGATCAGCCGCGGCAGGTCATCGCGAATCCAGTTGGCGAAGTCATCGTGCCAATCGGCAGAGAGCCGTTTCCAGATAGGATCGGCGAAAGTTGTTGCGAAAAAAGAAATCATTCAGAGGAGGGATGCAACGCGGATTATAGCAATTGCCATTCTGGGCTTGCATAAGCACAATGCCCCATTTTGGGGATCGTCAGCGCTGACGAACTATAATCGGCTGCATTACCACCCTTTATCGAGGTACCTGTGCGTTCGCGATTCATCGTCTTTATCCTTTCCCTTTTTCTATTCGGCTTAACTTCCATCTCGCACGCGCAATTGCTCGATCCCACGCAGATGCAAAGCCCTCAATTCCCGCGTCCGCCGCGCACGCTGGGCGTGGATCGTCCCGACGAAGAGGGCCCCAAAGATCCAGCCGAGGAGAAGATGGAGCACGAGCGCGAGAAGGCGCTTAACAAGCAGCGGCAAACGTCGCTGCAGAAGGACACGGATAAGCTGCTGCAACTGGCTACCCAACTGAAGCAATACGTGGACAAGTCGAACGAGCACACGATGTCGCTCGACGTAATCAAAAAAGCAGATGAGATCGAGAAGCTGGCGAAGTCGGTGAAGGAGAAAATGAAGGGGAGTTACTGAGTTATCGAGGGGACAAGGTTCGCGAACAGGACAAGGCCCAAGCGGTCGCTAAGCAATGTCATTCTGAGCCCTGCTGTTGGGCGAAGAATCTCCGCAGAAAGTTTCCCACTCCATGACTGTCTCCTGGTCTCACGATGAGGAAAACTTCGCGTAAGACCGGGAGAGTGCAATTAAGCACGACGCATTTTGCGGAGATTCTTCGGCCAAAAGCGGGCCTCAGAATGACAGCGCGAAGGAACTAGCAGGCTCTACCCTTACGCCGGCTCCTGCAAATCCGAGCCATGCCGCCTCAGCAGTGCGGGCAAATTTTGCGAGAACGCTGAACGCGGGACCACCATATCGCAGCCTGCTTCCTGGGCTTTGATTTTCAGGTCGCCTTGCAGGTGCGAGAGGAAGCCGACAATCGACGTCTGCTTCTTCAGCTTGTTTTTCAATTTGGGAATTGTGGTAAGCGGCTTGGCGTTCGCGTTGTTCAGGTCAAAGATGATCAGGGAAGGCTTTTCTTCCTGCTCGTTGGTGAGGCGGTCGATCGTCTCTTTCTCGGCCTTGGCAAACTCAACTTTGATCCCCAGCTTGCGCGCAGTCTCCTGAATCTTCGCGAGGAAGAACAAATCGTCGATGAAACACACGATGCGCGTCGGCGCCTCGGCTGACGGTTCCACTCCTTCGCCATTGGGAGCGCCTTCGAGCGGCTGGCCTTGCGGATTGCGTCCGGGACGATAGCGTCCGTTCTGCTGGTAAAAATCATCAGCGCCCTGCGCATTGCGATAGCTGTGGTCCATGGGACCGACGAACTGTGGCGCGCCATGGCGCCGTCGGCGTCCGCCGCCGCCCGGTCCGCGATGCTGGCCTTGGCTTTGTCCCTGGCCGGGGCCGCTGCGCATGCCCTGCTGTCCGCCGGGCTGGTTATTTTGTCCTTTGCCGCGACGATGGCGACGACGTCCCCGGTGGCCGGGGTTTTGTGGCTGGTTAGGTCCTTTATTCATTTAGGTCCCAAAGAAGAATTGAGTGATTTGGGGATTTCGCGATTTCGTGATTTGAAAATCACACAATCACGACATCACACAATCGCGAAATGATCCGGTTGCCCTGGCTTTCGATCACCCGATGACGAAGTTGCACAGTCTCAAAAAATTCGGTTAAAGGAATCGCTTGCGATCTCAGTACAGTTCCAGCGCTTCAGCTTCGAGTTCCAGCGGATTCGAAATCGGAATTCCCGGCTCTCAGCGCGGGTGCCGGCACCTAGGTGTGCGGCAATCGGAAGACAACTCAAATGGTACCCGCCCCGGGCTGCGGATGCAAGTGGATATTGTCTAAGCTGCCAGCTAGCGGCTGTCAGCTACCAGCTATCAGCTTATCAGCTGCCAGCCAAAGCCTCACTAGATTTGACGCTGAAAGCTGATGGCTGAAAGCTAGTAACTGCCTTCGATGTACACTCTTTCTTTTATCTCCAGGCGGCGGTTCGCACGATGACTCTTCGCCATCTCGACCAGTTGCACTTTCGCCAAGGTCTTCTGGTTTGTCTGACTTTCTTCCTAATTTCTCCCATCGCGCTCTTCGCCGGTCCACCCTTCCAGACTGACGATCCGGAGCCAGTGCCCTTTGGGCACTTCGAGGCTTATCTCTTCGAACTCTCGGACGGCACACGCGCGGGTGGTACTGTCTGCGAGGTGCCCAGTTTCGAGATGAACTGGGGCGCTGTCCCGAACGTGCAACTGCACGTTGTGATTCCGGCGCCGATCAGCTTCGCGCCCAATAATGGACCGGTGAACTACGGCATCGGAGACACCGAGCTGGGCGTCAAATATCGGTTCGTCAAGGAGACGCCGGTACGGCCGGAGATCGGTATCTTTCCCTTCGTCGAACTCCCAACTGGAGATTCGAGCCGCGGGCTGGGCGTTGGGACCACGTGGTATCGTCTGCCGATCTGGGCGCAGAAGAGCTGGGGGCCATGGACCAGTTATGGCGGCGGCGGCCGAGTGATCGCCCATGCTCCTGGTCTAAGAGACTTCAATTTCTTTGGCTTGCTGGTGCAGCGGCAGATCACTAAGCGGCTCACGCTTGGCAATGAGATCTTCGGGCATGGCGCCGAGGGTCCGGCGGCTACGAGCATGCGCTCGTCCACCATGGACGATGTCGGCGGCTTCTTTAACTTCACCCCTGGCTTCCAGCTTCTGT
This sequence comes from Terriglobales bacterium, assembly GCA_035716645.1. Lineage (GTDB taxonomy): Bacteria > Acidobacteriota > Terriglobia > Terriglobales > Acidobacteriaceae > Gp1-AA112. The sequence continues at coordinate 18,930 of DASTJH010000059.1, read as the reverse complement.
TCGCAGCCGGCCACAGCTTCGTCGGCCAAGGCGAAACTTATACTTATCTGGCCCTTTATTGGACATGGGGCAAAGACAAGGGGCAGAGCTCAGATGCGGGAAGTACGCTGATGGGACGTGTGCATGTGCCCCAGCCGGGTAGCTTTTCGGACGGCATTTAGAGCAGTTGCAGCTTTCTGGATCCGGCACGGAAGCACTCAAAAAACAATGAGCTCGAACCCCGATCGCCAAAGTCGGCTATTCAAGGCGGTGATCCTCGACTATGGCTGTGTTTTGTCTCTGCCTCCAACTCCTGAGTCCATCAGGACATTCGCCGCAACATTTCAGGTCGAGCCAGCCAAGTTCTTCGACAGTTATTACCTGAGCCGTGGACCCTACGATCAAGGCCTCCTTAGCGCAGAAGAGTATTGGGCGAATTTCGCGCGAAGTCTAAACGTTCCAATCGACGCCCGACTGATCGCGCAACTTCGAAGCCTCGATATCGAAATCTGGAGCAGAATCAACGTTGAAATGACTGCCTGGCTCGGAGAACTGTATCGGGCCGGACTGGTCACGGCGCTGCTATCGAACATGCCCCCAGATATGGCGCATCACGTCCGGCGGAGCTTTCCCTGGATGGAGTATTTTCATCATCCGGTGTTTTCCTGCGAGCTGGGCTGCATAAAACCTGATCCCACCATCTTCCGCAAGTGTCTGGAACGTATCAATGTACGACCTAAGGAAGCGCTGTTTGCGGACGATCGCAAGGAAAACGCTGCCGCAGCTAAAGCTCTTGGGATTGTCGCGATCCGTTTCGAGTCAGTACCGCAGCTATGCGAACGTCTGGGAGACTTGAGGTTCCCGGTGTTGCCGCGGAGCAATCGATGCGACAGAAGTTGGCCGCCGGATGCTGGACGCAAGTAGAGAAAGCAAGCTAGTCCAGCAGACTAAACGACCGATGCTTAGCTACCGGGAAGTTGAACCGTTGTCACAAGGAGGGGGCCAGCCTTTTTCAGTTGATTTCCCTCAACCCACCAGCCTCTAATCCTGACCTCAAGCTACTACATTGAAAATACAGGTACTTGCCAGGAAGAATCCGAAACTCCTAACAGATCCCTGGGGTAGTTCACGAAGCATTCCACAGGCCTGAGTGGATTGCGGGCCGAGAGCTAAACGTTCATCGAAATAAGCTGTCGGGCTGGCAAGAGCAAACTTCTATCCCCGCGATCCTCATCGTAATGTGCTGGCCGTAAAACGACGCTTGACAACCTGAAAAGTCAAGCTAAAATCAGCCGCAACCGGACCAGAAATCCCCGGATATGAGTACTACCCAACCTTCACCAACCGCCAAAATTCCACCCCAGAGAGTCAGCATGGAACACGTCTGCCAACATCCTCGCGTGCGCGTAGTGGCGCGTGAGGAGGATGCGGAATTTGTAGAATGCGAGCAATGCGGAGAGGTCTTCGAAGCCAGCGAATTTCGTGACATGGCCATCGAGGAAAAAGCCCGCGCTGCCGAATCCTAGCGACCCTCCAGTTCCGGCGAAAGGTTCCCACCGTCAGCACTCGTTAGGCGAAGTGTGCCCGAGGACGTCGACCCGAAGGCGCACACCTGGGTTATTCGTGACGCAACGCTTGGCCAGGATCGAGCCTGGCAGCGCGCTTGGCGGGAATCCATGTCGCAGCCACCGCCACGAAGGACAACAAAATTGACCCGATCTGACTTCTGACTTGGTCTGACTTTCCCTGGCTTCCCCAACCCAACCGTTCGCCTCTAATCCTTCCAGAAGCTCAGGAGGACTTATGTACGAGCGCAGGCATTCCGACTCCGGCAACATTTCTGATCAACCCGAGCCAAAAGCGGGCGCCAAAGTAATTGAATTCGCGCAACGCTCATATAACCGCGCCGCGGGGTTCGTCAGCGACGCCGGCTCGCGCATCGGCGAAGAGTTCACGCCTCGCGAAGATGCCGTGGTTTGGAAAGGATGCATTGCCGGTCTCATAGCCGGTCTTGCCGGTACAGCAGCAATGACGGCCTTTCAACTCGGGTGGTCGAAAGCGAAATCCGAGATCGAGCGCATCCAGAGCGATGGAGAATCCTCCTCCTCGGAGCAGCAGAACTCAGAACAGAGCGACAGTTCCACGGTCAAAGTCGCCAATGCCGTATCAAAAACCGTCCTTCGCCGCCCGCTACATGAACAGGAGAAAGAGAAAGCCAGCTACATCGTGCACTTCGCCTTCGGCACGTTGATGGGTGGAATTTATGGCATCTCCTCGGAATATCTGCCCGCCGCTCGACTAGGCCACGGACTCCTCCATGGCCTCGCGCTATGGGGAGGAGCCGACGCCCTCGCCGTTCCCAGTTTGGGACTTTCGAGCCCGGTCACAGAGCGATCCGCCGGAGAGCTCGCCTATGAACTGTTATCTCATGCTGTGTACGGCGTCAGCAGCGAGAGTGTGCGTGAGGTTGTTCGGGATTGGATCGATTAACTATCTCCACCCAAGCGCTCCAGCGACCACTGCGCATGCTCCGCCACAACCGAATCATCCGAGACACTCATCTCCCGTAGTTGCGGCATGAATTTCTGCTCGCCGCTGTTCCCCATAGCAATCGCGACGTTCCGCAAAAATCCCGAGTGCTTGGCCCGCGAAATTGGCGAGCCGCGAAAGCGGCGTCGGAATTCCTCGGCGGAGATCTTGGCCAACTCCGACAGCTCAGGATTCACCAGCATCGGATCGGGAGCAAAATCGTCGTTCGCATTAACCGGCGCCTTGCGATTCCATGGACACACGTCCTGACAGATATCACACCCGAACACGTGGCGTCCGATCTCAGTTCGCATCTTCTCCGGAATCGTCCCGCGCTTCTCAATCGTGAAGTAGGAAATGCAGCGGGAAGCATCGAGTTGTCGCGGAGCGACAATCGCTTTCGTTGGACAAGCATCGATACAGCGCGTGCAACTGCCACACCGGTCCGGCGCAAGCTGTGTCTGCCGCGGCGCAATTCCAAAATGGGAAACGTCAATTGAGGTAACGATCACGCCCAGAAAGAACCACGAACCCAACTTCTGATCGATCAGGCAGGTATTCTTGCCAATCCACCCAATGCCTGCGTACTTCGCGTACACCCGCTCCAGCACTGGTCCGGTGTCGACATAGACCCGGGTTTTGATCGGCCCGCCTTCAGCTTCATGAAAGTCATCAGCAATTGTCGCTTCTACTTTTTTCAACCGGTCCAAAACTGTCTCGTGGTAATCGCGCGGACTGTGCGCATAGCGAGAGATCCATCCGCAATCCGCGCTTGCCGCTTCCGTGGATCGCGGCGCAGCCGAGTTGTAATTCATTGCGGCAACCACGACCGACTTGGCCCAGGGCAGCGCGCGCACTAGAGAACTCCGCTGATACTCCCCATCCTCGGCGCGGCGTTTAAGATACTGCATCTCGCCCGCGAAGCCGGCCTCCACCCAGGCAGCAAAATGCCCCAGCTCCTCCATCTCCGAAGCCCATGCCGGAGCGATGCCGATCCGGTCAAAACCAGCTTTCTTGCCGATACTCTGGAGAGCAAGTAAATCCATAGGAACCTAGATAACGATGATCTCAAACCGCAAGCGCCAGCTCCACCGGTCCTGAATCAGCGGTACCCCGCGCCGGTTGCTAGGGTCGGCGTTCCCCTAGAGGTGCACATCAGTACCCGTTGCGGTAGCGGCGGGCGCATTCTAGCCCCGCATCGCACACGTAAAATTTCTAACCTTCCCGCCCTGTTAGGTTAGAATCGCATCTCCGGGCCAGGGAGCATGAAGCAGTTTTTCATCAAGGACGCCGCCAGCTACGAAAACCAGGTGATCACCTCCTCGTTCCTGGTTTCCTCCAAACAGATTAAGCCTAAGAAGACTGGCGAGATGTTTCTCGCGCTCACCTTGTGCGACCGCTCCGGCCAGATCGACGCGAAGATGTGGGACAACGTGAACGACGCGATCGATCGCTTCGAGCAGGACGATTTCATCAAGGTCAAAGGACTGGTCAATAAATACTCCAACCGCTTCCAGCTCGTCGTCCACAAAGTTCGGCGCATGGAAGAAACCGAAATCGATTACGCCGACTATCTTCCCAAAACTAACAAAGACGTGGACGAGCTCTGGCGCACGGTCGCCAATTACGTCGCCGGCTTTCAGGAAAAAAATCTAAAGGCGCTGCTTGAGGCCTTCATGGGCGATCCGCAGATCGCGGAAGCATACAGGCAAGCGCCTGCCGCCAAGTCGCTGCATCACGCATTCATCGGCGGACTGCTTGAGCACGTCGTGTCGCTAATGAATCTGTGCGCCGCCGTCGCTTCCCTCTATCCGCAGATTAACCGCGATCTGCTGCTCAGCGGAGCGTTCCTGCACGACATTGGCAAGATCTACGAGCTAAATTACCAGCGATCTTTTTCCTACACCAGTAAAGGCCAGCTCCTCGGCCACATGATCATCGAACTCGAAATGCTGCACGAGAAGATCGCGCTGGTGCCCGATTTTCCTGCTGACCTCAAACTTATGGTCGAGCACCTGATCATCAGCCATCACGGCAAATACGAATTCGGATCGCCGAAGACGCCGATGTTCCCCGAAGCCCTGATGCTGCATTACCTCGACGACCTCGATTCCAAAATGGAAGCCATGCGCGCCCACTTCGAACGCGAACCCGACGTCGAATGGACCGGCTACAACCCTTCGCTCCAACGCATGCTCTTTAACTCCGAAAAAGCCCTGGCCAAAATCGCAGCCGGCCAGCAGCCGGAAGCGGAGCCAGAGCAGCAGCCCGAACAGCTCGCGCTGAAAGCCATCGCCAGTCCGTAACGCGGGTTGCCATTCGCCGCCCTAACAAATTGTCATCCTGAGCGCGTTTTTTGCGCGAAGGACCTTGTGGTTGCTTTTGGTGTTGTTGTTGCTATTGCCGTTTACTTGCGCACGAAAAACCGCAAACCCAAACTCAACTTCAACGGCAACGCCAAAAGCGACCGCAACCCAAAAGCAACCGCAAGGTCCTTCACTCCGGCGCAAAAAACGCGCCCGCGTTCAGGATGTCAAGCGCTTGAGATTGCAGTTCTCCTCACCAGAGTCGTATCTTTTGATCTGGTGTCTATCTCATTGACATGACCATCTTCCAGGCGAAGGAATACGATCCCCGGGTTGATAAGCGACGGCGCATCTATGTGATCTCCGCGCTCATCATCATTGCGGTCCTCATTTACCTCGGCTATCACTTCCGCAACTGGCGCGAGGAACAGACGGTCAACCATTTCTTTGCCGCGATCGAGCAGAAGAACTACGAGAAGGCCTACGCGATCTGGAACGCCGACCCGAACTGGAAACAGCATCCACAAAAATATTCCGGCTACAACTTTGGAACGTTTGAACTCGACTGGGGACCGACCGGCGAATACGGCGACATTCGCTCTCACCACATTCGCGCCGCGATCAATCCCAAGAATGCCAGCGGAGTCGTCGTGGTAGTCAAAATCAATGACCGCCGTGAGCCAATGGCGCTCTGGGTCCAGAAAAAAGATCAGAGCATCACGTTCCTGCCTCCGACGCTGAACGTGCAGATTAAGCCGGACTGATCAGCTATCGGCGTAACGGTCCTTCGATCTCGTCAAGCAGAGTGCTTACACAGTCATAGCTCAGCCCGGCTGGCAAACCGAGTTGACGAGATCTGACCCCAAAGCTCTTCGATGTTCGGCCGAGAAGGTTACGCTTAATTAGCGCCAAAAGAAATTTCATCCATTGACATCGATGCATTGCTTAGATCGCCTTCTGCCCTCCGTCCGCCTAGATGATTCCGTGTCGTCGATAGATACACCTAAAGGCCTGTCATCCTGAGTCCGCATTGGGCGGGCGAAGGACCTCCGCGAATATTTCAGACGTAAATGCCTTCTCCAGGCTTTTCTAGCGCAATTCTATCGGGGAACCGGGATACTGCGTTTAAGTCTGAAACATTCGCGGAGATTCTTCGCGCAAAAGAGGCGCTCAGAATGACAGGCTTCCAGAGTGTTGCATTCTTGCAGCGGCTCGCTGAACGCCGATCGCGGGCAGCTACTCATACCTCAGCGCCCGCGTAGGATTCACTCCCGCCGCGCGGCGAGCCGGCACCAAAGCAGCGAGCACAGCAACTAGCCCGATCAGCACCACTACCGCAATCAGCGTAAGCGGATCGGCATTCGAGACCCCATACAGCTGACTGCGCAAATACCGCGCCAGCAGCAGCGACGCTGGGAGCGCGACGGCGATGCTGATTCCCGCCAGCCACGCGACTTCACGCAAGACCATGCTCACTACCGAAGCCCGGCTCGCGCCCAGCGCCATGCGAATGCCGATCTCGCGTGTGCGCTGCGCGGTTGAGTACGCCAGCACTCCGTAGAGTCCAACGGCCGCTAAGAACGTCGCCAAAATTCCAAAGCTCACGGCAAGAAACGCGATGATGCTCTCGGTGCTCAAGTCGCTGCCGATCTGCTGGTCCATGGTTTCCATGCCATCGATGACCATTTTGGAATCGAGGTTCTGCATGGCCGTGCGAATCGTGTTCATCGCCGCCTCCGGCGCTTGCCAGGTACGCACGTAAAACTGCATGCGGGGGATTTTGGCATCCGGATTCGAGTAGGGCGAATATACGTTCGGCGCCACCGGCGTGCGCAGATCCGCATGCTTCGCGTCGGCCACTACCCCGATGACGGTCAACAGGGGCGTGCCTCGATTAGCGCCTCCGCCGCGAGCAAAGGTGCGTCCCAGAGCGTTTTGTGCGCTCCCAAAGTAGTGCTTGGCAAAGGCTTCATTGACAACGGCAACATTCGCCGAGCTATCGTTCTCTCGAAAATCGCGGCCCAGGAGCAGCGGAATACCTAAAGTCTTGAAGTAATTCGGGCTGGGCTGTGCCCATTCGACATTCGTGCGCTCGTTTTCTGACGGGATGTAGCCCGGAACGGTGATGTTCGAGGACTCGTTGTCGCCGCTCAACTCCGGATCGTCGGTTCCGGCAACGGAACGCGCTCCCGGCAGAGCGGTCAGCGTGTCGAGAATTCGCTTGTAAACAGCTGTGTTCTGGTTCGCCGGATAGCCGGCCAGACCCGGCGCAACCGCAAAGGTCAGCAAGTGATCGGTGGCGAATCCGACGTTCACGTTCCTCAGGTTGCGCAGCGTGCGAACAAACAATCCTGCGCCGAACAGCAGCATCAGGCTGAACGCAATCTGCACGGCAACGGTCGCGCGGCGAAGGTTGAGCTGCCCGCCCGACGCGGTATTGATCTGCTGCTTCAAGGCGTCCACCAGATTTGGACGCCAGAATTGCCAGGCGGGAGCCAGACTGAACAGCAAACCCACGAGCAGAGAAATTCCCAAATCGAAACACAGCAGGCGCGCGTCAATCCCTGCCGAAAATGGAACCTGACCCGTCGAGTCGGTCCACAGCTTGCGCAGGAGTAGGTGCGTCGCTCCCGGAGCTAAAAGCAAACCCAAAGCTCCTCCCGCGACTCCGAGTACGATGCCTTCAATCACCAGTTGCTGCACCACACGGCTGCGCGACGCGCCCAGCGCATAGCGCACGGACATCTCGCGGACCCGGCCGGCGGCCTTCACCAGCAGCAGGCCGGCGACGTTCGCGCAGGCAATCAGGACCACCAGCCCGGCCATCGCCATCACGATCAGCAGAGGCGCGGCGATCTGCTCGCGCAGTGGCGAGAATCCTTTCGACGAGTCCAGGAGGTCCAGATGCGACTTGTCGAGAAAACCCACGCGGAACTTCGGGGTGGCGTTCGGCATTTGCTTCAACTCGTCTTCCCGCAGCGAGTGCCACAGCGGCGCGAGCTGCACTTGCGCTTGCTGAAGCGTCACACCGGGCTTCAGTCGGCCAATGATGTTCAACCAACGCGAGCGCCGATTGTCGAGATCGTTCCATCCCGGCGTGATCTCGGGCTTCATCATCATCGGCGCGAAGACGTCCGGTGCGGCGCCGACCGTGACGCTTTTGAACCCGGGCGGCGCTACCCCAATCACGGTGAACGGATGACCGTTGACCAGAATGCTGCTGTCCACGATGCGCGGATCGAGCCCAAAGCGCCGCTGCCAATATCCGTAGCTGAGCACGACAACAGGATTACGCTCCTGTACTTCGTCTTCGGATTGCTGAAACAAACGTCCAATTGCCGGATTGACGCCGAGCACGTCAAAGTAATTGCCGGAAACCATTTCGCCGTCCACCAGTTCCGGCTGGTTTTTCCACTGCACGCCCACGCGCACGGGCATGGCTGCGAGCAGGCCGCTGAAAACCGAGTTCTTAGCGCGCAGATCGCGGTACATCGGGTAGGAAAAGAACTGCTCCGGCGTGCCGCCGTTCATGCTCAGGCGTCCGCGATCGGAGCCGAAGCCGGACAGCATCACCAACTGCCCGGGATCACGCACCGGCAAGCTGCGCAGCATCACCTGATCGAGCAGACTGTAGATGGCGGTATTCGCGCCAATGCCCAGCGCCAGCGTGATAATGGCGGTGACGGTGAATGCGGGTGAGCGGCGCAAGCCGCGCAAAGCGTAGCGAAGATCGGCGAGCAGGTTCATAGGCTACAGCCTCCTGAAGACTTCGTACCGGATATTTGGATCGCGTCGTGTGGCCTGAACCGCACCGGCACTTCCAAGATCCCTCAAGTTGTTCCGCGGCGCCATGTCGGCAAATCAAAATCGGCTGCCCACATTTCCAATGACTTAGCGTCAAAAATACCGGAATGATTCCGAACCTGGCTCGGTATCCCGCCGGTATTATTCCGAATCGACTCCGGTATCTCGCCAGTATTATTCCGAGGCGCTTCGGGATTGATTCGGTATTTTTGCCGCCCTCTGTTAATGCTCACCCGCATCAATACAGAGACTGTCCCGACTCCGTTTTGGAAAGCAAAAAACGCGAGCGGCTCACGAGTAGAGAACGGCGGACACACGACCGAGTTGCGGCTTTTTGCGATCAACATGTTTGGGATATCCGGGAGAGAAGATGAATTCAGTATGGCAGAATTATCTTGACTTGTCAATATGGTTATGATAGCGACGTTCTCGCCATGCACTCCTCATCTCGAATCCGCCCGGTGGGGACTTCTTTGTGCCGTTTCAACTCTGTCATCCTGAGCGAGGGTGAACGCCCGAGTCGAAGGACCCCAGAGATGCTAAGGCTAATTCCGCCCTTCAGGATTTTGGTGCGGAATCAGCATTGCGAATCTGATTTCTTTCAAAACTTAGGTCGGCACTTGAGGCGGGTAGGTTGTGGGGGTCCTTCGACTCGGGCGTTCGCCCTCGCTCAGGATGACAGGTTACGCAACCGCGCCTAAATCGAGGTCAGTTACCCAGCCTGACACCTTCATCGAATCCGGCGAGCAACTCCGCTAACCCGTCAGCTCTTCGTCGGTGCTCTGCGGAAGGTCAAAGACACACTCGCGCGGGTCTTTATCTTTGCGAAGTCCTTCGAACACCGGAGCGCGCATTTTCAGGCCGCCGCCTTTGCTGTCGGATTCGTGCGTCCACTCGGTGAACTTGATCTCCGCTACGAGGTCCGGCTTGACCCAGTGCGTCTTGCGCGGGCTGTCCACTTTTCCCGCAAAGGGATTCGTTTTCGTCGCGCGCGCTTCGAGCAAATTCCACATGTTGGCGTGCGAGGCGTGAGTAAATCCGCTACCGGCCTGCCCGACAGGAATCAACCGGCCCTGCTTATCGTAGAGTCCGAGCACGAGCGAGCCAAAATGTTCGCGGCTGCCGCGCGGGTCGGTGTAGCCGCCGATCACGCATTCCTGCCGCTGCGTGATCTTGATCTTCAGCCATTCGCGGCTGCGCTTCTGGATGTAGCATCCGTTGCGCCGCTTGGCGACTACGCCTTCAAGATGCTGTTGCCGCGCGGCTTCGAGCAAGGCCTTACCTTGTCCGACAAAATGTTCGGAGAGGCGCAGCCGTTCACCCGGCCGAACGATGTTCGCCAGCAGCCGCTTGCGCTCTTCGAGATCGACTTTCATTAGCGAGTAGCCGTCGAGGTAGAGCAGGTCGAAGACGTAGTACTGAATGAAAATTCTGTGATCCGGCGTGCGACGTTTGCCTTCAAGCGAGAGGCCGCTGCGCTGCTGCATCAGGCTGAACGAGGCGCGTCCGTTTTCATCCGCCGCGACGATCTCGCCATCGAGAATGCAGGAGCGGCAGCGCAGGCCGGAGGCGATGGCCTGAAGTTCAGGGAAGTCGGCGGTTTGATCGTTTTGATTGCGCGACATCAGGCGCAAGCTGCGCTTTTCGCTCTCGCCGAAAAAGATGATCGAGCGATAGCCATCCCACTTGATTTCGAAGAGCCACTCGTCGCCGTCGAAGGGCTGGTCCACCAGCGTGGCCAGCATGGGCTGGATCGTGCGCGGCATGGGCGCGGCGACTGCGCCTTCTACACTTTTTAGATTTTCTGACTCACCTTGCTCGGAGAGTTGTTTTTTAGACTTCGCAGACGAGGTGGACTTCGTGGACGTTGTGGACCCGGTGGACGCTTTGTTGGCCACGCGCTTGGCTGCGGTTTGGCGATCATGCCGGGCTACTGATTCGGCGAGCCAGGCGTTTTTGGAGCTGCCTCTCCCGGAAGATGCCGGGCGGTTACTTTGCCATTCTGCTGCGCCTTCGTCGCCGGCGATCTCATTGAGCGAGCGGTGCGTGAGCACTGACCAGTCCTGCTGGTCGATGTTGTAGCCGGATTCGGCCTGGTCATCCTTCTTTTTGATCAGCAGCCACTCGGTGCCTTTCGATCCAGGACGGCGCGATCGCATCTTCGCCAAAACAAAATCGCCGTGAAGCTTCTCGCCATGCAGGCGAAATTTCAGGTCGCCCTTGGCCAGCATCGCCGAAGCCGCACGCTCACGTTGGGCGCGATCGCGCTTGTGGTCGGAGTAGTCCTCTTGCAGCGGTTCCCAGGTTCCGGTGTCCCAGACCATGACTGTGCCGGCGCCGTAATTGTTGGGCGGAATGATGCCTTCAAAATGAAAATACGAAACCGGATGATCTTCCACCTGCATGGCCAAACGCTTGTCCGCAGGATCGAGCGATGGACCTTTCGGAACAGCCCACGACTTGAGTACGCCTTCCATCTCCAGACGGAAGTCGTAGTGCAGATGTGACGCGCGGTGCTTCTGCACGACGAAGCGAAATCCCTTTTTGGGATCAAGCTTCGGCGGCGGCTCCGGCGTGCGGTCGAAACTGCGCTTGCGCTTGTATTCTTCTAGGGCCATCGGGCTGCAAAGTTAGTGTACTGCGAGAGAGAGGAATGGCCGCCGGGGAACGGGGCCAAATTTCTTGTCATCCTGAGCGCGCTTTTTGCGCGAAGGAGCTTGTGGTTGCTTTTGGGGTTGCTGTTGTTGTTGGGTTGCGTTTTTCCACGCAGAGGAGAGTCGCAACCCCAGGCCCGGCTTCAACAGCAACCCCAAGAACAATAGCAACAACAAAAGCAACCACAAGATCCTCCACTCCGGCGCAAAAGGCGCGCCTGCGTTTAGGATGACAGGGGTAGCGTAAAATGGTTTTATCCATGAACGAAGCAGAGCGCTACTCAGAATCGTTGAAGATGCAGAACAACCGGCATCGGGTTGAGGAAGTCAACTTTGGTGAGGATGTGCCGGAAGGCATCCTTATGACCTCGCTCGATAAGGTCGTAAACTGGGTGCGCAAGAGCTCGATTTGGCCGATGACCTTTGGTTTAGCCTGTTGCGCGATTGAGATGATGTCCATGGGAGCTTCCCGCTTTGACATCGCGCGTTTCGGCGCCGAGGTTTTCCGTCCCTCACCGCGCCAATCGGATCTGATGATCATCGCCGGCCGCGTCTCGCAAAAAATGGCGCCAGTCATTCGCCGCCTATACGAACAAATGCCGGAGCCAAAGTGGGTGATCTCGATGGGCGCGTGCGCGACCTCAGGCGGCGTCTTCAACAACTACGCGCTGGTGCAGGGTGTGAACCAGGTGATTCCGGTGGATATCTACGTCCCCGGCTGCCCCCCGCGTCCGGAACAGCTCATCTACGCGATCACGCTGCTGCAAGAGAAGATCATGGATGAGCGCGGATCGTTTAAGCGGGCGCTGAACCTGGAATAAATTTCGTGATTTCGTGATCGGGTGATTTCGTGATTTTCAAATCACGAAATCGCGAAATCACCAAATCGCAAAATGACCTCACTTCTCTCGTCCCACCACAAAGTCCGCAAGCCAAAGCAACGCTCTCTTGATTTCCCCATCCGGGAGATTCCGGATTGCCTTGCGTGCTTGCTCGGCGTGTTGGTGGGCGGCGGACATGGCGTATTCGACCGAGCCGTAGCGTTCGAGAATGGAAACCACATCACGATGCGTGACTGAGGTGAAGCAGCGCTCGTCGAGGACGGTTTCGATGACCTTGCGCTCTTCCGGCGAGCAGCGATCAAGAGCGTGGATCACGGACATCGTGACCTTGCCTTCGCGCAGATCGCTGGCGACCGGCTTGCCGAGGACTTCTTCCGACGCGGTGAGGTCGAGCACATCGTCGACGATCTGAAAGGCGAGTCCGACATTGCGCCCGTACTCGCCGAGACTGTCTTCTTCCGCGCCGCTGGCGTTGCCGAGTACCGCGCCGAGGCGCATCGAGATCGAAAACAGGCAGGCCGTCTTGCGGTAGATCAAATCAAGATGCTCCGCTTCGGTGATCACGCGGCCGAGTTTCTCCATCTGCAGAAGCTCGCCTTCGACCATCTGCTGCGTAAGGCTGATCAGCAGATCGAGAACTTTGAAGTTGTGCTCGTCGAGCGCGATCTTGAACGCCTGCATATAGAGCCAGTCGCCGGCGAGCACGCATTTGGAATTTCCCCATTTGGTATTCGACGACGGGCGTCCGCGGCGCGTGAGCGCTTCGTCGATGATGTCGTCATGGACAAGCGTAGCCGTGTGGACGATCTCGACTACCGATCCCAAGCGCACCGCGCCTTTGCCTTCATAGCCGCACAGCTTTGCGGCCAGCAGCAGCAGCGCCGGACGAATCCGCTTGCCGCCGCCTTCGCGCAGGTACTCGCCGATTTCGGTGATGACCTCGACGTCGGAGACGGTGTCCTGCTCGAACTCGCGTTCGATGGCAAGCAAATCCTCGCGCAGAAGTTCGAAGACTTCCTTCGCGGCGGAGCTGGCGGAGATCGTCACTCAGTTGGACCTGTAGTTGGTGAACTGCATATCGATGCCGAAATCGTGCTTCTTGACCAGTCCTATCACCTGCTGAAGCGTGTCACGGTCCTTGCCGCTCACGCGAACTGTATCGGCCTGGATCGATGCCTGCACTTTGAGTTTGGAATCTTTGATAGTCTTCACGATCTCGCGCGCCTTCTCGATCGGAATTCCTTGCTGGAGTTTGATGCGCTGACGAACGGTCGAGCTTGCGGCAGGTTCCACGGCGCCGTAGTCGAGGCCTTTGAGCGGAACTTGTCGCTTGACGAGCTTGTTTTGAAGAATATCGTTGACGGCTTTCAGCTTGTAATCGTCGGCGGACGAGAGGATGATCGCCTCTTTGCCTTCCATCGCGATCTCCGATTTCGAGTCCTTCAAATCGAAGCGAGTATGAATTTCTTTGAGCGCCTGCTGGATGGCGTTGGAGACCTCCTGCAGGTCGATCTTGCTGACAATGTCGAATGAGTTTTCGCTAGCCATGGGTAAGCTCTCTAGCTTAATAGGTTCTCGGAAAGGATGCACCTCGGCAGCGGAGCGAGCGCTGGGGATGGCGGACAGTGGTGCCTCGCCGTCCACAGAATGAATTTCTGTTACTGTCGATGAGCAGAGCGATTTTGCCAAAGACACGCTATTGCGTAACGGTTTGGCTAGTCGTTAATTGCTAATCGCTGAGCCAGTTTAGTTTTGCTGTATCCGTTCAGGTGGGAGCCCCCGCATTTATGCGGGGGGAGCTGCGCTTCAGCGCAGCGGTAGGAAGTGTGTAATAGGTGTTGCGCTTTAGCGCCGGGCCGTCGCACCAGCGCTAAATCGCCATTTCTTCAAGGCACTCTTTCCCGCGAGGCTGAAGCATTGCTTCCCCCGCTAACGTCGGGGGCTTCCACCCGAAAACCCGGATAATAAGCGAAACTGGTCTAATTGCTGCTCCCATCATGTCCTCTCTTCACCTAACCGTCTTGTCCGGTACCTTTGCCATCTGCCGTCTGGCGCTCGACTCTGATCTGCCGATGTGGTTTCTTGGCCAGTCGTTCTTCGCGATGCTGCGGAACGAAACCGAAGTCACGATCGTCTGCAGGGACGCAGATATTCCGGAACAAGTAGAACGGGAAGGCGGCTGGTCGGCGCTCAAGCTGGAGGGCAGTTTCGCTTTTACCGAAACGGGAATTCTTGCGCAGATTCTGAAGCCCCTGGCGGAAGCCAAGGTCGGAATCTTCGCAGTCTCCAGCTTTGAGACGGATTATGTGCTCATCAAGGCCGAAAACCTGAAAAAAGCGCAGCTCGCGCTGGAAGATTCGGGAATCGGATTCTCGGCGCAGGACTAGCAGGCGTCGGTTGAATTCCTCTGCCATTGCCGTCTCTCGGCGCTTGTATAAAAATCCCGCGTAGAAGAGCCGGAAGCAGCCATTAAGTCCTCAGCATCGCGCGAGGTCCTTCCGCCAAAACCGGGCGTCAGGATGACAGTCTTGTGAGAGTAGCGCAGTATAAGCCTCACCCCACTCCCGCCGCATTCTACGCATCGAATTGATGTTTGGCCGTCGTTGGCAAACTAACTCCTGAACTTGGCAAATCAAGAATGCACGAAGCGCTGGAAAGTTCCCTGATCGAGCTCCAACCTCGAGGAGAGAGCGAGTACATCAGCCAAAGTCGCACCGTGATGTGGACCAACCGCGAAGGTTGGGCGGTGGACGATCAGCATCACGGGCTCTGGATTTTCCAATCGCGCGCACTGTCCCGCTATCGCTGGCTGATCAACGGCAAGCCGCCGGAGTTCAGCGCTTTTTCTCCACTCGCGCAGAACAGTTCGATCGGCTACTACATTGCTGCTCCGAAGAATTACAAGCAGACTGAGACGCAGGAATCCGATCCGGCACAGCAAACGATCGAGCTGCGCATCCGTCGCCAGCTAGGCGACGGCATGCACGAACACATTTACCTTTCCAATCACACCCAGATTCGCACCGTCGCCGAGCTGACGCTAGAAGTGGCCTCCGATTTCAAGAGCCCAAGCGATAAGGATAAATCCCCGGGAAGTGTAAGCACTCGCTGGCGCAAAACAACCAAGGGATGGGAGCTGCACTTTGACTTCAAGGCGCAGCACTCGTATCAGCATCAGGGTGATCGCGGCGTGGCGCGCATTCATCGCGGCATTCGTGTTGAGCTGAATAACAAGTCTCCGAAGCCGAATTATCGCGGAGGCAAGCTGCGCTTTCGCATTCCACTCGCGCCGCACGGATCTGAGGAAATCTGCCTGAAGTGGATTGCGCAGATCGAAGGCAAAGATCTCCCCTTGTTCTACGGCTGTGATTCGCCCGGCTCTGAACGCGAACGAAAGCAAAAGGAATTTCTCGACTGCGTCACCCGCTTTGCTTCTCCCGCTTCGCCGAAGTTTCCAGCTTTGGTCCTGCAGATGATCGAGCGCTCGCGCCGCGACCTGGCTGCGCTCCGCATGTTCGATCTCGACAGCGAAGATTCGCTCGGCGAAGCCTGGGTTCCCGCTGCGGGGTTGCCGATCTACGTCGGTCTCTTCGGCCGTGACAGTCTGGCGGCAAGTTGGGAGGCGACGCTGCTCAGCACCGCGATGGTCCGCGGAACATTACACCAGCTTCCTAAAACCCAAGGCACGCGCGTAGATCACTGGCGCGACGAGCAACCCGGACAGATCGTCCATGAGTTGCACACCGATCCTCGCTCTGTGCTCAACTTCACCCCGCATGGCCGCTACTACGGTGGAGTCACCGCTTCGATTCATTATCCGGTGGTGCTGGCTACACTCTGGCACTGGAGCGGAGACAAGCAAGCGGTGAAACCGCACATCGAGGCGGCGTTGAAGGGACTTGCCTGGGCTGACAAGTACTCGCGCGACAAGCAAGGCTTTTACCGCTATCAAACTTTTTCAGACCAAGGCGAGAAGAACCAGGGCTGGAAGGATTCCGACGATGCGATCGTCTATGCGAATGGCAAGCAGGTGAAGGACCCGCTCGGCACCTGTGAAATGCAAGGTTTTGTTTACGCGTCGAAAATTCTGTTTGCCGAACTTTTGTGGTGGATGGAGGAAATTGAAACTGCCCGGCGCATGTGGCGCGAAGCCGAAGAACTGAAGAAGCGTTTCAACGATTTCTTCTGGATGGACGACGAGAATTACTTCGGGATGGCTGTCGATTCGAAAAATCGTCTGGTTCGCTCCATCGCTTCCGACCCGGGGCATTGTCTAGCGTCTGGCATCGTCGATACCTCTCTTGCCCCGCGCATGGCCAAACGCCTGTTACAACCCGATCTCTTTTCTGGATGGGGAATTCGGACGCTCTCCTCTGAGCATCCGGCCTATAATCCGTTCTCGTATCATCGCGGCTCGGTGTGGCCGGTCGAGAACGCGGTGTTCGTGCTCGCCCTGGCGCGCTATGGTCTACACGCCGAAATGCAGAAGCTCGCGCGGGCGCTGTTCGAAACTGCGGAGATTTTCAAGTATCAGCGCCTGCCGGAGGTCTTCGCCGGCCACAGCCGCGACGAAGCTCATCCCTTTCCGGGAATGTATCCGCGAGCGAATTGGCCGCAGGCCTGGTCGGCATCGGCGGTGTTCACGGTCATGCAGGCGTTATTGGGAATTTATCCCTATGCTCCGCTGAACGTGCTGCTGATTGATCCTCATCTACCGGAATGGCTGCCGGAGTTTTCGCTCGAGCGCCTGCGCATCGGAGGGGCGCAAGTGAACCTACGTTTCGAGCGCCAGAAAGACGGCAGCACCAGCTATGAAGTCACGGCCCTCAAAGGCAAGCTCCACGTGATCCGCCAACCCAGCCCGTGGTCGCTGACTGCCGGCTTCGGGGAGAGAGTGAAAGATGCGATCGTGAGTTTGATTAAGTAAGCCCCGAAGCTGCGAAGCTAAAACCTTTTCACCACGGAGACACGGAGAACACGGAGAAAATCTCTGTTGGTTTGTTGTTTTCGGTCGGCTTTGTGGTGTTTCGTTCCCTAGTCCTAAGCTGGACAGCCGCCAGAAAGCCAAGCCGCAAGCGGAATAGGCAAAATGAATTTCTCCGTGTTCTCCGCGTCTCCGTGGTGAAAAGGTTTTAGCTCCGGGGCTTCGCAGCTACGGGGCTACGGGGCTGCTTTCCTCATCCTGCGTTTTCTTCCTGTACCGCCGCGTTATTCAGGCCCGTGACTACCTCGGGCAGAATGCCGAGCTCCTGGTAAATCGGACGCACGAGCTGGCGAATCGCCGGCAGCCGAGTGCCGAACCAGATTGCGCCGGCGATGCAGCAGGCGCCGGTCATCAGTAATGTGTCCGGCGCGCCGATGCGGCTGGCTACGCCTCCGGCCATTAGGCTACCGAACGGCGCCATGCCGGTAAAGGCCATCGCGTAGTAGCTCATCACGCGACCGCGCTTGTCGTCGTCGGCGATGGTTTGCAGGATGGTGTTGCTCGAGGCCATCTGTTGCATCATGCCAAAGCCGACGAAGAACATGAGAATCTCTGACAACCACAGAAACGGCGATTGCGAAAAGGCGACGAGTCCGCCGCCGAAGACCGCGGCGGAGATTGCGGTCAAACGTCCCAGTCCCAGAACGGAACGACGCGCAGCCAGGAGCAACGCTCCAGCAAGCGCTCCGACTCCTGTGGCGCCCATCAGGAAACCGAGCGTGTGCGCGCCGCCATGGAGGATCTTGGCGGCAAAGATCGGCATGAGCACGGTGTATGGCATCCCCATCAGGCTGACTAATGCGATCAGCAGGAGGATCGAGCGGATCGGCGCGAAACGCGAGACGTACAACCATCCGTCGCGCAGTTCGGCCAGCGTGTTCTTGGCGCTGCGAACGACTTCGCGCGGCGGAATCCGCATGAGCAGCAGCGACGCGATCACGGCCAGGTAGCTGATGCCATCGATCAAGAAGCAATATCCTTCGCCCACGGCAGCAATGATGATGCCGGCGATGGATGGTCCAATCAGCCGAGCCATGTTCACCATCGAGGAATTCAGTGCGATGGCATTGGCGAGATCGCGTCGGTCCTCGACCATCTCGACCACAAAGGCCTGCCGCGCCGGCATATCAAACGCATTAATCAAGCCCTGAAATGCGCTGAGCCACAGGATGTCCCAAACAGTGATGACGCCGGCGAGCGCCAGCCCTGCCAACCAGAGCGACTGGATCATGGCGAGCGTCTGGGTGACGACCAACACGCGGTGACGGTTCCAGCGATCCACCCAGACGCCGGCGAACGGAGCGAGAAGAAACGTGGGGATCTGTCCGGCAAAGCTGATCAGCCCAAGCAACAGCGCGGAGTGGCTGAGCCGGTAGACCAGCCAGCTCGTGGCAATGCGCGTCATCCAGGTGCCGATCAGGGAGACGCTTTGTCCGCTGAAAAAGAGCCGGTAATTCCGGTGAGCGAGCGCTCGGACCATAAAGGCCCAAGTCTTTTCTTTTGCACGAGATGGGGTATTGGCGTCCGAGTCCGTGGTCATGAGCTCTGGTATTCAGATGCGTGCGGGGTTGTCGGTACCGTTCTGCGGTAGCGAACAGCTGATGCTGGCCTATCGGGCATCCAAGAGACCTGGCCGAGGGGAATTGTAACCTGCTGAAAATTCATCCTGTCCCGGGAACACACTTTTTAACTGTTGTTAGCAAATTAAAATGTCCGGTTTTCATAGCAAATGAAATGTCCGGTGGTTAGAGATTAACCAGCAGCAGTCGTGGCTGGAGGAAAGTGGGAATCCCGCGTTGTTTGCGGGATTTCCAAGTAAGGCGGGAAAGTCG
>DASTJH010000058.1:0-3859 GCA_035716645.1 Terriglobales bacterium | reverse complement strand
TACGACTACTACCAGCCGGAAGCGTACATTCCGTCCGGCGACATCTACATCGAAAAAGAAGCCACGATCAACGACGAGCTCGACAAGCTTCGTCTCTCGGCTACAAGGTCGCTCTTCGAGCGCCGCGATTGCATCATTGTGGCTTCCGTGAGCTGCATCTACGGCCTCGGTTCTCCCGAGGCCTACTACGGCATGCTGCTCTTCCTCGAAAAAGGCCAGAAGATCAAGCGCGAAGACATCACGCGCCGCCTGGTCGAGATTCTCTACGACCGCAATGAGTCGGAGTTTCGTCGTGGCACGTTTCGTGTGCGCGGTGATGTGATCGAGATTTTTCCCACGTACGACGACATGGCGTATCGGATTGAACTCTTCGGCGACGAGATCGAGTCACTTTCCCAAATTGATCCTCTATTCGGGACCATCAAGCAAAAGTACGCGCGCCTGCCAATCTATCCGAAAAGTCACTACGTGCTGCAGCCCGACCGCAAGCAGCGCGCGATCAATTCCATTTTGGAAGAACTGGCGTGGTGGGAAAAAGAGCTGGAGCAACAGGGACGCCTGGTCGAATCGCAGCGCGTCCACCAGCGCACTCGTTTCGACCTGGAAATGATCAAGTCCGTCGGCTACTGCCATGGCATCGAGAACTACTCGCGGCATTTTTCGGGAAGACTGCCAGGCGAGGCTCCGCCGACGTTGCTCGACTACGTCCCGCGCGATTTTATGTTGTTCATCGATGAATCGCATCAGACGGTTCCGCAGCTTCACGCGATGTGGCACGGCGACCGCTCGCGCAAGGCGAATCTCGTCGAATACGGATTCCGTTTGCCGTCCGCGATGGATAATCGTCCGCTGCAATTTGAGGAATTTGAAAATCGCGTGAATCAGGCGATCTATGTTTCTGCCACTCCCGGTCCTTACGAGCTAACAAAGTCCGCGGGCGTAGTGGTCGAGCAGATCATTCGCCCGACCGGCCTCGTCGATCCCGAAGTGGAGATTCGTCCCGTAAAGGGCCAGATCGATGACCTGCTGCACGAGATCCGTGCGCGCGTCGAGCGTAAAGAACGTGTGCTGGTAACGACGCTCACCAAGCGCATGGCTGAAGATTTAGCCGAGTACTACAGCGAAGTCGGCGTGCGCTGCCGCTACATGCACTCGGAGGTCGAGACGCTCGAGCGGATCAAGATTCTGCGCGATCTGCGCCGAGGTGAGTACGACGTGCTCATCGGCATCAACCTGCTGCGCGAAGGACTCGATCTGCCCGAAGTCTCGCTGGTCGCCGTGCTGGACGCCGACAAAGAAGGTTTTCTGCGCTCCAGCGGTTCGCTGATTCAGACCGTCGGACGCTGCGCGCGCAACGTGCACGGACGCGCCATTCTCTATGCCGATCGCATGACTGATTCCATGCGTCGCGCGATGGACGAGACCGAGCGTCGCCGCGCAATCCAGCGTGCCTACAACAAAGAGCACGGCATTGAACCGGAATCCATCGTGCGTCCGCTGGAGTACTCGCTCGCGCAAATTGTCGATCCGGATGGCGCGGAACTGACGGAAGCCATCGAAGCTGTGCCCGACTTCCAATCGCAGGAAGAACTCGATCAATACATCCTGAAGCTGGAGGAGCAAATGCGCGAGGCGGCGAAAAAATTCGAGTTCGAAAAAGCCGCCAAGCTGCGCGACACGATCAAGGATTTGCGCAGCAAAGAGATGCTGATTACATAGTTCGGAGAAATTTCCTGAAACACTGTCATCCGGAGCAATGGATCTCGTTTTGCGGCGAGGTTATGGCTCCAATGAACTAACCGCCCCGCAATCAGCTGTCATCCTGAAGCGCTTCTTTTGCGCGAAGGATCTCGCGCGATTCCAAGGACGTAAAGTGCGGCTTCCGGCTTTCTACCCACAATTCCGCGTAAAACCCGGAAACTGCACTTCCAGATGAATCATCGCCGGAGATCCTTCGCGCAAAAGAAGCGCTTCAGGATGACAGGTTTAGGTTTCTATCGAGAGCTATTTGACGAAAATCGCCTTCGGCATCATCACGTGCACGCCTTTGTTCCCGTCCACTAGTTCTGTGATGTCCACATCGCCTGCGACGCTGGTGAGCATGTAGGCGTCGTCGGGCGTGAGGTGCTTCTCTTTCACGAGAAACGAAATCATATGGCGCACGGCTAACCGCGTAGCTTCGCTGAGGTCGTCGTCGAAGC
This sequence comes from Terriglobales bacterium, assembly GCA_035716645.1. Classification (GTDB taxonomy): domain Bacteria; phylum Acidobacteriota; class Terriglobia; order Terriglobales; family Acidobacteriaceae; genus Gp1-AA112. The sequence goes on along the minus strand of DASTJH010000058.1, from coordinate 1,658 downwards.
CCATGCTGATGTAATGCGTGGGCGTTTCGGCTTGTGGGTAGTCGATCTTCATATCCTTGCGCACGATGAACTGGAGCGTGCCGCGCAGCGAAGTTTCGAGCGCGGTGATATCCACCTCACCGTTGCCTTGTCCCGCGTGGCCGTCGCCTATTTCGAACAACGCGCCAGGCGCGTGTACTGGCAAGTAGAGCGTAGTACCGGCGACTAGCTCTTTGTTATCCATGTTGCCGCCGTGAATGCCCGGAGGCGCGCTGCTGATACGTCCGTAGGAAGCCGGCGGCGCCTCACCCATGCTGCCGAAGAACGGATGCAGCGGAATGTCGATACCCGGACCAAAATGGGCCATCATGCGCCCACGATCGAGCGGGATGATCTTGATGCGTGAGTCGGTGAAGTCTTGCGTGAGGAATCCGGCGCCGTAGCGAAATCCGTTGTAGGCGTACGGAATATCGAGATCAATCTTCTCGATGTGCACTTCGAGCGTGTCTCCCGGCTCCGCGCCTTCGATGTAAACCGGCCCATTCAGAATGTGTCCGCCCGGACCGTGCTTAGTTACTTTATCGTAAATATCGCGCAGGTTCTGCTGCACTTGATCGGGAGGAAGTCCGGCCTTCTCCAGTCCCTTGGGACTGTTCGTGAGCAACGTGTCGAACACCACGGTGTCGCCGGACTTGATGTGCAGCACCGGTTCGGCAGCGGCGTCGTAGTATCCCCGAGCGACGGTGGTGGGAGTGGCATTGAGCGTGTAGGTCTGATGCGAGGACTGCGCGCACGCGCTGACGCTGACCGCAATCAGGCAAAACAAGGCGAATCGTTGCATGAGAGCTCTCGACATAAGTTTTGGATTTGCCAATGTATCAGAGCGGGATGAATGGGAGAACAATAGCCTACAGGGCAACCAACAGCGAACGCGAACGGTCCGCTGAATCTAAAAAGCTCAGCGATTCCGTCGCCAGACGATCTGCAGTTTTTCTGCCTGCAGCGTCTTCTGAATCTGCGCGCGCGCGTAGTTGGACCATGCGCCGACGGAGTCCATGCGCACGTAAGCGCGCCAGTGAGCGAGGGCTTTACGCGGACGGCGCAGGCGCTCATAGGCCAATGCCAGGTTGTAATGGGCATCCGCGTAATTGGGAGAGATGTCGATTGCTGCGCGATAAGCTTCGACCGCTTCGTCGAGTCTGCCGGTCTCATCCAGCACGTTGCCTAGATCGAAGAACGCGAGCGCATACCGGGGATCGATCTCAACCGCGCGGCGATAGTACAGTTCGGCATCGCGATAGTTCTGCTGGTTGTAATAGATCGTTCCCAAATTGATACAGGCGGCGGCATGCTTCGAATCCATCTCCAGCACGCGCCGGTAAAGCTCAACGGCTTCGTCGCGCCGCGAAGGATTCTCCTCGACCGCCACCGCGGCGGAGAAAAGCTCCGCTGCCGATTCCGCCGGAACGGTCACGCGTGCGCGCGCTTCGACAATCTTTGGCCGATCGAAATCGAGCAGGAATTGTCCGGCGAGGGGATCGAACTCGCAGCCATCGTGACGGAACGTCAGCCTGGAGCCGCGAGAGGAGACTCGGGTCTCGAGCAGCGGATTCTTCATGCCGGAGGCTTGCCGCTGCATCGCGTCGAGCGAAGCCCGAATCGCCGCCGGACGCACCTTC
>DASTJH010000057.1:0-21831 GCA_035716645.1 Terriglobales bacterium | reverse complement strand
CTGGGAGTAGGCAAAATGATGGAGATGCTCGCCACATAACACCGGTAGGAGCACAGTCCAGATTATTGCCCTGCTTTCATGGTCATTCAGCTTGGATTACGCTTCCCGCCTGTGGCACAGAATGAGTTTTGAAACGGCCTCAGTAGGGAATGGTGCGACGTTGGCTCTCAAGCACCCATGGTTGCATGTCACCCGTTCGCTACCGCGAACGGTACTGTCGCGAAAGCTTCCTCACTCCTGATCACAAACGCGATCTAGTCGTAATACTCCAACCCCAAATGCGTGATCATCTCTTCGCCGCGCAAATGGCGCAGTGTGTTCTTCAGCTTCATCGACTGGATAAACAGATCGTGTTCCGGATAGAGCCCTGGCGCCGTCATCGGTGATTTGAAATAGAAGCTCAGCCACTCCTGGATGCCAATGTTCTGCAGTTCTGGAGTGCGCTGAGCGAGATCGAGGAAGAGTACAAGATCGAGTACGATCGGCGCTGCTAGGATCGAGTCGCGGCAGAGGAAATCGACTTTGATCTGCATAGGGTAGCCGAGCCATCCGAAGATGTCGATATTGTCCCATCCCTCTTTATTGTCGCCGCGCGGAGGATAGTAGTTGATGCGCACCTTGTGGTACATGTGCGCGTACAGTTCCGGATACAGTTCCGGTTGCAAGATGTGCTCCAGTGCGCCGAGCTTCGATTCTTCTTTGGTCTTGAACGATTCGGGATCGTCGAGCACCTCACCGTCACGATTGCCGAGGATATTCGTCGAATACCAGCCATTGACGCCCAACATGCGCGCTTTGAATGCCGGCGCAAGCACGGTTTTGATGAGAGTTTGTCCGGTTTTGAAATCCTTGCCGCAAATGGGAGCGCTGTTGGCGCGGGAAAGCTCCAGCATGGCCGGAAGATCGACCGTTAGATTCGGCGCTCCGTTGGCGAACGGCACATTTTCTTTAAGCGCCGCATAGGCGTAAATCATCGACGGCGCAATATCTTCGCTGCTCTCGCTCAGACCTTTTTCGAACGCCCGCACGGAATTATGCGCAGCCGTCGGCTTGAGAAAGATCTCAGTCGATCCGCACCAGATCATCACGAAGCGGTCCGCGCCGGAGCTCTTCTTGAACTCGCGAATGTCGGCGCGAAGCTGCTCCGCCAGATCCATTTTGGATTTGCCGGACTTCACGTGGTGTCCATCGAGCCGCTTTACGTATCGGCGGTCAAAAACGGCCTTGCGCGGTTTCACCGATTGCAGAAACGGTTTGATTTTCTTAAGCAGCTCCTTTTCGATCACGCCGGCCTTGCTCGCGGCGGTGAACATGTCGTCTTCGAAGATGTCCCAGCCGGTGAAGACGATGTCGTCGAGGTTGGCGAGAGAAACAAAGTCCTTCACTTTGGGAGTGCGGCCGTCGGTACGCTTGCCCAGACGCACGGTACCCATCTGCGTCATCGATCCGATTGGCTTTGCGAACCCCTTGCGGACTGCTTCCACGCCGGCGACAAACGTGGTCGCCACCGCGCCCATGCCGGGGATCATGATTCCCAATTTGCCTTTGGCCGGCGCAATGCCGTCGGCCGCCTTCTTCGATTGTTTTGCCATTCGCGGCAGATCGCTCCTATTAATTTATGAACGTGTATGCAAACTGACTATGTTCTCGTATCGAGCGGGTATTTGCAAACCTCTTCACCACAGAGACACAGAGACACGGAGGAAGTCAGAGTCAGATCGGGTCAACTTAAGAAGTGCGGTCTGATTTCGGAATTCTGAATGTTCCACTTCTGACCTGAATTCTGACTTCGGAATTTCTCTGTGCCTCTGTGTCTCTGTGGTGAAATTGCCTGCTCTGTGGTTGAATCTTGCTCATGCCTGACAAGATTGCTGTGGTTACAGGAAGTTCCAGCGGATTTGGTCTGCTCACCGTTGTCGAATTGGCCAAGGCTGGATTTCTTGTGGTGGCCACTATGCGTCAGCCAGAGCGTCGTGCCCGACTAGACGAGGCGCTCGCGGCCACGACTGGAAACCTGGTCTCGCGCGTTGAAGTCCGGCAGCTTGATGTCACTAACTTTGACGGAATCTTGCCTGTGATCGACAGCATCGTTCGCGATTATGGCCGGATCGATGTTCTCGTCAACAACGCAGGCTTCGCCGTTGGTGGATTTGCCGAGGACGTCCAGCTCGACGAGCTGCGCCTGCAGATGGATACGAACTTCTTCGGCCAAGTTGCCGTCACCAAGGCCGCACTGCCGGCGATGCGCAAACAGCATTCTGGCCACGTCATCATCGTCAGTTCCATTGCGGGATTGCTGGGACAGCCGATGATCAGCAGCTACTGCGCGTCAAAGCACGCGCTCGAAGGCTGGGCCGAATCGCTGCGCATCGAGCTCCGCGCGCTGGGCATCAAGGTTGTGCTGGTCGAACCCGGAGCGTTTAAGACCGACATTTGGACACGCAATGTCCTTGTGAGTCGCGGCGCCACCGACGGCACTTCGCTCAACACCGAGCGCAGCCGCAAGTACGCAGATAGTGTGAAAGATTCCAAAGATGCCATGCCGGATCCCATCGAAGTTGCTCGGCTGATTGTTCGCATCGCGCAAAGTCCCAATCCGGGAATGCGATATCTGATCGGCAAAGACGCGAAGATCGCGCGCTGGATGCGCGCGGTGTTGCCCTGGAACATGTGGGAAGGCATAGTGGAGAAGAGAACGAAAATCGCTTAGACCCGCAACGTGGAACCGGACCTGCCCTGAGCTTGCCGAAGGGTCCCTCGCCGGCGTTTTTCGCAGCCTTAGAGAAAAAGCGCGGACGGGGCCACCGCATGCACGTTGATTCCGTGTCACTGTCGGATCGCTACACTCACACCGTCGCGCAAAGCAATCAACGACGAGAACCATTCGTTCGATTTCGCGAGCAGTTTGTTGTGCTCCACAATCGCCGCTGTTCGTTGATCGCCCTTTTCCGCCGCACGGGCGACCCGACCGCTCCAGAGCGTGTTATCGACGATATAAAGGCCGTCTTTACGCACGAAATCTGCTGCTAGTTTCAACACTTTTGGATACGCCTCTTTGTCGACGTCGTTGAAGACGACGTCGAATTGTTTTTTCTGGCGGGCTAGGATGTCGAGCGAGTCTCCGGTTTCGATCTGAATGCGATTGGCCACCCCGGCCTGCTCGAACCACTTGCGTGCGCGCTCGGCATTTTTCGGATCGCTGTCGGTGTAGATCACGCGTCCGGAGTCACCGACGGCCAGCGCCCACCAGATCGTGGAGTATCCGATCGCCGATCCCATCTCGAAGATGCTCTTGGCACCGGCGATGCGCGCTAGCAAATGCAGCATGCGGCCGACTGCCGGTCCCACAATGGGAACCTCGTGTTCGGTCGCATAATCTTCCATCTCGCGCAACACAGCATTGCGCTCGGGAAGCAACGAATAGACATAATCCTCAACGTCTGGTGCGAGGATGCCGTGCATCTGCCAGTGGGGACGGTCCGATTCGGGCATGGTTTCTATCCTAGCGTTTGACCGTGTTGCATCGCGATCACCTGCACGCCGGAACCTGCGACCAGCTTCTCCAATTGTGGCGGGCGCCCGGTGAGGGCAGGGAAGGTGTCGAAGTGCATGGGTATCACGTACTTCGGTTTAAGCAATTTGCAGGCGTACGCCGCTTCGCGCGGTGACATCGTAAACAAGTCCCCGATCGGCAGCATGGCGAGTTCGGGCTGGTAGAGCTCGTGAATGATCTGCATGTCGCCGAAGACGTTGGTGTCGCCAGCATGATATAACTTCACACCGCCTTCGAGTTCGATCACATACCCGCACGCCTCGCCGCCGTACACAATCTCTTCACCATCCTGGATCCCACAGGAATGGTCGGCATGCACCATCGTGACGCGTACCGCTTCGACGGTCTGCGAACCGCCTTTGTTCATCGGCAGAATCTGCTTAGCGCCTTTCTTCTGCACCCATAAGCACAGCTCATAGACACCGACGATCTTGGGATTGTGCTTTTTCGTGAGCTCCACCGCATCGCCGATGTGATCGCCGTGTCCATGGGTGCAGAGCATCAGGTCAATTTTCTTGAAACTCTTTTTATTGTCGGGGCATGCCGGATTGTTCATGACCCAGGGATCGATCAGGATCGACTTGCCCGAAGCAGTTTCAATATGGAACGTCGCATGGCCAAGCCAGGTAATCTTGTTGCCTTTGAGGTTGATCAAGGAGTGCTCCCTTTGTGGGGAATGGCGCGACTTCCAGTCGTGCTCTGATAACGTCCGCTTAGAAGGTAACGATAGCTGCCTCAGCGGGACTAGCGATTCTATCGCAGGCTGCGCGGCTGCACAGCCTAGCTCGCACTGCCCGGGAGTCGGTACCGTGCGCGGTAGCGAACGAGTGAGAAGGCACAGGCGGTCTGGTCCAAACCTCACACCCGTTCCCTACCGGGAACGGTACTGACCGGGTCGGCTTGCTCATCCCGTTGGAGGCTACGACGTCTGGCATCCCAAGCAACTACTCAGCATCCAACTGCTCAGAAGCTGAAGTGCGCACCGGCGCCAGAAAAGCACGTGCGCAGGAGATTTCTATGAAGTTCAACGTGTCAGGGAAACTGGGACTGTACGGCTTATTGGCGTTCTCGATGAGCTGCTTGGGTCAAGTGGTTTCGACAGGAGGATACGCCGGCACCACAGGAGTGAATGTAGCGAATGCTCCACTCGTCTCTACGCCAGACATCGCGCTGCCCGGTAGTGGTCCTGCTGTGGGTGTTCCACTTGGCAGCGCGAATAACGATAGCCGAGTATCGCTCGGACCTTCGGTCTACGATCCCAATCTGATTTCGACGGGAGTTGAAGAACCAGGCAGCTCGCAACAATCTGCTGCCTCGGCCAACAATCAGGCTTTCAGCATGGGAATACAAACCTTCGTTTCGGGTCTGCCAGAATCGGCGAATCGTACGCCCAGCCTGGCCGAGATCGCTGCCCGCAACAAAGCGCGCATTCCCAAATCGGTACGCGTGATCAACAACGACACGATCGCGGATCTGAACGCCCGAGGCGTGCAGACCGGCAATCTTGGATTGGGCAATACGGTCGCGACGGCAGCTCCGGCGGGAACTCAGACGCCGACTGAGGCAAACGCAACTACGCCGACTGCTCCAGCCGCGAACGGCACATTGATGGCCAAGAATGAAGCTCCGGCGCTTCCGCAAAGCGATGAAATTCCCGAGCCGAGTCCCACGGCAAGTCAGCAGCGCCATGCTCAAACTCAGCCTTCTGCTACAGAATCAAACGCCAGTACAGAAGCGCCGGCACAAAACCAGGCTGCCGCAAACCAGCAGCCCGCGCCGGCGCCAAGTGCGCAACTGCCACACACTGGTTCCGTGCTGCCTCTGCTGTTCTTGTTTGGCGCGATTGCCGTAGTCGGCGGCGGGCTCTATTTTGTACGCCGATAATTTGCGCTTCATCTGATAGGCTGAATCCCGATTCTTTTCACAGAATCGGGATTTTGTTTTTGGGGGCATCGCCGGTTGGCGCATCCGCATGCAGAAGCTACGTCCCAGCTCCGCCGCGAGATGGGATTCTGGGACGTTCTCCTGTTCAACATCGCCGCCGTGCTCGGGCCGCGATGGATCGCCGCTGCGGCCCATAATGGGACTTCGTCGGTCAGCTTGTGGGCGATCGCGGCAATCCTCTTCTTCCTGCCCACGGCATTAGTCATCACCGAGCTTTCGACCAGGTATCCGACCGAAGGCGGACTCTACATTTGGACGCGCGAGGCCTTCGGGGACTTTCACGGGTTCGTCGCGGGATGGTGCTACTGGGTGTACTCGTTCTTCTACTTCCCGGGACTGTTGGTCGCCAGCGCGTCGATGGGCGCCTATATCGGCGGCGCCGGACACGCGTATCTCGCCAATGACCGGATGTTCCTGCTGGGCGGCTCGCTGGCGCTGCTGGCAGTAGCCGTCGTTCTGAATATCGTCGGACTCAATATCGGCAAGTGGCTGCAAAATGCGGGCGGCGTGGGGACGTACGTTCCGCTGTTGATCCTGATCGGAGTTGCTCTGGCTGTTTACGTGAAGACCGGTGGTTCGCACGTCCACCTCACCTGGCACAACATCCTGCCGAATTGGAACTTCGATACGGTGAACTTCTGGTCGCAGATTGCGTTTGCGTTTACCGGAATGGAACTGGTCTGCGCGATGTCAGAGGAAGTGCACGATCCACAGCGAACCTTCCCGCGCGCGATCCTTGGCTCAGGCGTGCTGATTGCGGTGATCTACATTTTAGGAACAATCGCTTGCATGGTCCTGCTGAACGCCGGCAACGTGGATCCGAAAAGCGGTGTATTCCAGGCGATTACCTCGGGATCAACCCTGCTGAAAGTTGGTTTCTTTGGCGTGATCGCGGCGATACTCGTGACCGTCGGCAACGCCGGCGGAGTTGGGACGACTGTTGCCGGTGTCGCGCGCGTGCCTTTCGCTGTCGGGATCGACAGCTATTTGCCGGCAGCCTTCGGAAAAATCCATCCGCGCTGGCGAACTCCATACATTTCCATTTTGATTCAGGCGATCATTTCGGCGGTCGTGCTGATCCTCTCGCAAATCAACGAGACGATGAGCGGCGCCTATCAAGTGCTGGTCGATGCCGCCATCATTTTGTATTTCCTGCCTTTCCTATATATGTATGCTGCGGCGATCAAGCTCTCGTACCGCCGCGATCGCCGGCAGAAACCGGGAGCGGTGCTGATTCCCGGCGGCCGAGCCGGAGTCTGGCTCGTGGGAGCACTTGGATTTTCAATCTGCCTCTTGGCCATGGCGCTTTCGATGATCCCGCCGGGAGAAACCACCAGCAAATCCATTTTCGAAATGAAGCTGATCGGCGGCACAGGGATCGCGATCCTGATTGGCCTCGCGCTTTACTGGCACTCGAAAGCCAAGAGCAAGCGCGTGGCGAGAGCCTGAGATGCTGGCGGAATGGAATGTGGAGATCGGAGGCGATGCTCCGGTTTTGGAGATTCCCTGGGAATCCGCCGATGGCAGAATTCAATACTTCGATCTCAAGCGTCAGCCGGAGCTTTTGTTGCGATTACCCGAGGCAGGCGCTTCGAACGAGCTGCGTGAATTTCTCCAGCGGCTGAATTCACCCGAATCGCCTTGGGAGACCGCGAAATGCGATCTCTGGTCCAGTCAGGAGATAGAAGAGGAAGAGCAGATCTTTGGCTCGCCGTGGAAATTTGGTTCTTACTTGGATCTGATCTTTGCGGATCGGAAAAAAATGAGGGACTTTTCTGCTCATGAACGATGGGTTCAATCGCTGGCACGATGCCTGCGAAGCTCGCCGGACATTACGGCTGCTGCGGAGTTGAATGTCCGGCGCTGCTTCGACCGGCGCGAGGAAACCGATGTTGCTGGTTTTTATGTCACGTTCGTTCTGCGCGGATATGGACGAGATGAATCGGAGGCGCGGAAGCATTGGGGTGAGGCGCTGAATTTCGCACTGCAGGCGATAATCGATTCACATTCGTCTATTAAATAAGAAACTTCATGCATCTCTCGAATCATGTGGTTGTGATCACCGGCGCCTCGATGGGCATTGGCGAGGCGGTAGCGCGCGTCTTCCTCGACGAAGGCGCGAGCGTTGTGATGAGCTCACGCGACCTTTCTCGTGTGGAGCAGGCGCGCGCGCGAGTGGGCACTCCGGAACGAACACTCGCTGCGGCATGTGACGTACGCGACCGCCATCAGATTGAAGCTCTGGTCGCGAGCATCAAGGACCTATTTGGGAAAATTGACGTTTGGATCAACAACGCCGGTTACGGCATGATGGATTCCGTCGCGTCGATGTCTATTGACGAATGCCGCCGGCTCTTCGATACGAACTTCTTCGGCGTCATCGACTGCATGCAGGTAGTCGCTCCGGTCATGAAAACCCAAGGCAGTGGAACGATTATCAACATCTCCAGCATCGTGGGACATCTGCCCGTACCGTTCATGGGCGCGTACTGCGCGAGCAAACACGCGCTGAACGCCATCAGCGAAGCCGCTCGCATGGAACTGGAGCCGGCGGGTGTGCGCGTGATGAGCGTCTGCCCCGGCAGGATCAAAACCAATTTTGGCGTCAATGTCGTGAGGGCCGGGGAAGGCAAGAAGCTGAGCGAGTCTCTTCAGCAGGGGATCAGCGCAGAACGTTGCGCACGCGCGATCCTGCGCGGCTATCTGCGAGGGAAACGTGAAGTTTTCGTTCCCTGGCATGCCTGGTGGATCAGTCATCTGTACGAACTTGCGCCACAGGTAGTCGAGTTTGGAATGCGACGAATGATGCGCGGATAGGTCGCTGTATTTGTAAAATCAACTTAAGACACGAATTATGGCTTCTGGATCCAAGATGCAGACGGCGCGCGCAGTGGGTCATGTGCTCTGGAGGATGGGCAGGAACCATCGCGCGGTGCGAGGCGGCGTGGTTGCTGCCAAGACGATGGGCAAGGCCACGGCTCGAGCCGCCCGCATTCTTCTGCTTGAGATTATTGGCTTCATTTTTGCTGTTTTCGCCTTCATGGGATTCGGCGCTACCTGGCAGCAGTGGGTGCGGATCCGTTCCGGAAATTCGTCTGTGCCGATGTCGCACGTCGTCGTCGGGATAGCCTTCAGCATTGTGTTCGTGTACTTCTCCGTATCGTCATTCCTGCGCGCGCGCAAAGCTTCCGTCCTCTCGGCAGGCAAGAATGGCTGATCGTCCGGTTGCGACGAAGATCAAGAGTGGTTCCGAATTGGAACTCGAGACGCTCTATCGCGAACAGGATTCGCGGCTTTCGGCTCAGGAAGAGTTTCCGGGCCAGTATCCCTTCACGCGCGGCATTCAGCCGACGATGTATCGCGGCCGCCTCTGGACGATGCGTCAATACGCCGGCATGGGCGATGCCGAAGAGTCGAATCGGCGCTACAAGTATCTGCTCGCCAACGGCACGATGGGATTGTCTGTGGCCTTCGATCTGCCGACGCAAATCGGCTACGACTCCGATGATGCGATGGCGCTCGGGGAAGTCGGCAAAGTCGGCGTCGCGATCGATTCGATGGAGGATATGCAGCGTCTCTTTGACGGCATCGATCTCGAAAAGATTTCCACGTCTATGACCATCAACGCCACGGCAATCATCCTGCTCGCCCTCTATGTGGCGGTCGCGAAGCGCAATAGAGCCGACCCGCGCAAGCTCTCCGGCACAATTCAGAACGACGTGCTCAAGGAATACATTGCGCGCGGCACCTATATCTATCCGCCGACACAGGCGATGCGCATCATTACCGACGTTTTCGCTTATGCAAATGAATATTTACCGGAATGGAACCCGATCTCCATCTCCGGTTACCACATGCGGGAGGCAGGATGCACGGCGATCCAGGAAGTGGCGTTTACGCTGGGCAACGGGATCGCCTATGTGCAGGCTGCGTTGGATGCGGGGTTGGACATCGACAAATTTGCGCCGAGGTTCTCCTTCTTCTTCAACGCGCATAATCATTTTCTGGAAGAGGTCGCAAAATTCCGAGCTGCGCGGCGGATGTGGGCGCGCCTGATGCGGGAACGCTTTCGGGCGAAGAATCCGCGCTCGTGGATGTTGCGCTTTCACACGCAGACTGCGGGTTCGACGCTCACTGCGCAGCAACCCGAAGTCAACATCGTGCGCACGGCGGTGCAGGCACTCTCGGCGGTGCTCGGCGGCACCCAATCGCTGCACACCAATGGCTACGATGAGGCGCTGGCAATTCCAACGGAAGAAGCCGCGCGAATCGCGCTGCGCACGCAGCAGATTTTGGCGTATGAGTCAGGAGCGGCACAGACCATCGATCCACTGGCCGGCTCCTACGCGATTGAGAGTCTGACGAATGGAATAGAGAGAGGCGCGCTCCAGTATCTCGACAAAATAGAGGCACTCGGCGGGATGATCCAAGCCATCGAGAAAGGGTACGTCCAGCAGGAGATTCAGAATGCCGCTTACAACACGCAGCGGGAGATCGATGGCGGCGAGCAGATCGTTGTGGGCGTGAATCGCTTCACGATCGAAGAAGACAAAGCGGTACCGATTCAGCGCGTCCCGGAAGAGCTGGAGCGCAAGCAAGTCGAGCGCGTGCGCGCCTTGCGAGCACGACGCGATCCGAGCGCCTGGAAGAGCTCGATGAATGCACTGCGACAACGAGCTGGATCCGGTGAGAATCTTGTCCCCGCAGTGATCGATGCGGTTGAGAAGAACTGCACCGTGGGCGAGATTTCCAATGCGCTTCGCGAAGTCTTTGGCGAGTATCAGGAAACCGTTGTGATTTAAAAGCAGCCACTAGCTGCTGGCTTCTAGCTGCGAGCTTTACGGCGTGGCCGTCCAAATTCTTTCGACGGTTTTCAGAAATCCTTCCCTCTTTTCTCGCGGAAAAAATCTCGGAGCAGCTTGGCACAGTCGTCTTCGAGCACACCCGATGTTACTTCCATTCGATGGTTTAACCGCTCGTGATTGAGCACAGGAACAACCGAGTTTACGGCTCCAGCCTTCGGATCGGGCGCACCGTACACCAGACGAGATAACCGCGCATGCACAAGCGCGCCGGCACACATCGCGCACGGTTCGATGATCACGTACATGGTGCAGCCTTCCAGGCGATGATTTCTGAGGACGGCGCCCGCCGCGCGTAACGCCCCGATTTCGGCGTGCGCCGATGTATCATGGTCGCGCAGGTTGCGATTTTGTCCGGCAGCGACCAGCTGATCATTTTGGACAACGACGGCTCCGACAGGGACTTCGCCAGCCGCTTGCGCGGCGAGCGCCTGCTCGATCGCGCGCTGCATCCAAATTTCGTCTGGCGTGGACACGCTCAGTGATTCTAGACGAACCCGGACAGCAAAAAGCCCAGGACATTTGTCCTGGGCTGCAAAGCGCGTGTCGCGCGATTTACACGACCTGCACGTTCTCTGCCTGCCAGCCTTTCTGGCCTTTGGTGACGGTGAATTGGACCGTCTGCCCTTCCTGCAGCGAACGGAATCCGTTCGACTGAATGGCGGAGAAATGCACGAAGACATCCTCGCCATTCTGGCGGGTGATGAAGCCGAAGCCCTTCGCGTCGTTAAACCACTTGACTGTTCCTTGTTCCATATTGGAGTTGTTCCTTGTTTTTTTGGTGTTACGTGTTGAATCGGAAGATCTTTGGGCAGGACCAGCTTCAAAGAGGCAAGAACCGCGCAGAAAACGCTTCTGTTTCTAACGTACGCAACCAGTATAGCAGAACCACCTGCGGTAGCGGGTGGTGACGTTGCCGTTCAGCACAGGCGAGCAAAAGGCGCCACCCGCTACCGCAGGTGGTTCTGTTGAGCCGTGCTGAATCGAGAATTCTTCATCCGGTATGATGTGTCTCTTGCCGACCACTGCAAACATTCCCACAACACCGGAACGCAAGCCGACGCGCAATGCGTTTGGCCGGTTCCTGTTTACTGGTAGCCCGCTCGATCTGCCGGAGAGTGGGGAGCACACGCATCCCTGGTATTTGGTCCTGTGGCTCACCGGCGTCGATTACTTTTCAACGCTAGGCTATGCACCCGGAATTGCGCTGCTGGCAGCCGGAGTTTTATGTCTGCCGGCCACCGGCGTGCTGGTGCTGGTCACGCTATTGGGAGCGGTTCCGATCTACGCCGAGGTGGCCGCTCGTTCGTACGCCGGACAGGGTTCGATCGCGCTGCTCGAAAATTTGTTTGCGGGATGGAAGAGCAAAATCTTCGTTTTGATACTGCTCGGATTTGCCGCCACCGACTTCGTGATCACGATGACGCTCTCGGCCGCCGACGCCGCGCGCCATGCTACCGAAAATCCGTACCTACAACCGCTTCTCGGTCAGCACACGATGGAAGTAACTCTGGTGCTGCTCGGCTTGCTGGCGCTGGTTTTCCTGGCGGGATTTGGCGAAGCGATTATCGTGGTGACCGCGACGACGATCCCCTACATCGGCCTCAATATTTGGGTGCTCATCTACGCGACCGGCGTAGTTCTGCGGCGCCCGGAACTGCTGGGCAACTGGACGCGCGTTCTACACGGGCACGGCGACTGGACGGCAATTTTTATCGCATCAGCGCTCGTCTTTCCCAAATTGGCGCTTGGTCTCAGCGGATTCGAGACGGGAGTCTCCGTAATGCCTCTGGTGTCCCCCGACGATGGCCGGCGGGAGCAACAGCCTGAAGGCGACGCCGCTCTACCAGGACGCATTCGTAATACCCGCAAGCTGCTCGTCACCGCGGCGATCACGATGAGTATCCTGCTGCTACTTTCCAGTTTTGTCGCGACTCTGCTTATCCCGGAGAGCGCGTACAGAGAAGGCGGCGCAGCGAGCGGACGTGCGATTGCCTATCTTGCGCACCAGTTGCTCGGCAACCAGTTCGGCAGCGTCTATGATCTCTCGACGATCCTCGTCCTCTGGCTCGCGGGCGCTTCAGCCATGACTGGACTGCTGAACTTAATTCCTCGCTATCTACCTCGATTTGGTATGGCGCCGCCGTGGGTTTCGTATCGTCGTCCCCTGGTCCTGCTGCTGCTCGCGATTGATGTGATCGTGACTGTCATCTTTGACGCGAATGTCGATCGTCAAGGAAGCGCCTACGCCACCGGTGTGCTGGTGCTCATGCTTTCTGCTGCGGTTGCCGTCGCGCTGGCTTTATGGCGGGAGAGCTCCCGGCAGAGACCCTGGCATTATCTTCGCGCGGCTTATTTCTGGTTAGTGACTCTGGTTTTCACATACACGCTAGTGCTGAACGTGATCGAGCGGCCTGATGGCGTGATCATCGCGAGTTGTTTTATAGCGCTGCTGCTCCTGTTAAGCGGAGCGAGCCGGTATCACCGCGCGACAGAGATGCGCGTCTCGGAATTTGAATTTGCAGATGCCGATTCCGAGCAGTTGTGGAATTCGATCTGCAATAAGAAAGTCAACCTGGTGCCGCACCATGGCGATGATCCGCAATATCGCCACGATCTGAAAGAAAAGATCAAGCATTATTACAAGATGGAAGGGCCGGTAGCCTTCCTCTATGTGCGCCTGATGGACAATCGCAGCGAGTTCTATTCCTGCCTGCGCGTAGCCGTGCGCCAGGAAGGCCGCGATTACGTGATCGAAGCCACCGGAGCAAGCGCGATTGCCAATACCATTGCGTTCCTCACGGATATTCTCAATCCCATCAGCGTTCTCCTCGGGCTTACACGCAGGAATGTAATGAAGCAGTCGCTTGCCTTCGTGCTGTGGGGAGAGGGGGAAACGGGATTACTCGTCTACTCCGTACTGGTGAAGTTCTGGGAAGCGAATCCGGGCAGAGATCATCCCCTGCTGTTCTTGATGAGCGGATGAGAAAGCAGGTTACAGGGAACAGAGACCCCGGTGGCCTGCCCCTATTTCCTGTAACCTTCAGGGATCCTCAAGCAGCTTCGAGTCTTGCTTCGGTTCGATCGGCAGCGTGGAAATCCGTCATCGCCAGCACGCCGGCTTCGCTGCCTGCTTGGGCCCAGAACAAACTGGCAGCACCTTCGTCAGCGAATCCGAGCAGCAGTGGCGCCAAGGCGGCTGCTGCACCTTGGAAGCAGTCAATCACGCCATGGGTGGCGAAGCTAATCGGCTTGCGTCCGTCTCCCCAGTAATCGGTCATCATCGAAGTGCCGAGCACGGCGGCTCCATTCGCCAGCGCCGCGATACCCGCTCGTTTATTGCTATTCCAGCACGCGCCCGCGATGCCGAAATAATAAGCGACCACCAGATAATCGATCACGCCGTGCGCCGTTGGGCTGATCACCTTGGGAACTTGTTCAAATGCAGGATTGTCGAGAAGTGTCTTTGCCAGATCGGCCATCGAGGTTGTCTCCTTTCACAACCTCAGTGAGATGCAAGAATAGGGTGATCGGGTCATCGGCTCATCGGGTGAAGTAAACGCGGCCTTCGGCTGTCGGCTTTAGCCAGCTACCGAGGAGTTAGCAAAGCAGGAAAGCTGGAAGGCTGATGGCCGAATGCCGAGCGCCGAGCACTCCTGGCTCACTTCGCCCGATCACCCGATCACCCGATTCTCTCACTCGCCGTAAGGCACCCAGATATTTTTCACCTGCACGGCGTGCTGCAGGAACCAGCGACCCTCGGCTTGGGTGCGGTCGAACCAGTCAATCTTGCGGCCCTCGTTGGTGAAGACTTGCTTGAGATTGCCTACAGAGAGAGCCTTTGCCTGGGCAGCAGCAGCGGAGTCGAGGAAGCACCAGATGGCGTCAAGGTCATCGTGTTGGGCGAGAATTTTGAGCAACTCTGGCGCTCTGCCGGTCACGATGTTAATCACACCAGCCGGCAAATCGCTTGTGTCGAAAAGCTGGTACAGGTCGCCGGCGATCAGCGGATAGGCTTCCGAGGGAATCGCGACTACAGTATTGCCCATCGCGACTGCAGACAGCACAACGGAAAGAAAGCCAAGCAGCGGAGTTTCACTCGGGCAGACGATCCCGATTGTGCCCACTGGCTCGTTCATTGCCAGCGACACATTCCGAAACGGCGGATTGTGGACCGCGCCATCGAACTTGTCCGCCCAGGCAGCGTATGAGAACACCCGCTCGACGGCTGCGGTGAGTTCGCGCGCGGCCTGCTCCTCGCCGACAACACGCGCAAGCCGCGCACGCACTTCATCGGTGCGCTGCACAAAATTCTCACCCAGGTAATAGAGAATCTGGGCGCGATTATGCGCTGTTGCTCGGCTCCAGGAACCTTCGGATTTGCGTGCAGCCTCGACTGCGTTCCGGATGTCCTTGCGATTGCCGAGCGGAGCTTCGCCCAGCAGAGTGCCGTCCGGCGCGTGCACGGCCATGCTGTACCCCGAATCAGGGCGCGCTTGCTTGCCGCCAATGTAGAGTTTTACCGTGCGGTCAATGCTTCCGCCCGTGCGATTCTCATCCACCTCGTCCGCTTCGTCCATCGCAGGGGCAGCGGTTTGCGGCAAAGTCGGAGCATTCTTGAACCATACTGGCTCCAAATACTCCAGCATTCCTTCGCGCCCGCCTTCACGCCCGTAGCCGCTCTCGCGGTATCCTCCGAAGCCGCAGGCGGCGTCAAACAGGTTCGTGCTGTTCACCCAAACCACACCGGCCTTGATCTGAGAAGCAACCTGCAAGGCAACGTTGATGTTTTCGCTCCAGACGCTTGAAGCGAGACCATATGTTGTGTTGTTCGCCAACTCGACAGCTTCTCGCAGTGTGCGGAAAGTCATAGCCGCGAGCACAGGGCCGAAGATCTCTTCCTGAGCAACAACCGAGCTCGGATGAACGTTGGTCAGCAGCGTTGGCGGGAAGTACAGTCCCTTTTCGGGAAGAGCGCAGTGCGGCTGGCTGCAGGTGGCTCCTTCGGCGATGCCTTGATCAACGAGCCGGCGGATGCGTTCGAGTTGTACGGGTGCGACGATCGCGCCGATATCGACAGCTTTGTCGAGAGGCGCGCCGATGCGTAACGTTTCCATGCGCGCCCGAATCTTGTTGATCAGCGTTTCGGCCACGCTCTCCTGCATCAGCAAGCGTGAACCCGCGCAGCAGACTTGTCCCTGATTGAACCAGATGCCATCAACGAGGCCTTCGACAGCACTGTCGATGTCTGCATCTTCGAAGATGATGAATGGTGATTTGCCGCCGAGTTCGAGCGATAATTTCTTGTGGGAAGCCGCTGTGGCTTTGCGTATTGCGCGTCCCACTTCTGTTGAGCCGGTGAAGGCGATTTTATCCACATCGGGATGCTTCACCAGAGCCTCGCCAGTGCGGCCGTCGCCGGTCACGATGTTGACAACTCCGACAGGCAACTGAATCTCGCGACAGATTTCGGCAAACGCGAGCGCCGTGATCGGCGTAAACTCTGCCGGCTTGAGCACGACCGTGTTGCCCGCCGCCAGAGCGGGGGCAATCTTCCACGCAAGCATCAGTAGCGGGAAATTCCATGGAATGATTTGTCCAACAATGCCGCAAGCCGCATATCCCGGAAACTCAGTCTCGATGAGCTGCGCCCAGCCGGCATGATGATAAAAGTGCCGCGCGACTAGTGGAATGTCAATATCCCGGCTCTCGCGAATGGGCTTGCCATTGTCGAGAGTTTCAAGAACGGACAGACGACGGGAATGCTTCTGCACCTGCCGTGCGAGAGCGTAGAGGTAGCGCGCACGAATGTGCGGAGTTAATGAGTTCCATTTCTGGAACGCAGCACGAGCCGCTTTAACGGCAGCATCCACATCGGCCGCGCTGCCTTGCGCGACGGTGGCCAGTTTGTTTCCGGTCGAGGGATCGAACGTGTCGAAGTACTCGCCCTCGATCGGACGCCGCCACTCACCGCCAACGAAGTGCTCGAAATGTCGCTGGTGCGAGTCCAGCCACTTGAGAGACTCTTTCGGATCCTCCAGCGCCGGACCGTATTCCATGGAAACGAATTTTTCAGCAATAGACATAGAAAGCAGCTACTAAGCTCCGAAGCTGCTGAGCTTCTCAGCTAGGAGCTTAGAAGCTGAGCAGCTTAGAAGCTAGGCTATCGGATGCCTGTAATCTGCCGAGTAACGCCCCGTCGCGTAGTACTCAAGCTGACGTTCGATATCGGCCAGCATTCCGCTCGCTCCGAAACGAAAGAGACTGGAATCGAGCCACGGGACCCCCAGCTCTTCTTTCATTAGCGCCAACCAGTCGAGCGCCTGCTTCGCCGTGCGAATTCCGCCAGCCGGCTTGAAGCCAACTTTCATTCCGGTGTGCTCGGCATAACCACGGATCGCGCGCGTCATCACCACACCTACCGGCAAGGTCGCGTTCACTGGCTCTTTGCCGGTTGAAGTCTTAATGAAGTCGGCTCCGGCCATCATCGCCACCACGCTCGCACGGCCTACGTTGCGCAACGTAAGTAAATCGCCGGTGCCTAGGATGACTTTCATGTGTGCTTTGCCGCACGCTTCCTTGAACGTGGCCACCTCGTCATAGAGCGCCTGCCAGCGCGCGCCGAAGACGTGCGCCCGCGTGATCACCACATCGATCTCGTGTGCACCCGCGTCAACCGATCGGCGAATTTCGCCGACGCGCTCAGCAAGTGGAGAAAGTCCTGCCGGAAATCCCGTAGAAACGGCAGCGACCTTGATCCCGCTGCCTTCGAGAGCGTGCAACGCAGTCTCGACGAAGGTGTGATACACGCACACCGCAGCAACCTTCAGATCAAAATTCTCAAGGCCGAGCTGTTTGAGAATCGACTGTTGCACCGGCTGTCGGGCTTTCGCGCAAAGACGGAGCACGCGCTGATCGGTATCGTCGCCGGAGAGCGTGGTCAAGTCCATGCAGGAGATCGCGCGTAGAAGCCACGCGGCCTGCCATTCCTTCTTGACCGTACGGCGTTTGATCAGCGACTCGGCGCGGCGCTCGACTGCGCTGGTATTGACGCGCACGTCTTCCACCCAATCGAGGTTCAGAGGCACGCCGCGATTCGGCTGTAATCCGCGCTCAGAGAGTTGGACCGCCAGGCGATAGTCGACTTCGGTCTTGGGCGACATAGGCTGCTCGCAGTCGGGGGATTACAGCCTCAGTGTAGCCTTTTTGGGCGCAAATGGACCAGCCGTGTGACCGTCGTTTGCTGATCGCGGATTACCGCTACGCCGCCACGCGCTTGGAGAGAGATTGGAATGGTAAAGGCACGAGGTCAGGCGGCGTCTGCCATTCCAGTGCGCAACGATCGCACACCCAGAACAGCTCCTGATGACCGGTGGCGGAATTCGTCTTCACCAGCAGCTCGCCGCTGCCGAAATAGATGAACTTCTCAGGGCAATCGGGATTCAGGCACTTGGAAACCATGGTTCCCTCCGCAACGATGACTTCAACAGGTGAACATGCCATCCACTCGCGAGAGCATGCGTTTCACAACAGCAACGCAAACAATCTAAAACAAAATCGTGCGCGGAAAATACGTCAACCTCCGCCGCCACTCAGTTAGTGCAGGTATGGTCCAAACCTCATTCCTAACGCAGCGAGGACTCTCGGCATTCGGCGAAAAGGGAAAGGATTTATCGCTTGCCCGGAATGACGACACCGCATCTAAGACACACGAGGGGAACTATGAAATTCATTGTCGGAATCATGGCTGGTTATGTTGTGGGAATCCTGATCGCTCCCATGAGCGGACGCGAACTGCGCCACCAACTTCTCGCCCGAGCAGATGAGCAAGCGCGGGCCAAGGCACGTGAAATCGGCGCAGAAGCCGGAGAGAAAGCCTATCAGAAGATCGTAAACTCGGTCAGCTAAGCGAAGCTTCTTCGACCTTCGGACGCACCGGAGGGGCCGTCGTGCGTCGAGCGCGTTTCGACCTAAACTTAACTACGATGCGAAACCCGAGCAGCGCGGCGAGGATGGCGGCCATGATCTCCGGCCGCGTGAGGTCGCGTTTCACTTCCCACCAGTAGTGCACCACGCCGGCCACGGCACTGGCATAGATCAATCGATGCAACAGTTGCCAGCGGCTTCCGCCCAGCCACCGGATCGAAGCCGTTGTGGACGTGAGAGCCAGCGGAAACATCAAGAGCCACGCGGCCATCCCTGCGGTGATAAACGGACGCTTGTAGATGTCCTTGATGATCGCGTGCACGTCGAAAAACTGATCGAACCAGAGATACGTCATCAAGTGCAGGCAGCCGTAAAAAAATGCGAACAGGCCGACTAAGCGCCGAAAACGAATGAGCCAATTCAGACGCGTGATCCGGCGCAAGGGCGAGATCGCCAAAGTGATCAGCAGCAGATAAAGCGTCCAGTGCCCGGTCGAATGCGTGATCTCGTTCAGAGGATTCGCGCCGAGTTCATCGTGCAGCGCCTTCCAGCTAAGCAGACTCAGCGGTGTGAGGCACAGAAGCCAAACGAGAGTTTTGAGTGTGAGAATTGTTTTACGCGACATCGAAAAATGAATGAGCGAGTGCTTCAGTAGTATTTCCGCAAATCCATCCCCGCATACATGCTGGCTACCTGATCGCCGTAACCATTGAACATAAGCGTCTTGCGTTTTAGGAATTCGCCGATGCGGCGCTCGGTGGCCTGGCTCCAGCGCGGGTGATCGACATTCGGATTCACATTGCTATAGAACCCATATTCGTTGGACGCGGCTTTATTCCAGGCAGTCGGCGGCTGATAATCCACAAAGTCGATCTTGACGATGGACTTGATCCCCTTGAATCCGTACTTCCATGGCACGACCAAGCGCACCGGCGCGCCGTCCTGGTTGGGCAGCGTTTCTCCGTATAGGCCGAAGGTCAGCAGCGTGAGTGGATTCATGGCTTCGTCCATGCGCAGACCTTCCGTGTACGGCCAATCGAGCACGTTATCGCGCTGTCCGGGGAACTGGCTCAGGTCCATAAGCGTGGTGAACATCACGTATTTCGCCTTGGACGTGGGCTGCACCTGATTAATCAGATTGCTGAGAGGAAAGCCGACCCACGGAATTACCATCGACCAGCCTTCAACGCAGCGCATGCGGTAAATGCGGTCTTCAAGCGTCGCCAGCTTCATCAGCGAATCGACGTCATACGTCTTCTTCTGCTGGACCTTTCCGCCGACCTTCACTGTCCACGGACTCGTGCGAAACTTGCGCGACAGTTCAGCCGGACCGTATTTGTCCGTGCTGAACTCGTAGAAGTTGTTGTAGTTCGTGACATCCTTGTAAGGAGTGAGCTTCTCGGTCGTGTTGTACTTGCTTTCGACTGTCGCGAGCTTTGTGCTTGCCTGCACGGTCTGCGAAGGTTTCACCAGTTCGCAAGCTCCGCTGGCCAGCGCAGCGCCGAAGACTGTCGCGCCAGAGATGAACTTGCGGCGATTCAGATACAGCGCCTTCGAAGTGATTTCAGAGGACGGAATGTCGGCGGCTTTTTTGATGAGCATGGTTCTTATCTTCGCACCCTGGGATATATGGGAAGTACGCGTTGTGACGGAGTTCGGATTTGCCCTACGAGCTATCAGCTTTCAGCTACCAGCTCCCAGTTTCCGCCTGCAACACTCCCGCACGAGCGCGACGCTTCAGCTGGCGGCTGAAAGCTGGAAGCTGGTAGCTGCTCGGCTAAAACCCCACAAACACCGGCTCCGGATTCAATTGAACACCAAATACGTCCAACACTCCTTGCTGAACTCTGTTCTTCAATTCGATGATCTCTGCAGTCGTTGCGCTTCCACGATTTACGATCGCGAGGCTGTGTTTGCTGGAGATCCCCACTCGTCCCAAAGTGAAACCCTTGTGAAAACCGGCGCGCTCGACTAGCCATGCGGCCGACATTTTCACCAGCCCATCTTCGGCGGGATACTTTGGCGGCTGTGTGCCGCTGGAAGCGGAAAGCGCTGCAATACGCTCGTATTCCGCCCGGGGGACGATCGGATTCTTGAAGAACGATCCCGCGCTGCGGCAGTCCGGATCGTCCGGAACGATCAGCATGGCTTTGGTCGCGCGAATTGTGCGCACCGCATCGCGGGTCTGCTGCAGGGTTGGAGAGGAGGCGGGTGACCCGAAGTATTTTTTCAAATCCGCGTACTCGATATGCGGCGAGCCGCCAGGATTTAGCTCATAACTGACTCGTGTGACGATGTATTTACCGCGCTCGCTCGAATTGAAAATGCTCGTCCGGTAAGAGAAGCCACACTCAGCGGTGTTCATTTCGCGAACTTGTCCCGTGGCGATTTCGATCAGGCGCACCGACGTAATCGTCTCGGCCACTTCCTGTCCATAAGCCCCAACATTCTGCACCGGCGTGCCGCCCACGGTACCGGGAATTCCACTCATGCATTCGACGCCGGAGCAGTTCTGCTCGACAGAATAGGCAACAAGGCGGTCCCAGTCTTCGCCTGCGCCTGCAATGAAGAGCCGCTTCCCATTTTGGTTTTCGGTGTGAAAGCCGCGGATGCCGACCTTCAAAACAAGACCTGGCCAGCCGGAGTCAGCGACCACCAGATTGCTTCCACCGCCAAGTACAAAGAGCGGAAGCTGATGCTCGCGCGCATACTCCAGCGCTTCGAGAACCTCCGCTTCCGATGCCGCCTCGCAAAAATATCGTGCGGGCCCGCCGACCTGGAACGTGGTGTACCGGGCGAGGGGAACGTTCTGTTGGAAGATCATTTGTAGAGAGCTAATGCTCACGCCAGCGCGGCTTCCGACTTCACTCCATACGCACTGAACCACGGCGTTGCTGCCTTGAGCCGCTCGTTCACGTTCTGGATGTTAGCTACGCCTTCGGTCTTCATCCATTGTTCGAACGCCTTCTCACCTTGTTTGGCGAAGACCGGAACGCCGGCTGCCCAGGTCGCGCGTCCGCAGAGGACGCCATTGAACTTCACACCGGATTCTGCAGCCAACTCCAGCGTCTCGGAAAATTCTTCATTGCTCACGCCGGCGGAAAGATAAATGAATGGCTTCTTCGCCACGGCTGCCGATTTGCGAAACAGATCGAGCGCTTCCTTGCGCGTGTACGCGGTTCCTTTTCCCGAATAACTCTTCGTGCCTTCGACAAACTTCATGTTGATCGGCACTTCGGCTTTCATCACGTCCACGCCGTATTGATCTTTGGTGAACTCTTCCATGCTGCGGATCACGCTCTCCGGCTTGCGCTTGGCATATTCCAAACCCTTTTCGTCGCCGCCCTGCGGATCGTATCCGACGAACTCCAAAAAGAACGGGATATCTTCGCCACGGCATTCGTCGCCTATGCGCTCGACGAACGCGTGCTTCTCTTCATTCACTTCTTTGGAGTCGAATGGCGAGTAGTAAATGAGGACCTTAATGCAGTCGGCGCCGGCAGCCTTTAGCCGCCGTACTGACCAGAAATTCAGCAGATCGGGAAT
>DASTJH010000056.1:0-119745 GCA_035716645.1 Terriglobales bacterium | reverse complement strand
CGACAGCGAGGGCGCGGTCTTGAAAAAGGCGAAAAATGCCGGCGGCGAGGGCTGTGGAAAAGACGTAAGGCGGAAAAGTCAAAAACCGACTTTCCCGCCTTACTTGGAAATCCCGCAAACAACGCGGGATTCCCACTTTCCCCCAGCCACGACTGCTGCTGGTTAATCTCTAACCACCGGACATTTCATTTGCTATGAAAACCGGACATTTTAATTTGCTAACAACAAACAGTAAACAGAGAGCAATTCACCACAGAGGCACAGAGTCACAGAGAACATCAAAGGAATGTGGGAGAGATTCCGGGGTGACTGTCCTTCTCTGTGGCTCTGTGTCTCCGTGGTGAAATCCCGGTTTCCGGAGCGAAATTGTCCTACACTGCCGAATCCAGCCAAAACAGCGACGCCAGAGTTTTCGCGTCGCGGATCTTTCCGCCGTGCGCCATCTTCAGAGCAGCAGGCAACGAAAAGAACCGAGCTTCGATTCGCTCATCATCCTCCGGCGCGGCTTTGCCTTCTTTGAGTCCGCTGGCCACGAATACTTCCATTGTCTCGTCGAGGATTCCCGGACTCACAAAAAACCTTAGCGCGCGGCGCCAGGTCTTCGCAGTAAGCCCGGTTTCCTCCAGCAGCTCACGCTTGGCTGCCGCCAGTGGACGCTCGCCGGGATCGATATGCCCCGCGGGCAGCTCCCACAAATAGTCGTCCGCTGCATAACGATACTGACGCTCCAGCAACACGCGAGGAGGAGAGGTCGTGTCGTCGAGCGGGAGCACAACCACGGAGCCGTGATGCCGAATGATCTCACGCAGCGCGATCACACCTTGCGGCTCGTGCACGCGATCGGCAACGACGGTAAAGACTTTGCCGCGATAACCGATCTTTCTGGAGAGCAGCTTCGTGTGTTTCGATTTCGGAAGCTTGATTGAATGATGGCGAGAGGTTGCAGAAGTCTTCGGCATGGCGCTTAATTTAACATCGAACGATTCAGTTTGCGCTCTCATGAATCGCACGCGAGCTTTGCCTTCGATTTCGTTTGTTGGCGCCGGCAAGCTGTCTACGGCGCTGGCGCTCAATCTGCATGATGCCGGCTTTGCCATCGACGAAATCGTTTCCCGTCCCGTCGCCGCTTCGATCGCTCATGCCAGGACTATTAGCAAAACAGTTAACGCTCATGCCGTCTCGATCAGCAAAGCTGAATTCGCCTCTGACGTGACCTGGCTATGCATTCCCGACGATGCCATCGCGAGTGTCGCGGCGAAGATGGCAAAAGCTCACGACTGGAAAGACAAAACCGTCTTTCATGCCAGCGGTGCACTGAGCGCCGAAGCTCTACGGCCATTTCGCCTCGCAGGTGCCTGTGTGGCCTCGGTACATCCGTTCATGACCTTCATCGGGAATTCCGCCGCTGCATTGGACGGCGTAGGATTCGCTCTCGAAGGTGATAAGCGGGCGACTGCCATCGCGCGCAGAATCGTTCGCCGTCTCGGAGGCCTGCCGTTTCCCATTGATCCGCAGCATAAGGCGGCTTACCACGCGTTCGGATCTTTTTGCTCTCCGCTCGTGGTGGCCCTTATCGTTGCCGGACAAGAAGTAGGAACGCTCGCCGGCCTCAATCCTCGACACGCTCGCGCGTTGTCGGAGGGAATCGTGCGCACGACAGTCGAAAATGCGTTTGCTTATTCAACCGAAAAGGCGTTCACAGGCCCGCTACGGCGCGGCGACGTCGAAACCGTTCGCAAGCACCTCACAGCGCTGCAAGCCGCTCCGGAACTACTGGCCGTGTATCGCGCATTGGGCACGATTGCAGTCGAACACTTACCTGCGCGGCAGCGTTCAACGTTGAAAACATTATTACAAGCCGCGGATGGATGACTCACTCCACTTAGAACGAGGCAAAATCGCAACACGGATTTTACGGATGGTGACGGATCGGACGGATAAAGCAGGAGCGAAGAACTTCGAGGTTTGCTTTCATCCGTCGGATCCGTGTCGTGCTTTTGCTCTTCGTCAGTTTCTCTCCCGATTGCAGGGTGGGAGTCTCTTTGTTGAATCACGCGGCCAAAGCCGGACGCACTGACTCTTCGGCTGAAGTCGCATCTGCGGCTTCTCCCGAGAGCAGCGGCTTGCCTTTGTGCAGGACGTAGTCGAGCCACGCGCCGGCGACTTGCGATGTCAGAATCGCGAAGAGGACGAGTGTCGTATAAAAACCTGCGCTGATGATGTTGGCTTCATAGGCGACGCTGGCCAGCACGATTCCCGGACCGCCGCGCGCGTTGAGCGCCATCGCGAGATTCGTCGAGTCATTCCAGTTAAATCCGGCGAGTTTCGCGCCCAGTCCGGCTGAGAGCAGCTTCATTACGCAGCCGATCGCAAGAAATGTTCCCAGCATTGCAAACGAGAAGGATTTGGTGAGATCCAGTTTGTACCCGACCACCGCGAAGTAAATGGGAATGAACACGGCGAAGGAGAACTTGCTGACCGTCTTCATCGCATCGTCAAATGCGTTGCTCTGCGAGACGATAGCGAATCCAGCTAAAAAGGCGGCGAAGACCAAGCTTACGTCGAAAGCGGCGGCGACGGCCGAATAGGCGAGCAGGACAACGGTCACGTACCCGATCGGCGATGACGTTGCCAGCACATTGAGACGCGTTTGGCCTAAGCGCTTCAACAGTCGCGGCATGATCGTGAGTCCGATCGCGAAGTACGCGATGCAGGCGGCGACGTGGACGACGATCTTGTGATGCGGAATGCTGCCGGCTTTGGCCAGCGCCACGGCAATTGCCAGCACAGCCCACAGGACGATGTCTTCCATCACAGCCACGCCGAGGATCAGCCGCGCGAAGCGCGTGTGCATGATCTTCAGGTCATAAAGAATTTTCGAGATCACCGGAATCGAGGTGACGGCCATTGCGATGCCCACAACGAGCAGCAGAGCCGTGCGTTGTCCGGCGCTGCCCATCAGCGAGGTCATGGGGATGAACGACGCGCACACAATCGTGATCACAAACGGCAGTCCCGTGCCGACGATCCCCAGCCAGCTTACCTGGCGACGATCGTTCTTGTTGAACAGACCTTTCGTCTCCGCGCCCGAGGCGAACATCAGCAGCAATAGACCGAGGTTGTAAAGGAAGCCGAGCACGACTTCGTCTTTGGTCGCTCCGCCCGCTCCGCCTTTGGCGAAGATCGCTGACGAGACCGCTGGAGCAAAGCGCCCGAGGATCGCGGGGCCGAGAACGATGCCGGCGAGGATCTCGCCTACAACGCGCGGCTGCCGCAGTTTGGTGAAAATGTATCCGAGAAGCTGTGCGAGACCTACAAGAGCGAATAAAGCGAGGGTAAGAGATCCAAATTCTGCGCTAGACACTGTGGGGCCCTGGAATCGAGATTGGCGCGAGATTTTTTTCGCGCGAAATGGAATAGATGAGAGCTGCGCGCGAGGTGCTGCCTGCGTTGGCGAGAGTTACCGCAGAATCTTGCTTACAATATCGTTGTGGACGAACGTTCCAGTTTGGTCGAAATCGAGAACTCGGGCTCGGCGGCAACGCCAGAACAATCGCACAAGCTTTCCCAACGGGTGAGCCGGCTGCGCGCCTATTGCCTTCTCGATCCTCTGATTTTTTTCTACACCTTTCTCCTGGGCAGTGCGTCCTGGGGAGTCTCTTACTTCGATCCAC
The DNA here is from genome assembly GCA_035716645.1 of Terriglobales bacterium. Taxonomy (GTDB): domain Bacteria; phylum Acidobacteriota; class Terriglobia; order Terriglobales; family Acidobacteriaceae; genus Gp1-AA112. The sequence continues at coordinate 116,071 of DASTJH010000056.1, read as the reverse complement.
AGGGGAGCCGGCAGCACGCGCTGGCGCGCACCTGGTCGCGCTGGATTCTGGCCACGACAATGTGCCCGGTCACAGTGGTCGGAATGGAGAATATCGCCGCGCGTCGACCGGCGATTTATGCGGCCAATCACATCTCCGCGTTGGACATTCCGGTCCTGTATGCCAACCTGCCGTTTCAATTCCGCATTCTGGCCAAGCAGGAGCTGTTTCGGTATCCGTTCGTCGGAGGACATCTTAAGCGCTCTGGCCAGTTCCCTATTGATCAAAGTAACGCGCGCGCCTCGATCCGCAGCTTGAGTCGCGCGATCGAGAGCCTCAAGCAAGGCATGCCGCTCGTGATCTTTCCCGAAGGAGGAAGAGCGGCTGACGGTCACATCTCCGAGTTCATGGGCGGGGCGTTCTACGCGGCCATCAAAGCGCAAGTTCCGGTGATACCCATGGCAATTGTCGGGACGTTCGAAGCGCTGCCGATGAACAGTTTCCACTTACAGCCGCGTACGCTACAGTTGCAAATCGGGAATCCGATCTATCCGGAAGGCAGCGGCTCACGGGAACTGGAATCACTCGCCCATAGGACGCAGTGCGTGATTGAAGATATGTACTACGCGCATTCGCAGGTTCCCGATCCGCGACCCTCGCGGGAGTAGCTATTCGGTATTCACTTTAGTGATCGTCAGCTCAGGAATCTGCTGGTTCCATTCCGCGCTGATGTGGTCGAAGGTCAAACGAAAATCGCGACTCTGGCTCGGCTTGAGCGGAGCGGCGCTGAGCGGCGCTGTATCAATGTAGGGTTCGCGCGTGGTGATCACCATCAGGCGTTGCTGAGAATCCTTCTGCGCGACTTGTCCGAGCGTGTCATGAAACGTGACTTGCACGAGAACGCGGTTCACCGTCTTGGATCCCGCATTCGTGATCTTCCCCTCGATGTACGTGACTTCCTGTCCAGCAAAGTTTGCGGCGGTGCTCATTGCGATATCGGAAATCTTCAGGTTGGCTGCGTACGGGTCCACGGTTGCGGAAGCCGTATTCTGACTCGTGCCTCGGCGGCCAAAAAACATCAAAATGCCGATCACGATCAAGACCACAATGACGCCGATGGCGATAGGCACCACCGGAGGTCCCGTGTCTTGCTCCCCACCGGAAGCGCCGCCAAAGGAAGGTAGAGGCGTGATCGGTTCGCTCATGCTGAGCATTGTACCGTCTTACCGCACGCGGCCTGCTTAGTGAAAACAGATCCCGTTGCGGCCGCGCCTCTCCAAGTCGCCTCTGATAGCATCGCCTTGTGGCGGCGCCTCTGCTGGAAATTCGCGATCTGTCGAAGGTTTATTTGCGGGACGCGGGAGTTTTTTCCGGAAGCAACGAGCAAGTACGTGCTGTGAATCGTGTCTCCTTCGACATTTTTCAAGGCGAGACTCTGGGCCTAGTCGGCAAGTCGGGCTGCGGAAAGACGACGCTCGGCCGCATGGTGTTGAGGCTGATTGAACCTACTTCCGGCAGCGTCCGCTTCCAAGGCAGCGACGTTCTCGCCGCCTCCAACCACGAGTTACGCCGATTGCGGCGCGATATGCAGATCGTATTTCAGGATCCGTTTGCGTCTCTGAATCCCCGCATGAATATCTTTCAGATCGTGCGCGAGCCCTGGCTGATCCACGATCATGATTCCGGATTTGGGAACGGCAACATGCGTGTGCGCGCCTCCGAATTGCTGCGTTCGGTAGGGTTGGAAGAATCGGCACTCGATCGATTTCCCCATGAATTCTCCGGAGGACAGCGGCAGCGCGTCGGCATTGCGCGCGCGTTGGCGCTGCGGCCGAAGTTCATCGTGCTCGACGAACCGGTTTCTGCGCTCGACGTCAGCGTAGGTGCGCAGATCGTGAATCTGCTGTCTCGGCTTCAACACGAACTTGGGCTGACTTATCTGTTTATCTCCCACTCGATGCCGATTGTCCGTTACTTATCCACTCGCATTGCGGTGATGCGCAAAGGCGAAATTGTGGAAATGGGAGAAGCCGCTGAGATTACATCCATGCCGAAGCATGAGTACACGCGAACTCTTCTCGCGGCAACTCCCGAAGTGGAACTCGTGAAAGAATAGTTCGGCCTGAATGGCGCAACTTGGCGCGAAAGACCACTCGCCTCGGCGCAACTTGCTCCAATTTGGAACTTTTCACCCACTTTGGCGCCGGAACTAGAAAAAAATGCTTAATTCTGCGCGGTGACGGCAGCATCGGAGTGCGGTATTCCTGAATGGAATCATGCACTTAATATCTGGCATTTCGCCTGCAAACTGCAACGGAGGTGTAGCAGGAGGAGATGTTGCAGGAGCCCAGCCAGCGGGCGACCGAGTTGATGCGCTCGGCACGCAAAGAAGAACGAAGGGCTTCGCGCGTGCACCTTACCTTACCTGCTTCCATCAGTTGTCCGGCAAAGAAATGCAAGAACCGCCTGGCCATCATGCGCGACCTGAGCACCGCCGGCGCGTTCTTCTATACCGAACTCGACGCCGACGCGGGAGCGTCGGTCACTCTGCAATTTGTATTATCCGGATTTGGGAAAAGCATACGCATGGTCTGCAAAGGAAAGATCGTGCGCGTCGAGCAGTTTCCGCGAGGAGCGGCGACAGGATTTGCGGTTGAGTTTGAGCGCTGTGACATGCGCTCGGGAGAAGTGTCCTAAACCAGCCCCGAAGCTGCGAAGCAACGAAGACTAGTCCATACTCTGTCATTCTGAAGCGCTTCTTTTGCGCGAAGAGCCTGCCGAAGGGATCTCCGACGATGATTCATCCGGAGGTGCGGTTTCCTGGTTTCACGCGGAAGTTGCGGGTATGAAGCCGGAAGCGGCCATTTAGGTCCTGAAGATCGCGCGAGATCTTTCGCGCAAAACAAGATGACAACTGATTAAGGGCGGCTTCGCAGCTTACTTTGCACTCGCCGCGGCGTCGCGGGCTTTGATGAAGTCATCGAGGTTGCTTTTCTCAATGAGCGTAACGCCGGTATCGACGAACGCGGGCACCGGTGAGAAAGGATCGTTGGCCCAGTTTCGATTCAGCGAGGCCGGCGGGTGGTGGTGCAGATTGTCGAGCATCATCACGCCGACATAAGTCATCGTCGTTGGCTTCTGCGCGATCGTCGCGGCTATGGTGCCATCGCGAACCGCGTCGAGCGTTTCCTGGTCAGTGTCCATCGCGACAATCACGCGATCGGTAATCTTGTACCGCCGCATCACCTCGGCAACTTCCTTTCCGGCTGTCGCTTCGAGACAAAGATAACCATCAATCTTGGCAGCGCCTTTGCTCGCCAATGATTTCTCCGCCGCGTCAAAGGCAACCGTCGGATCGCCGTGTATATCGACTACCTGGCTGATCTTCATCTCAGGGTGCGCGGCGAAAGCTTTGCGGTATCCGTCGAGTCGCGCATCTAAATTCGCCTGGCCCGGCATGGTGAAGACCATGAAATTTCCTTTGCCATTTGTTTTCTTGATGGCAACCTGCGCGCCCAGCTGTCCCGCTTCATAGTTGTTCGTCCCGATATAGAACAGGCGCTTGCTGTCCGGCGCATCGGAATCGACGGTGACGACGGGGATTCCGGCTTCGATGGCTTTATCAATTTCGGGAGCCATCAATTTCGGATCTGCCGGCGAGACGAGAATGCCTGCCGGCTTCGCCTCTACGGCCTGGCGGAAAGCCTGCACTTCGGCTTGCGCGTCGTAACTATCAGGTCCGGAAAACTGGCTCATGACCTTCATCTCGCCCGCAGCACGGCGCATACCTGAAGCGGCAGCTTGCCAGTAGGGCAACTGAATATTTGCCGAGACGAGGTAATACTTTTCCTTGTCCTGGTGATAGCTGCACCCGGCGAGGCTGAGCAGAGCGGCGGTCAGAGTGAACGCGATCGCAAGGCGGAACGAAGTGGGCATGAGAATCCTCCGCAGAAACAGCGAAGCAGTTCGAGCGGATGGGATTGTAGCAGAAGGGCAGCTACTCATACGCCAATGCGTCGATCGGATCCTTTTGCGCGGCTTTGAACGCGGGATAGAGGGCGCCGACAATGGCTCCAACGATCGCGATTATGGTTGCACGCAGAACCCAGGCGCCGCTGAACTCGACGGGTAAAGTCTGAAAATGCCCATGCAGCGCCAAGCCGGTAATGCGGCTGACGATGATTCCCACAATGACACCCGCGACCGCGATCAGAACCGTTTCGCGCAAAATCGCGTTCACGATGTATGCCTTCGAAGCCCCGAGCGATTTGAGAATGCCGATTTCTCGCGTCCGTTCCATGACCGCTGCGTACATCGACTGAAAGATCACGATGAAGCCGATACACACACCGACGGCGACGATCACATTCATCGCGGTAGAGAATCCCGGCAAGCGCTCGGGTGTGACCATGCTCAGCCATTCCTGCATGGACGTCACTTGATACTGTTCCATTCCCGGCGTTGCCAAAACTTCATTGCGAAGAGCGTCGTAATTTTTTACGTCATCGAGTTTGATATAGAAGATCGATGCTTTATTGGGAGCGCCGATCAGATCCTGGAGTGTCGAAAGGGGAACAAACTTTCGTCCTCCGCGGCCGTGCTCCACGATGCCGCAGATGCGGAAGGTATGGTTCAGCAGCTCGACCTTGTCTCCGACTTCCTTCTCCGGTTTGGAGTTCGCGAAGTAGTCATCGACGATGATGTCATACGGTCCCTGGAACGGTCCGCCGGAAATGTAATGGAACGGAGTGCCGAGCGGGTAGTTGTGAATGTCGATTCCATAAATGGTTTCGATCGCTCCACCACTGGTGGAAGATTGGAGCAGCACCGGCGCAACCTGCGTCACATGCGGTAGCTTCCGCAGAATATCGCCGACCTTCACCGGTAGCGCCGCCGCACTCAAAGCAAGAATATTCGATGCGTTGGACGAACGAACCATCGCATCCGCGCCAATGCCCATTGTGCGCGTTTTATTGTCGTTCAGAATGCCATAACAAATTCCGACGAGAACGAGGATGAGCGTCACCTCCAGTGCGATCGCGATGATGCTGATCAGCGAGCGAATGGGCCGGTGCACGAGGTTGGCAACGATCATCTTGTTCATAGTTGTATTGTAAGGGGCAAAGCAGCGGGATCACGGCTCAGTCTTGAGCACTTTGACCGCAAGGCTTCCCCGCGACAATCGGATGTCGAGCTCATCGCCATTGCTGACTCGTTGCGCATCGGTCAAAGGCTTCCCTGCCGGATCGAAGACGACGGCGTAGCCTCGCTCCAGTACTTTGAGAGGCGACAAGCCCTCCAGCCGCGCCGTCAGTTGTTGCCAGCCTGACCGCCTCCTTAGCAGCGCGGTACCCATGGCTTGCGAAAGACGAAGCGAGTTCGCACGCAAGGTACTCTGCATGGAAGCAAAGGCTCGGCGCAAGTCATGATGCCGCACTTGCAGCATAGCGGTTTCCATGCGACGACGATACCGCTGCAGGAATTCGCGCTCGGCGCTGATCAGGCGGCTCGAAATCTCGTCCATTTTCTGCTCGCGACGGCGAATCACGTCGGTGATGCGCATAGTGGCGCGATGCTCTTTGAGTTCCTGATACTGCTGCCGGCAGAGCATCAGCCGATAGCGAATTCCGTGTTCGAGCCGCCTGGCGAGAGAAGCGATTTGCTCTTCTAAATCCTGACGCGCCGAGATCACCAGTTCGGCAGCCGCTGACGGGGTTGGCGCGCGCAGATCCGCGACAAAGTCAGCAATGGTGAAGTCCGTCTCGTGTCCGATCGCAGAGATGATCGGCAACTCGGAAGCGGCGATCACACGCGCCAACGCTTCGTCATTGAACGCGGCGAGATCCTCGAGAGAGCCTCCGCCGCGGGCAAGCACGATCACGTCTGTTTTATGCGAGCGATTGAAGTAACGAATGCCGGCTGCTACCTCGCTGGCCGCCGACTCGCCTTGCACCTGCGCGGGATAGATCAGCAAATGCGCGCCGGCATGTCGCCTGCGCAGCACGTTCAGCATGTCAAAGACGGCAGCACCGCGCGGAGAAGTAATCACGCCAATGGTGCGCGGCAGCGCCGGGATTAGTTTCTTGCGACTCTGGTCGAAGAGCCCCTCGGCGGCGAGCTTGGCCTTGAGCTGCTCGAAGGCGATTTGCAGCGCTCCGGCGCCTTTCGGCTCCAGATACTCAGCCATAAGCTGCAATTCGCCGCGGCTTTCGTAGACGGTCACTCGGCCGCGCGCGAGGACTTCCATGCCGTTGTCTGGCCGGAAACGCAGCAGGCGCGCCTGCATGCGGAACATCACCACGCGAAGCTGCGCTTCCCCGTCTTTTAATGTGAAGTACAGGTGGCCGGAAGCTGCTGGGCGATAGTTCGAGATCTCCCCGCCAATCCACATATCGGTGTATTCGCGTTCGAGCCCAGTGCGAATCGTGCTCACCAGATCGCGAACCGTGAAGACGCGTCGCTGCGGCTGGAAGCTGAAGCCGAGTTGTTCCAGGGTGGACATAGGCCTACTAGATTTCACCAGAATACGAGCTCAAGCGGAAGTGATGTCAGTACCGTTCGCGGTAGCGAACGGGCGCCATGGTCGCGTCGGAACTCACACACCCGTTCCCTACCGGGAACGGTACCGACCGAATGTTTTTGTAGCTGAGTGGCTTATGCCGCGACGCGATGTTCCAGGAAGGCATTGATGGCGTGCAGCAGCACGCTCTGCACGTAGTCGTTGAAGGCGCGCAGATCGGGAACCAGATTGCTGACGTCGACGCAAAGAAGATTTTCCTGGACGACTTCGTACACAGCGCGCTCCAGAGCGCGAAACTCTTCGAATACCTCGCCGATGTCGCAACCTTGTTGGCGGCAGGTCCGGCCATAGCGTGCCGCCTCGTTATAACCAGCTTTCAGTGATCGTCCATTCAGAGCGTCAGCCATCGCCGCAAGCACAGCCGGAAGATTGGCCTCAGCCCACCTTTGGCCGCCTTTGCGCTTTTCGGATAGTTGTTCCAAGGTTCGTTCAATGATTTCTTTTTGGTTATCCTGCAAAATCTCGCTCACGCGCTTCATGGGCAGCGGACGATGCGGCGTCCGCTCTCTCAATTTGCGTTCGATCGTATCGACCAGGCGCTGCACCTGCGTGGGCTTAACCAGATAATCATCCACTTGATTTCGAATCGCCTGCAGCGCCGTTTCGAAACCCGGATAGCCTGTGAGGATCAGCGTGACGCAGTCCGGCTGCGTGCGGCGCATAGCGCTGACTACCGTAAAACCGTCTCCGGGCGAGCCGATGTTGAGGTCGGAGATGAGAACGTCGAATTTGTAGGCTTGTATCGCCGCGAGAGCTTCAGTGACGTTGGAGGCGACGTGCAAGGTGTGTCCGCGCAAGCGCAGAATCTCCGGCAATGTGAGCCGGATATTCGGCTCGTCATCGACGAACAACATGCGCAGCGACTGCACGCCACACCTCAGAATTTCCTGCGTCAAGCCCGGGAATTAGCGCGATGAGGAATTCGCGCCTGCATCTACTTAGATGCAGGCAGAGGCGCCGGAGCAATTGCTATCTTTGCCATGGCGAGCTAGGCGCAAGTCGGCGTTCCGGCACCCTAGCCGGTAAAAGGAGAGGAGTGCGCAAATAGACATACCATCTCAAGACATCTACTCTGTTGTCCGCCATATCTTAGGTCACAGCGGGAATCGTAGTCTTTGTCCTGGAGAGTAAACATTCTTGTCTACTGATGTTCCCATCGCGGACCTCACTCCGCCTTCACGAACTTCCTGGTTCGATCGCCGGACTGCCCGCGTGATCGTGACCGGCCTGCTTTTCACCGCCGTGGGAGCCTTTGTCTATGCAGCCTGGCGGGTTATCGTAGTTTTTCTGTTTGCCATCTTTCTTGCCTATCTGCTGGCTCCTCTGGTGAATTGGGTGGAACGGCGCAAGAAGCTGTCGCGAGGCTCGCGAACATGGGCGATTCTTTGGGTCTACCTCGCGCTGGCGATCCTGATTGCGGTGTTGATCATTGTCGCGGGCCCGCGGCTCATCACCGAAGGACGCAGACTCAGCACTGACTTGCCGAATTTGATGGCCAATCTCACCAGCGGCAAAATCGCCTGGCAGATCGGATCGAAACGGGGATGGAGTTTGGAAACTTCCCAGCATCTCCAGCACTTCCTGGCCGATCACAGCGGACAGATTGAGTCCTGGGCACGCGACTTCGGCGCCTACGCTGCTCGCTTTGTTGCCGACGCGGTCTGGATTGTGCTGATCCCGATTTTGTCGATTTTCTTCCTGAAGTCCGGAGCTGAGATCGCCGAGAACGTTGTGTGTTCGGTGGAACGGCGGGGTCAAAGAAGATTCGTCCGTGGGATGGTATCGGACGTGAACGAGATGCTGGCGCATTACATTCGCGCGCAACTCATTCTCGCCGCGCTTTCGATCCTCGCTTATACCGCGGTGCTGTCGCTGATCCGTTTACCGTATGCGGTGGTGCTGGGAGTTCTGTCGGGAGTGCTCGAATTTATTCCCGTTGTGGGACCGCTGGCGGCGGCGGCCGTGGACCTGGGTGTCGGGTTTCTTACGAACTTCCATCACCTGGTTCCCCTGATCCTGTTTCTCATCGTCTGGCGCGTGATCCAGGATTATGTGAACTCCCCTCGCATCATGGGCGGTAAACTGGAAATTCACCCCCTCGCCGTTCTTTTCGGAGTATTGGCTGGAGCTGAGGTGGGTGGCGTGATCGGAGTGTATCTGTCGATTCCGGTCATCGCGATTCTGCGAATCTTCTGGGTTAGATATCGCGCCTATGAACAAGGCGCAAGCGGAGATACGTCCGCGTTGACAGTTAAGGATGAGCAGACAGGCTGATGTGCCAGCGGTCTCCCGGCTCCTCCGCGAGAAATTTCCGCGTAGAAAGCCGGAAGCAGCTATTAAGTCCTCAGCATCGCGCGAGGTCCTTCCGCCAAAACCGGGCGTCAGGATGACAGTTTTATGAGAGTAGCGCAGTTCATTAGCCTCATAACCTCGCCAAAGCGAGGTCGGCTGCTCAGGATGACAATCTTCAAAAGCGTCTATCTAAATGCATCCACCGCCTAAGCGAATAAGGCAAGCTCAAGCCAGCGCGACCGGCTCATGTAACGGAGCTCCAATGGTCGCTGGCTTTGGCATTTGTGGCTGGGCTTGGACGTAGGCCGCATAGGCAGCGCGCTGCTCGGCCCAGGCTTGGAAGACCGGCAATACTTTACGTCCGGCTTCTTCGCCGATTTTCAAGATGTCAATGGACTTCTGAAAATCGTCGAAAGCGAAGGCGCTCACATCCGGTTCAATGACTGCGTCAGCGTACGCTTGCCATAGGCACGTCATGTTGTCCTGCGCGATCGAGAAACATTGGCCGATCACTTCCAGCACATGCCGCGGACTTTTTTGTACCCAGTGGGATTTGAAATACACAGCCGCCACCTTGTCTGCTCCCATGTCTTTGAGAGGCTTGCAAGGAACTGCGTGACCGAGCAGCCCATCCACCATGAGCTTGCCTTCCACACTCACCGGCAGAAAAACACCCGGATACGCACAGCTCGCGCGCACGGGATCGATGAGTTTGCCGGAGGTGAAGACCACCGGCTCGCCGGTCACGAAGTTCGTTGCTGTGACCGCCAGCGGAATGCGCAGCTCTTCAAATGTTCCCACCTTGAGAATTTTGCGAAGAAAACCTGCCATGCGATCGTTCGTGCACAGTCCAAAGCGAGAAATCGTGTAACGGGCAAAATCCTTGAAGCGGACGATCGCTGCCAGTTCTTCCAGTTCCTTGGCCGAAACGCCACTGCAGTAGGCAGCGCCGATCACGGCGCCGACGCTGGTCCCGGCTATGAAATCCGGGAGGATCCCGTTCTCCTCGAGGACTTTGAGAATGCCTACATGGGCAAGACCCCGGGCGAATCCACCTCCGAGCGCCAAGCCAATACGGCAGGGTTTTGGGACTTCAACGGTAGGTAGGACACGCGCGTCAACTTCGCGTGCCAGCGCTCCCACGGAGCGGCGAATACGGTGGAAAAGTTTCACGGGAACCTCGCCCGCGGACCGGTAAACTTTGCGTCCTCAACAGATACGATGCTCAGGAGCACTGCGGAAGATGCAGAGTTCAGCGTCAATTTACCGCAGCACACGGATCAAACCCCAACTGGAGCTGGCAACCCTGTGCTTTGCTTGGTACATGGGTTTTTTCTGTCTATACCGTAGTCTCCCGAAAAGGCTAATTCCCTGAGAACAGCGAACTTCTCAGGGAATTTTTGCCCGAGAATTCAGAAAACCAGCCATCCATGCGGCTCCGCGTTAAGCGCTCAGGGAAGTATCAGCGAATTAACAGGGAATTTCTAGTTTTCGGCGTAAGTACTTTGCTTTGATGCAAGTAGCTGGAAATCACGGCCAGAAACCGGGTTCTCAGCGAAACTATCAAGGAATTAACAGGGAAAATCGGGTTGGGCCGGCAACAGGTCTCGCCGTCAGCCCTGTCAGCAGCGCTTCCCTTCCTGGCTCAGCCGATCTCCAACTCCCAGGCAAGGTCCAAATGCACGAATGCCCCGACACACTGAAGCATCGGGGCAACGCGCCATTGGCGATCGCCGGAACTGATGATGATTGCTACACTTCTTCCCAGATGATCATGGTTCGATCCTAGTCGTAGCTGCGCCTCGTTCCCACGAAAAAACGCCAGCCGCCATTACCAGGGTAACCGCCTGATTCTGCATGGTTTCTACAGCGTTTCGTCCCTCATTGCACGCCAACCGTCACATTCTCCTGGTGAGTCAATGTCTGCCCGTTATCCAGCGCCGAGCCGGTGACAACGACCGTGTAGCTTCCGCTGGGTGTGCCCGGAATCGTGGTCTGCTTATTGTTCGAGCCGCTGCTGCCGCTACCACAATTCACGCTGCCCAAAGCTACCGTCCCGAGAATGAGAGCCGCTAAGAACTTACCTCGACGACGTTTGTCGGGTATCCCCATCAGAAAGACCCCCGCGAATACCGCCCCGGTGCCAAGCACCCACGGGTCAGCTGGATGCAGGGCAGCCACCCGTGATGCCGTAGTGGTGACGGTCAACGTCGCCGTAGCTGCCGCATTCCCGCTGGCGGGCGATACGGATGTCGGAGTCACCGAGCAGCTAGCCAACGACATATTCGTCGGCACGGCACACGAAAGCGCCACAGCTGGACTGAATCCACTGAGCCAGGAAACCGAAATCGTTGCGGTCGCGGACCCTCCAGCAATGATGTCGAAGCTCACCGGAGCACTTGTGAAAGCAAAGTCGGGTCCTGTGACCGTCAGCGCTCCCGCGCTCGAAGTCGAAGCGGCGTAATCGTTGTCTCCGCTGTAGGAAGCGGTAAGCGAGTGTTGGCCGGGAAGCGTGAAGCTGGTTGTCAGCGACGCTTGTAGCGAGGCCGCAGCCGATCCTGTAGCCGGAGACCCTGAGTAGCTCACGCTGCCGGTCAAAGCCTTGCCATTGTCAGAAAACGTGACCGTTCCGCTCGGCGCTGCTCCATTGCTCTGCGTGTTGACGCTAACGTTGAGCACCACGGGCGAATTCAGAGGCACATTGCTCACGCTGGTGCTCACGGCGTTCATCGACGTGGCGGCGGGCGTAATCGTGATCGTGTCTGTGCCTGTGCTGGCGTTATAGCTGTTGTCCCCGGAATAAACTCCCTGGAGCGAGTAAGAGCCCGCTTTCAGTTGAATAGGCTGATCCTCGGCGAAGCCTTCAGAATTGAGTTTGAAGGTACCCGCGTCGAGCGGCGTACCGTTCGCCGTGAGCGCAATGCTTCCTGTCGGGCAGATGAAGGGGATCGCGCTCGTCTGCGTGCAGTGTGCCGTTCGTGATCCCGCCGAACCGGTCACGTCCATGCGGAAGATATAAGGCGAACCATACGGAGTGGATGCGGCGTTGGTGCTACTCACGAATCCCGTATTGGGATCGATGGTGACAAGGCCGAGAAATGTCTGGCTGCCTTCGGGAGTTACAGTCACCGGGCCAAAGAGATTTGAGTCACTGGCCGCGAAGACGCCGTCGCCGGAATAGTGGGCGATCACTGAATAGCTTCCTCCGGGCAGTCCCTTGGTCGATAGGGTCGCAAGCCCGGTCACAGCAGGCGCACTTGCGATCGTGCGGTCGCCGCCTGGCAATCTCGCAATCAAAGAAACTAGTACGTTGTTTGGCGATGCCGGTGACACTGTCATGTTCACGGTAACGGCTTGACCATGAATGCTCGAAATGGGCGACACGCTCGTGATCGTTGTGGATGTCGGGGTGAAGGCAGCGCTGGACCATTTTGTAACCAGATTATTCACATTTACCGTGCCCAATCCGGTTGCCAGATCGTAGCCAGTCGTGGCGACCCAAGCCAGCGTGCTGGAAGAGGACGGCTGCACCAGCACTCCTTCCGTGCCGGTCGGCGTACTGCAATTGGGAGAACCTCCCGTGCAGGCGACAGAATTGTTGCCTTGCGTGATGTCGTAGAAGATGCAATTGGCGGTATCGGGAGAGCCTGTGGAATCACAAACAGTCTTATTGCTGATTTGGTTCTGCGCCAATTTGTACAGCGTGAAGTTCGCATTACCTTGCCGATCCGATCCGCCATTATTCTTCTGGAATTGGTTCACCAGCGCCATCACCCCAGCGAAGACCTGCACCGAGACCGATGTGCCTCCGAGTCCGGTGAAATCCGTGAATGGCGAGTTCAGATCGCACGCCGTATTCGGCGCGAGCAAATCGGATTCGCAAACGAGATAAAGACTCCGATGTCCCCCTGCCGCAGCGAACATCGAAACGTCGGGAATATCGCGATGGCCATCGGACGGAACTCCTGTGCCGCTCTGCCACGATGGTTTTGGCCAAACAGTGCTGAAGCCGCCACTACCGCCGTCTTGAAAACTATTCGTCGCGTTCGCGCAGCCGGTCAGGCTTCCACCTGCGGCGCAGGAATCGTTCCAGGGAATCTCCGGAATGTAAGACTTCGCAGAGCCTTGCGTGCTCGTCGCGTTACTGGCGTTCCAGTACGTGCTGGCATTGCCGGCGTTCTGGTTAAAATCAGTCCCACCCACCGCCACGTTGAATGGCGTCGAGGCAAAGCCGTTCACGGCCAGCCCTTGCGAAGCTTGAGTGCCATTGGGATCGTCACAGCCTGCCGCGCCGTCATCGCCGGTGGAAACCAGCACGGTAATCCCCTGCGCCGCTGCCTGTTCCCACATATCGTTGAAGAATTGATTAAAGGTTGAAAGCTCCGGCTCGCACGCGCCGTAGCTCATGCTCAGCACCGGGGCGAGATTGTTCTGGATGATGTAGAGAGCGGAAAGGTCGATACCGAACGTATCCTCCGTTGCCTCCGAAACGACCAGATCGATCTTCGCCTGTGGCGCCACGGCGCCGGACCATTCCACATCGGTAACTGCCTCCATTTCGACTCCGGGAATGAGACCAGGGTCGGGGCCATTCAAAATCACATTCGGCGCATTCGCGGGCAGCCCGAAGATACCGCGAAAATTCGCAACATCCTGAATGTTGATGTTGGTGGGCGAAACGATGGCAATCGTCTGTCCCGATCCATCCAAACTTGAAGGGACGTTGTAGATGGTGTCGAAATCGGCGGGACCCACGCCGTAAAACGTCGATGATCCCGGAGGCGTGAAGGTAAACAACGGCTCCAGCGTACCGTCAGCCGAGCGCCGGAAGGTACCGGCGACTCGATTCATAGGCTTCAGTGGAAAATTGTTGAGGGAGACAATACCTTTCACGAGCGGCGCAAGTGCAGCCGGAATCTGCGGATCGTTAATGTTGGACCAATGTTCCCGGCCGTTGACTAGAAATTTGTGAATGGCCGTATGGAACGTTCCGCGCACTGCGCCGGCAGTGCCGGAGAACTCGATCACGTTTCGTCCTGGCGCTACATGGGTGATCTGAAATCCTTGCGACATGAGCCACGAGCTCACGGTCTGAAGGTCGGCATCACTGAGACCAAACTGCCGACCAAAATCCGAGGGGGAAAGCCACCGATGATAGTTCGCGGTGCCTTTAGTCTGCTGCTCCGTGAGAAGTTGCTGTAATGCCACTTCTCGCTCGGGAGAACGATTCAGCAGGAGCAGCATTCTGTGCATAGGCAGTGAGTCCGGCGCCGTGCCGCGATCAGCTTCTGCCCGGGCCTGCACCGGCACATTGTGCTTCAGCGTGATTCGCCGGCTGCCGTCGATAGGCTGCGCCAAGGCCGATTGCGATTGTGTATCTTGCGCGAAAACAAAACCAGGAAAGACAAAGAGCAGAAGAACGTACTGCCACATAAGGGGAAGACTCCTGAAAATACAACTACCGCTGCGAGCCGTCAGCATTCTGCGACAGGGTGGCGGCCAAATGCAATCGGAGTACCCATTGTTTTTAGTCTCGCAGCCCTGCGTTTCATTTCGGGAATTTACTCCCGTACTAACTCAGTACCGTTCCCGTTAGGAAATGGTGACAGAACTTCCTGTGCGACCATGCCTTACCCGTCCGCTATCGCGGACGGTACTGACTACGCGACAGGAGGGCGATCAAACTCTGGCGAAACACAGACCAGGAAAAGCCCTCGGCCGTCCGGCGGGCCGCACCGCGCATTGCAACTAGACAATCGCGATGTTCATAAGCCCAGAGAAGAGCCGCACTGAGCGCATCTACATTGACCGCCGGCACCGTCCAGCCGTTCTGCCCTTCCTCGATCACGTCCGCCGCTCCACAGCAAGTGGTGGTTAGAACTGGAGTGCCGCAGGCCAATGCCTGCAACGCAACAAGCGGGAAATTGTCACTCAGGGAGGGAAGGCAGACCAGATCGGCATGGCGATACTCGTCACGCATAGGATTCCAGAGTAGCTGCCCAAGTTGTCTGACATTCCCGCCAAAGTACCCAGCCAAGGCTTCGACGTTTCCGGCTCCGGCGACGCGGAGTTCGGCGTTACGCAAAGAAAGCTTCTTCCAGGCGCTCAACAGATAATGCAAGCCCTTCTGCCGGGTCAGCTGTCCGGCGAACAAAACGGTGAAATCATGGGGACGTTCCCCGCCGGGCGTAAAAAATTCGAGATCGACTCCGTAGGGCACCACCGCAGTACGTTCCGGCGGTACACCACTCGCTAGCAGCGTTAGCCGCGTATAGTCCGAAGCGGTAATGCATAGATCAGCAAGGCGCGGCTCGCACATGTAGCGGTCGAAGACATGCTTTGGCCATTGCAGCTCGTTGTACGTGTGATCGTCCCATTCCGGAACCAAGCGATCGGCAAGCAGAGCATCGCGCACAGCGCTCGGGTGCGGCTGTACCTGGATGAGCACCTTGCGAGCATGAGGCGCAGACTGAAAGGCCGATGTGGCTACATGGCTGTACGCGAGAATGCCGGAGCCATAGCGCTTGGCGACCTGCGCCGCACGCTCTCCCAGCAAGTACGAATAGTCAGGCCACATTTCGGCTCGTAGTTGCGCGTGGGCAGCGTATCGCCAACTTGATTGCACTAGTGAAGAGGGCAGGCTTGGGTGAAAGCGACGCTCCCACTTGGCGCGGGCTCGCGAAGGCAGCAGGCGTGAAGCCATCCGAAACAACGAAGAATCCAACGGAGCGTAAACATCGGTGACGCATTGGCGAAGGAGTCCAGCTTCGTGCAGCGCAATTGCCGCCTGATACGAGTCGCGTGCACCGGCGAAGACGGTCACCCAATCGCGCGGGTGAGAGTGGTCGCGGCCTCGCGCGGCATGAAGATCGCAAATCGCCAATTCAGACATGAAAAAGTGAAGGCGGCATTATCCGCCAATTCTGATAGTTTGTAACCGTCGTGACGCCGCCCACCTTCGTCTGCCTGACCAACGTTCCCACTCCCTACCGTGATTTTTTCTTCACAGAGCTGCGGCGGCAGCTGGAGGAACTCGGCTGGCGCCTGGAAGTCTGGTTTATGGCTCGGCATGACGCGCGTCGAACTTGCCATTGGCAGGCCGGCGATTTTGATTTTCCGCACAAATTCCTTTCCGGATGGACGACCCGCTTCCTCGGCCACGATCTATCTTTCAACTGGGACGTGAGGCGGTTATTACGCGAGGTTCAGCCGGAAGCACTCCTGATCGGAGGCGCATGGATCGATCCGACGGTATGGATCTCTGCCCGCTCGCGGTTCGCGCAGCAGACGATTTTCTGGTCCGAATCTCATTTGCGGTCGATGGATCACACTAGCTCCGTCGCGCGGTTTTTGCGCCGGCTCGCACTGAATCGATTTCGTTCCTTCGCCGTTCCGGGTCGGCTCGCGAGGGAGTACGTCGAAAAGTATGTTCCCTCACCGCAAATCTACTGTTTGCCCAACCTTGTAGATCCCGAGGTGTTTAGGGATGCTGTGCGTAAACAACGGGCTGAGCAACGAAACACGCAGCGCCGTCGTGCGCTGCTGATTGTGGCGCGCCTATCGCCAGAGAAAGGCCTGGTTCCGTTTTTGGAAAGCTTGCAATATCTCGATCCTCACGAGCGAGCAAAGCTGGCATTGTGGATCGCGGGAGCAGGGCCGCTTCGCGCTGCGCTGCAACAAAGGATCGCGGAGTTTGGAGATATCGAATTTCAATTGCTCGGTGACCAGCCTCAAAGCGAAATGGTTCGCCTGTATGCTCATGCCGATGGCTTCTGTCTCCCTTCGCTGGCCGACCCTAACCCGCTTTCAGTCATCGAGGCGTTGTGGGTGGGACTACCCCTGCTCCTCTCTTCACGCGCCGGCAATCATCCCGAGGCGCTCGAAAATGGCGGCAATGGATTTCTTTTTGATCCGACCAATCCACGAGGTTCAGCAGACGCCATTTCACGCTGGCTTGCTCTGTCCGATGACGAGCTTTCGACTTTTGGATCTAAATCTTCCCGCATCGCTCGCGAGCGTTTTGAACCGCAAGCAGCTATTCGCGCATTTCTGAGCGATGTTTTGCTGCCGGAACAGCGACCGATTCTGACAAAAGCGGCAGGCCAGTCGTGAGCAACGTTTTCCTGCTTGCGGCCAGCTTCATGCGCCAGAATCGCTGGCTTGCGCTCGGTCTGGTTGCGTGGCCGTTCGTGATGGGCGCGTTGCTGTGGTCGCCGCGTCAACCTGCCCACGTCAGCGATTTGGCGGAGATCGTCCAGCAGGAGGTGCTTTACGGATTGGCGATCATTGCCTTTCTAGCCAGTTCGGCCATCTACAACGAGAAACGCTCACGCCGGATGATCGGCATCCTGTCAAAGGCGGTAAGCCGGGGCGAATATCTGCTCGGATTTCTTTTTGGCTCGGTGGGATTTGGCTTCCTTTACTTCGTCGCGATTGCGGTCTCCATTCTGTGGCTGCGGACATCATCGGAACTGGCGCAGCCGCTTCTCTTATTGCTCTACGGCACCATCGCGTGTTTGTGGATTTCGTCTCTCGCGCTGCTCTTCGCAGCGTTTCTGCATCCGGTGCTGGCCGCAGGGGCGGTGGGCGCCTGCGCGGTGTTGCCATCCGTTGTCGCGCAAGGTCGCTATGCGGGAATCGTGCCATTTGCGGCGCTACTTTCGCAGACCGATCCGCTATCGGTTCACCTTGGCGGATTCACGGTCATTCTCGCTTGCCTGGAATCGGCAGTATTCATAGCTGTGGCGGCCTGGATTTTCGGGTTTCGCGATCTCGCGACCAGCATCGAGTGATGCGCGCGAATTTTCGGTGCGCCGAAACGCGTCATGCCCAGCCGTTTGAGAAGGTTTCGATATAATCGAAAGCGGAAGTTAGTCGCGCGCTCTTCGCATTTTCCGCACGCCATTTTCCGGCTGGTACAAGCGGGCATCAGGATAGGTCGAATGACAGAGAACAATACGAAGGCCAAGCCGAAAGTTCTGGTTGTGGACGACGAACACGTGATTGCCGATACGTTGGCCATCATTCTCAATCAGAATGGATTCGCGGCCACGGCGGTGTATAGCGGCACGGGTGCTATTGAAAAGGCACGCAGCGATCGTCCCGACCTGATCATCAGCGATGTGATCATGGAAGACATGAACGGGATCGACGCGGCCATCCACATCCGCCAGTTCCTCCCAAGCTGCAAAATTCTATTGTTCTCCGGTCAAGCCGCCACCGCCGACCTGCTGGAAAAGGCGCGCGCCCGCGGTCATGAATTCGAGATCCTCGCCAAACCCGTTCATCCTCAGGACCTGCTCGCCAAGCTGAGAGACTGAAAGTAGACTGCCTTCGGGCAGAACCTCGATGGCCGCCGGAACGTCCGTTTCCATTCCGCGACAGAACACCAGTTCCCGCTCTTTCACTGTTTTCGCCTGCGGCCTCTTTGTCCTGCTGGGCATCGTCACGACCCTGCTGGGACCTACGCTGCCGCTTCTCGCGACACGCTGGTCGATCGCAACTGCAGAGGCGGGTCGACTCTTCTTCTGGCAGTTCGCCGCCTCTACAGCCGGGACTCTGCTGTCGGGATTTACGCTGGCGCGGCGCAATTTCAAAATTGCGATTCTTGTGGGCAACGCTTTGTGTGTGGCTGGCGTGGGAGCGCTTGCAGTGTCAAATTGGGAAATGGCCAGAGCTGCCGTCGCTTGCTTCGGTTTTGGACTCGGCATTGCTCTTCCCGCGATCAATCTTGCCGTCGCGGAGGCCAATCCTGAGCATCGCGCCGCCTCAGTTTCTCTGCTGAATTTTTCCTGGGGCATCGGCGCGATCGGCTGTCCGCTTTTGCTTTGGGCTACGCATAACCTGAACATCTTTCTTTGGCTCGTGACTTTAGTAGTCGGCGTAGGCTGGATTGCGAGTTGTTTCTGCCGGGTTCCGGACGGTGACAGATCAGCAACGGCCATCCAAGCTACTACCCTCAACCGCCATACTCTGACGCTTGCCGCGATTCTCGCGCTACTCATGTTTCTGTTCGTCGGCGTAGAAAATGCTGTCGGAGGATGGGCTGCAGCACTCGCTTTGCCGCAATTCTCCAGCGCCTTCACCGCTACCTTCGCCAATGTAGCGTTTTGGGGATTCTTCCTGGGCTCGCGCGCCTTGGCACCTTGGCTGTTGCGAGTAATCAAAGAACAGCAACTCATGCGTGCCGGCATCGTGGTCGCGATTGTTGGCGTGACGCTCTTCTACTTTGCGAACGGTCCAGCACTGGTGATCCTGGCCTGCGGCTTAGCGGGTTTGGGCATCGGTCCTGGATTTCCAGTTCTGATCTCCCGCGTTTCGGCGCTGCTGGGATCACATAATCCGGCGGCTACCATCTGCTTCGCTTTTGGCGGACTCGGAGGCGCGGCCCTCCCCCCACTTGTTGGTAGCGTTAGCGCCAGAGCCGGCCATGCGAAGGCAGGTTTGGCCATTCCCATTTTGGCACTTTGCGCGTTGTTGATGATGAGTTGGCGGCGCCGGCTGGAGCATGTTTAATCTGTATTTCTCGCAAGACTCGGTCAGTACCGTTCCGGGTAGGGAACGGGTGACGCGCCATGTCGCACTTGGTCACTCACCCATTCCCTACCGGGAATGGTACTGACTGCGAAATGATCCTGACTGGGGAAGCGGAGAAGAGTGAGTTAACGGACGAGTACCTCGATGAATTCGTGGATCGCGTTGAGGCTGCCAGAAAGCAAGAGTGTATAGCCAGCCAGGGCTAAGAGAACGAAAGCTATTCGCCAGGACCGGTCGGGAGCTCTGTCTCCCATTGAGAATTGCTCGTCAGCGATCACAGCCTGCAGTCTGCCGGCCCTGCTGGAGAGCGCAGACGCATCGCAGGATGGAACCAAGTGAGAAGCGGCGATGGCCGGCTGCGGCGATCCGCTACTCATGCAACGTCCCACCTTCACGATCGCGGAGCCAAGCTCCAGCGGCGAGACTCCGCTGCGCAGCGCCTGCCAATCGGCATCCAGTTCCGCCGACTCCGACCATGAACGCTCGATTGCCGCAAAACCAAACCATCCCGGCATGCGGGTGCAGCGCAACAGCATCTGCTTGAAATTATCGAAAGAATGAATGTGAGCGGATTCGTGTGCGACAGCCGCTCGCATCTCCTCAGCCGTGAGTTCCGCGAGAATGCGTTCGCTGACGAACACTGTGGGGCGCCAAATTCCTGCCACCGCCAATAGCGCCGAGTCGCCAGGAATGGAGAAGATCGGCACAGAGACTCCAGCCAGGCGCACGCGCTCACCTCGGGTTTGCCACAATGAAACCACGCGACGATTTCGCACAATGAGGCGAAAATACCGGGCGAGGAAAATCGCTGTAACGGCAGCTCCGAATGCGCCCAGCGCCACGAGACGAACGCTAGGCGTCTCTCCGCTGTTCCAGGGTTCGCTAACCACAAAAGCAGGCAGCGCCAAACCCAGGCTGATTAGAACGGCGAGCGTAAATGGCGCCATGCGCGTGGCGAATAGTAGTCCTGAGAAGCTGCGCGTGCGAGTTGGCAACGGCAGTACGAATAGAGACGCGCGCACCAGCAGCAATCCTGCAACGAGCGACAGCGCAAACACCGCGAGGCAAACGGAAATCAGAAGCGTGGCATACATACTCAATGCCCTCGCCTTCTCAGACTGCGCTTCTTCGCACGAATGAGTTCGTCGAGCTCGTCGAGCAGCTTGCGATCCGAGTCGCTCACGTAATCGACGAGCGAAGAAAGCACAATCCCTGGATCACCTTTTTCCGCAAAAGCTATGCCCAGCAGATGACGCGCGAGTTGCTGCTTATACTGCTGCTGGTCCATTTTGGGAGAATAGAAAAACGCACGACCGACAGCTCGGCGCTCCAGCAGACCTTTCTTGAACAGGCGGTCCAGAGTAGTCATGACCGTGGTGTAGGCAAGACGCGGCGCAAGTTCGGTGTAGAGGTCGCGAACACTCAGTTCGCCGCGCGCCCAGAGACGCTCCATCAATTCCGATTCCAATCGGCCCAATTGCTCGAGCCCGCGAGCCGGCTCGTCAGATGTTCGCTTCAGCCACATCGGTGCTGCCCATTGTAACGCCTCTGAGTATGGGAGAAGCTGGCGCTCACGCGGGCTTCATCGCTCCGCTTTTCTTGATTCGTTTCTGGCGGCGAATCTCTTCTGGCGAGTACATCGTGCCTCGGCATTTTTTCGATCCGCAGTAGCAAGGCGCAGGATCGTCTTCGGCGCCGTCGTAAAGCATGTAATCGTAGGTCAGCTCTTCTCCGTGTTCAATGTCGCGAAGAGCGATGATCCAGACTCGCCCATCGATCTCATCGGTTTCGCAATTTGGATCACAGGAGTGATTGAGGAACATGGCCATGCTGTGTCCGTCGATGATCTGTTTGCCGTTGCGCAGGCCGAAGAGATACGTCGTCGAACGTCCGTCATAGATTTCGTCCGCGCGCTCGGGCGAGATGCGCGGGCCGGCATACTCGACGACGTGCGTACCTTTGCGGATTTTCGAAGTCGTGTAGCAGCCGGCGGCATGGATGTCGGAGGAGCGGATGACCAATGCCATACGGAATAGATAAGCGATGTCATCCTGAGTCCCGCGAGGCGGGCGAAGGACCTTGCGTTCTCGTAGCCTTAGCGAAAAGCAACCACAAGATCCTTCACTCCGGCGCAAAAGACGCGCCTGCGTTCAGGATGACAACGCTTTCGATACTTGCACAGCGTTCAGTTGATTCTGGCGCACACCGATTTCACTTCGGTGTAAAGCTCCAGCGATTGCTTGCCCATTTCGCGGCCCCAGCCCGATTGCTTGTAGCCGCCGAAGGGCATGGCTGCGTCGAAGACGTTGTAGCAGTTGACCCACACGGTGCCGGCTTTGATATTGTGGGCGAGCGCGTGGGCTTTGCCGATGTCGCGCGTCCAGATGCCGGCAGCCAGACCGTAGTTCGTGTTGTTCGCTTCGGCAGTGATTTCGTCGATGCTCTTAAACGGCATCGCTGTCACTACCGGCCCGAAGATCTCTTCACGAACAACCTTCATCTGCGGAGTGGTGTTCACGAGCACCGTCGGCTCGACAAAGTACCCCTTGCCCTCAAGCTTCTTTCCGCCGACGACAGCCTTCGCGCCTTCGTTCAGGCCAGCTTCCATGTATCCGCAGACGCGCTGGAACTGCTCTTCTGAAACGAGCGGTCCCATATTGGTCTTCGGATTCATGCCCGGACCGATGCGAATCTTCTTCGCCGACTCGGAGACGCCTTCCACAACTTTGTCAAAAATCTGGTCTTCGATAAAAAGGCGAGAGCCGGCGCAGCAGCATTGTCCGTGATTAAAGAAGATTGCGTTGGCCGCCCCCGAGATCGCAAAGGACAAATCAGCATCATCGAAGACGACATTTGGGGACTTGCCTCCGAGTTCGAGGGTGACTTTCTTCAGATTGCCCGCAGCTGCATGGACGATGAGCCTGCCCACCTCGGTGGATCCGGTGAAGGCGACTTTGTCCACGTCAGGGTGCGCGGCCAGAGCGGCCCCCGCCGTCTCGCCATAGCCAGTGACGATATTCAGAACGCCCGCAGGGACGCCGGCTTCGAGCGCGAGTTCGCCCAGACGCAGAGCGGAGAGCGGCGTCTGTTCGGCAGGTTTGAGCACGATCGTGCAGCCGGTCGCGAGAGCCGGTCCGATCTTCCAAGCGGCCATCAGCAGCGGGAAATTCCAGGGAATGATTTGTCCGACAACGCCGATCGGCTCGCGCCTAGTGTAGGCGAGGAACTGATTGCCGGCGCTGATCGGAATTGTTGTACCTTCAATCTTTGTCGCCCATCCAGCCATGTAGCGGAAGAGATCGGCGGCGAGCGGCACGTCAGCTACACGGGAAATGGAAATCGGCTTACCGTTGTCGAGTGTTTCCAGTTCGGCGAGTTCTTCGGTGTTCTTTTCGATCAGGTCGCCGATCTTCCAGATGATTCGCCCGCGTTCGCTGGGCGACATCTTGGACCATGGACCTTCTTCGAAAGCGCGTCGTGCCGCTTTCACCGCTAGATCGATGTCGGCCTTATCTCCTTCGGCGACGGTAGCCAGCGGTTCGCCGGTTGAGGGATCGACAGAAGTGAACGTTTTGCCGGAAGCGGCTCCGACCCACTTGCCATCGATCAGAAGTCTTTTCGGAGTTGCGAGGAATTGACTGACTGCACTTTGCATTTGCAGCGGAGTTGCTGTTGCCATAGGTTTTCTCCTTGCGCAAAGGCAGCAAGGCAGCAACTAGCGATTAGCAATTAGCGATTGGCAAAACTTGCATGTGCTCGTCTCGCACAAGCTCGTCTTCCACTGGAATGTTTCTCGTTTTGCCTCGCCATCGTTTCTCGCCGCTGTTGTTCTGCTGCTGGTTGGTTGATGATGTTGTGTGAGCTAATTGCTAGTTGCTGTCCTTCAGGCTACTGCCGTTTTCGATCGGATTTTTTCGCGCATGCGCTCGACATTCGTCTCGACCGCGCGCAGTTTCGCCAGCGATTCCGGGCTGCCCAGAACGAACTCTTCCACTCGTCTCCAAAAGTTCGGATTGTTCTGGCGCATTCCTTGAACGATTACCTTCAGCTTCGCATAAAGGAAAAACATCTCGCCGGCATTGTCCATGAAGAGATTCGGATCGAGCGCGCCGCGGGCGACGAACGACATGGCCATGTCCCAGTAAGAGGTCACCTGCCGGAAATAGGCATATTCCTTTCCGCCGGCAGTAGAAATTTTCACAAAATCGTCGAAGTTCTCCGGCCACCAATCGAAGGCCATGAACTTGCGCGCTTCGCGCATCACGGGCTCGCGACGAAGTTCGTAGAGGCGGAGGATGATCTCCGCGTCGCCGTAGGTGGCTTTGCTGGTCATGCCGGGAGAATTGACTTTTTCGTTGGACATAAGGGAACTCCTCAGGAAAATGGTTGTGAAGGGTTATGGTAAATAAGCTGGAGCAGTCTTGTCATTCCGATGCCGCGAAGCGGGAGAGGAATCCCTACCCCGGGAGTAACTGCCGGGGGTAGGGATTCCTCTCCCGCTTGCGCGAATTCGGAATGACAATGGATTATGCGACGGCTATCGGGGCCTTCTCGATCTGCTTCGAGTAGTCGCACTTGATCACCGGCGCGGTTTCTGAAGCGGGCGCGGCTTTGCCTTTCGCTGTGCGTTTTTTCTTAGGCTTCGGCTCCTCTTCTTCCGCAGCAGTGCGCTTGTTGTTTGGACATACGAGGAACGTTCCCGCCTTGAGATTCTTCTCCAGCAGATACTGGCTGCCGCACTCCGGACATTTTTCCGCCACCGGCTTATACGCCGAAGTGAAATCGCAGTTTGGATAATTCGAGCAGCCGTAAAAGATGTTGCCGCGGCGACGCGCTTTCTTCTCGACCAGCTCTCCGTCTTTGCACTGCGGACACTTTACACCGATGAAGTTCTGCTTCACGTACTTGCATTCCGGATAGCCGCTGCAGGAGATGAACTCCCCATAACGTCCGTGGCGCAGGACCATATTGCGTCCGCACTTCGGACAGATCTCTTCGAGCGGAACATCGGGCACGCGCTTGCCTTGATCGAGCCGACGCGTGGTCTTGCATTCGGGATAGCCGGTGCAGGCCATGAACTGGCCGAAGCGTCCGCGCTTGAGGACCATCGTCCTTCCGCAGTTCTCGCAATATTCTTCTTGTGACGTCTCCTGAAGATCGGCATTTTCCAAATCGGGAAGATCGATCGCGTTCTCTTTGGTGAAGGTGCAGCTGTTGGGATCTTCTTTGTCGTATGCGCTGCACGCGAAGAACGAGCCGAACTTGCCCCACTTGAGCACGAGCGGCGAGCCGCAGCGCTCGCATTTCTCGTCGGTTGGCTTCTCCATGCGCTTCACATTTTCCATGTGCTTTTGCGCATACTTCAGGTTCTTCTCAAAGCGCTTGTAGAAGTCCGACATCGCGTCGGTCCACTTCTCTTTGCCTTCCTCAATCTCGTCGAGTTCTTCTTCGAGCCGCGCTGTGTATTGCAGATCAAAAATTTCAGGGAAGTTTTTGACCAGCAAATCGGTGACGACCAGTCCGATTTCGGTTGGAATAAACTTGCCGCCAATCTTCTGTACGTACTGGCGCTCCTGGATCGTACCGATGATCGCCGCGTAAGTGGATGGACGGCCAATGCCGCGCTCCTCGAGGTCCTTCACCAGCGAAGCTTCGTTGTAACGCGGCGGAGGTTCAGTGAAATGCTGCTCCGGCTTCAGCTCCTTCAGCGTGAGCTTCTGGCCTTCTTCGAGCGGAGGCAGCTTATGCTTGAGCGCCTCGTCTTCTTCGTCCTTGCCTTCCTTGGACTCTTCGTAAACTTTGAGGAAGCCGTCAAACTTCAACACCGATCCGGTCACGCGGAAGTTGTAGGTGCGATCGGCAATAGCGTCCACATCGACCGCAGTCTGATCGAACACAGCCGGCAGCATCTGCGAGGCGACAAATCGCTGCCAAATGAGCTTGTAGACCTTGAATTCGTCTTCGTGCAGATACTGCTTCACCGAATCGGGATGCCGCATCACCGACGACGGGCGAATGGCTTCGTGCGCCTCCTGCGCTTCCTTCTTCGACTTGTAAACGTTCGGAGTCTCCGGCAGATACTCCGGACCAAAGTTGGAACCGATCATCTCGCGGACTTCGTCGAGCGCATCCTGCGAGACACGCGTCGAGTCGGTACGCATGTAGGTGATTAGGCCGACCGAGCCTTCATCGCCGACTTCGACGCCTTCATAAAGGCGTTGCGCGATCATCATCGCGCGCTTCACGCTGAAGCGAAGCTTGCGCGAGGCGTCCTGCTGGAATTTGCTGGTCGTGAACGGCGGAGTCGCGCTGCGGCGGCGTTCTTTCTTCTCGACCGACCTAACGCTCCACTCGGCGGCTCGGAGAGCGCCAGTGATTTTTTCCGACTCTTCCCCATTTGGGATCTCGGTCTTGTCACCGCCTATGCCGATAAACCGCGCATCAAACGCCGGAGGCTTAGCACCGGAGAGGTGCGCGTCGATCGTCCAATATTCCTTCTTCTCGAAGGCTTTGATCTCGCGCTCGCGTTCGACAATCAGACGCAGAGCGACGGTCTGCACACGTCCCGCAGAGAGCCCGCGGCGAACTTTGTCCCAGAGCAGTGGAGAAATCTGATAGCCGACGATACGGTCGAGCACGCGCCGCGTCTGCTGTGCATCGACGAGGTTCCAGTCGATGTCGCGAGGATGCTCGAATGCAGCGCGCACAGCTTTCTGCGTGATCTCGTTGAAACTCACCCGATGAATCGGCGTGCCCGAGCTACGCTTCCTCTTCGGCTTGGAGTCGCCGAGTTCCTCGAACAAATGCGCGGCGATGGCTTCGCCTTCTCGATCCGGGTCAGGCGCTAGATAGATCGCGCTGGCGTTCTTCGCCTTCTTCTTCAGGTTGGTGAGAACTTTTTCCTTGCCGGGAATGACGACATACTCGGCCTCGAAGTCGTTATCGAGATCGACACCAATTTTGCTCTTCGGCAAGTCCTTCACATGGCCAAGCGAGGCCTCAACCTCATAATCCTTGCCTAGATATTTATTGATCGTCTTAGCTTTCGCCGGCGATTCTACGATGACGAGGGATTTGGGCAATGCTTCTTCCTTATGGATTTCTTTCTTCTGGAAACTATCATGAGCGGGTCGGAGCAGGCTACCTAGCTGCGGAGCTACCAGCTTCCAACCGCCAGCTTCCGGCTTACTTCTTACTCACCGCGGTGGCCTTCACCTTGCCCTGCAACGACCAGAGCATTCGACAAACTTCGTCCAGCGCTTCATGAATTCCTCGGTGTTCACCACTGCTTAGATAACCAATCTTTGGCCACCAATAGCTGATATTGCAACTCATATGCAGATCCAACGGCGATCTGAATGAATCTGCCGAATTCGGCATCTCCGTGACGGCCTCTTCCTTCAGCGAGATTCGAACCTATCGAGACCGCGCAGCGACGCATCTGGCTGCTCAGGCCGAATCGTTCTTCAGAGGGAAACACTTTCGTGATTCGATATATCAAAAGTGTTATCTCATGCGCCTTGTTCCAAACATCAAGCTGCCTGAAATCCGACATTGTCGTGACTCTCCCATTGTGCGATTTTGCTGGAAGCTGGAAGCTGGTAGCTGATAGCTGGAAGCTTCGGCACCAGCTCAGAAGCTTCTTACATAATTTTTCCCCGGCAACTGCTTGATCTTGCCTGCGAGCTCCAGTTCGAAGAGCGCGGAGAAGATTTCTGAGGACGACACTTGCGCTTCCAGCTTCTCGATGATTTCGTCGAGCTGCGTGGTTTCATCAGGCTTGAGCAGCGCGAATATGCGCTTCTCGTGAGGAGAGAGTTGCGAATCTGCGAATAGAGATGCTTCTTGCGGCTTGGCGGATTCAAGCCGCCAGTTGGCTTCGAGCTGCAGTTTAATCTCCGTGGGCAGCTCTTCCCAAACGTCTTCCCATGTCGCGGTCAGCTTAGCTCCTTGTTTAATCAATGTGTTAGGCCCCCAGGAATTGCGGTTAGTGACGTTGCCGGGGACAGCGAAAATGTCGCGCCCCTGCTCCAGCGCGCAACGCGCGGTAATCCTGGTTCCGCTGTACTCACCGGCTTCCACGACCAGCACGCCTAAGGACAATCCACTGATGATCCGGTTCCGAATTGGGAAATTTTGCGGCGCGGCAAAACTGCCAACAGGAAACTCGGATACCAGCGCTCCCCCCGACGCGATGATTGCCTCAGCCAATCGCCGATTGTCACGCGGATACGGCACGTCAATGCCTGTGCCCCAAACGGCAACTGTCCTGCCTTTGGCGTTGAGCGCACCGCGGTGTGCGCTCGTGTCCACTCCGCGCGCCATGCCGCTGACGATCACCATGCCGCGTGAAGCAAGGTCGTTGGCGAGCCGCTCGGCCATGCCCATGCCGTACGGCGTTGGATGTCGCGTGCCGACAACCCCAATTGCGGCCTGCTTTAGCAACGAGACATCGCCGCGAAGATAGAGCACGAGCGGCGGATCGTAAATCTGCTTCAGCCGTTGCGGATAACGCTGGTCATCGAAGGTGACAATCTCCGCGCCGCAGTCGCGCGCCTTCATGAACTCTTCTTCCGCTGCGGCATACGATTTGCCGAGCGCAATCGACTGCGCGGAAACGGCCGGCAATCCCGCCGCCTCAAGCTCTGTGAGAGAGGCGTAGAAGACACGCTCTACGTTGCCAAAATGCTGAACCAAGCGATGTCCGCGGGTCGGTCCCATGCCCGGCGTGAGCATGAGCGCGAGCCAACGCAGTAGGGCAACATCAGGCTGAAGCGAACGTGAAGTAGCGGCGGAGTCCGTCATCGAACTGAGAGGCGGACATTACAGGGAGATGGTTTTGCGTGTCAAGTTCCAGAAAAGCCTTTCACCACGGAGTCACAGAGACACAGAGAAAAGCGGAATAGAAAATAATCCGAACATCTACCGGTACGTGGAGCCTCCTATGGGGTTTAGTTCCCGGTCTTCTCTGTGACTCTGTGTCTCTGTGGTGAACCAGATTTTCCCGACAAAATCCCCAGAACGTCCCGCAGCCCCTGCTTGATGTCGCGCAGCTCGGCTGTCCGGGTCGCTTCCTGAAATGGGAGCGCTGACTGTTTGTGATCCTGGCGAGCTTCCGACTTGAGCATTTGCCGAGCTCCGGGAATCGTGTATCCCTCTTCGTAGAGCAGCCGCTTCACGCGCACAACGTTCTCCACGTCCTTGCGCCGATAGAGGCGCTGGTTCGTGCTGCTCTTGTTCGGCTTGAGCTGCGGAAATTCGGTTTCCCAAAAACGGAGAACATAGGCAGGCAGCGAGCAGAGCTTCGCCACCTCGCCGATGCGGAAGTAGAGCTTGTCGGGAATCGCGATCTCCGACGTAGGTTTGTGCTTGGATTGTCGTTTGCCAGGCTTCTTCGCTGCCACGAAGCGCATACTATTTCGCCTCCGACCGAAGGTCAACCAGCTTTGCGGCCTCAAAGCATGGAATAACGGCATAAAAGCCAAATGAAAAAGGCCTTCGCTTGGCGAAGGCCGCAAATCAGTGTTGCCGGAGCGGCAGTTATTTCTTCTTCGCCGCTTTCTTCTTTGTGGCCTTCTTTTTCATGGGCATGTTGGTGTTCCTCCTTGGAAGGTGTTTCGCTGACGTTTAAGAGCGCCCGTCTGAGCTGCTCCGCCTATAGCGTACTTCCAACATCTACCCCAAGATATTGGGCCTGATTGCCTGCCATGTCAAGAAGAATCAGAAAAAGTTTTTCGAGGACCTAACGGATGTGAGACTTCTTCCACTCCTGAATTGTTTGCGTTCGCTGACTCGACTTTCACCGCTTTCCTGAAACTTCCGCGCACAGCCTACAATCTTCTGCACGTGATCGACAATTTGCCCATTACCGCGGCGGCGACGATAGAGGAGGAGTTCCAGCCGACTGACCGTCCCGCCGGACCATGTGTGATGGTCATTTTCGGCGCCGCCGGTGATCTCACGAAGCGCAAGCTAGTGCCGGCGCTGTACAACCTTGCTAAAGAGAAATTGCTTTCAGCGAACTTTGCCGTGGTCGGTGTGTCAGTCGATGATCTCTCCGCGGAAAGCTTTCGTGATCAGGTTCTTCAGTTCCTAGATAAGGATAAAGAGGATCGGCACAGCAAGTCGTGGACCTGGTTTCGCGAGCGTTTGCATTATGAACGCGGCGACTTTGGCAAGGCGGAGACGTTCACGACACTTCGCGACCGCCTCAGCCAGGTTGACACTGAGTATGGCACGCAGGGGAACTACCTCTTTTACCTCGCGACGGCGCCGAAGTTCTTTGCGCAAATTGTGCAGCAGCTCGGCGCGTGCGGTTTGGGCGGTGAGGGAGATGGTCACTGGCGCAGGGTCATCATCGAGAAGCCGTTCGGCCACGATCTCGAATCGGCGAAGGCTCTCAACGCGCAAATCCAAAGCGCGTTGCAGGAAGATCAGATCTACCGCATCGATCACTACCTGGGCAAAGAGACAGTACAAAATCTCTTGGTCTTTCGTTTCAGCAACAGTATTTTCGAGCCGCTGTGGAACGGGCGCTACGTCGATCATGTGCAGATCACGAACGCTGAGACCGTCGGCGTTGAGCGTCGCGGCGGCTATTTCGATAACGTAGGCACGATGCGTGACATGGTTCCCAACCACGTCATGCAGCTCATCAGTTTGACCGCGATGGAGCCGCCGGG
Organism: Terriglobales bacterium; assembly: GCA_035716645.1. Lineage (GTDB taxonomy): Bacteria > Acidobacteriota > Terriglobia > Terriglobales > Acidobacteriaceae > Gp1-AA112. The sequence continues at coordinate 86,002 of DASTJH010000056.1, read as the reverse complement.
TTCGTTTCGTTCCGAAGCCGTGCGCGACGAGCAAGCCAAAGTGCTTCATGCCATGCAGCCGTTCGAACCCGACGATGTGCTGCAGAACACAGTTCGCGGACAATACGGCGATGGACTCGTGGATGGAGTAACTGTCCCTGCTTATCGCAAAGAGCCAGGCGTCTCTCCAGAGTCGCGAACCGAAACCTTCGTCGCGATGAAGCTCTCGATCGACAACTGGCGCTGGGCCGGCGTGCCGTTTTATGTCCGCACCGGCAAGCGTCTCGCTGAGCGGCACACCGAAATCGTGATCCAGTTCAAGCGCACTCCGATCCCGTTGTTTCAGGATTCTCCAGGACACAAAGCGCGCACCAACCAACTCGTAATCCAGATTCAGCCGGAAGAAGGCATGTCGCTGAGCTTTGGCGCGAAGATTCCGGGATCGACCGTCCGCGTCGGCTCCGTTGACATGAGCTGCGAGTATGCCGAGTACTTCAAGTCCGAACCGAAGACCGGCTACGAGATTCTGCTCTACGACTGCATGATCGGAGATACCACACTATTTCAACGGGCAGACATGGTGGAAGCTGGCTGGAGCGTCGTCGATCCGGTTCTCGATGTTTGGCGCGCGATTCCTGCGCGCAAGTTCCCGAACTACGATGCGGGGACGTGGGGGCCGAAGGAATCCGACGAACTGCTTGCACGTGATGGCCGCGTTTGGAGGACAATAAAGTCATGATCCTTGCTGGAGACATCGGCGCGACGCACAGCCGGGTGGCGGCTTTCCGCACCGAAGGCAACAAGCTCCCGATCGTGGTGGAGAAGATTTACGAGAGTCACGAGCACAGGAGCCTGTGCGAAATCGTCGGCTCTTTTGTTCGCAGTGAGGGAATACCCGCGCAGCATGCCTGCTTCGCCGTCGCTGGTCCCGTGCGCAGCGGCCGGAGCAAGATTTCTAACCTTCCCTGGACGATCGATTCGCGCGATCTAGCCCATCAATTGAACCTGAAAAACGTCGCGTTGATCAACGATTTGGAAGCTTGGGCGTACGGCCTCATCTCACTCGAATCGAAAGACTTCATCACGCTCAGCCCCGGCTCTGGAGATGCGGAAGGCAACACTGCGGTGATCTCAGCGGGAACGGGACTGGGCGAAGCCGGTCTGCTTTGGGATGGCTTCCGCCAGCACCCGTTCGCCTGCGAAGGCGGACACACCGACTTCGCTCCGCGCAACGAAGTAGAAATCGAACTGCTGCGATATCTGCTGAAACATTATCCGACTGTAAGCTACGAGCGCATCCTCTCCGGTCCGGGTATCAAAAACGTTTATGACTTCCTGCGAGACACGAAGCGAGCAGAAGAACCGCCTTGGTTGCGCGAACAGATGAGTGCAGCCAAAGATCCTCCCGCTTTGATTTCACAAGTCGCGCTGGAGAAGAAGGCTTCGATTTGCGAGCAAGCCCTTTCCATCTTCGTCAGCGTCTATGGCGCCGAAGCCGGCAATTGCGCATTGAAGTTTATGTCGCTCGGAGGCATGTTCCTGGGCGGCAGCATCGCCGCCAAAATTGTCCCTCTCATGCAGGGACCGGAATTCATGCAGGCCTTTCTTGATAAAGGTCGCATGAGAGCGCTGCTCCAGGACATCCCAGTAAAAATTGTGCTCAACGATGACGCCGGTCTGCTCGGCGCGGCGCGCTATGCCTGTCTGCAGCGAGCCTTCGGCGCGGCCAGAACCGCTTAAGTGCAGTGTAGGGCCATAGAGCCACTAGTTATTCACGCGAAATATGCGGTGGACGTAGTGGACTGGGTGGACGCGATGGACCTGGTTCGAATGTCCCCATTAATCGCGATGACTTGGCCATTTTGCGCATGGCTGTTGTCTGTACCCGCTTCGCTGCCTTTACAATTCCTAAATAGCTCCTCTGCGTTTCGCAGAGCTGAGTAGTTATCTTTGCTAATCGCTAGTTGCTAATTGCTGCTGTTTGAGGACTGAATGCGTCGACTTCTTTTTCTTGTGGTGTTGATGGTGTTCTTCTGGGCCGGTTGTGGAGGGAAAAAGAGCACTCCTCCGAGTACAACTGTTGCAGTTACGATTTCGCCGACTACCGCGACATTGGCTGCCGGCGCGGCGACACAGCAGTTCACTGCGACTGTCACCAACACGACCAACACCGCCGTCAGCTGGAATGTCGACGGTACAGTGGGCGGCAATTCCGTCGTTGGCACGATCAGCACCACAGGTCTCTACACCGCTCCAACGACGCTGCCTCCAGGTAGCACGGCCACAACGGGAACCGTGACCGTGAACGCAGTCTCTCAGGCTGACGCTACACAAATTGCCACCGCAACCGTGACCCTTACCGCACCTTCGGTGACCATTACCATCACACCTCCCTCGGTTACTCTGCCGGCGGGCACAACGCAGCAGTTCACCGCGAACGTCAGCGGCCCCACCAACACCGCAGTCACCTGGAATGTGAATGGAATTGTGGGCGGCAATGCCAAGTTTGGGACCATCACCGATTCCGGTCTTTACACCGCACCGGCATCGCCGCCGCTCGGGGCCATCAATGTGAACGCTATCTCGCAGGCGAATACCGTCTTTACGGCGACGGCGACCGTCAGTCCACAATTTGGCACTTTAAGTCTGAACGGCACTTATGTGTTTCTGGCAGCGCAGCCGGACAATGCTTCCGGCTCCGGTTTCTCGGCGCATGGCGGCACATTCCAGGCGGACGGAAAGGGGAACATCACAGCCGGCGTGGAAGACATCAACTCGGCTTCCGGCGCTCCTGTGCCCAATGTTCCCTTTACGGGAACCTACACCATCGGCGCCGATGGACGGGGTACCGCGACGATCAGCGACACTGCAGGTAGTCCCACCTTCTCCTTCGTGCTGACCTCGGGCGCGCGCGGGCAGATCATCGAGTCGGATGGTGCGGCCGTAACTTCCGGCATTCTCCGCCTTCAGGACCAGAGCGCCATCGGCAGCGTCAGCGGCAACTACGTTTTCAGTTTGTTGGGTGAAGGCGCGGCAGCTACGGCCTCTGTCGGTGTCATGAATCTTGCCAGTGGAACTGTCACGGGCTCTATTGACTCGAACGCCGGTGGCACGGTATCGCCTACTGCCGCTCTGACCGGGACCGACCTTCTCGGATCAGCAGGACATGGCACCCTCACGCTTACCAATGGAACCTTTTCGTTTTACATCGTCGACGCCTCCACGCTCGCGCTGTTAGAGATGGATCCCGGTGCAACCAGAACTTCCGGCATCGCTCTAGCCCAAAGCGGTACCTTCAGCAACAGCACACTGGGAACGAGCGTCTTTGCCGTAAGTGGCACTGCGGCTCCAGGAGGCGGTCCCTACACCGAGGCTGGACGGTTCGACACGAACGCTGCTGGAGCCTTCGCCAACGGAGTCTTCGACCAGAACAACGCCGGAACGTCCAGCAATGGATCTTCCGACAGCGGAACTCCTTTTGGCGCGAGTGCTAACTACAGTGTGGGTGTCAATGGCCGCGTGCAGTTTTCGGATGGAACTTCGACCTTTATTGTCTGGCTGGCTTCGGCAAAGCAGGGCGTGGTGATGCAGGCTGATGCCACCGCTGTGGCGACCGGCTACCTGTTCCAGCAGCAGGGTGGATTTCAGCAGATTTCCGGCGGCTTCGACTTCGTGCTCGCAGGAGCGAATCCGACTGGCCCCGCACCCGAAGCAGCAACCGGCCAACTCAGCACTTCTGGTTTCGGTGTGCTTTCCGGCATGGCGGACGTAGCTGTTGCTGGGGCAAATCCCCCAACTTCCACGCAAAGTGTCCAAGGAAGCCTAACGATTGGGAACAACGGCCGAGGTATCGGTTCCATCGCTCTGGGCTCGTCCAGCTCGAATTACGCGTTCTATTTCATCGACCCAAACCGATTGCTATTGGTTTCCACGAACCCGAATCCTCCCAGCCCTCCGCCCCCGCCTTCTCCGGTACTCTCCGGACTTGCGGAACGGCAGTGCTCGGATTGCCAGTGACGGTCCAATGCGGGGACGCAGCCAAACTGCAGGGGCCTGCGTCTCTGCTCGATAGAGAAGAAAGCTTACCCGGCTTTAGCGCGTTTGCCCCGAGTGTGTTCGGGACGGGTGGTGTTGCGCGGTAGTTGCCGCAATGGCCTATCAACTTCGAACGTTCGAATCGATTCTTCCAGTAGCGCTTGAAGGTATTCACCGAGGTTAAGAGCCTCAGGAATCACTGAGCTTAAATCGATGCTCATCAGGTTTTCCTGCAAGACCGCCGCGATCATCCGATGCAGGATCCTGGTTTCGGCCACGAGCAGTGGAATCGTGTATCCCTGCTGCGCTCTCGCGTGGCCGTGTACAGCCGCCGTCTTCAGGGACTCTTGCGGCACTTGCGTTGCGCCGGATTCGAGGGCGTGGGCGAGATCGTTGATCAGCAGCGGCAAGCGATCGACGCGGGCTTCCATCGGCAACGGCAGCGAGTTCAGGCGTGGATCCGCTTCCACCTCCCGAATCCAGCGACGAACGATTTCGCCGGCATTTTCTTTGATCACCATCCACGCCTGCTTGCACGGCGTCGGGACCGCCCGGCGCGGATGAGCGGCCTTCTCTCGCAGAATAGCCACCATCGCAGGAATGTCCGCAGGCTTGACGAAGTAGTCGTCCACTTGTTTGCGAATGGCTTCCAGCGCAGTCTGAAAATCGGGATAGCCGGTCAGGATGAACGTGGCGGCATGCGGCTGGATGCGGCGCATCGCGCTCACCAGGATAAAGCCGTCCGCCGGCGCGCCGATGTTCAGGTCAGTGAGCAGAATGTCGAAGCTCTCGCGTTTCATACAATCGAGTGCTTCCGGGACGGAAGCGGCAACAGATACTGCGAAGCCCTGCTGCTCTAAAATCGCGGGCAAGGTGAGCCGGATGGCCCTCTCGTCGTCCACGAAAAGCACCCTGGTCTTCGATGGTTGAGCACATTCTGTAGTCACACGCGGTTAGATGCGAAGAGAGCTGCTGCGCAAAAAAGAAAAATTTGCTGACCAGCGACCGCGGTCCGCGGCTCTACCGGTGCTCGAAGAATTTCATGAGACCCTTTGCGGGGAGATCACAAACCAGAAATCTTTTACTGGGGCCGGAGGCATCGGCGATCGCTTCCGCAGCGAGATATCCGCTGCGAACCGCACCTTCCATCGTGGCCGGCCAGCCTGTCGCGGTCCAATCGCCGGCAAGGAAGATACGCAGCCAGGGCGTCGTTGTGTGCGGGCGATACGAATCCGATCCCGGCAGCGCACTGTACGTGGCATGGACTTCCTTCACTACGGTAGCCTTGACGAGTTGCGCCTGAGCGACAGCCGGAAAAAACTCCGCCAACTCGCGCAGCGCGAGATCGATGATCTCCTGCCTGGGTTTCTCCACCAGCGACTTCGACGAGCTGACAACCAGTTCGAGATAGCTGCCTGCTCCTTGCTCGCGCTGCGGCTGGAGCTTGGACTTTTGGAACATCCATTGAATCGTTCGGTCCAGCAGCGCCGCGTGCGGCAGCGAAGTGACCTCGCGGTCAAACCAGAGATGAATGCCGGTAATCGGCGAGCTTTCGAACCCGGAGATTTGCGCGCGCAACTCGCCGGCGAGGTCGCCGGCGCCGTTTGCCGCAGGCAGAAGTTTGCCCAGAACAAAATAAGGAACCGCGAACACCACATAATCAAAGCGGTGCGTTTGCGCTCCGTTCACAACGACTGCTTCTTGCGAGTCGGTGGTTACGGCGTCGACATTGGTTCGCAGCAGCACTCGGCCACCGCGTTGCTTGAGATAGTGGATCGCTTTGCCGTACAGTTCGGAAAGCGGAACCGTCGGAATGCCCATCTGCCCCGCTTCGGCCGATTTCAAGAATGACTCGCGAAAGACCTTCGCGCCGTAATGAACCGAGATGCGTTCCAGGTCTTCGTTGATCGCGCTCACCAGCACCGGCTTCCAAAATCGTTCGATCGCGGCGGAGGTCTGCCGCTGCAGGTGCAGCCAGTCCAGAAAACTCATCGAGCTGTCGGGAGGCAGTGCCGGCATGAGCGAGGCCATCGCTCGGGCAACCCCAATTTTGTCGGCTGCAGAAAGGGCAGGAGCTCTTAGGAAGGACAGCGAAGCGTGGAACGGGGCAGGCAGTGTTGAAGGGCGAATCTCCGAAGATTGCCCTCCAGGCTCGATCAGCGTGAGCCGATCAAACCAGCGAATCTTATCGAGCGCGCCGATGCGTCTATAAAAATCCAGCAGATTCGTGCAATTGCCGAGCAGGACGTGCTGGCAGTTATCGACAACCTCTCCCGTCCCAGGATGCTCGTAAGAAGAGGCGCGACCGCCCACAAATGGTCGCCGCTCAAAGATCGTGATGGCGAACCCGGAGTCCGCGAGCGCACAACCCGCGGCAAGACCAGCGATGCCGCCGCCAACGATGCCGATCCGGGCAGATTGTCGATCCGCGCTCAAACAGATGCTCTCAAGGATTATTTTGGAGAAGACCTGTTCGATTTTATACGTGCAGTCCGCGCGACCGGGATCTAAGTCAGTACCGTTCCCGGTAGGGAACGGGTGACGATCCGCTCAGTATGACCCGTTCATTACGGCGAATGGTACTGACTGTCACGGGCTCCCGGAGTTATCGCGGAATCTGCCGCGCATGCAATTGCGGAGGCGCACTGGCCACTACGCCAGACGCGGCGTCGGCCGGAGCCGACGACGCACTCAGTTCGCTCGCCCGGTACTTCGGAGCGCTAATGTAGCCGTGGATGTGATTCTTGCTGATGCTGTTGATCACAAGCTCCAGCGGCTGCGCTTCATCGGAGGGATAAAACATCGCTGGCTCATAGAGATCGAGATGTTTCTTCGAGATCTCGTTGTCATCGACCATCAGTTCCAAATCGGCATAGCGATGTTTCGTGTTAGCTTTGCGCAGGCTGATGCCCACCGGCCCGGCATGAGAAAACTGCTTCGATTTGGTGAGATCAAACTCGTAGTAGTTGCGCTCGCCCTTACGCTGCAAAGCGACCAAGCCTTCGTGATTCTTGGCGATCGAGCTCTGTAAATCGGTGCGCGTGCCGGCCAGCTCCGATCGGGTCGCGTCGATCGATTTGCCCTGCGCGTCGAGCTGGTTCTGGAAACGTTCCCAGCGCGGATCGGGCTTCGCATGCCGCGCCGCGACTCGACGCGCGTGCACTGCAGCGGCGTGCCGGACAGCGATTTCCGCCTTCACCTGCTGCGCCGTGCTAAGTGCATCCAGCTTCGCGCTGAGCGCGTCCATCTGCGCTTGCGTGGCCTTCAGTTCTGAGGCAGTCTGATCGTTTTCGCTCGCAGCCTGCGCCGCCAGACTATGCTCATGGAACGCATACCCCACCACGCCGACAAAGAGCGCAAGCACAAGAACCAGAAACCCCGCTCGGGGGATCGAAAAGGAGTTTAGGGCAGTAGTTTCGATCTGCTCTCGTTCTTCCGTTGACATGCAAATGCTCCTGGAAGGCTCCGGCAGTTCCGGCCTTAGCCAGGAAAGCAGCAACTTTCGTTCCACGGCGCCAAGAATGTAAGTTGCTGAATCGACAGAGTTTCAGACAAGGCGAACGAGCACTCGGGGCAGCAACCGCGTAAGTTTTTCCTCCTAGCCGTCCCCCAGCAACGCCTAAGGGAGCCTAGACTGTCCGAACGGCGGTTCGGGTCCGAAAGCGATCAGGCGTTTCGCAGAGCCACCATCGGCTCCACGCCCGCTGCGCGCCGCGCCGGGATCGCCGATGCGAGCGCTGCGGCCAAGCCGAGCGCCAGGACAGCGAGCGCAAGCATGATGGGATCCCACGGCCTGACCCCGAACAACTGGCTCGTCATCAGCCTTCCAGCTCCAATCGCGGCAGGAATTCCGATCGCCAGCCCAATGCCGATCTGCAGAAACGCGCCGCGCAGTACCAGTCTTGTGACCTGCCTGCGATCTGCGCCCAACGCCATTCGCAGGCCAATCTCGCTCGTCCGCTGTTCGACCATATAAGCCAGCACTCCGTACAATCCAACCGCAGCAAGAACCAGCCCCAGGGCACCGAAAAGCGAAACCAACGTCGCAATCATGGCTTCCTGCTGGAATTGGCCGCTCACAACTTCGCCGTAGGGATAGACGTCATAAAGAACTAAATTGGGATCGATACTCGCCAGCGCCTTGCGCACGCGATCTTCCATGCCCGGCGGATTGCCCGGTGCCCAGATCACGATGTCACTCAAGTAGTGTGACGATTTTTCTCCAGTTTCGAAGGCCGGATCATCGAACTTCGCAATCTGCGCCTCCGAGGTCCAGAACATCGGACGCACCGGATCTTTGTAGTCGTACGTCATGTAGCGGATGTCTTTCGCCACGCCGACGACCTCGTACGTCGCGGAATACTTGAGCTTGTTCGGCCCGAAATGCTGGCCGATCGGGTTCTGATCTCTGAAGAACTTCTTCGCGAATGCCTCGTTGATCACGGCTACGGTCCGAGTCGCGGCAGTATCCTGGTCTGTGATCGGCCGACCCAGCACGATCTTGGCGCCGATGGTATCGAAGAAGTCCGGCATTACCGTGGCCCAGCCTGCGCCTGTATCTTCCTTGGCCGGAGGCTCAGGTCGGCCCTCTATGCGGATGCCCTCGTTCCAGCTATCGCCGGACATCGGAGCATACAGTGCGGCGGACACATTCCGCACTCCAGGAATCTGATGCAGGCGATCGTCGATTTGCCGGAACAGCGGCTCCATCTGTTCGACCTTGTAGTCGCCCAATTCAGGATTGATCGACGCCATGTACCTGCCTTGTGTCTGGAATCCAAAATTCTGGTGCTGAAGATTGCGCAGACTTTGGCCCAGCAGAGCCGCCGCGGAGAGCAGCACCACGGAGATCGCTCCCTGCGCGATGACCAGCGACTTCTGTGCCCACGAGCTTCCACCTCCGACCGATCGTTGTGCACCGCGAAGTGCCTCCACCGGATCCGAATGTGACGTCACCCACGCCGGAGCAATTCCGAAGATGATTCCCGTGAGAACGGATATGCCGAGCGTGAACAGCAGTACAGGCAAAGATGGGCTGGCGCTGATCGGCACATAGTTATCCGGCCCGCCATTCGCGAAAGCAAGATGCAGAATCAATCGTGTTCCTGCGTACGCGACAGCGATACCCAGAACTCCGCCAAAACCGGCGAGCAGAAGGCACTCCACCAACGATTTGCGAACAACTCGCCCGCGCGACGCGCCCAGCGCGACTCTGATTGAGGTTTGCGCGCGGTCCTTCAACCCGCGCGCCAGCATCAGATTGGCCAGGTTGCCGCACGCCACCAGCAGGACACATCCCGCCGCAATCAGCAGAAGCTTCAGCCCATCTTCGTATTGATCTCTGAGCGCGGTCACTCCAGCGCCGCCGGGAACAAGATGCAGCGTCTGCTGCTGCCAGAGTTGCTTTTCGCCTGGTTCCATTTCGGGAACATGGCTGGCCAGCCAGTTATGAAATTCCACCCGCAGCTTGGCTTCGAGCGACTTGGGATTCACTCCCGGATGCAATCTTCCTAGCAGATCCAGGAAGTTGGCTCGTGGTTCCTTAATGCGCGGTATTTGTCCGTCCTGCCCGTCAATCAAGATCTCGGTCGACAACGGCAGCCACAAATCCGGCATGCCTCCCCCAGCCAGCTTCGCTCCGAAAAAGCCGGGCGGAGCCACGCCAATCACGGTGAACGGATGCCCATTGATCTGGTACCCAGCGCCGACGATGGAAGCATCCGATCCGTACTTGTCGTGCCAAATGCGGTAGCTCATCACTGCCACAGGCGCCGCGCCTTCCTGATCGTCGGCATCGGTGAACATGCGGCCGATCCACGGTTGGATGCCCAAGGTCCGGAAGAAATTCCCGGAGACGTACTCGCCATTGCGGGTGTCCACCGGCGCCTGCGAACCCGCGCGGCGAACGCCGAGCTGCGCGTTGCCCGCCTGCAGCGCTGCCAAATCGATAAACTCCGGCGTGTGCTCGCGAAAATTCCGGTATGCCTCAAACGAGAACAGCGCAAAGTCTCCGTCGCTGTCCTGGGTGAAGCCGCCCCAGTTGCAGCACCGATCTTTGTCGCCGATCCGCCATAGCTCATCCGGCTTCGTCACCGGTAGCGACTTCAACATCACCTGGTGCACGAGCGTAAAGATCGCCGTAGTCGCGCCAATACCCAGCGCCAACGTGATCAAAGCCGTCGCCGTAAATCCTGGCGCCTTCCGCAACTGCCGCAGCGCATCCCGCAGATCGGCCAACATTCCATCCCTCCTGTATGGAGTTTGGACGTACTGTACGCAAATCGGTTATGGGAAGTTTCGGCGGGAGCCGCGTTGGCATGGATCCGGGAGGACTCCGACGCCAACATGCGCCGCGCCCAGCATCCAAAAATGAGAACTATTGAATTTATCGGAGGGATGGATGACGCAACCGCAATCTTCAGATGCCGGACTCTTCTCGCGCTTCGCCGGACGCGCGGCCGATCTGGTCGGAGCTCCCTGGGCTTTCGTGGTGGCGATGATCTCGATCGCCGTATGGCTGGCTGGAGGTCCGGGGATGCACTACTCCGATACCTGGCAGCTCATCATGAACACCTGGACTAACGTCATCACCTTCATCGTGGTGTTCCTTATCCAACATGCCCAGAACCGCGACTCCAAAGCCATCAACCTCAAGCTCAACGAAATCATCCGCTCCACCGCCGGAGCCGAGGACGAACTCATCGACATCGAAAAACTCTCGGACGACGATCTCGACCGCCTGGAAAAAAGATACGAAGCCATCCGCGTGCGGATACAGGATCGCAAAGGTTCAGTTTAGGAGAGCTTCCGCTTGCGGATCACGACCGGTTCTCAAAACGCCTGCATTTGTAAGACATAACCGCGATGAGAGGCTTGGCGCCGCAGGCACACACTCGTCCGCATGATTAAGCAATCTTTAGACATGAACGGATCACAGTTCAGCTTTGCGGCTTCGGAGCTTATTTCGACGACAACACGAACGTGTTCCCGTCCACGTCCTTAAAGATCGCGGACGTTCCCCACGACTCCTTCTTAGGAGTCTGCGCGAACTCGACGCCACGCTGGGCCAGTTCTTTGTGCGTCTTCTCCACGTCGTCGCACAAAAAGGAGATGCCGCTGAAGGTGCCGATGCGGTCTTCATGGCCTGGAGCTGTGAACAGCACCACGCCGGAGCCTCCGTTCAGCCCAAGCTCGATCCAACGCTGGCCTGGCCCCATGGGCTGGTCGGTGGTGACCTGAAATCCGAGCTTGCGCGTATAAAACTCCAGCGCCCGTTGTTGATCCTTTACCGGAATGCTGGCGAACTTCATTGCCTTGATCATCGGAAAACCTCGTGAATGTCGGTGATGCGAAATGCACTTTAGCTCCTCTCCGCGCACAAAAACAACTGGCCTGCGCATTGCGTGCTATAGCAGACTGTGCGCATGCGAACCTATCTGCGCCTCGATCATTATGTGGTGGATGTACTAATGCGCGACTTAGCCGGGCACGACCGGCGGCCTGCTGCGTTTATCGTGTACATGCATTTGTGGGCCCAGACGCGAGGTGCCGAGCGTCGTAGCACGCGCAGCAGCCACAGCCGAATCGCAACGTCAACCGGCCTGTCCCGTCGAACCGTGCAGAATGCGCTTGCACTACTCGTCCGCCGCCGGTTAGTGCGAATAATTCGTGCCCACGCAACAGCGATCCCGGAGTACTTGGTCGCATGTCCCTGGCGAAGATAATTCGGTTTGCCTCTGAAGACTTCTTAGCGATAGCGCGCAGCCTCGCCGCTTCGTAGCTTCGAGGCCTCGGGGCTTCGGAACTTATTTTTGACACCCACCGCACTTCTGGCCTATGCTGTCGCTCCATTACCCGGTACTTCGATGGTGGAGAGCGCTTATGAATCGAGAAAAGACATTGAGAGCCGTGCTGGTGCTCGTGGGTTTGATTTTTCTTTTGGGTGTTTACCCTTGATGATGTACTTATGGCCCAGCGGCTGGCGCTGGCAGCCGAATCAGCCGGAGTATGAACAGATGGTCCTGGGCATCTATGCCACTTTGGGAATTTTCTTGCTGATCGCGGCCCGCAATCCCTCGGAACATCGCAGCCTCATTTCTTTCACCGCATGGTCCAGCCTGGTACACGGCGGAATCATGACGGTGCAGGCGCTGCGCAGCTCTGCCGAACGCGGACACCTGCTCGGCGACATTCCGGCTCTGATCATCGTAGGAGTGGCGCTGATTGCGTTAACCCCTGCCAAACAGCCCGCAGTCAAGGCGAGCGCGGCCCATGGGTAATAGCAGACGTTGAGGATCCTCGTTCTGAAAAGGAGTCACTAAATGCCTACAGTGAGACGACCCGCCGTCCTCTTCCTGGGTATCATGTTTCTCGCTGCCTCAAGCTACGCCGGTTCGTCGCCCGCTGTTCAAGCGGAACAGAACATTGAGACCATCGAAGTCACGGCCAAGAAGTATGACTTCACTCCGTCGCCAATCCATGTGAAGCAAGGCTCCACGGTGCGCTTGAAGATCACCGCCACCGACCGAACGCACGGTTTCCAAATTGATCCGTATCCGGACGGCGCGAAGGACAAGAGCACGCCTGGCCTCGTGTTCGCCTCAAAGGAGGAGTGTGTACGGCTCGAAAAGAATGTCCCGCAGACAGTGGAGTTCGTGGCCCATACGCCGGGAACATATACGTTCAAGTGCTGCGTTCACTGCGGCTTCGGGCATGGACGCATGAAGGGACAGCTCATCGTTGAGCCTACGGATTCTGAAGCAACAAGCCACAAATAACTGTTCAGCTCTCACCCATTCTCATGAGCACAAACATCCTGATGCTTCATTGATGAAAGCCATTTCGCTTGCCAGAGCAACAGCCTTTTAGGGACTACCGGCGTTTTGATTCTCTAGCTGGCCGAGCTGCTCGCGCAGGCGGGCTGCCTCGGCGCGATACTTGGCGGCCTCGACATGAAACTTGACTGCGCCGACATTACCCATCGCGTGGAAGGTTTTGCTCACGAAGTCATGCTGGTCGTTGCCCATCCCTTCGAGTTGGTGGGCGAGGTCGTCCTGCTCCACCGCGTCGGATTCCAGCCCGGTAATGCGCGCCTGTAAGTCGCGGATATCCTGCCAACGCTGCGCGCGTAGCAACGCGGGATCGTCCACCTTCTCGTTGATCGCGTTTTCCAAATTCCTGTCGTACTTCAGGTCTTCGGTGAACGCCTGAAGATTGTTCTGGCCGTGCACGTTGCCGGTTTGGTCGGAAAGCTGATACCAACGCAGGGCCTCGCCATCATCTTGTTTCACGCCTTGCCCAAATTGGTACATCCAGCCAAGCTGGTTGAAGGCGTCGCCATTGCCCTGATCGGCCGCGAGGTAATACCAGGCGCGGGCCTGGTCATAATCGACCGGCACTCCGGTTCCATGTTGGTACATGTAAGCGAGGTTTTCCTGAGCCGTGTTGTTGCCTTGTTGGGCGGCTTTGTAATACCAGGAGCGAGCCTCGTCGTAACTCTGCGGCTGCCCCCATCCCTCTTCCGCCATGTAGCCGAGCTGGTTTTCGGCGTCAAGACTGCCAAGATCGGCAGCGCGGCGATACCAGGAGAGAGCTTGCGCATAGTCGCGCTTCACGGCCCATCCGTTCTGGTAAAACCAGCCAAGTTCCTTTTCGGCGGCGGCGAAGTTCTGCTCGGCCGCTTTGCTGTACCAGGCGAAGGCTTGCTTCAAATCATGCTTGACGTAGAGACCACTTTCGAACATAGCAGCAAGATTGGACTCGGCGGGCGCATAGCCCTGGTTCGCGGCTGACCGATAGTAAGCTGCGGCAGTCTTGTAATCGCGCTCGACTCCCCATTTGTGTTCGTACATGGTGCCCAGTTGATTCTGCGCAGGAGCAAAACCCTGGTTGGCGGATTTGCGATACCAGGAGATCGCCTGATCGTAGTTCTGCGGAACGCCGAGACCACGGTAGTAGCGATTCCCAAGTGCGAACTCCGCCTGCGCGTCACCCGCCGCAGCCTGCTGGCGAAGAGTAGAAAGATCATCGTTTGGCGCCGGTGTCTGGGCAGAGAGTCTGATGGATAGAACGAAAACGAAGCATAGGGAGGACCACAAGATCCTCCGCGCCACCTGCAAGCTCTGAGAACGATATGCCGTCGCTGCCGGAACGATCATGAAGAGCTACCTTCGAGACAGACACCGCTGTGAGAGCTTAGCTCTATTCGACGACATACCAAAGACAACGAAAGGTCAGGGACCGAAGTGCATTCGTGAGCTGCTGAGCAACTACCTCGCCATTGGTGAGGCTATAAGGCGAATCAACAAAAGATCTCTTGATCAAATGTCATCCTGAGTCCGCCACAGCGGACGAAGGATCTCGAGCGATGCTAAAGACTTAAATTGCGGCGTCCGGCTTTTTGCGCGGAACTCGCGTGTGAGACCGGGACGCCGCGCTTCCGGATGAATCCTCGGCGGAGATCCTTCGTCCGCCGCGGCGGACTCGGGATGACAGGCTCATAGTGACTTGTAAGTCTGCTCGACTCACGAATTTGTTCATTGTCGCTTCTAAACGTAAGCCATAGCAAAAGTAAAAACATCACGATCTGTCCGGCAATCCCACGGCGGCTGCTCGACCGAGCGCAAACGAATTTGCTGAGCCTTTGTCGTGCGGTATAGCGTCTATATCCGGCAACGTCGTGTAAAGAACGGAGGATCTATGGCGGCTTCGGTCAACTCGGTGACATCGCGGAACGATATCAAGAACACAGTTCTGGAGGCGATCGGCCACACGCCAATTGTGCGGCTGCGCAAGTTAGTATCCCGCGACATGGCGGACGTAATTGTGAAGCTCGAGTATTACAACCCGACCGGGTCATACAAAGATCGCATGGCGCTGGCGATGATTGAAGGCGCGGAGGCGCGCGGAAGTTTGCGGCCGGGCATCCGCGTGGTGGAGTACACGGGAGGAAACACCGGCAGTTCACTCGCGCTGGTGTGCGCAATCAAGGGCTATGAATTCGTGCCGGTTTCGTCCGACGGATTCGCCAAAGAGAAGCTGCAGACGATGCGGCTTTTTGGCGCCGATCTGCGGATCATCCCTTCCCAAAATGGGCAACTTACGCCGGAGCTGTTTCGCACGATGATCGATACCGCCAAGCAGTTGAGCCAGGAGCCGAATACTTATTACACCGATCAGTTCAACAATGAAGACGCGATCCGCGGGTACATGTCACTAGGAAATGAACTGCTCGACCAGGCTGGTCCGGAAATCGCCGCGTTCTGCGGCGGAGTAGGAACGGCGGGGATGCTGATGGGTGTATCGCGAGCGTTGTAGACGCATGGCCAATTTGGATCGCAAAGTACTTGACACTTTGGCGTACTTTCGCGCATTCTTGCTTTCATGCAGCAGTGCCGTAATCCTCGACACCGTCGAGTTTTGTCTACGGAGATCCCGGAGATAGTTGCGACTCCCGCTCGCGACGCGCTCGATGAGCTCCAGTTTATCCGGCACACGATGGAGAGCGCCACGTCGTTCACCGCCGTTCCCGGATGGGGAATGGTGGTTTTGGGAACGACGGCTTTGGCAGCTGCGCTGGCGGCCCGCACGGTGAGCGTTCCTGTAGTTTGGGTGCTGCTCTGGTTGGGCGAAGCTTTGCTGGCTGCTTTGATTGCGCTGTGGGCGATGGTGCGCAAGAGCGGAAGCCTGCAGAAGTTGGCTGCATCGGTTCCGGCGCGCAGGTGCGCGTTGAGCCTGGTGCCGCCGCTCGCTGCGGGCGGCGTGTTGACCTTGCTATTAATGGAGCAGCATATGTACAGCGTGCTGCCCGGCGTTTGGCTGATGATGTACGGCGTTGCCGTGATTACCGGCGGCACATTTTCCGTCCGCACGGTGCCGGTGATGGGCATCTGCTTTGCCGTGTTTGGCGCGGTGGCGATTACGCTTCCGGCGCGCTGGGAGAATGCGATCATGGCAGCCGGTTTTGGCGGACTTCACATGGCATTTGGCACCTTGATTGCCCGCAGGCATGGAGGTTAGTCGGAGTTGCGCAACACACAGATTACGAAGTTAGCGTCAGCAGATTCCACCCGCGTACAGCGGCGATTTGCGGCCGAGAATCCGAAGGGAGCCTCGGCGTGCGAACTTGATCCTGTCATTCATGAGCGGGTTCGGCTTGGGATTATCAGCGCGCTCGCCGTACGGGAGTCGCTCACGTTCAGCGAACTGAAGCGGCTAATGGAGGCTACGGACGGCAACCTAAGCGTCCACGCGCGCAAGCTGGAAGAAGCCAACTACATCACGTGCAGCAAGAGCTTTGCCGGCCGCGTGCCGCGAACCGAGTACCGCATCACCGCTGCAGGCAAAAAAGCGCTGCAGCGCTATTTGGATCAGATGGAACGAATCATCCACCAGACGCGCGGCGAGTGATCACATAGCCGCTACCGTAGCGGCGGGTACTTCTCTGCAGTCGATTCCTCAGCTTCTCTAGGCGATCTCTCTCAACTTGCCCAGATTGGCGATTACGTTCTGCTCGGCGACGCGGCCGTTTTCGTAGACAGCGTGCAGCAGACGCACACCATGATTGCGAGCCGAGGCCACGGCGGAGGCGACGTCAAAATCGACAAACGCCGCCGCAAATTGCCAGCGTCCGTCCGATGCCAGAGACCAGATTTCGAATTGTTCGCAGCGAGACATGAGTTGCTGGATCATCTTAGATGCCGGTAGCGCGAACGAAAGTCATCTGCTCGCCTCAGTCGCGCGAATATTTTTACTTAGACGGTCCTTGGAATCGACGTAAGGTCGAGAAAAATTAGAGCACGGATTACACGGATGCGGCGGATCGGATTGCGCGCACTTAAGTTCGAGTGACGCAATAGTCATTGCGTCGAACAAAATTTCGCTTTACTATCGCCCCTGAATGTCTGCTGCCAAAAGTAGTCCAGAAGTGCGAGAGCGCATGGTCTCTGCCGGGTTAGTGGATGATGACGCGTCGTTTGAGCTGAAGCTCCGGCCCCGGCGTTTACAGGAGTTTATCGGCCAGCAGAAGGTAAAAGAGAATCTCGCGGTCGCGATTCAGGCGGCGAGGTCACGCGGAGAAGCACTCGATCACATCCTGCTGTACGGTCCGCCGGGGCTGGGCAAGACGACGCTCGCGACGATTATCGCCAACGAGATGGCCGTAGATTATCAGCAGACCTCCGGCCCCGTGCTGCAAATCAAAGGCGACCTCACAGCGATTCTCACGAATGTTCGCGCCAAGCAGGTCCTCTTCTTTGACGAAGTGCATCGACTTCAAGCAGCACTTGAAGAAATCCTGTATTCCGCTCTTGAAGACTACAAGTTGGACATCATCGTCGGTCAAGGTCCTTCAGCGCGCACGCATACGCTCGAAGTTAAGCCGTTCACCTTTGTTGCTGCGACTACGCGCGCCGGCCTGCTCTCGGCGCCCCTGCGCTCCCGATTTGGGATCGTGCTGCGCATGGAGTTCTACTCGACCGAAGACCTGCGTATCATCGTGAGCCGCTCGGCCGAAATCCTGGACGTAAGCATCGACAATGAAGGCGCGCTGGAGATCGCCAGCCGCGCCCGCGGCACACCGCGTATCGCCAATCGCCTGCTGCGCCGCTGCCGCGACTACGCCCAGGTACGCGGCTCAGGACACATTGACCGCGCCACCGCGCAAGCCGCGCTGGAGATGCTCGAAGTCGATCGTCATGGATTCGACGAAATGGATCGCCGACTGCTGCTCGCGATCATCGAGAAGTATCAGGGCGGTCCAGTGGGATTGAACACGCTAGCAGCCGCGCTCGCAGAAGAGAGCGATGCGATCGAAGACATATACGAGCCGTTTCTGATCCAGATCGGGTTCCTAGACCGCACGCCACGCGGGCGCGTGGCCACGCAGCTTGCCTATGACCATTTCGGGATTGCGGCGCCAAGGAAACAGCAGGCGCTGTTCTAGATTCCTTTCGGCATAGAGATGCAGCCCGCCGCGGCGGGCTGCATCTCTACAACCTATTCCACTTCATTTTTCGCCTTGTACCCGTCCCGCGTAAGGATCTGGTATTTCACCTTTTTATGGTGCTGGTCCTGGACGATCAGGGGATTGTTGGTTGTGGGATCGACCAGTTCCACTTTGATCTTGCGCCAAGTGCCGTCCTGCTTGGGGTTCGTAGGCCGGTAGGAAAGCGAGTACTGATTGCGGATGTCGGCGGCGATGTCCTGAAAATCTTCCGGCATCTCGGCTTCGAAACGCGGGAAGTAAGCGCGGCCTCCGGTCATGCGGGTGAAGGTGTTCAGCTGGTTGTCCGCCTGGAGGAAGTCGAGGTTCTGAATTGAACCCATGGCGCCGCGGCCTTCCATGTATAGACGCCAAGCTTGGCCGGTGCCGACCGCGAAAATCGTGATGTTCTTTGAGCCCTGGATTTTCTTGAGAACCTTGTCGTAATTGAGCTTGCTGAATGTATCGATACCATCGCATATCAGGATGATATATTTCTGGCCTTCAACTCCCTCGAGTCGGTCCACCGTGTCGTAGAGAGCGTCGAAGAGGTTGGTCTCGCTGAATCCCGGAATGCGCAGTTGATTGAGTGCGCCCATCACCTGGTTCTTGTCCTGGGTGAAATCGACGAGCAGATGCGGCTTCATGTCATAGGACTCGACGGCGATCCAGTCGTCCTTCTTCATCGACT
Source organism: Terriglobales bacterium (assembly GCA_035716645.1). Lineage (GTDB taxonomy): Bacteria > Acidobacteriota > Terriglobia > Terriglobales > Acidobacteriaceae > Gp1-AA112. Next base: position 67,316 of record DASTJH010000056.1, on the reverse strand, counting down.
GCGTGAAAGCATAGGCCGCGTTGAGCGCGTCGTACATGAAATAGTAATTGTTCGCGGCAAATTCGATCAGCAGGACCGCCGTGATCGGCTTGTCGCCCTGCTGCGCGAAGGTGTCGATCTTCTGCGGAACGCCGTCTTCGAGAACGCGGAAGTTGCCCTCTTTTAACCCGGGAATGAACTGGCCATTATTAGTCACGACGCTCACCCCGAGATTCACCAGCGGAACATCCACTTTGATCGAGAAATTGCCGATTTGTTCCGGGTTTTTTACCTGTGGAGGCCGCTCCGGGGGCTTTTCGTCCTCAGGTTTCTTTTTAGGAACGGCGATGGGGCCGAGATCGCCCTGCGGACCGCCCGCTGCCGCTGGGGTCTGCGATTGTTGCTGCGAGTTTTGCTGTTGAGATTGGGAATCCTGCGAAAATCCGGGAACTGCGGTGACTGCGAGGAGAAGAGCCGCAACAATGGATGTAATCCTGCCTGCAGCGTTTCCCCTAATACCTCTAAGGAACATTTTGTGATGCCTTCCTGCTAATTCTGGTGCCGTCCTGCTAAGACTCTGTATTAGTATAGATGGCGAACTACTCCGATTTCATCCTGGTTTCCGTTGCCCCCGCACATTCCTCCCCAGAGGTGTCGGCGAGTGGAATACACGGTGAAAGGGTTTTACTGCGGTCTATGAAGATTTTGCGCTTCGTTCTCTCTGCTGCTGTCCTCTCGTTTTTCCTGTGCAATCTAACGTTCGGCCAGACGGATTCTGCGAGTATCTCGGCGCCGCCGACCAATCCGCAGATCATGTCGTTGAACGATATTCATCCCGGCCTGCGCGGAGTCGCGTACACCGTGTTCCAAGGTACACAGCCCGAGCCGATGGACGTTGAAATTCTCGGCGTGCTCGCGAACCTGAATGGTCCGAAGAGCGACCTGATCCTCGCGCGGCTGCACGGCAAGAAAGTGGAATACACCGGAGTGGTCGCCGGCATGAGCGGCAGCCCCGTGTACATTGGTGGAAAACTCGTCGGCGCGATCTCGTACCGAATTGGGACATTCTCGAAAGAACCGATCTGCGGCATCACGCCGATCGAAGAGATGCTCGAGATCGACGCGATGGATCGCAGCCAGACCGATACCACTTCCGTCGCGCGCCTTCCCAAAATAATGACGAAGACCTCGACCGGCAGCGGCGCTTCCAGCAGCGGCGATCTGCAGAAGTTCGCTTCCCTGCTCCAGCCGATTGACGCGCCCTTCGTCTTCAGCGGGTTCACCCAAGATACGATCCGCCAATTCGCTTCCCAGTTCACGCAAGCAGGACTCACTCCCGTAATGGGAATCGGGTCCGCGAGCAATGAGCATCAACCGGAACCGATTGAACCGGGCTCGGCCGTCAGTGCGGTTCTGGTCAGCGGCGATTTGGATATCGCTGCGACCTGTACCGTCACCTACATCGATCCACAGCGGCTGCTCGCGTGCGGGCATCCGCTCACACAATACGGCATGGTTGATATGCCGATGACGAAAGCGAATGTCGTCGCAACGCTTGCTTCGCCCTACTACGCCTACAAGATCGTCAATACCACCGACGAGATCGGTACGTTCGTACAGGATCGGCACAGCGGCATTCTTGGCCGCTTCGGCGAACAGCCGAGTATGATCCCGGTGACTGTTTCCATTCACGGCGGAGCCAAGCCGACGGAGATGAAGTTCTCCGTGCTCAACAATGCCAAGCTCACGCCGGTGATCATGATGGCCACGGTCTTTCAGGCGTTGCAGGCGCAGAATCAGTACGGCGATCAGGTCACCTATCGCATGAGCGGCGACATCGACGTGAATGGCTATCCCGATGTTCGTCTGAACAATATGTTCAGTTCGAACGACACGGCGTCGAGCTCGGTGCTTGCGGCGACGAACCTCGGTGACCACTTTGGCCGCATCTTCGACAATCCGTTCAGCACGCCAAAAATCAAAGGCGTAAACCTGGAATTCACACTCACGCCCGAACGCCGTGCTGCGCACCTCGAAGCCGCGCGCACGGACGTGACCGAAGCCCGGCCGGGCGACGAGATCACGATCGAAGCCGTGCTTCGCCCGTATCGCGGCGATCCTATCGTGCGCGAGATTCCGGTGAAGATTCCGACCTCAGTTTCGCGCGGGCAGTTGCGCATCCTCGTGAGCGATAGCGAGACGCTCGATCGCAGCCGTCACATCGCGGCAGCGTTTGGACACGGTCTCGCGCTGGGATCGACAATCGATCTTCTGAACAAGGAACACGCGAACAACAATCTTTACGTCTCGCTGCTCGAAGCCGATCCGGAAGCAATGGTTGAAGATAAAGTGATGCCGACGCTTCCACTCTCCGTGATGAACGTCATGGAAGGCACCAAAGGATCGCAGGATATGTATGTAAGCGGCGAATCGGCGGTCGATGAAACCTCCACGCCACTCGACTACGTTGTTTCCGGCGCGCAGGTGCTGACCGTGCAGATTAAGTAACTACAGTAATGCGCCAAAGCCGAATCAAACCTGATAAGCTGGAGTAGATGGCACGAGGTTGGGAAAGTAAATCAGTAGAAGAACAGCAAGCTGAGGCGCCGAAACCATCTGCTCCGCAGAACGGTTTGAGCAAGGAAGAAATCGAAGGCCGTCGCAAACGCGACGGCCTTTTGCTTTCACGCAAGAATATCCAGCAACAGTTGAGCGCCGCGACCAACGGCGCCTATCGCGAAATGCTGGAAAAAGCGCTGGCGCATCTGGATCAGCAGCTTGCTCAAAACGGCAAGCACTAGGTCGCGGGATAGCTAACCGCGAAAAGCGCCTCTCCTCTGCGGATACACACGGCTTGTATCGGAGCATGAGTGCACTCATGCGACCTTTTCGTACTGTCATTCTGAGGCCAGGTTTTGGCCGAAGAATCTCCGCGAACGGCTTCCCTCTAGATTGCTGTTTCCCGGTTCCACGCGCGAATCTCCCGCGCGGAAAACCCAGACACGATATGTACAGATGAAAGCGTCAGCGGAGATTCTTCACTTCGCTCAGAATGACAGCTCTGTAGGATTCTGACACCCTAGTCAGAGCCGGGACCTTTCCCATAGTAGGAAACACCGGGCGCTCACATGCCGTCGTAGTTGGGCCCGCCGCCGCCTTCCGGTGGCACCCACGTGATGATCTGGTACGGGTCCATAATGTCGCACGTCTTGCAGTGCACGCAGTTCGCGAAGTTCACGTGGATCTGCTTTCCATTCGGCACATCGCTGGCTTCCACCATCTCATAGACCTTGGCCGGACAAAAGTGCTGGCAGGGATTGCCGTATTCCACGGTACAGCGCGTGTTGCAGATGTCCGTATCGTGAATCACGAGATGGATTGGCTGGTCTTCTTCGTGCTTCGTGCCGGAGTGGTAAACGTCAGTGAGCTTGTCGAAGGTAAGCTTGCCGTCTCCCTTGGCCGGACCGAGGATGTGTTCGCGTCCGTAGCCGCCGGCAGGAAGGTTGCCAATCTTCTCCATGTGCTTGTGTCCCGGAATGGAACTGTATCGCTCGTGCAGTCCGCGTCCGCCGGTCACCTGCTGGATGGCCGCGTGCACCATGCCTTCGAGCAGCCCGTGCTCGAATCCTTGATGGAAGTTGCGAACCGGCCACAGCTCTTGGCGTATCCAACTCTTCTCCACCCGGCTTTGATAACTGGATAGCTGATTGGTGCTGAAATCTCCATCGACGAGCGCTTCGTAGGCAGTCTCAGCGGCAAGCATGCCGCTCTTGATCGCCAAATGAATGCCTTTGAGCCGCTGTGAGTTCAGGAATCCCGCCGAGTCTCCGGCGACCATCCAGCCATCGCCCGCGAGCTGCGGAATGGCGTACCAGCCGCCGTATGGGTATGTCTTCGCGCCATAGCGAATCATCTTGCCGCCATCGAGCACTTGCCGAACAAACGGATGCGTCTTGAAAGCCTGCATCACGTGATGGGGATCGATGCGTGGATCCGTGTACTCGAGCGCGGTCACGGAGCCGACTGAGACCACATTTTCCTTGCCGCCGTAAATCCAACCTCCACCGAACTCGTGTCTGGTAAGCGGCCACCCCATCGTGTAGATCACCTCGCCGGCTGCGACTCTTCCGGCAGGCAGCTCCCAGAGTTCCTTCACGCCGACTCCATAGGTCTGCGGATTGCGTCCGCTCCCAATTTGGAATCGTCCGGCAAGCTGCTTCGTCAATGAGCCGCGCGGACCTTCGCAGAGGATCGTGACTTTTGCTTTTAAGTTATAGCCAGGTTCGAAATTCGACTTCGGCTGGTTCTGCTTATCGAGACCTTTATCGTCGGTCTGCACTCCGAGTACGCGATCGTTCTCCACGAGCAACTCGGAGCCGGCGAATCCGGTGAATACCGTAATGCCGGCCTGCTCGACTTTTTCTCCGAGCCACTTCGTGAATTTGTTGATCGAGATTACATAGTTGCCATGGTCGCGCAGCGGCGGTGGCGTAATCGGGAACTTTAAGCTGGATTTCTCGGTGAGAAAGTAAACCGCTTCTTTGGTGACCTCGGCTTCAATAGGAGCTTCTTTTTCGAAGCCGGGCAAAAGCTCGCGCATCGAGCGCGGGTCGAGCAGCGCACCGGAGAGTAAATGCTGCCCAACTTCACGCGCTTTCTCGAGAACGTAAATGTTCTCTTTACTCAGCGGCCAGTCGGGACTTCGTTTGTTGTGCTCGTCGATAAGCTGCGCCAGACGCAGCGCGCAAGCCATGCCGGCCGGTCCACCGCCGACGATGACGACATCAGCTTCCATTTGCGGGCGATCGATTCCAGCGATCGGAGTGCGAAAAATCATAGTTTTAAGTTAGCGAGAAAACCTCTCCAGCGGGATTGCCGAATCTGGGGACCACAGATCCGGTTGTCTTATCGACGTGCAGCGAGAATCCGCCTGCGGAGTCAAGGGCCGATTATACGCATTCTGCTGTGCAGACTTGCAGGGCAGAGCAGCCGCCTAGAAAACCCGCTTTGGCGACTCCGAATCGTAACTGTGTTAGATAACCCAAACATCCCAGGGAGGAACACAGATGAAAAAGACAGCAATAGCTCTGCTCATTTGCTGCGCAAGCTGGGCTTGCGCGCAGAGCAGCCAAAGCTCAACCAATTCGGACGCCAATTCTACTGAACTTCAGGCGGCGACCGAAACGATTCAACACATGACCACCACCGCCGGCGACAAAGGCATTCCGAATCAGGTACTCGAAGGTGCCAAGTGCGTAGCGGTAATTCCCAAACTCGTCAAAGGCGCGTTCATCGTCGGCGGCGAACACGGCACGGGAGTGGCGACATGCAAGGATGCCAATGGCTCATGGAGCGCGCCGGCTCCGTTCGCCTTGTCGGGCGTGAGTTGGGGAGCACAAATCGGCGGCAAGAGCACTGATCTGGTGATGTTCATCATGAATGACCAGGGCATGAACGATCTGATCTCCGGTCACTTCAAAGTGGGCGCGGATGTCTCCGCGGCCGCTGGCCCGGTCGGACGCTCGGGCTCTGTCGACGCCGGTTACAAAGCGGGCGTTCTCACTTACTCCAGCAGCAAGGGCGCGTTCATCGGCGCATCCCTGAATGGCGCAGAGCTGCAGCAGGACAATCGGGCGACCAAAGCCTGGTACGGCAGCAACGTTTCGTTCAAGGACATTCTCAACGGCAACGCGAAGATGCCGAACGAGCAGGCGCGCGCTTTCGTCAATGCCGTGCAGAATGCAAAAGAAACGGCTCAGGCGCACTAACCAGCGGCTTGAGGCGCGATAGACTCTCAGCGGGTCCCGCTCTCTCGGGAGCGGGCCTGCAATCTCTCATTCCCTTCTCTACACGAACGAAACTAACCTGACGAAAACTTCTGAACTCTGATCGATGCCGAAATTCGATGCTGCTCATCGAGCTGTTCATTATCCGGAAGATCGGCGGATACGAATCTGGATTCGGCCCTCCGTTGTAATCGGCATCGCGATCGCCATTCTGATTCCGCTCACGATTGCCTGGATTCAGGTTGGATTGTATGGACTGCCGTATATTCCACCTCCGGTTATTCGGCCGAATGCTCCGCACGGATTTCCTGCGTGGATTCGCTACCTGCACTTTTTCAATTTCTTGTTCGTGACGATGCTCATTCGCAGCGGATTGCAGATCTTGGCGGATCATCCGCGGCTCTACTTCAACGACGGCTGCACGCCGGGAACGGAGTGGATTCGCTTTACGCCGTTGAAAGTCCCGACCGATCGTATTTGGACCGCGAATGATGACGATCGCTATCTTTCGCCTTGGATCGGCTTGCCCGGCTATCGCCATACGATCGGCGTGGCCCGCTCCTGGCACTTTCTTGACGTGTATGGATTCATCGTTAGCGGAATCATCTTCATCTCGCTGCTGTTCATCACCGGACAATGGCAGCGCATTGTTCCCACTTCGGGAACGGTCGTGGTTCAGGGCTGGAACGTGTTCGTTCACTATGCGACGTTGCATCTGCCGCCCGAGCCGAACGGATTCTACGGCTACAACGCTCTCCAGCAGATTGCCTACTTTGCTGTTGTCTTTGTCTTCGGACCAGTCGCGATCCTCACCGGCATCGCCATGTCGCCTGCTATGGTCAACCGCTTTCCCTGGTATCCCCGCATCTTCGGCGGACGGCAGGGCGGGCGCTCGATCCATTTCCTCAACATGGTCGGATTCGTCGCCTTCATCGTCGTTCACGTCACGCTGGTCGTCATCACCGGCTTCCGTCGCAACATGAATCACATTGTGAACGGCACGGACAATCTCAACAATCGCGGCGTGATCCTCGGATTCGTTGGCATCGGCGTGGTCGTCCTTTGCTGGATCGTCGCGCATTACGTCTCGTGGAGTTATCCGCGGAGTTTGCAGCATATGCAGAAGGCGATCTCGATTCCGTTGCGACTGAATCTGATTAATCGGTTCAATCCCGCTCAGCATTACAGCCGAGACCGCATCTCGCCGCACTTCTGGCCAAATGGCAGGATCCCCGAACGCGGAGATTGGAAGGAGATGGCCGCCAAAGGATTTCGCGAGTACAAGCTCAAAATCGGCGGTTTGGTCGAAAACCCTCTGGAACTCTCGCTCACCGACCTGGCTAAGCTCGCGCCGCAGCAGACCATCACGATGCACCACTGCATCCAGGGCTGGACCGGCATCATGGAATGGTGCGGCGTACCGATGCGCGCGATTATCGCGGCGGCCAAGCCAAGGCCAGAAGCGCAAACCGTGGCGTTCTACTCGTTCGGCGGATCAGCATTCAGTCCGCAATATTATGAGACGCAGACGCTCGAAAATGTACTGAAGGCCGAGTGCCTGCTTGCTTTCGAGATGAACGGCAAACCGCTGCCGCCCGAGTACGGCGCGCCCTTGCGTCTGCGCGTCGAAAACCAATTGGGATACAAAATGGTGAAATGGATCGAGCGGATCGAATTCGTCCGTTCCGAAAAGGAACTCGGCGCCGGCGAAGGCGGCACTAAGGAAGATGACGAGTATTTCGATTTGCTGCCGAATATTTGAAATCGCGGAGAACGCGCGATTTTGCGTTGCTCCTTTCACGCATCTGCCATCCAACATTACTGAAAGGCCTAAACTATGGAGACTATTAAGCGGGCAGAAGTCGGCAGTCTTTCCACCGTGGATTTATCAGCGGAGATCGCTCAATTCGGTCAGCGAAAACCGTGGGCTTCCGGCATCGCTTCCAAGACTGTTTTCAAGAGCGACGACATCCGTCTGGTGCTGATCGCGATGGAACGCGGCGCGCGCATGCCCGAGCATCATGCCGACGGCAGTATCGTCGTTCAGGTGCTGAAAGGCTCCATCAAGCTCTGGGTTGAGAACCAGACCGTTCAGCTCGGCGTAGGACAGTTCCTCACCCTGGGCCGCTCGATCAAACATGATGTCGAAGCCCTCGAAGATGCTGCGTTCCTGCTCACCATCTCTTGGCCAGCCGATAGCGAGCTGCGCTCGCTGAAGCATCGCGGATACGGAAGTTAAACGGAGTTTGCTGCCAGCCACCGCTTGGACCGGCAGTAGACGCGCATGTTCAGCTCAGCGTGGCACGCCGATTGTGAGAGTCATGGAGGTCGGGAGGCGATATTTGTCTAGGGAAAACTGCGGGATGCTAAGGCTGCTGCGCATTCGGCCAGAAACGCTCGATTCAGAAAGGGTGATAGGAGTGCCAGGACAGAGCCTGGGGCCAAATCGCGACACCGGTTCCGGCATTGAATCACGATAGGTGAGGAAGAGAGTGAAATCTGAGACGGGATCGATGCCCGAGTCAGCAGGCGAGGAATCATCTCTCCACAATAAGTCGTATGCAATCGAGTCCTTTGGTGGTCTCTGTTCTTCCGGGATCTCGCAGGTGGAAGTGGTGCTGCTGGAAGTTACAAGCAGTGTGTTTGGTTTCCGGAGAGGCGACCGACATCTGATGCTGCTTAAGCCTGGCGACACTAATGAACAGATGCCTACTCTGGGTACATTAAAATCCCCCTGCTCCAAAGCCACTTCCCAAGGTTTCCCGAAGCGCAACACGGAAATCGCAAACTGAACCGAAACGGTTGCCGGCGCCGAATGCATTTTCTCGTAAATCCGTTTTGGCATGCTGAAGTTGATCAGGTAATTTCTTTCGCTGGGTAGCAAAAGGTTAGCTCCGCCGCGCCAGCCTGAATCCCAGCGACCTTGAGCGCTCTGGGCGAATACGCGCCGCCCTTCAATCCGAATCGCCGACCCTGCGGAGATGTCCGATATGAGGAGGGGAAGTTCTATTTGCACGTTTTTCCCGTCATCAGATCCGAGACCTTTTGCTTTGGACTGACTGGCGTCAAACGCAAATTTCACCGGAAGTTCGCTGCCAGTTTCCGCAGGATATGCCTTCGCAATCAGTTTTCCGTAAGGGGTGCCTACATCGATTAGAGCGATGAGCAGCGCTGCAGCCGTCAAGCTGAAGCGCGAGACGGTGCTCCTTCGACTTGCGTATTGGATGATGACTACCGCAATGCAGGCGACGACGAACACCAGGAACTGCCAATTATCAGAATTGCCGACAAGCGTTGAGTTGTTGGGAACAACCGAATCCAGCGCATCAAGTCCCACCATATACAACACGACGGCAACACACGCGAGGATTACTTGCGCGATAGTTGACGTTACTGCGGCTAAGGCAAAGGCCGCCAACACTAAAGTGGCCAGAAGCATGAGCTGCATCCAAACCAAGCCTGACACGCTCATCAGCGGGGAAAAACCAGCCCTCCACAGAGTGACGCATTGCGAGATGAACAGAGGCACGTGGATAAAGAGGAAAAGCAATATCAGCTTTGCGATGAGGAGCTTTTTCCATTCCACAGGACGGGTAATCCAAAACTGGCGATCGCCGACTAAGCTCTCGTCCTGCACAATGCGTGCAATGAGGAACCACCACACCACCAACAGCAACACAAGAAGCACCGGGTAAATAAACCGGGCTACGAAGTCACCGTAGTTCGGCTCTGGTTGCCAGGACCGCGGAGCGTTCCACGTGAAGGCAACCAGAACCGCCAACCATAGGCCAATCTCTTTCCAGAAATGCCTCACATCTTTGCGGAAAATGTGGAGTACCTGCTTCATCGCTTTGCCTCCTCTGCTTCGCGCTGCCCTTTGGCGATGGCAAGGAAGATGGAACGTAGTGACATCGGATTGAAGCTAACGTCGCGCACCTCGGCGAAAGCGCGTTGGATTTCAGAAGTGGTCTTCTCTGGATCAAAGCGGCTTTCGACGAAGCGGACCACAGCCGGCGAAGCATCGACCTGCAACCAGGATTCTGGCCAGCACTGGGACAGAGTTACCGGCCGGCTCAACGTCAGCTCGACCTCTCGAAAGCGATCGGCGAGCGACGTCATCTCCTCCGCGAACTTCAGCCGGCCTGCTTCGAGATAGCCCACGTGGGTGGCAAAACTCTCGATCTCAGCGAGATCGTGGGACGAGAGAAGGATCGTACACTCCGAGGCGCGCTCCAGCATGCTCTCGATCAGTTCATCGCGAACCAGCGGATCGAGCCCGCTGAACGGTTCATCGAGCACAATCAGCTTTGGGTGATATGCGAGCGCTCCCGCCAGAGCTGCTTTCATTCTCATACCGCGCGAGAGGTGCTTCAGCTTTCGATCGAGCGGCAGCTGGAATTGCCGGACGAGATCTGCTTCGAGTCCGCTGTCCCAATTTGGATAAAACGCCCGCAGATATCGAAGAAAGTACCCGATCGTCATCCACCCAGGGAGTTCCTGGTTTTCCGAGACGTATCCAATCGCAGTAAACGGCCTGCCGGCGAGTTGGACAGAGTCGAGTCCCAGAATTTCGGCGCGGCCGGCGCTCGGCCGAAGGATGTTCATCAGCACCTTGATCGCGGTGGTCTTACCTGCGCCATTCGGTCCAACCAGAGCGAAGATCGCTCCTTCGGGCACCTCGAGATTGAGACCATGTACCGCTTCCACTCGCCGAAAGCGCTTGCTCAGATCGTGTGTGCGAATCGCGCTGTTCATGCCTTACCGTCTCCTGCTCGTTGGCCGTGTTCTGTCAACTGCTTCCAATGTCGGGACAGAGCCGCAACCACATCTTCAAAATTGATGCCCAACTTAATCGCGTTTACTGCGAGTCGTTCCATGTTTTCGCGCAACAATTGAGTTTTTTGTCCACTGGTTGCCTCAGGCAGTGCAGCAACTACGGTTCCCAATCCGGGACGGCTCTCCAGCAATCCCGCCGCGATCAGTTGCGCGACAACCTTGTGTGCCGTGTTGGGATTGATTTTGAGTTCCCGGCTGAGAGCGCGAACCGAAGGAAAGCTGTCTCCCGGACGCATTTGTCCGGAGATGATCGCCTTCGTCGCGGCATACGCTACTTGCTCGTGATAGGAGCTACCGGGACGGAATTGGACGCGAAAGGGAATCAAAACGATGTGTACTATACCACATAGTACAGTAAAAAAACGTCGCGACTCTCAGAACGTGAGCAGCCGCTGCCGGCGGTGTTAATGTTGGATGGAGGTGCCGATCATCCGATGAGGAACTTTCCATGCGATATCGAAAGCTAGGCCGTACAGGTTTTGACGTAAGCGAAGTTGGACACGGACTGTGGGGAATGAGCGGGTGGAGCGGATCGGAAGATGAGGAGTCCCTGGCATCGCTTCAGCTTTCTATCGATCGTGGCTGCACATTTTTCGATACGGCCTGGGCCTACGGCAATGGGCACAGCGACGAGCTGATGGGTCAAACCTTGCGGCGTAACTCCAGCAAACGGCTCTTTGTCGCGTCAAAGGTGCCGCCGAAAAATCTGCGCTGGCCGGCGCGTGCTGAATATCCATATCAGGAGGTCTTTCCGCGGGATCATGTCATGCGCCATGCCGAGCTCATCCGCAAGGCGCTGCAGGTAGATCGCATCGATTTGCTGCAATTCCATGTTTGGGACGATAGCTGGACCGATGACCCTGAGTTTCGTTCCACGGTCGAAGATATGAAGAAGCAACGGATCATCGAGTACTTCGGACTCAGCCTGAATCGGTGGGAGCCGGAGAACGGGATTCGCGCGCTGCGCACCGGGCTCGTCGATGCCGTGCAGGTGATCTACAACATCTTCGACCAGTCGCCGGAGGACGAACTCTTTCCCGCATGCCGCGAACTCAACGTCGGCGTGATCGCACGAGTGCCGCTCGATGAAGGCAGCCTGGGCGGCAAGATGACGCTGGACAGTCGCTTCCCAAAAGGGGACTGGCGCGCCAACTACTTCGGCCCGGAAAATCTGAAGCCGACGATCGAGCGCGTGGAACGACTCAAGAACATTCTTCCTGCAGGCATGTCTTTGCCGGAGTTGGCATTCCGTTTCATTCTGTCCAACAAAGATGTAAGCACGACGATTCCCGGCATGCGCAAACCTGAGCATGTGCGGCAGAACATCAGCTACAGCGATGCCGGACCTTTGCCCGCCGGCTTGCTCGGCGAACTGCGCCTGCATCGTTGGGACCGCAAGCCCAAAGCTTGGGCCGCCTGAACGAATTTCGTAATTGGGTAATTTCGAAATTGAGTAATTAAGCGGCGCCTTCGGCAACGTGGATGATCAGCGTGCGGCGCGCATCAGGCGATCGCGGAGAGCGAGTCCCATTCCTTCTTCGGCGGGAAGGGGGCAAACGATCATGGCTACGCCGGGTTTATCGAGATAACGTAGTCCAGCAAACAAGTTGTGGGCAAGCTGAGGCCAGTTGCCCCACTGACCCCAGTCGAAGATCACCAGCCCGCCCTTTACCAGATCGGCCGCTTCAATCCAGGCTTCAGGCGCCATCAGGCCTAAGTACTCGGTATTTTCGGAATTGGCAAAAAACTCTTGTACGGCCGCTCGCAACCCTTCCGGAGTTCCTTCGACGAGTTTCATTTTGGCACTAGGGGCGTAATGGCGGTCCACCAAGCCTGGGGAGGGTTGTGCGGCGGTAGTGGACGTTGTCGAATCGTGGACGGCAATGGGGCCGATTGCGGCTTCGATTTGTTCGCGCGTGATTCCACCGGGACGCAGCAGGCACGGCGGCGTGCATAGAGGATCCAGCACAGTGGACTCCACGCCCACTGTTGTTTCGCCCGCGTCAAGCACGGCATCGATGCGCCCAGCGAGATCATGCAGAACATGATCGGCAGTTGTTGGGCTAACGCTTCCAAACAGATTCGCGCTGGGCGCGGCTAGAGGTACGCCGGCAGCGGCGATCAAGGCACGAGCCACCGGGTGCGACGGCATGCGAACGGCGACGGTATCTCGTCCGGCAGTTACGGTCAGCGGAAGCTGCGGAGCGCGCGACAACAGCAGCGTAAGCGGCCCAGGCCAGAAGCTGTCCGCCAGCGAGCGCGCGATCGCCGGAATTCCGGTCGCGATCGCCGGGATCATCTCGAACGAGGAGACATGCACAATCAGCGGATCCCACGCTGGTCGCTGCTTGGCCGTGAAGATTCGCTGCACCGCTCCAGTATTAAGCGCATTGGCAGCGAGGCCATATACCGTCTCCGTGGGCATCGCGACTAAACCGCCGCCTCGCAGAATCGCCGCGCATTGCGCAATGGCGGGATGCGCTTCGAGTGCGTCGCCCGGACGGAAATAGAGATGGAGCGTCAAAGCTCTATCAGTGTATGGCAGGGATGTTGTTGCGGTTCTTCGGCCCCACGCGGAGCCATCGATCCAGCGATAGATCCGGGACTGAATGCTGACTGCTGAATGCTGAGTGCTTTATTTCTTTCCCGGCCGCATCGCCTCCCAATCCGCATCCGACAACGATTGTCCGATCTCCGCAAAACCGCTGGCGCCTTGCAGCCACGCGCCGCCGTCCATCACAATCGTCTCGCCGTTGATGTACGTACATTCGTCGCTTACGAGAAACGCAGCAAGATTCGCGAACTCTTCCAGTGTTCCAAAACGGTGCATGGGATTGCGCTCGCGAGCGTGCTCTTCGAGGTCGAGATTCGGAAGCAGACGCGAGAATGCTCCTTCGGTCTTGATCGGTCCCGGAGCAATGCCATTCAGACGAATGCCACGCCCGCCCCACTCGACTGCCAGGCTCGTGGTAAGCGCCAGCACGCCCGCCTTGGCGACCGCAGAGGGCACTACGTATGCAGAACCGCTGCCGCTCGCCGCGTACGTTGCTGACACGTTCAGTACGCTCCCTTTCTGACCGGCCTCAAGCCAGCGCCGGCCGCAGGCCATCGTCAGGTGAATGGTTCCCCGGAGGACGATGCCGAGCACCGCGTCCCAGGCCCGAGGTGAGAGCTCTTCCGTCTTCGCGATGAAATTGCCGGCGGCATTGTTCACCAGCACGTTCAGCGGCGACTCCTGCCAGATACTCGCGATCATCTGCTCGACGGCCGCGCTGTCGCGCACGTCGCAAACAAAACTGCGGATACGGCTATTCCCGTTTCGGGATAGATCTGCGCAAGTCTGTTGCAAAACCTCAGCACGTCGTCCGCAAATGAAGACCGTCGCTCCCAACTCCAGGAAACGTTCGGCCATGGCGCGGCCCAGGCCGGTCCCTCCGCCGGAGATCAGGATGCGTTTGCTCTTGAGCAGACCAGGTTCAAACATTGGCAGTGCCTCGATTCTGCTGGATCGCGGATTCGACGCGCCATGGGGGTCCACTCGATTGTTTTGGTATCGAGGCAAGTGCCCGCAAGGGTAAATGGTGCTGAGCTGCCCAGGCACCCCATTGTGCCGTGTTACGCGGACGGAAGAAGGCGCACATCTGCTCGTACACAGAATTCCCCACTTTAGCCGGACTGAAAGCTTTGTCTTGCCACGATTCTTGTCCTGCCGCCAGGCAGAAGCGCTGCCAGAGATGGGGTTCCAGCGCGGCCAGCGCAATCTTTCCGTCAGAAGCCTCGTAAAGCGTGTAGCAACATCTACCGCCATCCAGAAACTCCAGCCGCGGCCAGCCGGCGGTCAGGCACGATTCCTCCAAATAGACTTCGTAAAACCCACCGCCCATACGCAGGCCTTGCAACACTGCCATCGCCGCCCAAAATGCTCCACATAGATCCGCCAGCGGAATGCTTCGCCATGCCGGATCGAGCATCGGCAAAAGTCCCATGTCTGCGAGATAGGTTAGATCGTGGCCGGGCTGTGGCTCGCCGTCGTGATCGCGGTACCCTCCGATTCGGACATAAACGAGCGCCGGATTCACACTCCTAAGCTGTTCCGGACCCACACCGAAACTCTCCATCTTGCCCGGCAGATTGTTCTCAACGAGCACAGAAGCATTCTGTGCCAGATCGCGCAACCGCTCCGTTCCCATCGCCGTTTTCAAATCCAGCGTTTCCACCTGTTTTCCGGTTTGCAGCCATGCGAAGGTCTCAGGCGAATACTGTTCGAGGAGATCACCGTTCGGCGGCAGCAGGCGAAGAATGCGAAAACCCATCGATAGCAGAATCTTCGTGCACAGGGGACCCGGCAAGAGCCGAGTCAGGTCAAGGATGAGTTCCGACATAGCAAACGATTGTCTCGGATTGTGGCGGAGATGTCAGCCAGGAAGTTCGTGGGCCATCGGATCACCGGCAGACCTTAAGCCTTGCATTCCCGGCTGTTTCCGTCCTAAAATCGCCGCCCGCAAGCAGGAGGCCCGCCATGACTAACACGATGATGAACTTTCCATTAACGCTGGCACCGATGCTGCGCAGGGCTGTGACTCTGTTCCCCAATGTGGAAGTCGTCTCCCGTATGCCGGATGGCAGCACGCGGCGGCACACGTATCGTGAGATCAACACTCGCGCTCATCGCCTAGCCCGAGGACTGCTCGAGGTTGGCTTGCGCCAAGGCGAGCGCGTGGCGACACTGATGTGGAATCATGGCGCGCATCTCGAATCCTATTTTGGGATTCCGCTTGCCGGGGGTGTGACTCACACCTTGAATCTGCGCTTGCCGCCTCAGCAACTCGGCTACATCGCGCAACATGCCGAAGACCGATTCCTGATTGTGGACGATGTACTCTTACCGATCTTGCAGAGCTTTCTCGCCGATGCTCCCTTTGAGCGGATCTTTGTTCACCGAACATGCGGGAACATCTCGCATCAGTTCGATGATTTCGAGCATTTGATCCGCAATGCGCCTGACGATCTTCCCTTGCCCGAACTAAGCGAATACGACGGCGCGGCGATGTGTTACACCTCGGGCACGACGGGAGATCCCAAGGGCGTGATCTATTCCCATCGCGCGATCGCGTTGCATTCGATGATGGTCACGGCTGCGGATAGCATTGCTCTTTCCCAAAATGACACTGTCCTGGCGCTTGCTCCTATGTTTCACGCCAACTCTTGGGGAATCCCATTCGCCGCGACGATGGTCGGCGCCAAGCAGGTTCTTCCCGGTCCGAAGGTGGACGCCGAAAGCGTCCTCGAGTTGTGCGAGTCCGAGCAGATCACCTTCGCTTACGCTGTACCGACGGTCTGGATGGCTGTTTGTGAGGCTCTGGAACATTCTCCTCATCGGTGGAAACTCGCTTCGGGATTGCGCGTGCTCATCGCCGGCTCCGCGCCTTCGGAGTCGCTCCTGCGGCGTTTGCACGCGCATGGCATTCATCCATTCCAAGGCTGGGGTCTAACAGAGACGACGCCGCTAGCAACGATGAGCCTGATTCCCGATCGTCTCGCCGATCTTTCGATAGACGAGAAATATTCGCTGCGTTGCGCGCAAGGCACAGCTGTACCCTACGTTGAGGCGCGCGTGATGAACGACGCGGGCGAGGTCCCGCCCGACGGTAAGACGATGGGAGAAGTGCAAGTGCGCGGGCCGTGGATCGCCGCCAGCTATTTCAAGATGCCTACGCTTGGTGATAAGTGGACGGAAGATGGATGGTTCCGCACCGGAGACGTGGTCACCATCAACGAGCACGGCTACATTCGCATCGTCGATCGCACCAAAGACTTAATTAAGAGCGGCGGCGAATGGATCAGCTCGGTCGATCTTGAGAATGCGTTGCTTGCGCATCCGGCCATAAAAGAGGCGGCGGTGATTGCGATTCCTCACGCTAAGTGGCTCGAGCGTCCGCTGGCCGTCATGGTCACGCATGACGATATTCGCCCCACGCCAGAGGAGCTGAACGCGATGCTTCTGAGCAAGTTTGCGAAGTGGCAGCTTCCGGATGCGTACATTTTCGTTGACGAACTTCCGCATACGAGCACAGGCAAGCTTCTCAAGAGCGCGCTACGCGCCCAGTTCAGCCAGCCCAGGGCGGAAGCCAGACTGCAGAAAGCAGAAGTAGGGCATTAAAGCCTTGAGTCGCAAAAAGTGGACGCGCTGGACTTGGTGGACACAGTGGACTGTGTGGACGCAGCGGCCCGGGCTCTGTGATTTGTCCACTGCGTCCACTAAGTCCATCAGGTCCACTTCAATCTCATTGCCCGCTGCTCTCTTGCGCATAACGCCGGAAGAAGCTGTTTTGCTTCCATTCCGGTCGTTGCTGATCGTCGGCGACGCTGAGCAGCAGCTGGCTGATCACCTGCTCGTATTTTCCTGCTGCGCCGATGTCCACTGGTTGATTCAGATCGTCGGACGGCGCGTGGTAACGCTGGTGCAGCCAGTTGTGGAAAGTCTTGTCATCGGCTGATCCTGGCACATAGCCGACTTTCATCGTCAGCGCGGGAATGCCTTTCTTGATGAAGCTGTACTGATCGCTGCGGATAAAGCTGTTGCGCTGTGGTTCGGGATCTTCCTGCACTTCGATGCCGTCTTTCTTCGCGATTTGCCGAATGTTGTCGCCGAGATCGGACTCGTCCACGCCATAAACAATCGCGCGCTTCATTGGATAGAGCGGCAGAAACATGTCGATGTTGATGTCCGCAACAATCGACTTCTCCGGAACCGTCGGACGCGCGACAAAGTACCGCGAGCCTAATTCTCCTTTCTCCTCGCCGGTGACGAACACAAACAGCAGCGAACGTTTAGGCTTCTCGTTCGCCCCATGCAGGGCGGAAGCGACATCGAGCAAAACCGAATCGCCGGCGGCATTGTCCATGGCGCCGTTGTAGATGCGGTCGCCGTTGATTGGCTGTCCAATGCCGAGATGATCGATGTGAGCGGAGAGGACCACATACTGATCCTTCAAGCTGGAATCAGAGCCAGGCAGCTTCCCGATTACGTTCGCGGATTCCACATCGTGCTCGACGGTCTTAGCATGAGCGCGCAGCGAGATGTTCAGCGGGAATCGCGGCAACTGCTTCCGTTCTTTGCTCAGCGCAAGAATCTCCTGGAAAGTGTGGCCGGAATTCGCGAAGAGCTTATCGGCATCCGCCGGATTGAAGACGCCGCCGATCTGCTCGCCCGCCGTGTCGTCGAATTCCCTTCCGGCAAGTTCCATACTGGGACGCGTGCGCGAGAGTGCCATGCGCGACCAGGGAATATCCATCGACCCTGGATTGGGAATACCCATGGAGCCGATCGCGCCGGCTTCGCGTAGAGCCTTCCAGCGCTCCGCTCCACTGGAATAGTGCGACCCGAGCGGTCCGGGAATGCTCGCCGGAATACCGGAGAAGACCACCGCGATCTTGCCCTTCAGATCGAGTCCGGCGAGATCGTCGTAATTCTGTTCAGGAATTTTCAGTCCGTAGCCGACGAAAACCAGCGGTGCTTCCACCTCCGGCGCCAATTTCGGGCGCGTCGAAAAGAACGCATCTTCTCCCAACGTCAGCGGCTCCACTTTGCCATCTTTCACAAGTGCCATGCTGGAATCCTTCTCGTCGATTGCGCGCGAGACGAACTTCACCGGCTGATAGTAGCCGTCCTCTCCAGCCGGCTCAATGCCTGCTTGCTTGAGCTGGTCCACAACGTAGGCTTCCGCGCGCTTTAGACCCGGACTTCCGGTCTCACGGCCATCCATGTTGTCGGCCGCCAGCACCTTTACGTGGGCCCACCAGCTCTTCCCTGTGAAATCCTTCGGCGGGTTCGGGACGGACTGCGCAAAAACGGCTGAGGCCAGGAGAAGAAGCAGGGATCGTGGCTTGGTCATATCTTGAGAGGCTACTCGGGAATGGGAGTTAGATCAAAACCGCAAATGCGGTTTAACTGGGCTTCTGACCATGTAATCTGACTGGACAGTTAAAATGGTCAGGAGTAAAGTAGCTTTATGCGGACTATCAAAGCATCCGAGTTCAAAGAGCGCTGCTTGGCGCTGCTGGAGAATCTCGATCCAGATGGCATCATCATCACGAAACGTGGTAAGGCAGTGGCGCGGCTTATTCCGGCGAATCGCGATTGCGCGGAGCTAATCGGCAGCATGAAGGGCAAGATTAAAATTCATGGCGACGTCCTCTCCACTGGAATCAAGTGGGATGCTGAATCTTGATACTCACATCTTCCTGTTTGCTCTTGACGGCCATGTCAACACGACAGAGCGGCGGCTGCTGGAAGAGAATCCCTGGGGAATTTCCGCTATCGTGCTTTGGGAACTCGCGAAACTTTGTCAACTGAAGCGCATTGACGTTGACTTGAAGTCCGCTGATTTCACGCGAAGGCTCTCTCGTATCCATATTTGGCCTTTGGATTTAGCTGTTTGTCGAACCATTCTTGGTCTGGATTTCTCCAGCGACCCGGCCGACGAGATCATTGCCGCAACCAGCATTGTCCATCATGTGCCGCTGGTCACCCGAGACCGGCGGATCCTCTCGTCCAAGCTGGTCCCGTTTCCGAAACGCACTGCTAATTAGTCGTTAAGGCTCCGCTTTCGCAGAATCCCAAATTTTTCTTTGAGCGTGTCGATTTGCCGTTTCTCGTCCGACATACTGTTGAGCGGGCCAGGAGACGAAAAGGTCAGCTCACTGTAATCGAACGGGAGAACGACGATGAAATTCATGCTGATTGTTAAAGCCAACAAAGACTCAGAAGCGGGCGTCATGCCGTCACAGGAATTGATTGCGGCAATGACAAAATACAACGAAGAGCTGCTGAAGGCCGGCGTTTTGCTCGATCTTTCTGGACTGCAGCCGAGCTCAAAAGGCGCGCGGATCAAATACATCAATGGAAAGAAAACCATAATCGATGGTCCTTTCCCCGAGACGAAAGAGCTGATCGCGGGCTATTGGCTTATTCAGGTGAAATCGACAAAAGAAGCGATGGATTGGGCAATGCGGGTGCCTGCCCCGTTTGGCGAAGATGCTGAAGGTGAGCTGGAAATTCGTCAGCTCTTCGAGCTCGAAGACTTCGGTGAGAGCGAAGTCATCAACAAAGCGCGTCAGATCGAGGAGCGGTTGGCCAAGAAGAAGTGACGCCGGAAGACACTCTGGCACGAAAACCGCCGGCTCTTTATATTAGTCGTTACACAAAACAAAGTTTTGCACAAGAAACATAGAGATGTCGGCTCCCGGCCCAGCGGAGTGCGTCTCTATCCGAAAATAATTAAAATCGCCATCACTCCAGAAAGGAAAACTGTTCATGAGCGGAGTACGAGTACTGGTAGGCACGCGCAAAGGCGCGTTCCTCCTCACGTCCGACGGTAAACGCAAAGATTGGCAGATCAGCGGGCCGCATTTTGCCGGCTGGGAGATCTATCACCTGAAAGGCTCTTCGGCCGACCCGAACCGCATCTACGCCTCGCAGACCAGCGGTTGGTTCGGACAGATCATCCAGCGGTCGGATGATGGCGGCAAGACGTGGACCATCCCGGGCGGAGAAAAAATGCCCGCTCCGGGCGAGTTTCCCGCCGGCCAGAGCAACAAGTTCGTTTACGATACGTCCGCGGAAACCGGCAAGCCGCTGACGACTCACCAATGGTACGACGGCACGCAGCATCCGTGGGAGTTCAAGCGCGTCTGGCACCTCGAACCTTCCACGAACGATCCCGACACGGTCTATGCCGGCGTAGAGGACGCAGCGATCTTCCGCTCCACCGACGGCGGCAAGAACTGGAAAGAGCTGTCCGGACTGCGCGGTCACGGCACAGGTCCAAAATGGCAGCCGGGCGCGGGCGGCATGTGTCTGCACACGATTGCGCTGGATGCGAAGAATCCGAAACGGATTTACATCGCGATCTCCGCGGCCGGCGCCTTCCGCACCGATGACAGCGGCAAG
The DNA here is from genome assembly GCA_035716645.1 of Terriglobales bacterium. GTDB lineage: Bacteria > Acidobacteriota > Terriglobia > Terriglobales > Acidobacteriaceae > Gp1-AA112. Next base: position 46,763 of record DASTJH010000056.1, on the reverse strand, counting down.
AGCTGGAAGCCGATCAATCAGGGTTTGCGCTCGCAATACATTCCCGACCCCACCGCGGAAGTCGGACACTGCGTGCACCACATTGCGCTGCATCGCTCCCATCCCGACACGCTCTACATGCAAAAGCATTGGGACGTGATGCGCAGCGACAACGCCGGCGACACTTGGCATGAGGTTAGTGGAAACCTGCCCACGGACTTTGGTTTTGTGATCGATGTGCACGCGCACGAGCCAGAAACGATCTACGTGGTGCCCATTAAGAGCGACTCCGAGCATTTTCCGCTCGATGGCAAACTGCGCGTCTATCGCAGCCGTTCCGGCGGAAACGAATGGGAGCCGCTGAGCAAGGGCTTGCCCGAGCGCGACTGTTACGTGAACGTTCTGCGCGACGCTATGGCCGTGGATTCTCTCGACAAATGCGGCGTGTACTTCGGCACGACGGGCGGACAGGTGTACGCTTCGGCCGATTCCGGCGATACTTGGTCGGCCATCGCACAAAATCTTCCCGGCGTCTTATCGGTGGAAGTGCAGACTCTGTCATGATCCGAGTCGTAATCCCGCAACACCTGCGCACGCTGGCACAAGTGAACGGCGAAGTGCAACTCGATGTGCAGGGTCAAATTACGACGCGCTCCGTGCTCGATGCGCTGGAAGCTCGTTATCCGGTGCTATGCGGCACGATTCGTGACCACGACACGCACAAGCGGCGTCCATTTCTGCGCTTCTTCGCGTGCGAGGAAGACCTCTCGCTCGAATCGCCTGACGCGCTGCTGCCGGAAGCAGTCGCTTCTGGCAAGGAACCGTTCCTGGTGATTGGCGCGATCGCAGGCGGATAGGAATCGGCTCTGTCCTCACGACTCGGTCAGTACCGTTCCCGGTAGGGAATGTGGTGACGGATCCCTGACGGCCGCTGCCCACCCGTTCGCTACCGCGAACGGTACTGAGCCTAGCACACAAACGAAAACCCCAGTCCCAAAACGGGACTGGGGTTTTCTGCGAGGGCCCCAAGCTTAAAGGTGCTCAGTTCACCTTGGCGGCTCGAGGAACTTCTTGGGAAATATCGATACCCGCGTGATGCTGCTGCTTCACCACATACATGCGGCGGTCGGCTTCGGCGAGCAACTGCTCGGCGTCGCGTCCGTCGCGCGGATAGAACGCAGCGCCCACGCTCAACGAGATGATGTCTTCCCCAGTGATTTGGCGTCCGGCCTCCATCGCGAGTTGGTTGAACGAGAAACTCTTCTCCAGGCTGCTCTCAGCGGTTAAGCCCGGAGCGACGACTACGAACTCATCGCCACCCATACGCGCCACGTAATCGTATTCGCGGCAGGACTCTTTGAGTTTCTGCGCGAAAGCCCGCAGCAGGCGATTGCCTTCTAAGTGGCCGAAGCGATCATTTACCTGCTTGAATCCATCCAAGTCGCAGACCAGCACCGTGAGCGCTTCGTCGTGACGGCGGCAGCGTGCCATCTCGCGATCGAGGTGCAGGAACAGCGAGCGAGCGTTCGGCAATCCGGTGAGATAGTCAGTGGTTGCCGACGTTTCGGCCAGGCGATACTTGAGCGCGTTCTCAATCGACAAGCCGAGTTTGGAAGCGATCGCCAGAAGAATGCGCAAGTGATCGTTCGTGAATGCGTCTTTTTCGGAATGGTAGAGCGCGAGCACGCCGAGCACGCCCTGTAATCCTTCGAGCGGCACGGCCAACGCCGAGCGCAGCGTGCTGAACTTGGATTCGTCAGCGAGGTATCCCGGTTCTACAGATGGGTTGCCATTCACGATGGCTTTACGGTTCTGCGCTACCCATCCAGAGAGTCCCTGGCCCATCGGAATCTGCAACGACGAGAACAGACGGAAGTTGTCGCCGGTCACAAACTCGGGAACCAGGCGGTCATCCTTCTTGCAATAAATCGCGATTGAGTCGTACGGGATCAAGCGCTTCAGGCGCACGGACAACACGGAAAGCGTTTCGTCGAGCGACAGCGAGTTGCCGATAGTCTGGCTAAGTTCGAACAGCATCTGCGCTTCTTGACGCGCACTGGCAATCGACGACAAGAACTCGACCTGATGCGCCTTGGCAATAACTGCCTGCTCGTCGCGGTCGGCTTCGTTGTGCTCCAGGCCCGCGTCTGGCGTGCCCTTTTCGACTTTCACGTCCGTCGACAGCTTGACCAACGGATGATCTTGATCCTGAGCCTTACGTTCCAGCTCGCGGAAATGCTTCTTGAGCACGGCGACTACATGCGGATCGAAGCTGGCGCCGGCTTCCATTTCCACGTGGCGCATGGCTTCATCGAGCGGGAGCGCGCGGCGATATTGGCGGTGCGACGCTAAAGCATCCAGGCAATCGACGGCGGCCAAAATGCGGGCCCCGACCGGGATCTCTTCTCCACGAAGGCCGAACGGATAACCGCTGCCATCCCACTTCTCGTGGTGCGCGCGCACGATCGGCACGACCGGATACGGGAACTCGACGCGCTGCAAAATCTCCGCGCCGACGATCGGGTGAATCTTCATCTTCTCGAACTCTTCCGGCGTGAGCTTGCCTGGCTTTGAGATGATGTGCTCGGGAACGGCGAGCTTGCCGATATCGTGCAGCAGCGACGCCGCGCGCAACGCTTCCAGTTCTTCCTGGGAGACCTTCATCTCCTTCGCGATCTCGACGGCATACACGCGCACGCGCTTCAGGTGCTCATGCGTGGTGTGGTCCTTGGCTTCAATCGCCAAGGCCAACGCTTCAATCGTGCGCAGGTGCAGCGATGCCATATCCTCGACGTGCTTCTTCTCGTTCTCGAGGCGCTCCAGATAAAGACGGTACGAGCGATAGATCCAGTAAACGGCTGGGAAGGCGAGCAGCGAAGTTTCCCATCCCGCGCGCTGATTAATCACATGTGCCAATCCGGTGAGTGCCGCGCCGAACAGGTAATAGGGGAAGCACCAGAAGTAGCATTCCTTCCAGACCTTCCGCACCGACTTGTGTTCGGTGAGCGAGATCACGCCCGCGATCGGCACGGTGTTGGCCAGGAAATAAACCGAAGCGGCCGCCACCAGCGACAGCGCCAGACTGTGTGCGAACCAGCGATTCTCGACATACTGGTAAGCAAAATAGGAAGCGCCAATCGCAGCGGCATTTCCGCCCAGATTGAACGCCAGGTGAACCGGCGTGACCTTTCTTGATTTCCAGAGGATCTGAGTGAGCACACCGGCCAAGCCTATGAGCAACGCCTCGGGAAGATCCAGCTCTACGATGCCGAGCAACACGAACAGGAAGTTGACGGACATCGTCCCGTTCACGCCCGGCAGGCTGACTTTGAGTCCGGAAGCGATAGCGGCAATCACTAGATACACCGCCAGCTTCACCAGGTCCTGAGAATGCCAGTTGAGCATGCCGTAGGCAAAGACTGAGGAGCCTACGAATGCCACAAACGTGATGAATGCACCAGCCTTTAGTCGGTCGGCCTGCATCGTTGAAAACCCTCGCACCGACCATTGGTGCAGTTTGCCTGCCACACCGCCTGTGGATCGGGATTCGGCCAAGTTTAGGGTTTTCTAATACTTACGTAGCCTTCCCGAATCGGGATTAGAACCGGTGAGACAAACTGTCGCAGGAGAGACAAAACGACGCGACAGGCTGTCCGGCCATGCGGCAGGAGTCATGGCCATTGCTTTCGCAAAACCTTTGCCCTACTTCCAGGTGATAGTATTCGCCATCGGTTTTCGCGTTCTCTAAAAGATGACCAGCTCGGTTCCCTCAATCGTTGAAATTCAAAATCTGAAGAAAACCTATGCGGGCAAGGTCCCGATTGAGGCCGTCAAAGGCATCGATCTAACCGTTCCCACGGGCGAGCTTTTTGGGCTGCTCGGGCCGAATGGCGCCGGAAAAACAACGACCATCAGCGTCTGCACAACTCGTTCTCTTCCCACTTCGGGAACGGTGCGCGTGGCCGACATCGACGTGGTGGCGCATCCCGCGCAGGCGCGCCGGGTCATGGGAGTGGTGCCGCAATACAACACGCTGGATCGGCAGTGCACGATTTGGGAAAACATCTACTTCCATTGCCGGTATTTCGGCATGAACACCGCCGACTCGACCCGCCGCACGAGCGAATTGCTGGAAATGTTCAAGCTTACGGAGCGCGGTAAGTCGATGGTGCTGGAACTCTCCGGCGGGCTGGCACAGCGCGTCCAAATTGCCCGCGCGATCGCGCACAATCCTAAGATCCTTTTTCTAGACGAGCCCAGCGCCGGACTCGATCCGCAATCCCGCCTGGCGCTGTGGGACAACATCCGGACGCTACGGGCGCAGGGGATCACAATCGTGCTGACCACGCATTACATGGAAGAAGCGGACGTGCTGTGCGATCGCGTCGCCATCATCGATCACGGCAAAATCCTGGTTTGCGATACGCCGGAAAAGCTCAAGAGCGGCGTCGGCGCGCAGAAGATATTCGAACTCCACCTCGCGCACAAAGACGGCGCTCCGCTCGCCGGCCGGCTCCGTGAATTGCCCGGCGTGACCGCCGTAGAAACCTTTCCCGAGGGCCTGCGAGTCTTTACCACCGGTGCCGATGGCCTGCTGCCGCGGATTGTGGAGCTATCGGGCAACGAACTGAGCGACATCTCCGTAAGCGAAACCAGCCTGCAAACCGTCTTTATCAAGCTGACAGGGAGGGACCTGCGTGAATAATTCCAGGCTTTACTGGCGCTCCTTCTGGGGCATGATCCTGCGCGATATCCGCGTCCTGCGACGCGAATTTGTCGCGTTTCTCGTGCGCACAGTCATGAACCCGCTGATGTTCGTCTTCGTGTTCACTTACCTGTTTCCCAAGATGGGACAAGGATTCCAGAGCGCGCATGGCATCGGCTTCGGTACGTTGATCCTGCCCGGCTTGATCGCGGTCGGTATTTTCTTCCAGGGAATCATGGCGGCAGCCTTGCCGCTATCGGTCGAGATCGGCGCTACGCGGGAAATTCACGATCGCGTGATGTCGCCGCTGCCCGTCGAGCTGGTTGCGGTTGAAAAAGTCGTCTTCTGCGCCGTCCAAAGCGTGCTCGCCGCCCTGGTGATCTTCCCGCTTGTCTATTTCATTCCTATGTCGCCGGTCCAAGTGCACGTTTCCAATTGGGCCGTGCTGATCTTCATGGTCCTGCTCGCCAGCCTGGTTTCAGGAGCAGTTGGCCTGACGATCGGCGTTTCCGTAAAGCCGCAGCAAATTGGCTTGATCTTCGGCATCATCGTCGTGCCGGTTACGTTCCTGGGCTGCGTGTACTACCCTTGGGCACTGCTCGCCAATGTTCGCTGGCTGCAGATCCTGGTCCTCATCAACCCGCTGGTCTATATGAGCGAGGGCCTGCGCACCGCACTGACTCCAGGACTGCCCCACATGCCAATCTGGGCCAGCTTCCTTGCCCTCACGTTCTCACTCGCGCTGCTCATGAAGCTCGGAATCAGAGGCTTTCTGGCGCGAATTTTGACTTAGAGGGGGGTTCATTCGCTAAGAAGTTCTCTTGAATCGCAGATGCGCAAGCAGCACACTCCCGCCCATGCCTGATCTGCCCGAGCTCAATCCGATCGTTCACGGGCGGTTGCGCCCTGCTCTCGCTCCTCAGCGGAGTAGAAGAGGTGGAGTTCACATGGCTGCGCGCCAAGACAGAGGCCACAGACGGCAACCTGGGCGCGCAACTGCTCAAGCTCGAGAGGTCGGTTATGTGCTCGGGGAAAAGAAATTCGTGGAGGCGTAAGCCGCAGACCAGTTTCCGCATCACCCCAGCTGGACGGCAAGCTCCCACCGAATATGTCCGGGCGCTAAGCAGTTGCTTGGCTCGGCCGTGAACGTGTAAAGCCGGAGCTAAGCCATTCGAACGCGCCGTTCCACAGTCGAGCGTGCCCGCTCCAGTGCTTCTTCGAGTTGGTATAGGTGAGAGTCGCGAATGTCATCATGGGAATCGCGGTATTGCTGAACACGCGCCAGATAACGTTCATAGCTTTGTCGGTCTCCAAGAATCGCGTACATCTCCGTGAGCGTACCTAGTACCCGCAAAGGCGCCACATCTGTATTCTGTATCGCTTCCAAATAGGAAATCGCTCGTCTTATTTGAGGCTCGGTCTGCGAGCGCACTTTAGCAACGGTAGCGGCTTCGAGGAGAATCCTTATTCCTTCAACGTCGTGTGGAGAAATTGGGCCCTTTGCTAACACCGCTTCGGCACATTCTTTGTAAAGGTCATCGGCAGAAATTGGCATCCCAGAATGTCGCTCGCATTCTGCTTTCAACACCTTCAACTTGAGGGCGAACCGCTCGCGACAGCGCGGCAGGGCGCGATCGATGCGCACGATGAGTTCTCGCCTCTCGTCGCTCGTATAGTATTGAATGCGCCTTGGCTCCAGTTTCAGCAAATCCCGTGCGAGAGGTGAATCGGGCGGTGCATCGCGCTGTTGCCGCATGTAATATTGAAGGTTCTGAACATAATCTCCTTCCCAGCCGTTTCGACGTGCGAGGTCGGCCATTGGCCTTTGTGACAGCGGGGCAATGGAATACGTAGTAATGCCGTCTTCATCGGTGTTTGCGTAGAGCAGTCCTGAGCACTCCAATTCCCACAGTGCGCCATCGACCAGAGACTCCGGCACCCCGCTAGTCTCGCGAATGCATTCGTCTGTAGCATCTGCGATGCTGCCAATCGCGAGAACGGCCCCGAGGACTTTTTGCGAATATTCGCCGAGATGGCCCAACGTATGCGCCACACAGAAGTTCTCCAACTCTCGCTTATCCACGCCCGAAATGGTCGTTTGCCAAACTGATGCATCACGGCTACACGCCCAGGCAAACCAGCGAACCGCTAATGGATGGCAATATAACTGCTTGACCTTTTCCCGAATAGTCGCGACATGCTGCGAAGCAAGGTCGTTGAGACCCTGGCGCTTGAGTTCGTACCTCAGCAGGCGCGCAGCGTCGTCTATATCCATCTCTCCAAGTTCTTTCGGATACACAAAGTTGCGAACTTTGTGAACTCGCGCGGTCGCGATAAGCCAACAGTTCTCGGGTAGATTATTGTCAAGAAATGACAGGAGATCTCGATCCGTAACAGTTTCGAGATTATCAACGAACAGGAGCACCTTCTGGAGCTTGCTCAATTCCGAAATACAAGATTCAGCCAATTGACTGATCTCAACGCGACCGGGATTGAATCCCAGCCAACCTGCTAAATCTGCGAGGAAACTTGCTAAATCTATAAATACCGGATCCGTCTGCTGTGGCCCGCCAGGCCCTAATAATGTTTGTTTTGCCGACCCAGAATATATATTGCGAAATTTTCCGCGTCGGTGAAGTTCTGCTGTCAGCCGAATTCCGAGTTCGGTTTTGCCAATGCCACCAAATCCAGCGATCGAAACGCCACGACCACGAGGATCATCAAACTTAGCTATCAACTCTCCAAGCTCGGCTTCTCGCCCGAAAAACCTGTCGTTTATAGGCGCATAAAGGCGAAGTCCAGGCTTGTCTTCTTGAAGCAAGAACCAACTTCGGGTACGGGGAGCGGCACCGGAAAAACCCAAGTCTCTAGCACGAGATTCAATATCTCCATATGGTGATCCGATAGGGTTTCTGCCTCATCACGATAGAAGAGCGTGCCGCGCAGGTACTTGAGTTTCCGGACAAGTCCGGGCCTGAGCTCGATGTCTTTTCTGAGCTGATTGGGATACGCAGCTTGCGATCGGCGTACCGTCGCAACAATCAGTCTATTGTCACGGCCCAAGGCGCTGACTGGACACTCCTCTAGATCAAAATTGACCCGTGTACCGATGTACGGTCCGAGCAAAGCCCTCAGGCGCCGGAAATCGATGGGTTGATGATTGATGACGGCATGGTCCTGGTCAGTCACGCCGATCAGTAACAAGCCCCCGTCCGTGTTGGAGAATGCGAGAATATCGCGGGCTACTTCGGCGATGGAACTTGTTTGTTCAGGATTGAGTACAAGCTTGTAGTCTAATAGGCGTCCTTCATCCACCGAAAAGCGACCAGTCGCCCGATCAACTAAGGCCGGGACACCGTCGCGTACCCCCAAGTCTCCGACGACAATCCGGTGCAGGACATCGGAATAACTCATTTGAACCACCACAGCCCCCGGGGAGAGTAAGAGAAAGTCACTCCAGCGTGAAATTCTAATCTACAAGGTGAAGCAATTGTTGTCTTGTTGCCTTGTTGTGTTGTCCGACCGGTTTTCGGATTTTAGCTGGCGACGCTCCGTTGGCAAGTTTGGCGACGTTGGTGTAAGTTCTCTATCAGCATGAGCGCTAACCGCCATTTCTCTCGCGAAGAGTTGCTAGAGCGCATCTGGATTGACCCACGACGTTGCTTTGGCAAGCCATGCATTCGCGGTCATCGCATCTGGGTCTCTCTGATTCTCGATTTGCTGGCTTCTGGTCTTAGCGAACGCGAGATCCTGGACGAATATCCCGGATTGGAACCGGAAGATATTCAAGCTTGCATTGCCTACGGCGCAGAGATGTCCCGCGAACGCTACGTGGATGTACCCCTGGAAGCCTGAGCATGAAGCTCAAGCTTGACGAAAACCTCGGGAAGCGCGGTCGCGAACTGCTCGTGCACGCTGGTCACGACGTCGCTACCGTGCAAAGCGAGTCGTTGCAAACGGCGGAAGACCTGGAAGTGATCGAATTATGCCGGCGCGAGCAACGCGCGCTCGTGTCTCTGGATTTGGATTTTGCGAATCCCTTCGCTTTGTTCCCAGCGACCATTGCGGCATCGCCGTCCTCAGGCTGCCGCGAAAACCAACTCATGACGACCTTCTGGACGCTGTGCGAACACTGGCGGCAGGTCTCAAGAAAGAAGCTTTGCCGGGAAAGCTTTGGATTGTGGAGTCAGGTCGGATTCGAGTCTTTCAGCAAGAACAAATCGACTGAGAAGATTTACAAACAGCCTGAATTCATCTGAGGCAAACACCCGGCCGAGGGCGGCCGGTTCCACGTTGAGTCTTTTTTGCAGTTACTCGATTCTGGAATTAGGAAATTTCTAAATTCGCAGATGACTCCGTGCTCTCCGTGACTCCGTGGTGAAATCTAGTCTCTTCCCCGCTTGCGCACTTCGATATTCAGTCGCTTGATTTTCTGGTTGAGTGTGGAGAGTGGGATGCGGAAGCGTTCGGCCGCTTCGGTTTGATTCCAGGCGCATTTTTCGAGCATCGTGGCGATCACGCGGCGCTCGCAGTCTTCCATGATGTCGAAGAGCGAGGCGTTGCCGTCTTCTTCTGAGAGGTTGGGCGTAGAAGCGTCGCCGAGTATCGATTCGGGAAGCAGATCGACTCCGATTGCGGTGCTCGAGGACAACACAACCGCGCGCTCGATTACATTTTCCAGTTCGCGGACATTGCCGGGCCATGAATAATTCAGCAGCGGACGCATGGCTTCGGCGCTGAAGTGGCGCGCCGGCAATCCGTTCTCTTCGGAAAATCTGGTTAGGAAATGGTTGACCAGCGGCGGAACGTCTTCCATGCGGCTGCGCAACGGAGGCAGATTGACGGTGATGACATTCAGACGATAGTAAAGGTCTTCGCGGAACTTCCCTTCCTTGACCAGCTGCTTGAGATCAACGTTGGTCGCGGCGATGATGCGGACATCGACTTGCACTTCCTGCACGCCGCCAAGATGCATGAATTTGCGGTCCTGCAGCACGCGCAGAATTTTCGCTTGCGTATCGAGACCCATCGTGCCGATCTCGTCGAGAAACAGCGTCCCTTTATTCGCGATTTCAAATAATCCTTTTTTGGAAGCAATCGCGCTGGTGAAGGCGCCTTTTACGTGGCCGAACAATGTGGATTCGAGCAAGTCGGTCGGCATCGAGCCGGTATTCACAGGCACAAAGGCGCCGTCTTTGCGCGGAGAGTTCGCGTGGATCGCTTTCGCGATCAACTCTTTTCCAGTGCCGCTTTCACCTTGGATCAGGACGGTGGAACGACTGGGCGCGACCTGCGCGACGAGGTCGAAGATGCGCAGCATGGCATCGCTTTTGCCAACGATGTTCTCGAAGCTGTAGCGCTGCTTGAGTGCGCGCTTGAGCTGTCGATTTTCTTCTTCCATGCGCAGGCGTGAGATCGAGGCGCGCACGTCGGCAAGCAGCTTCTCGTTGTCCCACGGCTTTTGGATGAAGTTCGTCGCACCCGCCTGGATCGCGCGGACCGCGTTCTCAACGGTTCCGTAGGCGGTAATCATAATCACCGGCACTCCCGCGTCCCGCTCGCGAATTTCTTCCAGAACTTCCAGTCCGTTACGGTCAGGCAGCGCGAAGTCGAGCAGCACCAGGTCGTGCGGCGCGGCGGCGAGCATCGCGAGGCCTTCCACGGCGCTTCTCGCTGTTGTCGTCGTATAGCCTTCGATGGCTAGGAGCGTTTCCAGGGACTCGCGAATTTCGGCTTCGTCATCAATGATGAGGATCGAACCTTGCGCGGGCTCGGGTGGATGCAAATGATGACGCCGGGCCAGAACGGCGGATACGGCTGCTTCAGACATTGACTGCCTTCCTGATCATCGGAAATTCCAGCGCGAACGTGGTGCCTTCACCGGGGCGGCTGTTGACCTGGATCTTTCCTGCGTGCTCCTGAATGATGCCGTAGCTGACGGAAAGTCCGAGTCCGGTGCCGCGATGCTGCCCGTTGCGCGGATGATTTTTGGTCGTGAAAAATGGATCGTAAATGCGAAGGATGTGTTCCGGCGCAATGCCGCTGCCGGTGTCACTGATCATGACTCGGACGCCGTCGCCGTTTGCGGTGACGACCTTGATCGTGCCGCCTTGCGGCATAGCGTCCTTAGCGTTCAGAAACAGATTGAGAAATACTTGCTGCAACTTGCCGCTATTACCCATCACGCGTGGCAGGTCCACATACAAGTCGCTCTCCACATGCACGCGCGAATGTTTGAACTGGTGGTCGAGGAGCGTGAGCGTGTCCTGAATGATTTTGTTCAAGTCGAGCAACTGGAATTCGCTTCCGCTGGTACGCGAGAAGTTGAGCAGGCTATTGACGATCTCAGAGGCGCGGAACGTTTGCTTGGTTATTTTTTCGAGAAGTGCCGAACGTTGGTCATCGCCTTGCAATTGTTTCGCGAGCAACTGCGCATAGGACGAAATGACCGCCAGCGGCGTGTTGACTTCGTGCGCAACGCCGGCAGCGAGCAGCCCAATGGACGACATTTTTTCTGCTTGCGTGAGCTGCGATTCGAGTTCGAGGCGCTCGGTGATGTCGTCAACGATGATGATGCGTCCGACGACCTCGAAATTGCGCGTGACCAGCGGCGCAATCGCGATGTTCGCGACGCGGTTTTCGCCCGCCGGCGTGCTCAAACGGAACTTGTAGAAATTGTGAATGCCCGGCGATTGGCGTACACGGTAGTACTCTTCGACGAATGCCGCCGGGAAGATACCGCTCAAGGATCGTCCGAGGGCCTGCGCGCGCGGTGTCGCATACATCACTTCCATCTGCGAATTCCACGATTCGACGCGATCTTCGAGATCAACAGCGAGCACTCCAACGCTGATGGACTCGACGATGTTCTCGTTGAACTCCTTCAACCGCTCATAGGCAGCGATGCGCTGTTGCAGCGAAGAATACAACCGCGCGTTCTGAATGGCGATGCCGATGTACGCGGAGAGCGTTTCCAGCAGCTCAACGTCCTCGCTTGAGAGATAGTCGCCGTCGGCGGTTTTGCCCATCCCGAGCACGGCGATCATGCGATTCTGCACACGGCAGGGGATGTAATAGTTGAGATCGAGCTGCGCGATCGTTGCCTGCGCCGCCGGACTGGCATTCAAAACGTGCTGTGTGTTGTCGAAAAAGAGGTGTCTCGCAGAGCCAGGATTCGCGATTCGTCCGAGGAACTCCAGTTCCAGATTGGACCCTGAAGCGATGCCGACTGACTTCGCGAGGAAGAATCTTTCCGCTGCTTCCCCGCTCTCTGTGGCGAGAAACACGGCAACCCGGTCCACCAAAAGCGTGTGCGACAGGCGATCGACCACGGCCGAAAGCATTGCTCGCAGATCGGTTTCCGAGTTCAGATCGCGCGCAAAATCGATCAGGGTGCGTCGATAGTCGTACCGCTGGCGGTAAAAGAGGCGATCCAGGCGTCCCTGGATCAGCTTGCGGACCGGATCAAACAGCAATGCGGTGATCACGACGGCCGCAATAAGGCCCCACTCGCCCGCATTTGGCATCTTGGTGTGAACTTTTTCCACGACCACGCCGATAATAAGCAGGTTTAGGAGCGTAATAATGGCCGTTGCCAGCGTGTAGGCCATGCCTCGCTTGAAGATCAGGTCCACGTCCATGAGGCGATAACGCACGATCGCGTAGCCAAACGTCAGCGGCAGAAACACCAAAGCCAGCACTGATGCTTTCATCAGCGTGCTTGGTTCCGCTCCACGCACGAACGGAATTACGTAAAAGAGCGTGAACGGCACGATGGCGAGCAGGGTTCCGCGCGTGACCCACTTCATCTGCTGACGCAGAAGTGGTGTTTTTGCTTTGCGATAGCTGTCGAAGAGCACCCAGGCGGCGAGTAAAAAGCCGACTGCCAGCGAGATGGTATCGATCCGGTCGAGATTCCAGAGCAGCCGCTTGCTGGCATCGAAGACATTCACAGCCACGATGTAAGCCGCGAGCACCAGCGCTCCGGGCACATAGACGACCGGCAAAAGCCAGCGACGTTGGCGTATCCAGTCCTTCGGCTCCGGAAAAGTGAGCGCAAAGTGCAGGAACAAAGCAGGTTGCAGCACGCTGGCAACGATGCTCGACCAGAGAATGATTTCGTCAAACGTGTTGAGTTTGCCCGTGTAATGGAAGGCGTAGTAGACGAAAGAAACCAGGCAAAAGACGAAAAAATGCGTGGACTTTGGCGCCGACCACCGCCTCAGTAGCACATAAACACCGATTCCGAGGTAAATCAGCGCGATCAGGCGCAGTCCCAGGTTCAACGACTTGTCTGCCGGAACCAGGATGAGCGGCGCTTCTACCCGCACTCCGTGGCGAATTACGCCGTAGGTTGCACTCGAATAAATGCCGGTCTGAAAGAGGCTGCGCTCGATGCCGGCAGCGCTGTGGATGGGCTGTCCGTTGATTTCGGCCAGCACGTCGCCCGCCTTGATACCGGCACGCTCGCCGGGTCCACCGGAATTTACGCGCTGCGCGTAGAGGTGGCCGGCATTTTCCAGCCACCAGATACCGTCGTCTGGAACCAGAAAATCACGTTCTTTTTGGAAGTTGATGATCCCGAAGACGATAACCGCAACTGTGCACAGCGCCAGCACAACCGCCGCAGCTCGTAATTGGGTTTCCCTGGCCATTCGGGGATCCAGTGGGCGCACGTAGCCGGTGGATGACCTACTCGCTTCCGATCCGACAATAAGCAACTCGGGTGCCAACGATGATCCCGCTCAGAATCCCATAAGTCCCACACAACTACAGACTTCCACAAATTATAGCTGGAGATGAAGGGAATTGTTACAGATTATGGGAGTAGGGATATGAAAAATAGGAGAGGAGAATTGGGGGAATCGCCAATCGGCGTTCAGTACCTGATCCTTGTAACTTGATATTAGATTTTGCCGGATTCGAATAAAAACGGGTACTTTCGAGCCGGAATTCTCTGTCTCGGGGCAAACACGGATTGTCTGAATGCTGAGTGCTGAACGCTGAGTGCTTATTTCGGCGGCAGCGTGCGGCGCTCGCCGCTGTACATTTTGTCGATCCCGAGAATGATCGGCGTACCGGCGTGGAGTCCGGTCCAGCGCTCGGAGACAACCATGGAATTGCCCGGATTTTGGGCATCGTATTTGACGGACGTCGGGACGCCGATACGGCAATTGTGCAGATCGACGTGCTGGCGAAGATGCGTAACGTCCTGCGATGCTTCGTATTGGACGCCGGCAACGTCGTAGTTGTAGATCAAAAGCTGCGCGGCATTCGGCTCATTGGCATTGAGCTCGGCAACGTCGATTACGGTTCCGTCGGTGATGCGCCCAACTTGGTCGAGCCGCTCGCGACGCTCCCGTTCTTGTTCTTCGGCCGGCTTCTTGCGGCCGGTTACGACCTGCAGAATCAGCCACGTACCGATAAAAAATGCGCCACCAGCGATGGCATAGAGACGAATGGACGAGAACATAATTTCTCACAGAGAACTTCGAAATTTCGAAATCCCGTTCTGAGGAACTTTCTCCGAATATGCCGGGGAGGAGTGGTCCGGCATTGGCATAAGCTTACCTGAAACTTGGTAGGACGCAATAAGCTAGAACTCCATAAGCAAAATCGCTTACGTATGGCAAATCTTGTGATCGAGCCGGCCAGGTGATCGTTCTCTCCACGCTAATTCTGGCTGTTTGGATCTACTTATTCTTCTTTCATGCGCGATTCTGGCGCTTGAATTGGAGATTGACGACGCTTACAGCTCAGATCACTGGTCAGAACGTCGCCGTAATCATTCCCGCTCGCAATGAAGCGAAAACAATTGAACGTTGCCTTGCATCCGCGTTCAAGCAGCAAATTTCCGGCATCATTCACGTGTTCCTGGTGGATGACAACAGCACGGATTCGACTGCTACCTTGGCGCCGAAAGTAGCACGAGAAGCTGCCGCAGCAGATCGCCTGACGGTGATCACGGGAAGCGCGCTGCCTTCCGGATGGACCGGCAAAGTGTGGGCGATGCAGCAGGGCTGGGAAGCGGCTCGAGCGACGAATCCCGATTTCGTCCTACTCACCGACGCCGATATCGAGCACGCGCCCGGCAATCTGGCCACACTTCTTGCGCAAGCCGAGCGTGGCTACGACCTTGTTTCGCTGATGGTGAAACTACACTGCGAAACTTTTGCGGAAAAATTGTTGATTCCTGCGTTTGTCTATTTCTTTTTCCTGATCTATCCACCAGCACGGATTGCCGATGCACGCAGCAAAGTTGCCGGAGCCGCCGGCGGTTGCATTCTGTTGCGCGCCAAGTGGCTGGAGCAGATCGGCGGATTTGCCGGCATTCGCAGCGAAATCATCGACGATTGCAATCTGGCCGCGCGTGTGAAGCACGCTAGCGGCCGGCTATGGTTAGGAATTACAGACGATGCGGGCAGCATTCGCGGCTACGGCACATTCGCGAACATGAGCCGGATGATCGCGCGCACGGCCTTCAATCAGCTTCGGCATTCTGTTGCGCTGTTGATCGCGTGCATCGTCAGCATGCTGCTCACGTTCGTGGCACCGATTGTTCTGCTCGCAAGTCCGGAGCTGGCGCCGAGAACCGAAGCCGCAATCGCTTGCGCGCTGATATTCGCGAGCTACGTTCCAGTCACAGTGTTTTACAAGTTGAACCCGCTGCGGGTGTTCACGCTGCCAGTGGCGGCCGTCTTTTATCTCTATTCGACACTTCGATCAGCTGTGAACTACTGGCGAGGAGAAGGCGGAGAGTGGAAAGGGAGAACGCAGGATCTCGGGAAAAGCTGAACAGCAACGTCGAACACGGAGGTCACGGAGGTTCCGTGACCTCCGTGTTCGATCCGTTCTACTTCATCGCTTTTTCCAGCTCTTTCAGATTCGCTTTCTCCCAGTCTTTAGCGAAGCGTTCCATTCCCACATCGGTCAGAGGATGGTGGAACATCATCTCCAGGACCTTGAATGGCATCGTGCCGACGTGAGATCCAGCGAGCGCCGCCTGTACGACGTGCATCGGATGTCGCAAAGATGCGGCCAGCACCTGCGTCGGGTAGCCGTAGTTTTTGTAAATTTGCACGATTTCACGGACGAGCACCATGCCGTCGGTGCTGATGTCGTCGAGTCTTCCCACAAAGGGACTGATGTACGTAGCGCCGGCTTTCGCGCACAGCAGAGCCTGGCTCGCTGAGAAGCAGAGCGTCATGTTTATTTTTATGCCTTCATCGCTCAGCTTCTTGCATCCTTTCACGCCATCGCGTGTGGTCGGCAGTTTCACAACAACATGGCGGTTCCACTTCGCGTAGGCGCGACCTTGTTCCAGCATGCCGTCGAGATCGATGGCCGTGACTTCGGCGCTCACCGGCCCTTGTACGATCTCGCAAATCTGAATCACAGTTTCCTTGAACGGCTTGCCTTCTTTCGCCACCAGCGAAGGATTCGTGGTCACGCCGTCGAGCACGCCCATCGCCGCTCCTTCACGGATTTCGCTAATGCTTGCAGTGTCGAGAAAGAATTTCATTTGGCTAATGCCCTTTCTAGTTCAGATGATATCCAACGACCTTCGGCTACCACAGAATTTGTGAGTGTTCCCAGACCAGTGATGCTCACCTGCACGGAATCTTCTTCTTTCAATGGACCGACGCCGGCGGGCGTGCCGGTCAGAATCAAGTCGCCAGGTAGCAGCGTCATCGCGCTGCTGATGTAGCGAATCACCTGCGCGAGCGAGAAGATGAAGTCGCGTGTGTTGCCGCGCTGCCGAATTTCGCCGTTCACGCGCGTTTGCAAATCGACCGCATGGGGATCGATCTCATCGCTCACAAAGGGACCGACAGGGCAGAAGGTGTCAAAGCCCTTGGCACGGCTCCATTGCCCGTCCGACTTTTGCAGATCGCGCGCGGTGACATCGTTGGCGCAAACATAGCCGCGAGCGAACGAGAGAGCCTCGCCTTCCGTTGCATTCCGGCATTTTTCGCCGATCACAACGCCGAGCTCGCCTTCGTAGTCGACGCGCTGCGAAGCTCGTGGCATCACGATCTTTGCTTCTGGCGCGAGCAGCGAAGATGGCGGCTTCAGGAAAATCAGAATATCTTTCGGCACTTCATTCCCGAGCTCTTTCGCATGTTCGCGATAGTTGCGCCCGACGCATACGATCTTCGAGGGATTCACCGGAGGCAGCAGATGCGCCTCGCTAAGCGGAATCGGCTGCATCTGTTCTTCGTGAAAGACACAGGCACGCTCCTCTTGAGGAGGAGGGATGCGGCGCACGATGTAGTCTTGGCCCTGTTGTGTGACGACCTCGCCATATTGCGGGCCATCGGAAGTTGGGAATTTGCAGTAGCGCATCGAATCAGTCTAAGAGAATTTCTAATTGTGTAATTGCGAAATCGGGTAATTGCAACCAAATTCAGCTCGCAGCCGAAATCATTTCATCCCGATTACCGCCATCATCCTGCCCGTGTATCCCGATTCTGCTCGATGAGAAAACAGAAGATCCGTGCGGCATGAAGTGCATTCGCCGGCGCTCCAGATCTGGCCCTCCGGCACTCCTGCATCGAGCAGCTGGCGGCGATTGGCCTCGACCAGGTCAAGATGCGTTTGCGGGCCGATGTTGCTGTGCCCCGGAGCACGCGCTGTCAGAAACAGCAGCGGATACTTTTCTTTGATCGGATCGCGATCGTAGACCTCCGTAAACAGTTCGTCGGCATAGGTGAATTGCGACTGGAATTCGTCGATCACTTCATCGCCCACAGCGTAGCAACATTGGTGAATGCAAGGGCCGATCGCGGCGCGCAGGCTTTCAGGACGACAGCCGAAGAGCGCCCGCATGGCACCAACTCCGCGCTGCACGATGCGCTTCACTGTTCCACGCCAGCCGGCATGGAACGCGCCAATGGCGCAGCCTTCGTCGTCGGCAACGAGAACGGGAACGCAGTCGGCAACCTGGATACCCAGCAGCACGCCGGAACGGTTGGTCACTATGCCGTCGCCCTTCCACGGCTTCTCGGGTACAGCATCAGAGCGGCGGAGAATGCGAACAATACCCGAATGAATCTGCCGCAAAGTCACGAGCGGCGCCGCCACAGCATTTCTTCCCAAAACGGAACGCAAATAGAGTTGCCGGTTGCTCTCGACCGTGGCGCGAACGTCAGAAGACGTAAATCCGAGATTGAGCTGATTCCCGCCGTACTCCTTAGAATACCCGCCAAGGCGGGTACTGAGGCCATGCACAATCCCGTTCATCTTCTCCAGAGCAGAAGAGCGAATCACCTTCACCTGCTGGGCACTGCTTTTCGCCGAACTGCTTGCGGTCTCGATCGGAGGGGCCACAGCAGAATTGTAAATTGCTCGGTTGTTACGAAGAGGAAACCCCGGGGTGAACACGAAGGTCACAAAGGCACGTCTAGAAAAATGAATCTCCTTAAGGTTTTCCTTCGTGTTCCTTCGTGACCTTCGTGTTCAAGGCTTTTGGTTTTTGTACCGTGTTATATTTTTTCTTCTGCCATGTATGACGATTTCACAGCCGTAGACCGCTGGTCGGGAGAGCCCCTGCACTGCACGTATCAAGCGGTGATTGTCGCGATTGCCACTCGCCATGCCGATGCCATCGACATCAAGTTCCTTGCGGGCGGCCGGCCAGTCTGGATTTCCCTTCCCCATCTCGCCTGGGTCAAGTACAAGCAGGAAACCGGCAAAGCGATCACCGATCCGCTGGCGATTCAGATCGCCGGACACTACCTAAAAAGCGCCATTGAATCCGGCTATGACAACGGGCGAGAGATGTACACGTTGTCTGTAGACGAAACGCTGGATCACCTGAACGCGGTCATGTCCGAGTTCGGCAATGTGCGCAACGTGCCGATGATGCCGCGCGTGGAAGCATAATTCACGCTACCACTCGATTCTGTGAAGTCCGGTTACTCGATCGAAATGTCGGTCACGGCTCAAAATTGACAGTGCATGCTGCCGACACAAAGCCGCAATCCATAGGTCATTCGTAGGGATCGGGGTGCCCGCGTTCCGCAATTCGTTTGCGATTGCGGCATAGTGATGAGTGGTCTCTTCATCTACACTCAAAATGCGGCATGCACGGACAAGACTCTCCAACCATTCCAAGTATTCGGCCGCATGCCGAGACCGAGCGATCCCGTATCGATATTCTCCGAGCGCAATCACCGGTATCGATAGTTGACTGGATCGAGAGATAATCGCAATCAATCCAGACTGACTTTCCGCTGCTGCAGAGAGTGCGTTTGTATCAAGGATCACCTCCACATCTCCGGTTCAATCTGCTCGAATGTCTCTTCGATGATCCGGTCAATCCGTCTATTTTCCTTAGCTAAGTGCTTCAATTTCCCCAGATGCTTCATCCAAGGCTTTTCCTGGCTCGATGAAGGCCCATTCAGTTTTTCCTCAACTGCTTCAGTGATAAATTGGCGCAACGGTATTCCCTTCTCTGCGGCTTTCGATTTGGCGCGGCGAAAAACAGTGTCCGGCATTTCGAGGGTGGTCTTCATGCCTTTAGAGTCCCATATTTATGGGCCAGGATCAACCGAAAAGCTTAGGTTAGAATTCTGTGCGTCTCCATGTTTCTCCTGCCGCGAACGCGCCTCGCCCGCGATTACCCTGGTTTGACGGTGGATGGCGTTGTCCTTGAAGCCTGCCGCCAATTTGGCGGGCGAACTGCGCTTGTCGATTACTCCACAAAGCCACCGCGCCGGCTCACCTATGCCCAATATGGAGATCTGGTCGAGCGCGCCGGCAAATCCTTCGCGGCTCGTTTTCATCCGGGTGAAGTGATCGCCATCTTTCTCTATAACTCCTGGGAATTCTGCGTTGCTTATCACGCGGCTACGCTCTCCGGCTGCATACCTACGTTGCTGAATCCTACATATCGCGAGCGCGAAGTCCGCTATCAACTCGAAGATGCAGGAGCAGTCGCGCTGATTACCGATGGTTCGCTCATTGAAGGCATCAACCTGAGTGGACTGCCGAAGTTGCGCGAGATCTTTTGCATCCGCAGCTCATCTTCGGGAACAGCAGCATTCAGCGGCTTGTTCGAAACTAACTCTGGCCAAATTCCTAAACCGACTTCCGATCCTGTCGAAACGCTAGCGGCACTTCCGTACTCCAGTGGAACCACTGGATTGCCGAAAGGCGTAATGCTCTCGCACGCCAATCTGGTGAGCAATGTCTTTCAATTTCTCGCGCCGGGAGAAGAAGCCACTTACACTGCGCAGGACTCGGCCCTCTGTCCGTTGCCGCTGTATCACATTTATGGCCTCAACGTCGTTCTCAACCCGGTATTGGCAGTCGGAGCAAAGCTGGTGCTGATTCCGCGTTACGACGAGTCCACGCTCCTGCGCTTGCTCGTCGAGGAAGCGGTCACATTCATGCCGCTTGTGCCCCCGCTGGTGAATTGCCTCTGTCAAGCTGCCGAGCAAGGACGCTTTCCGCGCGATCACTCGGTTCGCTACGTGAAGTCGGGCGCGGCGCCGCTTGCGCCGGAGCTTCCGCGGCGGCTTGCCGAACTCACCGGCATCCGCTTGCGCCAGGGCTACGGGATGACGGAAGCCGCGCCGGTCACACACATGGGATTTCTGGAGCCGGAACTCTATCGTCCTGACTCGATTGGTCCTGCGCTCGCGCTCACCGATTGCCGTCTGGAAGGCGGCGGCGATCCCCAGTCCGGCGAACTGGTCATGCGCGGACCGCAATTTATGCTCGGCTACTGGAATGCTCCGGAAGCGACAGCCTCTGCTTTACGCGATGGTTGGTACTGGTCCGGCGACATAGCCACCGTGGATGATAAGGGTTTCTTCACGATCGTTGATCGCGTGAAGGAGATGATCAAGTACAAAGGCTTCTCGATTGCTCCAGCGGAGGTGGAAGCCGTTCTACTCGAACATCCGCTGGTGCGCGATTGCGGACTTGTGGGACGGCAAGACACAGTCGCGGGCGAAGTCCCATGCGCCTTCGTCGTGCTGCGCGATGCTGGGCAACAAAACGCGAAGGTCGCTAATGAACTCTGCGGCTATGTCGCCGACCGGCTCACGCATTACAAGCAGCCACGCGACGTGCGCTTTGTTTCTTCCATCCCGCGAAACCCCTCAGGCAAGATCCTGCGCCGCAGACTGCGCGAGGAGTTAGCCTGAGCCGCTTTTCCCTTCCCGAATTGCTACAATCCGCTCATGGCCTTTCCGGTAACCAGGCTGCGGCGTTTGCGCCAGAACGAGTCGCTGCGTTCCATGGTTCGCGAGACTCGCCTCTCGCCTGAGTCGTTCGTTTATCCGCTGTTCGTCTGTCCGGGAGAAGCCATTCGGCGGCCGATCGGCTCTATGCCGGGCGTCTTCAATCTTTCGATCGACCGTCTTGTGGAGGAAGCACGCGAAGTTCACTCGCTCGGAATCCCTGCAGTGATTCTTTTTGGTTTACCGGAGAGCAAGGACGAACAGGCGACTGGCGCGTGGGCCGATGATGGCATCGTGCAACGCGCGACTCGCGCGGTTAAGTGCGAATTCCCCAAGCTGCTAGTCATGGGTGACGTCTGCTTGTGCGAATACATGTCGCATGGGCATTGTGGCGTCGTCAAGAAGAGTTCTTCCAGAAACGGCGCACAATCGCAGGCTGGAGGAGCAGCGGCAGCGCCATCTCGCGAACCCGAGCAGTATGAAATCGACAACGATCCAACGCTCGATATTCTTGCGCGTACGGCCGTCTCCCAAGCCCGCGCCGGCGTGGACATCGTCGCGCCATCGGACATGATGGACGGGCGGGTAGGAGCGATCCGCAAAGCCCTGGACCAAGCCGGCTTTGCTAACACGCCCATCCTCTCGTACGCGGCAAAATTTGCTTCGGGATTCTACGGACCATTTCGGGAAGCAGCGGATTCCGCTCCGCAGTTTGGCGACCGGCGCTCCTATCAGATGGACGGCGCGAATCTGCGCGAAGCTATGCGCGAGATTCAAACCGACTTGGAAGAAGGCGCTGACATGATCATGGTGAAGCCGGCGATGCCGTATCTCGACGTGATCGCCGAAGCGCGCGAGCGCTTCGATGTTCCTCTTGCTGCGTACCAGGTCTCCGGTGAATACGCGATGATTCAGGCGGCCGCGCAAAACGGCTGGGTCGATCGCGAGCGCGTGCTGATGGAATCTCTTATTTCGATTCGCCGCGCGGGAGCGGGGACCATTCTCACTTATTTCGCGAAAGATGCCGCGCGAATCCTGGGCTAGCTCGCGCTACCGACCAGCAAAGTCCGCGCTACCCACACGCACAATCGTGTGCGGGCGCTCGCGACCGTTCTTATTTCGCTTCCGCTTGCCTTTTGGTAGTGGTCCCGTTTCGGTCCAAGTCGCGTACACTCGGCCGTTGAAAGCAGCTACACCGCTGTAATCGCCCATGAATTCATCGTGCGCGACGAATGGATCGGTGCTTAGCGCGTAATTCTTGAACGTAATGCCACCATCGGTCGAGCGCGCGATGGTCACGCGTGTGTTGCTGTTGTGCTCGTCGCCGCGGCGATCGTAGAACATCAGATTCACGGATGCATCTTTCGGATCGACGCTCAGCCATTGATAGAACTGATCGTCACCGTCGTGTAGGGGATCGTTATTCACGCGCACCGGCGCCCGCCAGGTCTGACCGTTGTCCACCGACTTCGACAAAAACACGTCGATATCGCCATTGCGATAGTCGGACCAGGCAACGTACAGAGCGCCATCGGACCCAGAGGCAATCTGGGGAAAACCATTACCGCGCGAGAATCCCTGCACGGCATACATGCTGGGCGCTGTGTCGATCACGGATCGCGCCTTGGTGAAACTGACGCCTCCATCGGAAGAAGAAGTAAGGACAATATGGCTTCCATCGGACCAGATCGCATACAGAGTTCCGTCTGGCGTGACCGTACCCGAGAATCCTTCGTTGGCCCCATTGTCATCTCTCGGCAGTCCAGGTTCGGAGTTGACTTGCACCGGCGCAGACCAACTTTTTCCGGCGTCGGTGGAATGCGAGATCACGAGCGGCGAAGCGTCGAGCGTCCATCGAGTCCAGCCAACGTAAAGAGTACCCGCGTGCGCGCCTGCAGTTGTGTCGGCGACGATTTCCGGCTTGTCCTCGAACGGAATGCCGGGGTCACTGGGCTGCTGCGCGACGGCGAAATCATTCGCTTCCCAGGTTTTTCCGCCATCGAGCGAGCGGCGCACATAAATCCCGTTTCGGGTCGCGCCGTGGGCCCAGTAGCTGAAGGTCCCCAGCTTGTCAAAGGCGATGTAGCAAATGTAGGCGTATCCGCGATTGTCGAAGACCGTGGACACGTCGCCCGACACTTTATAGTTCTTAGGCTCTGCACCGACGACCTTCCAAGTCTTGCCGGCGTCTCCTGAATAGGCGGCGTGTACGTTGTCCTGAAACGCTACGACTACCTGGTCAGGATTTTTGGGATTGATCGCGACCGCAGGTTCGGTGAAGTATCCAGGCTTTGTCAGCGTAGTCACTTGGGCGCCGGGGGCTAGCGGCAGTCCATTCCCGTTTTGCAACTCGGATGTTTTTTCTTCCGGCGCTTTTTGCGCGAAGCAGAGCGCGACAAGCAACAGGCAAGTAAAGATCACTCGCAAAAATCTCAATGGCTCCTCCACAAGAGTGAAACTGTCCTTTATAGCAGTTCGGGTACTCTGCGGGACCAATTGGCGCCGCCATCCTCGCAAGAGCCTTCCCGAGCCGCCCAGAGTAAAGCATTGGCATTAACCCCTTCGCTGCAATCGCGGGATTTTTGTTGCATTCTGCCGTTGGGAACGTGCGAAGATTAGAAATCGCCCGTCCGTGCAAGCTTTGATTCGCCCGAATTGATGCTGTGAACCCAGGCCCTAACATTCGAATTCCATGAGCGCTCCCCCGCCAATCGTCGGCAAGATGATTGGGCGCTATCGCCTGATCCGCCAACTCGGCGCGGGCGGCATGGGCGTTGTGTACCTCGCCAAAGACGAAACGCTGGGCCGCGAGGTGGCCTTGAAATTTCTGCATGCCAACGCGGCCGACGATGCCAAGAGCCGCGCTCGCATGATGCGCGAAGCCCGGCTGGCCTCGTCGCTGAATCATCCGAACATCTGCACGGTCTATGACATTGGCGAGTCCGATGGCCAAATTTACATCGCCTTCGAGTACATTCCCGGCAAACCGCTCAGCCAGGAACTGAAGACCGGAGGACTTCCCGCCGAGACGGTCGTCCGGTACGGCGTGCAAATCGCCGACGCGCTGGTTTGCGCGCACGCGAGCCGCATTCTGCATCGCGACCTAAAGAGCTCCAACATCATTGTCACGCCGGAGAAGAAGATCAAAGTCTTGGATTTTGGCTTGGCGTGGCGGCAGGCGAGCCGATTTTCCAAGGCATCTCAGGAAGACCTGGTATCCACGCAAACAAGCTGGCTGGGCGGCACCCTACAGTACGCGCCACCGGAGCTGTTGCGCGGCGTGCCACCGCAAGCTTCGAATGACATTTGGTCGCTGGGCGTTGTGCTGTATCAGATGGCCTCGGGCAAGCTTCCGTTCGTCCGACCAACAGCGGCGGAAACGGTCTCTGCAATTTTGCGCGATCCGGCGGCGCCGCTCGATGCCTCCGCGCATCCAGTGCTGGCGGTGGTGATTGATCGCTGTTTGCAGAAGGAACCAGCGGCGCGCTTCCAGAGCGCAGCGGAAGTTCGAGCAGCGTTGGAAACCGCGGGCATGACCACCGACTCGCATCAGAGCGGTCTGCTCCAATGGACGCCTGCGCCCAAACGACCGAAGATGATTTGGCCCACCATCGCTGCTCTAGCCATCCTGCTCGTCGGCGCAGCGATTGTGGGCTGGCGTTTTTATCGGCCGCGAGGCAATCCGCCTCAGGTGAATTCGCTCGCCGTGCTTCCGCTGGAAAATTTGTCCGGTGACCCGAATCAGGATTACTTTGCCGATGGCATCACCGACATGCTGATTACCGATCTCGGCGAAATCAGCGCGTTGCGCGTGATCTCCCGAACTTCGGTGATGCAGTACAAAGATAAGCCTGAGCCCATCCCCCAGATTGCCAAAGACCTCAACGTCGGCGCAGTCGTGGAAGGGTCCGTGCTGCGATCCGGTTCGCACGTTCAGATCACCGCGCGATTGATCGACGCCAAATCGGACGCACAAATCTGGTCGGAGACCTACGATGGCGATCTGCCGAATATCCTCCAGCTTCAGGCCGATATCGGACGAGCCATTGCCGATGGCATCCGCGTGCGCCTCACTCCGCAAGAAAACGCCCGCATTTCCAGCACGCACCTGGTGCGCCCGATCGCTTTTGACGATTACCTGAAAGGCCGCGAGTATTGGGATCAGAGATCGAAAGCGGCTCTCGACCGCAGCTTGCAATTTTTTCAGCAGGCCATCGAAGCCGATCCTTCTTATGCTCTGGCTTATGCGGGATTGGCCGACTCCTACACGACCTTAGGCAACAACCGCTTCCTCGCTCCCAAAGAGGCATTTACCAATGCCACCATCGCTGCCGAACGCGCGCTAACGCTGGACGATTCGCTCGCCGAGGCCCACGCCTCGCTGGCCTTTGCCCATTGGAACTACGACTATGACTGGCCGCTGATCGAGCGCGAGTACAAACGCGCGATTGAACTGAACCCCGGCTATGCGACGACATACCACTGGTACTCAGGTTTCCTTTCGGGAATGGGACGGCACGACGAAGCCATCGCGGCTATCAAGAAAGCCAGAGAGTTGGATCCGCTCTCGCCGCGAATCAACGCGAATGTCGGCTTCATTCTCTATTTCGCGCGACGCTACGATGATGCGATTCAAGAGCTGAATAACTTGCGAGCCATCGATCCCAACAGCGGTGTCGCCGATCTGTATTTAGGCATGGCCTATTTAGAAAAGGGTGACAACGCGCAAGCAATCTCGGCCTTCGAGAAAGCCGGCAAAGCCCCAGACACTCCCGGATCGGCAGCTCTGGACTTGGCTTACGCGTATGCCCGCTCAGGGCACGCTGAGGAGGCCCGCCAAATCCTCGCTTCAGCCCTGGAAGCCGGCAAACACAGCTACGTCCCGGCGCTCTGGATTGCGCGAGTCTATGCAGCGCTCGGCGAAAAAGACGCAGCGTTCTCGTGGCTCGAGCGAGCCTACACAGAGCGCTCGCCGCAAATGGAATTCATCGCCGTCGATCCCCGGCTGGACAGCCTCCGCTCCGACCCCCGGTTCAACGTCCTGCTGCGCAAGATGAAACTCGAAAAAATTCCGAGATAAATGTGCCGATTCTGAGAAGGCAAATTCCCTGAGAACAGGGAATTTTTCAGGGGAACCCTTGTCACGAATCATGACAAAGATCTGCCTTGGTAGTGTAAGCCTTTGTTTTTCAGGCTAGTAGCCAACAGCTAGCGGCTAGTAGCTGAAGTTGCTCAGGGAACGATCAGGGAAGAACAGGGAATTCCGCGATTTTGCGCTTTAAGTAGCTTATTTTCTGCTCGATAGGTGACGGATCGCGCTAAAAAACCAGCTTGCTGAGCGCAAGGAGCAGCGAAAAAACAGGGAATTTCGGCCCCGGGTGGGATGAACCCCCAGCGTTGGGACAGGTCAGCGAGTTGCGCTCTCTGCAAAAGCGCCGGAAGGCGCGGCATTCTTTAGCCCTGCCTGTGAGGGCTGGGTTATGGAAGGGAGAAGATGGAGCGCCGGAGGCGCGGCACCAGCCTCGCCCGACCGTGCTAGGTCTCCTCGCAGATCTCGATGACATTGCCTTCTATGTCCCGGATTTCGAAGAAGTGCGGAGCCTCGTCGCCTTGAATCTGTCCCACGGTAATTCCGCGCCGCGACAGGTGTTCGTGCGCCTTTCTGAGTCTGGACGAGAAGATCACCGGAACGGCAACGGAACGATCAAGATGCGCCTGCTCGGCTCCGGTGCGATCGCTCAGCAGAATCGTGGGCTCATCGTATCCCGGAAGTTTAAGCGCAACGTCCGAAGGCAGTGGATCGTCCCACTCCGACGGAACTCTCACCGCCTTGCAGTCAAAGGCGTCCATCCACCAGCGTTTCGCCTGCTCGAGATTCGAGTAGCGCAAGACTAACGAATCCGTCCCAAATAGGGCCATGGCGCAACTCTACAATGAGTGGCAAGCGTGGCGCACCCTCAATCCCGAAATCTTGGATTCCGAAAAATTGTGCATCCCCGCGCGCGCAGAATCGTCGATAGGTACATCGGTTTGCTTTTTCGGTATTCGGGTTTCGGGGTGGGAGCCCCTGACTTTTAGTCAGGGGGAGCGGGGCTTTAAAGCCCCGCGGCAAAACGTGCATTGACAATTGCGCTTTAGCGCCGGGAGACGCGCGTCAGCGCGATTATCCCGCGAAGCGCGTGGACCAGCGCTAAAGCGCAAACCAAAATTGCGCGCGCGCTCTTTTCCGCGAGGCCTGGAGGCCTCGCTCCCCCGCATGAATGCGGGGGTTTCCACCCTGCGGCTTCGCCGCGTAGCCCCTTCCGCCGAGGCGGCAGAAATCGGCGATAACGGACAGAGGAGAATCGCCCCATGCTCGACGTCATCTTGAAACGCTTTGAAACTCCGGATGAGACGCGCTCCTTTCCCAAAGGCAAATTCGAGCTCATCCGGATTGGCAGCATGGTGATTGGCCGCGCGAGCTACGAGCCAGGATGGAAGTGGTCCGTGCACGTCGGCGCCGCCTCGGGGGCTGCGATGTGCCAAGTGGAACACGCCGGCATGGTGTTGTCAGGAAAGGCAACAGCAGCGATGGCGGATGGACGAATTATCGAGATGAAACCCGGAGACATCTTCTACATCGCCCCGGGACACGATAGCTGGGTCGTCGGCAACGAGCCGTATGTATCCTTGCATTTTCTCGGGGCTGAGAGTTATGCCACCAAGGGGCACTGATCCGGAAATGCCGCACTAGTTCGTCCCCTTGGTGTTATGAGATAACGTCCAGCTGGCCCTGGGATTCCTCGCATTCAATGGCCGATAAAAACTCCGGTTGGGTCTCCAAAGCCGGACGGAGCGGGACTGAAGGCCAGAGCGCCGGGCATGCCATTCGCGAATGGCGGACGGAAGATCATCACCCGCCGGAACCACCCATCGGCTGCGTACAGATTGCCATTTGCATCGAAAGCGATGCCGCGTCCATTGCTCACAGCGCCAGGAGCATCGCCGTTGTCAAAACTTGTGAAGTCCTTCTGCCCCAGGACGAGGTTCGCCGCCTCACCGTTTGAGAACGGAGGACTAAATCGCAGCACCCGGAGGTTAAGCGCATCCGTAACCCAAAGGTTTCCCTCCGCGTCGAAGGTGAGACCCCACGGCAGGTTGAAATTCATCGCGGTGAGGCCCGAGGTAGAAGTCGCAAAGTCTGCCTGTCCGATCACAAGGTCGGGAGTCTGATCGGCGACCAGCGGCGCAGAATATCGCACGACTCGATTATTCGCACCGTCCACAACCCAAAGATTGCCCGTGGAATCGAAGGTCAGGTCCGTCGGATCGCAAAGCGTGTCTGCCGGATCGCTGCAGATACCTGGACCATCCTGTTGTAGTTGCTTCAGTTCCAGCGTAAACGCCATCCCATTTTCGAACGGCGGCGTGAACTCCACTACGCGATTGTCATAGCTATCGACGACCCACAGATTGCCGGATCGATCGAAGGCGAGACCTTCGGGGTGCGCTAGTCCGACAGAAGTCTTCGGCCCAGATAGGGTGAAATTGTCAGAGGCAAAATCCGGTTGCCCAAGAACCACGCTTGCGCTCATTCCGTTTGCGAACGGCGGCACAAACTCCAGCAAGCGATCGTTGAAGGTATCCGATACCCATAGGTTACCCGCACCATCGAGAATCGCGTTGTACGGATTCCGCAATTGCGTGGCACTACGTCCCGGCGATTCCGAAATGAGATCCGGTTGTCCGATAACGACGGCCGGAGTTTGTCCTGAAGTGAACGGACCATGCAGCATCAGAACGCGGTGGCCGCCGGTATCCGCGACAATCATGGTCGTGTTTGCGTCAGCAATAGAGACACGGGTAGGCGGCGGTGATGCTGCTCCAGTGTGAAGACCGGAGATGCCGGCGTTGGGGGGCGACCCCCCGTTTCCACCACACGAAGTACACACGGCGAAAGTAAGCAGCACAACGACGATGCAAATGCCGCGCGGCGACCGCATATGAGCCATGGCGCCCAGCGAAAACACAGCACGAGATTATAAGACAAAGGGCTCTATGAAACTTCTAATGGCCACCCAGCGCCGATCGTTTGCTTTGCAGCTTCCCGGCTTTGGACCTTCGCTGTCGGCCTGTTGCGCTTCGCATCATCTTCGCCTAGAATATTCGGCGAACACTGCTGTCGAAAGCCGCGCCACGATGGCCACTCGCAAGAAGCTCGATTGTGAAGACAATTCCGCCGGGGTTTTCCAATTTTGCACAGCTCAAAACCGCTTTGATTTCATTCCGGTTCCGCTTACGATTCGAAATAACTCCGTGAGCACATCCATCCCCTACGCTGAAATTCCCACGCTCCCCGACATCTCGGACAACAAGCCCGGCGTGATCCAGGAACTCCAGCGGATCAACGAGTTCTATCGGCGAAAGCCGTGGCCTAAAGAGTTTTCGGCCACAACGCACCGACTTCACGCCGGCGATGCACGCGATCTCTCCTGGATTCCGGATGAGAGCGTGCATCTCATCGTCACTTCGCCGCCCTATTGGACACTGAAGGAGTACCGGAAACACAAAGCACAGCTGGGGGCGGTGGAGGACTACGAACTTTTCCTCGCCGAACTCGACAAGTGCTGGCGCGAGTGCGCCCGCGTGCTCGCTCCCGGCGGTCGTATCTGCTGTGTGGTTGGGGACGTATGCCTTCCGCGCAAAGCAAATGGCCGACATCACATCATGCCGCTTCATGCCGACATCATGGTGCGCGCGCGCAAACTCGGTCTCGACTGCCTCACGCCGATCTTGTGGTTCAAAATCGCGAACGGCGCTCGCGAAGCCGAAGGCAACGGAGCAGGCTTCTATGGCAAGCCTTACCAGCCCGGCGCGATCGTCAAGAACGATTTTGAATACATCCTGTTCCTGCGCAAGGGCGGAACTTATCGCTCGGCTTCCACGCTGCAAAAAGCTTTGTCGATGCTAAGCAAAGACGAGATGCGTAATTGGCTGCGCACCGCATGGGCTGACATTCGCGGCGAGTCCACCCGCAATGGACATCCCGCCCCATTCCCGGTCTTGCTAGCCGAGCGTCTCATTCGTTTGTTCTCATTCGCCGGCGACATAGTGCTGGATCCCTTCTGCGGAACCGGCAGCACTTCGGTTGCGGCATTGAACGCGGGCCGCAGCAGCATCGGCAACGAAATCGATCCGGCGTATCTCAAGATGGCCATCGAACGCCTCTCGATGGCCGTGCTCAAGCAGCAGGAGCCTTTGCTCTTCAATCCTTCGATGACGGTTGACGAGCGCACCTAAATGGCCGCAAACGAGAACGAGTACGTCCTGCTGAAATCGTTTCGCGGCCTCTTCGAAGGTTGTCAGTACCTGCATCGTGACTCCAGCCTCGGCGACTACGTCGCTTCGTGCCTCTATGACGATCTCTACAACCTGAAGCGCTCGCAGACGCTCGTCCGCAGAATTCGCGAGCGGCTCGCAGTGGTGAATGCCCAAAACAAAACCATCGGCAAGCCGAGGCGCAGAGGCGATGGAACTTTCGGCGAAGTTGTCCCCGCTGCTCACCCGGTCGAAGAGCCGGGATTCCTGGTGGCTAGAGGCGCCATCGCAACGATCGAGATCGGCGCGGAAACCAAGATTCTCGCCAAAGCCATGATCAAACAGATCGACCGTGTCATTGGCGATCTAGTCCGCCAGGTTCAGGAATTCAAGCGCGGCGGCGGAACGCCGATCACCGTTGGCTTAGTAGGAGTGAACTTCTCCGAGTCGTACACATCGTACGAAGGCGACCGCCCGTTCCCAACCGACGGACGAAAATACAAACACCCAATCCAGGAAGCCGCCGAAGCCGTAAACCGCCTCCGCGACCGAGCGCTGCCCGCGTTTGATGAATTCATGTTCTTGCGGTTCAAGGCAACGAACATTGAGCCGTTTCCGTTTGATTGGTTGGAAGAAAACAAGACGGTCATGGAGTATTCCGCGATGCTGACGCGGATTTGCATTCAGTATGAGAACCGATTCTCGGCTTAGCCAGGTCTCATGTTAAAGAAAACGCATAACCAAACAACAATCGATCGAGCCAAGTTGCATCTTGGTAACAGACTGCTGGATGTAGCAGAAATGCTGCCGACGTTTAGAGGAGGAACGATTGCTTCTCTGCAACGTATTCGACAACGGCAGAGAGAACGTGGACGGAACGCGTTTGAACACGCCAGAACTGCACAAGGGGCGGAACTCGCACTATCGCAAGTAATTCTTATAGAAGTGTTCCCGGTCGAAGAACTCGATCGAATGATCGGCGGTTTGCAAAGATTATTTCCAGACAAGCGATTTTTCTTCAATCCACTTTCCGATGTTAGGAACACAGGTCGAGACCTCTTTAGTAGCTCCTGGCGCTCTTTAGGAATGATTACTCGCAGTCAGCAAAATCCTTTCTTTAGTCCCTTTCCACTTCACACTGCACCAGCGCTGCCTCCAAGTGTCAAGAGCATCGAACTTGAACTCCATAAGATTTTTTCGTCACTGTTTGTTCTTTCATTCCATGTTGAACTGGAACGAGGTGCCACCGATAAACTAAGAGCCCTACAAGAGGAAATGTATTTACCCCAGATTTGCTTCCGCCAGTGGTTTCCGAAAAGCCTACGCCTCATTGGCCCATATTCTGAAATGAATCCCGAATCGGTAAAAGCTAGAGCCTTATCCGAGTGGATGCTTTCTTTGAGAAGGGACATTGAACGAGTACTTCGGAACTATTTTTCCGGATTTTTCTTCCGAGCAACGCCGCAGAACAGAGCTGCGCTTCCTGCACTTAATGTCTTTGAGCTACGAGGAGATTGCCCGGCCCAAGGCGAAGATCAATGGCTTGCTTCCTTGGCGCCGCTGCTGGAGCCCTTGTCACTCACGCAAGCATCGCACGCACTCGATGTTTATAGCAATGAGGATATTCGTGTCTTCAGACCATGGGAAACAGAGAAAACTACCTACCAAATCCTAAGAGTTCAACGAAGACAGTCCCTTCCGAATGAAGATCATGAATACTTTCGTATGAAAGAGATAGTACGGGCACTTATTGTCGCTAGCGGAGCACTTGAGTTTCTTTCGGGTATCCAAACAACCGTCGAGGCACTAAGGCTCCGCGTTTACCAGAGACTCATGTCGAAGCACTTCATCAACCTATTCAGGAAAGATCTCCTGTTATATCGGCAGGTTCAGCAAGCCCGACTTCTTTTAACGAGATTTTCACTCGAGTACGAGCAGCAAGCGCGCTGGTTCACTGAGGAGTTGGAGTCACTTAGCCAGTTCTATTACAGTGGAGAATGGCATCATAAAACGCTTTCGAAAAACATCTGCGAGGGACTCGCGTTCAAGACCGGGCACATGCGGAGCCATCTCGATTTCGTCAATTCGTCTTTCTTGGACAATATATCTGCCCGGAATACGGAATTGATGTATCGCCTGCAGTTTCAAATGCTGATCTGGACTGTCTTCGTAGCACTTGCAACTAGCATCGTCGTCATTGGGCCGGATATCGTCAAATCCTGGTTTCGATTGTTATGGTTGAAGCTCTAAGTTCTATTATCAACACCGTGATCTTAATTTATGAGTGGATATTTTTGGCTTACCTTCGAAAGCATGCAACCTCTATGTGAGAGCACTATCGCTTTCGAACTTGCAATTGAACAGGCCACACGGCGCGTAGCTCGCGTTTGCTCTGCAGAATTTGAGCTTTGGATTGTTACCGATCCAACCCGAAATCTTGCAAAGTTCCTAGCCCCGCTCCGTCCCGATATTAGGGCGGGAGTAACTGATGTCGGCGCACAAATGATCGCTGAGTTCAAGGATCAGCAAAGATCCCGCAGCCGACTCTTATGGCACTACACCTTGGAACAATTGCAGGAAGTCGAGCGAATTAGAGCCGGGGACAAGGTAATTTTTCATATCTACGCGCGGTTGACCGTGGAGGCAATCTGGACCAGTCCCAACCACGCCGCTGCTGTCAATTTCGAGATTGATACGCCAGGCCGACGGGGCGGCTGGCCGTTGCAGGTGGAAATAGCGGAATCCGACTGGATTGCGCTCTTATCGCAAATCAAGTTCCGTCACCCTGTGCTGGATCGTGTTCCGTGGCCGTCGCTGCCGCCGAGGTTCCGCAGAGCAGAGGATCATCTGAACGATGCATGGCGGTATCTTCGCACCAAGGAGCCTGCTGCATCGCTAAGCTCGTGCTACAAGGCCTTTGAATGCCTGGGATTTGATCTATTCGGCAAAGAGGTTGAGAGAAAAGATGTCCTTGACCTGCTAATGTCAGGCGCAGAGGCGGAAAAACAACAATCGGTTCTCGCTATCCTCCGCAGTCTTCAAAATTATTTCCAGCTTGGACGCCATGAGAAGCGGGCTCCGGTGCATTTAAGCCAAGCAGATGCCCAAATGGCAGTGGTTTGTACGTCGACAATATTGGCGTACTTGGCCCCCGATGAGCGACATCAACAAAGAGGAGCGTAATCCGATGGCAGACGGAGGGCCCGGGCCCGAGCGAACGTCTTCGGGTGCGAACCCGATGATGAAGACATAGCTACCTGTCCACCTAGTTTCGAGGTTCCTTGCCAGTGGGCTTTTTCGGGTGCTCGTTTATGAGTTAAAACCCCTTTTCCATTACGGGGCACTGGGGGCACGGAGAAAGAATTGTGGCTGTGGCAATCAGTCTGAGGATCCTGAAGAAAGCCTGCTTTTCGTGGTCTCGACAAAAAGCAAAACAAAGGGTCCTTCGACTCCGGTTTCCCGCGCTGGAGAAAACGCGCGGGAGCCCTCCTGCGCTCAGGACGCTCTCGCTTGGTTACCTGGATTGTGCGCAACAATAATCGACCGGAGCCGGAAAAACAGTCGTTAGTCCATATCCAATGGGCGAATCGATCGGCGTACGGCTCACGCTTGAAGTCTGCCTTTTTTCTACTTCTCCGAACTGTGGGTGCCCCATTCTTGTGTGATGTTCCCAAGGATGGGAGGGACTCTATCTCTGCGTTATCTTGCCGGATTTCTTCACCATGCCGAGCCCTACCCTGGTGGGACGGTACGGCCAACTCTGGACCTGAGTACCTGCTTCCAATGAACCGTTTGTCGGAGTTTCAATCTCGTCCTTTTTTTTTACGATTTCCATGAAGTCTCTTGTGGCTGCGCTGCTCCTGCTTGCGGTTCCCGTTTCGCTGTTTTCGGCTGGCCCAGCCAGTTACAAAGTTGTGTATCGGGGTGGATCTTTGCCCAACATCAAGAGCGGAGACACGCTCTTGCTGTTCATCGATGCCCCGAGTATCAAACTCATGAAGGACAAGACACAGGTGGCCGACATTCCTCCGTCTGCCATTACCGAGGTGAGCTATGGACGAGATGTTCATCGACGGATCGGCACGGCAATTGGACTTGCACTGATCACTCCGTTCGGCATCGGAGGTCTGGCCGCTTTGACCAAATCGAAAAAGCATTACGTGGGCCTTGTCTGGACACAAGGAAACCAAAAGGGCGGCCTGGCGATGCAGTGCGATAAGAACGACTACCGAGGAGTGCTGGCCGCTCTCGAAGGGGTCTCAGGGAAAAAGGCTATTAGCCCGGATGCCTTGAACGTGAAAAAGCCGTGAAGAAGCGGGTACGGTGGCCTTTGACAGGCATCCGGCTCCATCGATTCGCTATCGCGTCGTTAGCGTCCTGCTGCCGCGGCTTGCGTTGACTTTCGGCGGGCTTGGGATGCGAGGTTCAGGCGTACGGCTCTTTCGAGCATTGCAGATGGCTTGGATGGGTCTGGAGAGCGCAACATTCCGGCGACGTTGCGAGTGATCTGAATCGGCGTGAAGATGAAACCCCAGGGAATTCCCCACCAGCCCAAAATGGTAAAACCCTTTTTTCACCACGGAGGCACGGAGCACACGGAGAAAGGAACTGTGGTGTTGTATCGCCGTGAGCATGCCGAAGAAAATTTGCTTTTTCGTGATTCCGGCAGAAAGCAAAACACAAGGTCCTTCGACTCCGGTATCTGCACCCCAAGAACCAACACCCGGTTCTTGGGGACCCCGCATTTCCCGCGCTGGAGAAAACGCGCGGGAGCCCTCCTCCGCCCGGGACGCTCTCGCTTGGTTGTCTAGATTGTGCGCAACAATAATCGGCCGGAGCAGCAAAAACAGCCGTTGGTCCACACTCAATAAGCGAATGATGGGCGGGTGGCCGATGAGTCGCATCTCCATGCCGCCCATGCGAGTGGTCAACAGAAAAACGCTCGGGCGGAGATTTGTTGCTATCATTCTCTGGTGTCGCTCGAAGAACTGCGGCGCCGCCGCTCCGACATTCTCTCGCTGGCAACGCGTTACGGCGCGCGAAATGTTCGTGTTTTCGGCTCAGTTGCGCGCGGCATCGAACGAACCGACAGCGACATCGATCTGCTGGTGGATGTCGAACGAGGACGTTCCCTCCTCGATGTGATCGCACTCGAACAGGAACTTTCCGAGCTGTTAGGACGACGCGTAGAAGTCTTGACTGACGGCGGTCTTAGTCCTTACCTGAAGCAGCAAATCCTCTCTGAAGCCGCTTTCCTGTGAAGAGCGACCGCTTGTATCTACAACACATTCGCGACGCCCTGAAGGACATCGCGAGTTACACGAATGCCGGCCGAGAATCGTTCCTGGCCGATGGCATGCAGCAAGATGCGACGCTTCGCAAACTCGAAGTGATCGGTCAGGCGGTCAAGAATCTTTCAGAAACGGCCATATCCTCCCAGCCGGAGATTCCCTGGAAACGGATCGCCGGCATGCGCGACAAGATCATCCATGATTATTTTTGGCGTCAATCTGGACATCATTTGGGCGGTTGTCGAAAATGAACTCCCAAAGCTTGAGGCTGCGGTTATTAGAATGCTGGAGAGTAGCGCTGAGTAGGTACCTGCATCAACGTGCTTGGAGAATGCTGAAACCCATGCAGAAGGGCTCGTGCGCGTTTTCTCCAGCATGGCTACGCAGGAGTCGAAGATCGTTCAAAATTTCGCTCCTCTCGAACGCAACTTCCGCTCACTCGGACAAGCTCAGGAAGAGGCTGCTGCCATGGACTGGCCGCCGTCGAGCACATAGCGAACTTTGCGGGCCAGGGATTCTGTCGTAAAGGGTTTTTGCAGGAAGGCTACGCCTTGCGTTAACACGCCGTGATGGACGATGGCGTCATCGGCGTATCCGGAGGCGTAGAGAACTTTCATGTCGGGACGAATTTTGGCGAGGCGTTCGGCGAGTTCGCGTCCGCTCATTTGTTCCAAAACGACATCGGTGAGCAGCAGATCGATCTTGCCTTCTGTCTTCTCGCAGAGCAGCAGAGCTTCTCCGCCATTGCGCGCTTCGAGGACGTTGTAGCCGTGACGGTGCAGCACCTGACGCATCAAGGCGCGGACTCCGTCTTCGTCTTCCACCAGGAGTATGGTCTCGGTGCCGTGACGCGCGGGCGCGCGGGTTTGGCGCGCACTCGCTTCTAACGCAGCATCTACTCGCGGCAGGTACACCTTGAATGTCGAGCCGATACCCAACTCGCTGTAGACCCAAACGTAACCGCCGCTCTGCTTCACGATGCCATACACGGTGGAGAGTCCCAGCCCAGTTCCCTTCCCGACTTCCTTCGTGGTAAAGAACGGCTCGAAGATGCGCGCTTTGACTTTCTCGCTCATTCCCGTTCCGGTATCGGTGACGGCGATCATCACGTAACTTCCCGCTTTCACCGACACGTGCTCGCGCGCGTAGCTTTCGTCGAGATCGACATTGGCCGTCTCGACCGTCAGCTTGCCGCCTTGCGGCATGGCATCGCGTGCGTTCACGGCGAGATTCATGACGACTTGCTCCACCTGCCCGGGATCGACTTTGACTCTGCCTAGACCTTCTCCCAAAACGGTACAGAGAGCGATGTCTTCGCCGAGCAGGCGGTGAAGGAGCTTGTCCATGTTGACGACGACGGAGTTCAGATCCAGGACCTTGGGCGCGAGCACCTGCTGGCGGCTGAACGCGAGCAACTGTCGTGTAAGCGCTGCGGCACGGTCGGCTGCTTTCTTGATTTCGTCCACTTCCCCGCGCAGAGGGTCGGTGGAGCGCAGCTCGTCCAGAACGAGTTCGCTGTAGCCCTTGATCACGGTGAGCAGATTGTTGAAGTCATGGGCGATGCCGCCGGCGAGGCGTCCAACTGCTTCCATCTTTTGCGACTGCCGCAGTTGATCTTCGAGCGCGCGGCGCTCGCTCACGTCTTCGGCAATCATCTCGAATCCGAGCGTCTCGCCTTTGTCGTTCCTGAACGGAGTCCCGCTCAAGCGGACGGTGATTGGATGGCCATCTTTCTTCTTCCAGCGCAGCTCGAGAGTTTCCAGTTTTCCCGATTGCCGGTGAGAGGCAATCACTTTGGCGCGCTCTTCCGCGTCCACATAAATATCTCGCCCCATGCTGACCGCCAGCAGTTCTTCGGCGGAGTCATAACCCAGCATCTTCACCAGAGCCGGATTCACATCGAGGAAGCGGCCATCGACGCTCGACCGGTACATCCCGTACACAGCGCTCTCGACCAGAGAGCGGTAGCGCACTTCTGACACCCGCAGCGCCTCCTCCTGACGTTTACGCATGATCGCCACAGAGATGTGCTGCGAGACGTAATTCAAAATTTCTTTATCGCCTTCGCTGTGCAGGATCGCCGGGTCGTAGCTCTGGACGGCGATCACGCCGAAGACGCGGCTGCCGCTGCGCAGGGGAGCGCCGAGCCAATCGATGCAGTCGGGGCCGAGCGGCTCGATTTCGCCAGCGGTTTCGAGCTCTTGGATCTTGGCGAAATCGGCGAGCAGCGGTTTGCCCGTTCGCAAAACATATTCTGTGAGCCCGCGACCTAGTCGTCGGGCATCGGGCGGCTCATCCTGTTGATCGACGAAATAGGCAAATTGGAGGAATTCTCCGGAATCGTCCACCAGGCCGATGTAGAGATTGCGCGCATACATCAGCTCGCCCACGATGCTGTGCAGGGCTCGGTACAGATGCTCGAGATCGTCCACAGTGTTCGCGCATTCGGTGATGCGATAAAGCGCGGTCTGCAGGCGCTCAGATCGTTTGCGCTCGGTGATATCGACGAGCGTTCCTTGAATGACCGATTCCCCATCATCTTCGAGCAGCGTGACGTTTTCGAGTACCCAGATCTCTGAACCGTCACGCCGACGCAATCCCATTTCAAAGTTGCTGAGCGTTCCGGATTCTTTGAGCTTCTCGATGTACTCGGCGCGGTCCTCAGGGCTGTGATAGGGATTGAAGTCAGAGGCGAGCAGTTCCTCGCGCGAGTCGTAGCCGAAGAGATGGGCGAACGAGTCGTTGCAGTCGATCGCGCCGCCGCCAACCCGGCTGCGAAAGACTCCGGCGAGATTGCGTTGAAAGAGCTGCCGGTATCGCTCGGCGGAGCTTCGTAGTTCTGCTTCCGCTTCCAGACGATCGCCGACGAAGCGAAAGCTTGCCAGCAAACCGAGAGCCTCGCCGCGAATCTCGTAGATGCTGCTCACCACCTCGAACGCCTTCCAACGTCCATTGCGGTGGCGCAGGCGGAGGGTGATCGCTTCCCCTTTGCTCGGGTCTTCGAGTCCCTGGCGGAAACCGGCGATCGCTTCTTCGAGATCGTCAGGATGCACATAGTCGAAGCAGCAACTGCCAATCAGCTCCTCCGGGTCGTATCCCAGATGTCGAGTAACCGAGCTGCTTTGATACACGATTGTGCCGCGCTCATCGAGGAGAGAGATTACGTCGGAGGCTTGTTCGACAAAGGCGCGAAAGCGATTTTCGCTTTCCCGCAACGCCTGCTCGGCAAACATGCGGTCGGTGATGTCGCGTCCAATGCCGAGGGTGATCGTACCTCCCTTTTCGGTCAGAACTCGGGCGCTGATTTCAAGAGTGCGGCGAGCGCCGTCCTTAGCGCGGATGTTCACCGTAAACGGCGCCTGCTCCCGGTTGCGCACGCGCGGCGCGGATCGCTGACGGAAGCTGGAGGCGAACTGCGGCTCCAGCAGGTCTGCGAATTTCATGCGCAGGAGCTCTTCGCGCGAATATCCTGTTACCCACTCGGCGGCGGCATTCACCCAAGTGAGCCGTCCGTGCTCGTCATGGATATACATCACGTCGTTCGCGTTTTCGACGATGTTGCGAAATGTCTGCTCGGAGGGATGAAGAGGTGAGGGTCTCCCGCTGCGCGCTAACAGACGCGCGGGCGTCGGACTCACACGCGCAGGTTTGGCCTTAACGCCCATTCTTGGGGCAGGTCTGACTCATGGCGAGAATTTCTCGGGGTTATCCACATAATGTAGCTTGTTTTCCACAGTTCGCCAAAGGAAATCGGCGGTTACTTTGGTGCGTTGCGCGGCAATGACGCCGTCTCTCGCTATTTACGCTTCTTTAGCGCATCTCGCGTAAACGATGGCCGTCTAGCTGTCTTGTGTGCCCTTGGGTGGAAGCCCCCGCATTCATGCGGGGGAGCGAGGCCTTCAGGCCTCGCGGAGGAAGCGACACAATTGTTTCGCGCTTTAGCGCTGGAAGACGCTCAATAGCGCAATTCAGACTCGTTAGTCGCGCCAGCGCGGGCCGGCGCTAAAGCGCACTCATCAACTCGGCGCTTTGCCGCAGGGCTTGAAAGCCCCGCTCCCCCGACTGAAAGTCGGGGGCTTCCACCCGAGCCGCCCAAGGTAACAAATGGTCCCTCTTAGCCTCAGAACAGCTTCATAGCAGGTAGAAAAAGCGTGCGTTTTTGTCCGTCACTGCTGCTGGACGGCAAGACTGTGCGCCTTCTGGTAGGCTGCGACTTCTTCTGCGCTCATGGGATGCATGTTGCCGACGGTCGCTTTCACGCGTTCGAATTCCGCGCTGTTGCCGCGATAGCGTTTCCTCGGGAAGTTGGCCACGATCTTCTTGATCGAGTCAATGCGATTGCCCGGATCGGGGTGATCGCTAAGGAATTGCGGCACACCGGGACCACCCTGTTGTTCGAGCTTGGAGAAAAACTCGGCGAGGTCATAAGGATCGAAGCCGGCGTTGTACATGATTTGCGCGCCGAGTTCGTCGGCTTCCTGCTCGTCAGTGCGTGAGTATTTCAGGAACAACGTCTGGGCGCCCAGAGAGAGGCCAACTCCGGCCAACTGTCCAGCCGCCCCCTGCGGTAACACAACCCCAAGAATTGCCAGCGGCAGCTGGGCGACACTCGCCTTACTGGCCTGCTGAGTCGAGTGGCGCAGCACGACGTGCGAAATCTCATGCGCTATCACGCCTGCAAGTTCGCCTTCATCATCGGCCGCCTGGATCGTGCCGAGATTCACATATACAGGTCCGCCCGGCAGAGCGAAGGCATTGATGTCCTTCGCGTTCACCACGTGAAAGCTGAACGGCCACTTGTTTGGGCCGGGAGCGTAGCTGGCGAGTAAGTGTCCAAGCTGCTGGACGTACTGCACGACCGGACTCGAGTCCGGCAGTAAGGGCATCGTGCGCTGCACTTGACCTTCGGCTTGTTCGCCGAGTTGAATGTCCTGCTGCGGCGTGTAGTTGTTGAAGCCTCCGGGCTGGACGACAACCTGTCCGTTAGGAGCCTGCGCAAGGTTGTGGGTCGCACACCCGGCGAGCAGCACGAGTAGAACCGCGATGCCGGTCAGCAGCAATCCTCGCGCGGTGCGCTTGAGTCTCGCTGGGGTTTTGTGAGTTCGTGCACGCATGAGAGGTTCTGCTACCTGAGATGCCTCTCAAGCTGGTGGTGTTGTGGGCTGTTCGCGGCGCGCCCCAAGCTGCCGGTCAAGACGCACCCGCTGTAAACAAAATGCGGCACTTCCAAACCGCACGCACTTCGGTCCTCACATCTAAGTTCGCATGTGGAAGCAGTATCGCGGGCTGGTCTTCCTGTTCTGTGGTGTTGCTTTGCTGCTGGGCATCGCCTGGGAGCTCAGGCGAGCGCTGCTGCTGATCTATGTAAGCATTCTGGTTGCTGTACTGCTCGATCCGATCGTGCAACGCATGCACCGGCTGCGGATCTGGCGCTGGAGGCCGAGCGTCGGCGCTTCGGTGGCGATCCTCTATCTCGGGGTGATTGCCGCAATTGGAGTCGCGCTCATCTTCTTTGTTCCTCCTCTAGCCCACGAGCTGAAGGGAATTAAAGAGGTTTGGCCTAAGCGGCTCGACGAGCTGCAAACCTGGGCGCATCACTACATTCCCATGCTGCACATTTCCGCGCAGCAGGTGAACACGTACATTCACGAATTCATCGGCAACAACCTGCAGCCGAAGAAGATTACAGACGCGATTATCGCCTTCGCGACCATGCTGCTGGCCTCGGCTTACTTCATCATCGATGGACGGCAGTCGATCGCCTGGACTGTCTCGCTTTTCCCATCTGAGAAGCAGCAGCGAGTTGAAAACACGCTGGTTCGCGGTGGACGGCACATGCAGCGGTGGCTCTCCGGGCAGGCGCTGCTCATGCTTATCCATGGATGTTCGGCTCTTGTGGTGTTTGGGCTGCTGCACATGCAGTTCTTCTATGCCTTGGCAATTTTCGCCGGCATCATCAACATCATTCCGGTGCTCGGACCTGTGGTGACCGTGATCGTCGCCGGCCTGCTGGCCGCCATTCATTCTGTGGGTAAGCTGCTCGGCGTGGTTGTGTTTTTCGTGATTTATCACAACGTGGAGAACAGCGTGTTGAATCCGCGAATCATGGAATCCAAGGTCAAGATTCCCGCTGTGACGATCATTATCGCGCTGATTCTCGGGGAAGCCTTTGCCGGCATCGTGGGGATGTTGATCGCCGTGCCCTCCGCCGTGCTGATTTCCGTGCTTATCAATGAGTACATCGCTTCCGGAAAGTCGGACGTGATTCTGATTGACGAGGAACCGAAGCAGCAGCTCCCTGCGGCGTGAAAAAAGCAATCTGAATTCCTGTGGAAAGTGCCTGCGGATGGGAAGCATTCGGCGGCTCCGTATCGAGACCACCCTATTGATGCCGATGACATCTTCCTGCGCAAGGAGGCATATCAATGGCCTTGTTCTCCATGGACCTCGACAGTTTGAAGTCACTGTTCGTTGACGAACTTCGCGACCTGTACGACGCGGAAAATCAGATCATCAAAGCTCTGCCAAAACTTATCGACAAATCACACAACCCACAACTCAAGAGCGCGCTGCAGGAACATTTGCAGGTCACCCGCGGGCAGGTGAATCGGCTGGATCGCATCTTTGATCAGTTGAAGGAAAAATCCAGCGGAGAAAGCTGCAAGGGTATGAAAGGCCTGATCGCCGAAGGCGACGATCTTGCAGGCCGTGATGGCAACGATAGCGTGATCGACGCCGGAATCATCAGCGCCGCTCAGCGGGTCGAGCACTATGAGATGGCCGGCTACGGAACGGTGCGCACCTACGCTACGCTGCTTGGCCACACCGATTTTGCCAACCTGCTTCAGCAAACCCTGGACGAAGAAAAACAGGCGGATGACACGCTGACGCAAATCGCGAAAACGATTAACATCCAAGCGCGAGCCGCTTAGTCGCGTTTGGATTTGCTACATCCCAAGTGCTAACAGAGGCGCGGCAATGCTGCGTCTCTGCGAACTTGGGATTTGTTTTTGGCTATTCATAGCGCAGCGCTTCAATCGGGTCGAGGTTCGCCGCCTTCACAGCCGGAAACATTCCGCTGACGATCCCGACTACCGCGAGAATCAGTGTGGACACGATCAGCGTGGTCGGATCGATGATCAGGCGAATGTCTGCGGCTTCCGCATTTTTCGCGATCGCGCTGTACAGAGTGATCCGGCCCACGCCGTAAGCCACAGCGTAAGCCAGAGCAATTCCCACGGCCCCGCCGGCAAAGCTGATCGTGAGGGCTTCCGAGAGGAACTGGATCAGGATGTCCCGTTTGCGCGCGCCTAACGCCTTCTCTACGCCAATTTCTTTTGTACGCTGCGTCACTGAAACCAACATGATGTTCATCAGGCCAATGCCGCCGATGCCCAGCGTCAACGCGCCGATGAAAGCCAGCAGGACCTTCAATCCCAACGTGATGATCTGGAACTGCGTGACCTGCTGCATGGAATTGAAGAGAAAGACGGCGCGCCGGTCTTTGACATCATAGCCATGCAGTTGCGCCAGCGCGGCGCGGACTCCTTCTTCCACGCCGTTGAAATTGTAGGTCTCATAATCGAGCCAGATGCCATCGATGTACTTCAAATCCTTGAAGTTCGAGAAAGTATGAAACGGGATCAGCACTTGCCGATTGGCATCATCATTCCCGCCTTCCTGCATTTTCGGAGAAAGCACGCCGACCACTTGAAAGCTGATGCCGTTGATGCGGACGTCTTCGCCGAGAGCGTATTGGCCAGAGAAGAGTTTGGTCTTTGCCTCCGATCCGATCACGGCAACCCGAGCACGGGAGTCGTCGTCGCGTGCATCGAAGAACCTGCCTTCTGAAACCGGGTAATTAAGAATCTTCTGGATTTGGGGATAGTAGCCGTCCACGGGAAAGCTGAACGTACGGTTGCCATACTGAACGTTCATCGATTGGCTCATTTGCGGGCTGATGTGTTTGACCAGCGGAACAGTACTGGCAATGTAATCGACATCCCCAATTTGGAATCGGATA
Organism: Terriglobales bacterium; assembly: GCA_035716645.1. GTDB lineage: Bacteria > Acidobacteriota > Terriglobia > Terriglobales > Acidobacteriaceae > Gp1-AA112. The sequence goes on along the minus strand of DASTJH010000056.1, from coordinate 3,278 downwards.
GGTGAGCCGGCCTTGGTGCCTCCGGCCTGCATTGATGTCCGATTTGGGAACACGCCAATGACCTTGGCGCCCCAGTTGGCAAAGATCGCGTTGATCGCGCGTCCGAACCCCGCGCCGTAGGCGAGCAGGAGCACAACCGTAGCGATGCCCCAGGCCATGCCCATCATGGTGAGGAACGTGCGCCGCCGATCGTGCTGCATGGCGCCATAGGCTTGGCCGATTAAGTCGCGAACCACAGAAGCTCCTGAGCTGCTAAGCTTCTGAGCTTCTAAGCTCCTGCTTTTGCAGCGTTAATTCCCGTTCTGGATTTGAAGCTCTTCCTAAATGCGTTCTTCCTCTTGGCTCGTTGAAAGTTGGTGCTCCGCAAATTCCGTCTCACTTCAGATCGCTCCGCTCAGAAGCTTAGGAGCCTAGAAGCTTAGAAGCTGTTCCTCTCACTCCTTACGTAACGCTTCCACCGGCTGCAAAATCGACGCTTTGCGCGCAGGGTAGAGGCCTGCCACAACTCCCGCCAATGCCAGCGACCCAATCGCCAGAGCCGCGGACCAGGGCACAAGTTTCGGTGTGTCGAATCCTGGAGGCGCGGGTAATTGACCCAGCGCAGCCATCAGCCCTGCGGCGGCTCCCATGCCAATCCCTCCGCTAAGCACCGTAAGCAAGATGCCTTCGAGAAAGAACTGCACGAGAATGCTGCGATTTGTTGCGCCCAGCGCCTTGCGCAATCCAATTTCTCGTGTGCGCTCCGTAACGGAGACCAACATGATGTTGATGATGCCGATGGCGCCTAACGCCAGCGTCACCACACCCACGCTGCCAAGGAACCCATTCATCGCGTCAAAGATTTTGCCGACCATCTCTTGGCTCTTGATCGTGTCCCATTCCTCGAAGGCTTCGTCGTTGGAAGGATCGAACTGATGATTGCGCGCGACAATCGCGTGAACTTCTCGTTTCGCTTCGTCGTTGCTGTCATGCGTGAGCGGCTGATAGTTGATCGTCGAAAGCGCGTCCGGCGTCTCGCCGACATCGGCCAGCGGAAAATAGTTCTGCATCGTGGTGTACGGAATGTACACGCGATTGTTAGTGGAGTTATTTTCGTGCACCCCGATCGAACTCACGATCCCTACAATGCGAAAGCGCACGCCATTCAGCAAAAGGTTCGCGCCGAGGGCCGAGGTTCCGGGATACAGGTTATGCGCCATCTCATCGCCGATTATCGCGACATTGCGTTTCTGCATTTCGTCGCCATCGTCGATCCAGCGACCTTCGCCGATCGGAATGTAGCGAATCAGGTTCAAGTTGGGAGTGGTGCCGATCACCTGTCCATTGGCGTTGGTCGTGTCGCTCACGGCGCGAATGTCGCTGCGGTTAACCAACGCCGCTGCATTGCGCACGCCTTTAGCTTCGTGAACGATGTCCTGGTAATCGCGATAAGTGAGATAGTACTGGCGCTGTCCGGTACCGCTGCCCGCCGCCGCCGGAACTCGGCCGGACCAGATCATGATGATGTCCTGCCCCAGCGTTGCCAGTTGCTTGCGCTGTCCGGAACGAAAACCTTCGCCGAGTCCGATCAGCAGCAGAAGCGATCCGACGCCCCAGGCAATGCCAAACATCGTCAGAAACGAGCGCAGCTTGTGCGCCCATAATGTCTGAAGCGTTTGCCGGAAGATGTCGACAATCTGCACGTTGGTATATACGCCGCGAGCTGGTCGCGGGTTCCCGGGGGTGCCGCTCATGTCATTCCGAATCCGCGCAGCGGAGAGGAATCCCTACCCTCACGATCATCTACAGGGATAGGGATTCCTCTCCGCTGCGCGGATTCGGAATGACATAACAATCAATAAGACGCTGCGCAGGCCCGCAATGTTAGTGGCTGGTTTTCGCCGGAGTGGTTTTTTCTTTCTGGAGTTCGGGGTAGTCAAATACGCCACGTCCCGCCTTTCGTCCCAACCGGCCGGCTTTGACGTGCTGCACGAGCAGTGGGGCGGGGCGGAATTTTTCGCCAAGAGATTTGTGCAGGTATTCGAGGATATGGAGGCGCGTATCGAGGCCCACAAGATCAACCAGCTCGAACGGCCCCATGGGATGATTAAGGCCAAGTTTGAGCGCTTTGTCGATATCTTCAGCTGTAGCGATTCCCTCTTGCAGCATGTAGAAGGCTTCGTTCCCGATCATCGCGTTGATGCGGCTGGTGATGAAGCCCGGCGCTTCACGGATCACGACCACTTCCTTGCCCATGCGGCGGCCAACGTCGCGCACAGCAGCAATCGTCTCGTCGTCGGTTTCGAGCGCGCGCACAACTTCGAGCAGCTTCATCTTGTGCACGGGATTGAAGAAATGCATGCCCAAACACTTGCGCGGACGGTAGGTCACGGAAGCAATTTCGGTGATGCTGAGCGAAGAGGTGTTGGACGCAAGGATGGTGCTCGGCCGGCAGATCTTGTCGAGCAGCGTGAAGATTTCGATCTTCGATTCCATCTCCTCGGGAACAGCTTCGATCACGAGGTCAGCTTCCCGCGCAGCCTCTTCGACGCTGCCGGCGAAGTGGATACGCGAGAGCGCGGCCGCCGCGTCGCTCTTCTGGACTTTTCCCAATTCGACACCTTTTTGCAGGTTGGTTCGAATCTCGTCTTCGGCGCGGCGCAGGCTCGACGGAAGGATATCTTCGAGCACAGTGCGATAACCGCCGAGCGCGGCGACATGCGCGATGCCGCGTCCCATGATGCCCGCGCCGATCACGGCGATGGTGTTGATCGAAGCCAAGGCTAGCTGCCCTTCTCGAGCTTGTCGATCGTGTTCATGTAACCTGGCTCGGCCTTGCGCATATAGTCCGCCAGCTTCTTTCGTTCGTCGTCGGTCATGAACGGAATGTTGGCGTGGATGCGGCGCAACGTGGTGGAAATGTCGTCCACATAGTTCATCATGCGGATAGCTTCACCGGTAGTGACCATGGCTCTCCTTGAATTCGCCGCTTCAACGGGCGAACTTTCTATTTTCGAGGTTGGGGTGCGGTTTCGTCCAGCGGGGATATTGCTGGCGAAGTATCGTTGGGAAGCACGAGGAGAAACAGCCCGCTGATCGGGCTGTATCTCCACAGAAATTAGTTTGCGCTACTGTTGCGGCTGTGCCTGAGGAACGCGGGCTGCGGAAGCACGCGTGGCGCGCTCGGCGATGATCCGCTTCGCGTTGTCGGCCAGTTCTTTCGCTTGCGGCAAAAGTTCCAGCGACTTCAGGATTTGCGGATCGCTTTCCGCCTGCACCTTCAGCCCTTCCTGCTGTCC
>DASTJH010000055.1:0-48476 GCA_035716645.1 Terriglobales bacterium | reverse complement strand
CCCGGAACCGGCAATTACGTTCGCGATCGAACCTAAGACGCGCGCCGATGAAGACAAGCTCTCTAATGGTCTGCACAAATTGATGGAAGAAGATCAGATGGTGCGCTTCTTCCGCGATGCGCAAACCAAAGAATTCCTCATTGCCGGCACCGGCCAGCAGCATATTGAAGTCATCGTTTCCAAATTGAAGAAGCGGTATCACACCGAAGTTGTGCTGAAGGCGCCCAAAGTCCCATATCGGGAAACCATTCGCGGCAAGGCCGATGCGCATGGCCGTCACAAAAAGCAAAGCGGCGGACACGGCCAATTTGGCGACTGCAAGATCAAAATGGATCCACTGGTTCGGGGCAGCGGGTTTGAATTCGTCAATGACATCTTCGGCGGTTCCATCCCGAAGAACTTCATTCCCGCCGTGGAAAAAGGAATTATCGATGCGGCAGCGCGCGGCTATCTAGCCGGATATCCGGTCGTGGATTTTCGCGTCACGCTCTACGATGGTTCGTATCACGACGTCGATTCCAACGAACTCTCGTTTAAGATGGCCGGCCGTCTCGCTTTCCGCCAAGGCATGGAACAGGCCAAGCCGACCCTGCTCGAGCCGATCATGCACGTCGAGATCAACATTCCCGATGAATTTGCCGGCAGCATCATGGGCGACCTGAATTCGCGCCGTGGCCGCATTCAGGGCATGGACAACAAAGGCGGCAACACCGTCGTAAAAGCCGAAGTGCCGATGGCCGAGATGCTGACGTACGGCGTCGATCTCACGTCCATGACGCAAGGCCGCGGCAGCTTTTCCATGGAAATGGCCCACTACGACATAGTGCCCGGAGCGTTGCAGGACAAGATCATCGCAGCAGCCAAGGCCGAACGCGGCGAGGTGGTGGAAGTCGAGGAATGAAGCCGATCTCGTGATTTGGTGATTTTCAACTCACGAAATCACGAATCAGCAAACACGAAATCTACTTGCGTCTGCGTGGCGGTTTAGGTCGTGATGTCGGCTTTGGTGGTTTCGGCGTCGAGGGTCGTTGCGAGGGCTTCGGGAGCGACAGCTTCACAGGGTTCTTGCTTGGGCGCACCGGGGGATGTTTAGGCACGCTTACCTTTGGGGGCCTTGGCTGTTCCAGGGCAGGACGCACCGGCGCAGCCGGCTCAGCTTGCCCGGCGGGGACATTCTTCAGAGCGAGATCGGCCAGTTGCAAATAGTAGTTGTACGGTTGATCGACCAGTCCGCGCTGGCCGCTCTCACCTTTGATCGTGCGTTCGAGACCGGGCGCGATCCACAACCCTCTGGACCGGGGCCCTCCGCTCCTTCTCTTCGGCTTGGGCTTGCGTTTGCTCTTCATGCGGCGACGCGGCTTCTGTCAATCCCGAGGCAGCAGCAAGAACTGCTCGAGTTTGCCGTCGGGCAGTTCGTATTCGGTGATGGTGAATTGCTTGTTGGCGTATTGTGCGGTCAGCGCGCGAAAGGTCATGCCGCCACGCTGATCTTCGCCGTTGATCTTCACCGACTCGGGCTGACCCAGGTTGGCTAGTGTGGCCTGATAGTCGTGCAGAGCGGTGGCGTCGAAGTACTGATTGCAGTCCTCGCTGAACTGCGAGCGTTCGATTTTCCCAGATTGGAACTCGTCGAGAATTGTGCGCGCGCGGTCTTCGGCTTGCGTATTTTCGCCCGTCAGCGAGCTGAGCAGGATGTGCACCACGCCGCGCGCGATCGGGCCTGCCGCAGTCCCGGCCATTTTGTTCGTCTGCACAGCCACAGCGAGGTGATCGTCCGGGAGGACGGCATTCATGGCGGTGTAGCCGCTGACTTCGCCGCTATGATTGATCGCTCGGTGTCCTTCCCACGAGCCGATATCTACTCCTAGTCCGTAGCCGGTGCTCTCGCCATTCTTGAGCAATACGACGGTTTCCATCTGCTTGTACGAAGCCGGCTGGAGCAGCGACTCGTTCATCATCGCGATGTCCCACTTCATCAGGTCAGAAGCCGTCATATCGAGTTCGCCGGCGGCGAAGAGCCATCCGTCGCCTTCCTTCGGCTGCACGCGATTGGGACCATCGCCGTAGCTGAAGTATCCCAACGCATCGGCTGCCGCGGGTTGATTGTGATCGATGTCGAAGACTGACTTCATGCCCAGCGGCTGGAAGATGCGGCGATTCAGCAATTGAAAGATCGGCTCACCACTAACTTTTTCTGCGATCGCGCCGGCAATCACGTAATTCGTGTTGCTGTACTGCCACTTCGTTCCCGGATCGAAGTCGAGCGGTCGCTTCGCCCACGTGTCCAGAATGTGCGCCGTGGTCGTGGGATGCTGCATGAATTCCGGAACATAGTCTTGCGGATAGTAGTCCTGGTATCCCGAGGTATGCGAAAGCAGCTCGCGGATCGTGACCTCGTTCGCGCGAGTCAAGTCAGGCATGTACTTGCCTACCGGATCGTCGATCGACAGCTTTCCTTCCTGCTGGAGCATGAGCAGAGCGGCCGCGGTGAACTGTTTCGAAATGGAACCGACGGCATAACGCGTTTCGGGAGTCGAGGCCATAGCAGGCGAGAGGCGCCCTTGCCCATATCCCTTGGCGAAGACCAGCTTGCCGTCTTTGACTGCCGCGATCGAAGCAGAGGGGACTCCACGCTCAGCGAGAACTTTACCTACGAGTTGATCGATTTGGGAGGTTTGCTGCGGAGTGAGCGAGCTTTGTGCGAAGGCGACGAGAGAGGAGAGAAGAAGCGCAAGAAATAAGACGATCGATTTCATAAGCGAGAAATCATACAATGAGCTCTCTGCTTCGATCGCATATGAATATTTGTCATCCTGAGCACCGACCCCGCGATCGGCGAGGTTATGGATCCAATGAACAGTTCGCACCCCCCTGAACCGGAGCCGGTGCTAGCGCCGAAGGCGCGGCATTCTTTTAGCCCAGCCCGTGAGGGCTGGGTGAGGTGCACGAACATCCCGAGCGCCGGAGGCGCGGCACTCATCACTGCACGTTCCCGGTGCCGCCCCTCCGGGGCTCTGGACTGCTGAATCCGCCCCCCAGGCCTCACGGCCTGGGCTAAAAGAATTCCGGCCTATGGCCTCTTTACTGCGAAATCCCGCCCTGTCTGCCACTAGACGAATTTGTTCACTGGGAGGGACGGGAACGCCCGAGTCGAAGCGATCCTCATCACGATGCCGACAACACGTGTGCTACGGATTCTTCGGTTTTGGCCGAGTGTAGTCGCGCATCGTGGCGGTCCATTTCAGGAAACGTAAGAGCTCGCGGCGCTCATGCCACATGAACCGCCAGAATTCGGCGAAGCCTATCTTGTCCATCTTTTTTCCGGAGTAGGTCTCGATTCTCCAGCGCAGGTATGGACTTCGCCAGGGAGCTAAGCGGTGCCCGCGGGTTGCGTGCCAGAGGAAGAGCAGCGTCCTTCTCATCGCCAGGTTCGAGTATAGCGTTCGGGGCTGCTAGACTTTTAATTGAAGTAGGGTAAAGAGCACCACCCGCTACCGCAGGTGGTTCTGTCGCTACAGCGGCAGCCGCTACCGCAGGTGGTTCTGTCGAATGCCCGATCACACACAGCAGGCAGAAGATCACTATTTCGCCGCGCTCGACCTGTTTGCCGAAGGCAAGCACGAGGAGGCGATTGGCGAATATCGCAAATGCCTGGAACTCGATCCCGAGCACGCCGATGCCATGCACGGCCTCGCGCGCGCATATCAGGACCTGAATCGCCTCGACGATTCCATCGCGATCTCGAAGCGATTGGTCGAACTCGATCCTGATGACATTCTCGCCCACACCAGCCTGTCAATCGCCTATCAGAAAAAAGGCATGATCCCCGAGGCCGAGGCCGAAGCCAACCAGGCGAGAATTCTGGGGTGGAAGCAGCAGCTCAAGAAGAAATAAGTCAGAAGGCAGAATTCAGAAGGCAGAAGTAAAACTGACTCCCGATCACGTCTAACTGTGGGTTTTACTTCTGCCTTGACCCGATCTGACTTCTGACTTTCTGAACTCCTGGCGGGCGAAGTTCTTGTTAAACTAGAGCTTCCATGCCCGAAATCCAGCGCAGGAAAACCCCTACCGTCCTGATTGGCGGCGTGCGTGTTGGCAGCGGCGCGCCTGTCGTCGTGCAATCGATGACGAACACCGATACCGCCGATGTTACAGCCACGGTCAAACAAGTTGCCGCTCTGGCGCGTGCCGGATCGGAACTGGTGCGCGTAACCGTCAATAACGACGCGGCTGCGCAAGCTGTCCCGCACATCGTCGAGGGTCTCGACGCGATCGGCGTCGCCGTGCCGGTGATCGGCGACTTCCACTACAACGGACATCTTCTGCTCAAGAAGTATCCGGCGTGCGCGCGGAGTCTGGCGAAGTACCGCATCAATCCCGGCAACGTGAGCATTGGCAAAAAAGATGACGACAACTTCCGCACGATGGTGGAGATTGCCGTCGCCAATCAAAAACCGGTGCGTATCGGCGTGAACTGGGGCTCGCTCGATCAGCAGCTTCTCACCCGAATGATGGACGAGAACTCGCGCCGCAGCGATCCGCTCGATGCGCGCGACGTGACCATGGAAGCGATGGTCGTCAGTGCGCTCAATTCGGCTGCAGCAGCCGAAAAATACGGCTTGCGTCCGGACCAGATCATCATTAGCGCGAAAGTCAGCGGCGTGCAGGATTTGTTTGATGTCTATCGCAATCTGGCCTCGCGCTGCGCTTACGCCCTGCATCTCGGGTTAACCGAAGCGGGCATGGGCATGAAAGGGATCGTCGCCAGCGCGGCGGCGCTCGCGCCCCTCCTCACGGCCGGCATTGGAGACACAATTCGTGTCTCGCTCACGCCGGCGCCGAACGGCGACCGCACCGAAGAGGTGCTGGTCGCGCAGCAAATTCTGCAATCGCTCGGCATTCGCAGCTTCACGCCGCAGGTAACCGCGTGTCCCGGCTGCGGACGCACGACTTCGACATTCTTCCAGGAACTGGCCGAACAGATTCAAAGCTACGTCCGCAAGAGCATGCCGGCGTGGAAAGAAAAATATTCCGGCGTCGAAGAAATGAAGCTGGCGGTGATGGGATGCGTGGTGAACGGACCCGGCGAATCCAAGCACGCCAACATCGGTATCTCCCTGCCGGGCACGTTTGAAGAGCCGAAGGCGCCGGTCTTCGTCGATGGACGACTTATGACCACGCTGCGCGGCGATAAGATCGTCCAGGAGTTCATTCAGATTCTCGACGAGTATGTTGAGACGCGGTATGGATCAGCGCCCACCGAGAAGGCGGAGTTCGCGACGAAAGCCTGAAAGGCTGTTCACGACAGTGACCCAGAGCCACGGAAAAACACAAGCGAGAGTTGTCATCCCTCGGGCCGCCACGGCAATTCCAATTTGCGTCCGAAGCTCCCGCGGCCCGGGGGATCTGCTGTTCCTCGACGGACGTCAACAGCAGATCCCCCGCGCCGCAGACCAAATCCGTCTTCACGAAATAACTTCTTGCGGCGGCGCGAGGGATGACAGGTGTTGGAATTTCCTCTGTGTCTCTGTGACTTGTGGTGAATCGAACGCTTTACCCCATTCCCTAACTGCTCACCCGTTTCGCTTCCAACTTCAAGTCCAACCGCCGAATCAATCGCAACAGCGAATTGGGATGAAGTCCGAGCGCTTTGGCAGCTTCGATGTAGTTGCCGTTGCTCTCTTGCAGAGCAGCTAGAATCAACTGCTTCTTCGTATCCTTCACCGCGCCGGAATACTTGGTTGCACTCGCGCCGGCAGGGCTGCTGGCTTCGGAAATTGTGTCCGGCAAGTCTTCGACGAGGATCGATTCGGCAGCGCCGAGGACGAGCGCGCGTTCGATCGCATTCTCCAGCTCGCGGACGTTGCCCGGCCAGTCATAGCTGGTTAAAGCCACTCTCGCTTCGGGCGAGAGCTGCTTCTTGCGCGTGTTGCACTTCTTCGCTGTCTTCACAATGAAATGCTCGACCAGGGGCGGAATATCTTCGCGACGCTCGCGCAGCGGCGGCACCGTGACCGAAACGACGTTCAGCCGATAAAAGAGATCTTTGCGGAAGGCACCACCCTGCACAGCTTCCTGCAAGTTCTGGTTCGTCGCCGCGATCAGGCGAACATCGATTTTGATCGGCTTGGTTCCTCCGACGCGCTCGAACTCGCGTTCCTGTAACACGCGCAGCAGTTTGGCCTGGAGCGGCATCGCCAGCTCGCCGATTTCATCGAGAAACAGCGTTCCGCCATTTGCTGTTTCGATCTTCCCTTTCTTTTGTCCAACCGCTCCGGTGAAGGCGCCTTTTTCGTAGCCGAAGAGTTCGCTCTCGAGCAGCGTCTCGGCGATGGCGGCGCAGTTGATGGCAACGAACGGTCCATTCGCACGAGGGCTGTTGCGATGGATCGCATGCGCGACGAGTTCCTTGCCCGTTCCACTTTCTCCCTGTACCAGCACGGTGGAATCGGTCGGCGCGACGCGGCGAATGAATTCGAAGACCTCCTGCATCCTCTCACTCGCGCCCACCATGTTGTGCTCGACGGTAATCTGCGTTCGCAAATCCTCGTTCTCGCGTTTCAAGGCTTCCAAATGAGCGATATTATCCAGCGCGAGTCCGGCTAGGCTGCCCACCGCCGTAAGCATCTGCAGATGATTTTCATCAAAACGGACTTTCGGATCCTGCGCATCGAGATAAATCGCCGCTTTGATCTTGCCGCCCAATGACAGAGGAACGCACATCAGCGCGTGAATGGGAATGTCAATGAACGCGGTGCTCTGGCGCAGCTCGCTGCGGGCTGCGACGTCGCTGATCATCAGTCCGCTCTGCTCCTGCACCACTCGACGCAAAATCGTCCGGCTCACCTTAACCGGAATGCCGGGACCGCGCACGCGGTCCCACGCTACCGACCAGTTGATCTGGTCAGGATCGTCGCCAAAAGACAGGATGGCTCCGCGATCGGCGGGTACCACATCGAAGATCATACCCAGCAGCTCCCAGGCGAGAGACTCGCTTTCGCGAATGCGGCTGATATTTTTAGCGATCACCAGCAGCGTGTTCAGATCGCGCGCGATCCTTGCGCCGGGTGTAAAGCTGCGCGTGATGGTCTCGGGATGCAGATAGAGTGCATCTTCCTGGCGCAGCAAGGTTTGCTCGCCCGCCGGATCTACACCGTCAGAGAGCTCAGCCCGATTGTGCACAGGGTGACCGGCGTCCTCCCGCAGCAAGAAAGAGAAAACCGAACTGCCGACTGAGATCTGATCGCCATGCTGCAAGAGCTGCTGGCTGATGGGAACGCCGTTCACGACGGTGCCGTGGCGGCTGCCCAGATCGCGAATGAGGAAGTGCTCGTCGTCGCGGCGGATCAGGCAGTGCGTGCGCGAGAGAATCGGATCCGAGATGCTGATCTGGTTGGACAGGCCGCGGCCAATCGTGATCTCGTCTTCGAGCAGCGGGAAGCTTGTCTCTGCCAGCGGACCGGCTACGGCGATTAGTCTCGGATTGTGTTCTGCCCCCAAGTCTGTGTCCCCGCCCTAATCATCCCTGACCATGATGTAGCACATGGCTTCGAACGTCTGGAAACCGAAAAACTATCCGTTCGGTTCACCGCCATTAACCGTTGGGTTAGCCGAGAGTGAGCGCACCGATGCTGCGGATCGCCATCCTCACTCCGGTAGCTACTCGACTCATAATACTTTCAATCACTTAGAAACTCGAATCGTTGGGTAAGCGGCTCTGGCGTGGATTGGCACGTGGGATGCAATCGTGTGCCACGTTGAACAAGAAACAAAGCACCAAATTCGCGGGATGAAAAGGAGAGGTGCCATGTCATCACGTCACAGAGAGCTGCCCTGGAGAAACAACGACTTTGAAAAGAAATTCAGAGAGGCCATGGGCCGGGAGATGACGCGCCAGGAGCGCGAGTTTTTCGGACTGGTCGAAGAGAGTTCGGAAACGCAATCGGACGGGCAAGAGGAGTGTCAGGACAGTCTGCCGATTCCTGATCCGGCGCAGCTTGAATGGCGGTCCCTGCGCCGGCTCACACCGCTCTTAGGCTGAAGACCGCAAGTCTGACTCGGCGAGCCGTTCTGTTTACGGCTTCCGGGCCAGGGGGGAGCTTGCGGCCCTTCCGGTCTTCTAAAGGAAATGCGCGACAATCACCAGACATTTCCGCTACGCAATTTTCTCTGCAACTGGGCGAATCTGGCCAACTGACGGGTTGGCCAGTTTTTTTTGCAGTTCTCATTCCTCGTCGCGGCGATATGGTTATAGGAAATAGCGGACAGGTGAGAGAGAACAGAAACACCTTCGCCCTGCGACACTGTAACCTGTTCCCTGTCCCCTGTAACCTAGTCAGCCGAAGCGTATCCTAGTCCCTTGCATTCATCTCGATTGCGCGAGGACCTATGCCCGCCACTCCACCGCCCCACGTCAAGCTCACTTCCACGAACGATTACCGCGAGAGCTATTCCAATAGCGTGCAGGTGCGTGTGAGCGTCTGGGATTTCTTCCTGGCCTTCGGAACAATGCGTGCGCAAAGTCCGGAAGAAGTAGAAGTCGCGAATTTCCAAGGCATTTATCTGAGCCCGCAACAGGCTAAGGCGCTGCTGATGATCCTGCAGCAGAATATCTCCCAATACGAAGCTGCGTTTGGAGAGATCAAGCTCGATCCGCATTTCGCGCAACAGGGACCGGTGAATTGAGTCTGTCATTCCGAGCGAAGCGAGGAATCTCTACCCTTGGAGTGATTGCTTGGGGGTAGGGATTCCTCGCTTCGCTCGGAATGACAGCCTGCATGGCATCCACATCTTCGCGCTGATCTTCACGGCGATCCTCCTGCTGCATGCGCCGTTGCTGCGCCTGCCTTACTACTGGGATGAAGCCGGCTACTACATTCCTGCGGCGTATGACTTCTTCACGCATGGCTACCTGATTCCGCATTCCGTACCCAGCAACGCGCATCCGCCGCTGCCGGCGATTTACCTAGCGATGTGGTGGAAGCTCTCGGCATTCAAACCATCCGTCACCCGCATTGCCATGCTGGTGGTTGCGGCCTTCGCCCTGAGTGCCGTTTTTCTTTTGGCGAGAAAAGTAGCAAATGGACGAGTCGCATTCGCGGTTCTCCTGTGCACGGCGATTTATCCAGTCTGGTTCGCGCAGAGTTCGCTGGCACATGCAGATTTGCCGGCTGCGGCGCTCCTCCTTTGCGCGCTCTATTTTTATTTCCGCAGCCTGCTCGGCAAAGCATTCGACGCCAAAGCCACCGAGCCAGTCGTGATCAGCAAAGAACTAGCCATCGAGGAGACGCGCACATCGCATCGCGACGTAGTTTGGGCAGCCGTTTTGTTTGCGCTGGCAGCCCTCGCGAAAGAAACTGCGATCGTAACCCCGCTGGTTTTGGCCGGATACGACATGGTGCAGCAGATCCGGTCACGAGCGAAGCGGAATTTGTGGCGTCCCATTCTGCTGGTTCTCAGCGCTCTGCCGCTGGCCGCTTGGTTTGCCTATCACCGCGCGCGGACAGGATTCGTCTTCGGCAATCCAGAATTTTTCGCCTACAACGTGGCCGGAACTTTGACGCCGCTGCGCTTTGCGCTGTCGTTCGCACTGCGGCTCTGGCAAATATTCGGCTACATGAATTTCTGGGTGCTCACCCTGGCGACCATTTGGGTGATGCGCTATCCGCCGCAGCCGGACAGCAAAGGCGGGAGTCGCCCGCGAATTCCTTTGGCCGTTCAGTACCGCATCAGCGTCGTGATCCTGGCGAACATCCTGCTGTTTTCTGCTGTGGGCGGCGCTGCGCTGGCGCGCTATCTGCTGCCGATGTATCCCCTGGCAATCCTGATCGGGGTGTCAACGCTTTGGCGGCGTCTCCCAAATTGGGAATACGTGATCGCGCTCGCGCTGGCGGGCTTTGTACTCGCCCTGTTCTCCAACCCGTTCGGCTACATTCCTCCGGAAGACAATCTCTCGTATCGCAACTACGTGATCCTGCACAAAGAAGCCGCCGACTATCTCACGCAGCACGATGCGCACGCGACTGTTCTCACCGCGTGGACAGCGACCGACGAACTCACGAAACCGTTTCTCGGCTACGTCCACAAGCCGATGCAGGTGGTGCGCATCGAAGATTTCTCGCTGCCGCACATCGAACGAGCCCGCGAACGCGAAGACTACGATTTCGCGCTGCTCTTTTCCACCAAACAAGAACCCAGCGGCTCGCTCCTCGATCGATGGCCGTGGTGGGAGCGGATGAGCCGCAAATATTTCGGTTTCCATCGTGATCTACCGCCGGAGCTAGCGGCACAGTTGCTCAGTGGCCGGATCGTCTGGGAGCGACACCGCGGGCAGCAATGGGCCGCCATCCTCGGTTTCGATCGGGTGCAGAACGCGAGCAATCTGCTTCCGTAAGACTTGTATCGGGCAGCGCTTGGTCAGTGATGATGATGGTGCGGACTTGAAGCCGAGGCCGCGCCTGACTCCATTTCCTTGTGCTCCTCTTCTTCTTCCTTGAAGACTTCAGGTGCCCCGAGGCTTCCCTTCGGTGGCAGATGGCGCATGTAGCGGACGATCTTCCACATTTCGTCTTCCTCGAGGATCCCTTTCCACGCCGGCATGCCGGACGGATTGATTCCGTTCTCGATGATCCAGTGCAGTTGTCCGTCGGTGTAGGCTTGCACGTCGGCGGACTTGAGATCGGCGACTGGCGGCGACATCTGCTGCGCGAAGGGCACCCCGGTATTCTGGCCGTCGAGTCCGTGACAGATCTGGCAATGGTGACCGAAGTGGCCTTTGCCTTCGTCGATGTTCGCCTGCGTATCCGGGACCGGGTTCTGATCGTTCTTGCCACCGATCGTGATGTTCTTTTTCATTTCCTGCATCACGCCGGATTCGACCGATCCCGGCTTGCTGACTTTACAGGCCGCCGAACAAAGCAGGAAGGCAGCAACGAGGACGAGAAGAGAGCGAGAACGCATCTGGTCTCCTTGGGAGAAAACGAAATCCAAAATCCGGGGTTCAGAATGCGAGGGAAATTGTACCTGCGTGCGCGGTGGAACATTGCCATGCTGCGGCGCCAAATGTTACCGTCGCAGCTTCCTCATGAAGCAGAGACTTGAATATGCGGCGGTGTGGAGCATCGTGCATCTGCTCGGCGCACTCCCGCGAACGCTCTCCCGCGCGATCGGCGAAGCGATTGGACTCGCCGCTTTTGCCACTCTTGGGCGATTGCAAAAAGTGGGGATAAAAAATCTGTCGATTGCGTTTCCGGAGATGCCGTACAAGGATCGTGAGACGATTCTGCGGAAGCTGTTCCTCGGCTTGGGACGCCAACTTTCAGAATTTTGCCAGTTCCCCTCCTACACGCGAGCCAATGCGCAGGAGATCGCCGAGTACGAGGGCTTCGAGAATTATGAGCAGGCCAAATCGGCGGGACGGGGGGTTCTGTTGCTCACGGCGCATATTGGCGGATGGGAGATTGGCTCATTCGCACACTCGATCTTCGGCCATCCGATTAAGATTGTCGTGCGCCGACTCGATAATCCTTATGTCGACGCGTTAGTTGAGCGCTATCGCACATTGCACGGCAACGAAACCTTCGCCAAAGAAGACTTCGCTCGTGGACTGTTGGCGGCCATGCGCAACGGCGAAACTGTCGGCATTCTGATGGACACGAACATGACTCCGCCACAGGGCGTATTCGTTCCCTTTTTCGGAATTCCCGCATGCACGGCTTCGGGGGCAGCTCGGGTCGCCCTGCGTTGCGGCGCAGCGGTAATTCCGGCATTTACGATTTGGGATGAGTCTCAGCGCAAATATCATGTACGCTTCGACCCCGCGCTTACGCTGGTCCAGACCGGCGACGACGAAGCTGACGCAGTCGCAAACACAGCTCTTTTCACCAAAGTGATTCAGGAATACGCGACCCGCTATCCTGAACAGTGGCTCTGGGTGCACCGGCGCTGGAAGACCCGGCCCACGGGAGAGCCTGCAATGTACTAGCGCGGAAGCCGAGGACTAGGTCAGTACCGTTCGCGGTAGCGAACGGGTAACAAGCCGCAGTCTCTTGAGGCGCAAATCCTGACCCGTTCGCTACCGCGAACGGTACTGACGACGATCTAGAAGTGCACATCAACTCCAAAACGCGAACCACTCAGCAACTCGCTAACCAATGCGGAGCCACGCTCCGCGGCGATCTTTCCATCCAGATCACCGGCGTCGCGAGCATCGCGTCGGCGCGCGCAGGCGATCTGGTGTTCGCCGCCGATGCGGCCAACTTGGACCGGGCTCTTAATTGCGGAGCATCCGCCATCGTCACAGGAAATTTCGCCTCCCAAGTCCAAACAACAAAGCTACTCCTGATCGCCACCAATCCCAAATTTGCATTTGCGCGCATGGCTGCGTTGTTGATGGAATCTGCGCATCCAGAGGGCCACGCCGAGAGCGCGCAAATCGATCTCTCCGCGCAGGTTGGAGAGCACACGACAATTGGCCCAGGCGCGGTGATCGGCGCCGATGTTGTTCTCGGCGACGGCAGCAGCGTGGGCGCGAATTCCGTTATTGGGAACAGCGCGCGCATCGGGCGCAATTGCCGGATTGACGACAACGTGACGATTTACTCCGGTGTTGAGTTGAAGGATCGCGTCATCGTGCAAGCCGGAACAGTTTTGGGATCGGCCGGATTCGGCTATGTGCCCGACGAGAATGGCCGCTACACGCTCTTTCCCCAAATTGGGACTTTGCTGATTGAAGATGACGTCGAGATTGGCGCCAACTGCACGATCGATCGCGGCGCTCTCGATGCGACGGTCATCCGTCGCGGCACGAAGCTCGACAACATGGTCCACGTTGGCCACAACGTCGAGATCGGAGAAGACGTGGTGATTGCCGCGCAAGCGGGAATTTCCGGCAGTTCCAAAATAGGACACGGCGCGATCGTTGGCGGACAGGTGGGGATCGCTGACCATGTGCAGATCGAAGCCGGCGCCATCCTCGGCGCGCAAAGCGGAATCCCGAGCGGAAAAATCATTCGCGGGAAAGGAATTGTCTTTTGGGGCACGCCCGCTCGCCCGATCAAGCAATATCTGAAGGAACTAGCCAGCCTCGCTCGCCTCAGCCGCGGGAAGCGGGAGTAGCCATGCCGATGATCGTCGTCGGCGGGCAACACCGGAAGATCGGCAAGACTGCGCTGGTCACCAGCATCCTGCATGACTTCCCGCACCTCCGCTGGCAAGCCGTGAAATTCACATCGCACAGGCACGATCCGCAAGCATGTGAACAGGTCTTCAGAGAAAATGGATTTTCCGTTTGGCGGCAGAGCAGAGCCGCTGCAAAGAACTTCACCAGGTCGGGCGTGTCGTTACAGTCACACGTACCCGACACAGCGCGATATCTCGCAGCAGGCGCCGCCGCCGCCTTCCTGGTTCAATATGAGACCCGCGCTTTAGAACCAGCTTGTCACTGGTTGAGGACGCAAATCCCAAATTCCGAGCCAGTGATTGCTGAGGCCACAAGTGCCGCCGAGTTTCTCGTCCCAGATTTGTTCTTGATGATTCTTGATCCCAGCAGCGAAGACTTCAAATCCTCGGCCGCTCAGCTTTTATCCCGAACTGACGCTTGCGTGTTGGCCCGTTCTCAGGCTCCGACCGCAGTTCTGCCGCCGCTGATTGCTGGTAAGCCACTGATTCGTCTAGAAATACGATACGACCGAGAGACTTTGCGCAACCTCATTTGTAGCCGGCTTTCCGCCCTGCCTCCACGAGAGAATAAGCGCCCTTGGATCAGGTAACCCTCGAAAGTACATGTACCAAACGCGAAATCGGACAATGTACCGCCCTGCACTTTAGTAACTTTCGGGGGTACCGACCGGAGGGATAACGTTTTCGGCGGCGCCAACTTAAGGAAGGCCTCGTGGACGAATTACGCAGCTCAGTTCGCTTTCCGCTTAAGCTTCCCGTCGAAGTTCGTGCCGACCAGAGCGGTGCCCTTGGACAGACCGAAGACATCTCCGCTGGCGGCGTGCTGTTTTACATGGATGCCGAACTGGAGGTCGGCTCCATCATCGAATTCACCATCTCCATGCCCGCGAACGTATTGGGCACCGCAACAGATGTGATAGTGAAATGTACCGGTCGTGTGGTACGCTGCTCCAAACAAGGTGACCGGACGGCTGTGGCGGCGGTGATCGACGAGTATCATTTTGATCGCACCTCGACCCACTAGTCCTGCCCGCAATTATGAGCAGCAGCGGCTCCAAACCATCTACAACCAAGGCAGTTCCACTTAAGCCTCAGGCCGCCCCAGCGCCCAACGGCGCTGAGGCGGTCGTCTCTGAACCGGTTCCCGCGCGCGGTACGATTCGCGTAATCATCGCGGATACGCAAGCCATCTACCGCGTCGGCACAAAGAAAATCTTTGCGCTCGAAGACGACATTCGGGTCGTCGCTCAGGCCGAGAATCTGGGACAGGTATTGGCCGCGGCGGCGAAGTTTCCTGCTGACGTTCTGCTGTTTGAAGCATCGATCTCTCCCAACTCTCCCGAAGCTATTTCCGAAGTTCTGAAGCGCGCGCCGAATATCAAGACGATCGTGCTCTCTCCGGAAACCGATGAAGACACGACAGTCGAATATTTTCGTCGCGGCGTCCGCGGACTGCTGGCCCGCAATATCGCTCCGGAGATGATGGTGAAATGTGTACGCAAGGTCGCCACCGGAGAAACCTGGATCGACAACCAGAGCGTGAACTGGGTGATCGAGGCCTACCGCGCGCAAGCGGCGCAGCTCACCTCGCCGCGGCCAAAGACCAGGCTCTCGGATAAGGAACTGATCATCATCTCCTGCGTCACGCAGGGCATGCGCAACAAGGAGATTGCCACCGAAATCGGAACCACCGAGCAGGTGGTCAAAAACTACTTGCGCAAGGTGTATGACAAGCTTGGCGTCTCCGATCGGCTAGAGCTGGCGCTCTACTGCATTCATCATCGGCTGCTGCAAGGATCGGGACGCGGACAAATTCCCGCCGAAGCGCTCGCCGCCGTTGAGTCCGCCGCAGCCGCGCAGGAATAAATTACTTCGCCGGATTCTTAGCGCTTGCCGCCGTCTTGCCCTTCACCACGCGAATTTTTTCCCGCAGTTTCACTCGCTGCTTCCGCCGCCGGTTGTCGCGCGATTTGTCGCCATTGATCAAAGACATGGATGTTCTCTCCTGATTCCATAGTACACAGGGCGGCAGAGCCGCTACGTTCAGTTTTCCTACGGCAGCAGCGGTAATCCCTGAATATTCCAGGACAAATGAAACACTGCGGAAGTAGTCGCCAGCACAGCTGACTTTCCCGGAATGAAACAGAGCCCCACCAGATTCTGACCGGAAACGCAGAGCGCCGCCTTTTTGTCGGGTGTGATCCGCACGATGCCGCGCTTGCCCGCATACGATGCCGCGATGTACATGTTGCCGTTGACGTCGAAAGCCATGCCCTGCGGTCTTCCGAGCCCACGGAAAAACACAGAGCTGTTGCCCTGCGGATCGACGCGATAAATCGCATCGTAGCTCGTCGTGGTCGGTCCACTCACATAAAGGCTCTGATCCGGCCCAAAGGCGAGATGATAGGCCGAGACGCTCGGCTCCATCGTCGCGAACACGAACGTCTGCCGGTCGCGCCCGATTTTGAAAATTGTTCCGCTGCGATCGCCGACATAGAGATTCTGCTCGCGATCGAAGGCAATCCCGCTGGCAATCCCCATGCCTTCCGCATAGGCCGACATCGTGCCGTTTGGCGCCACGCGATAGACGGTCCCATTCTGGCGCGAGGAAACGTACATCTGTCCGTCACGATCAAACGCAATGCCGTGCGCATTCATCAGTTCGGCCAAAAACGGCTTCACTTCGTAGTTGCTGTCAATCTTGTAGATCGAGACCGGCACCTTCTGTCCGCGCGAGCCGGAAAATGTGACGAATAAATTGCCTTCGTGATCGACAGCCGGATTCGTGACCGGGTGCAGGTTCTCGGCGATCAGCCCCGCGATCTTCACCTCGAGCGCGTTGCTGCTGACGTCGTCCGGAACGACGCTCACCGGACCGGAGTTGCCATCGTCCGGCACTCGCGCCACAACAAAATCTTCGGCGGAGATTACGACGGCGGCAGGCTCTTCGCCGAACAGCACACGTGGGCGTCGCATTTCATGCGCTAGCAGACCAGTGCCCGAAATGCGCATCTCTCCACCGGGCAGGGCAAACTGCGGAGAGACGGCGCTGATGTGCGGCTTTCCGTCGAGGCTGCGCTTTCCCAACAGGCGTTCTGAAATTCCCATGGTCGCGAGGTCCGCTCGTCGATTTGCTTCGGAAGCGCGGCCGTCAAAGAGCGGGCCAGAATCTCAATACCGCGGCCAGCACGAGCAGCGAATAGACTCCGGCGCCGAGGTCATCCAGCATGATCCCCACACCTTGCGGCAGCCGTTCAAGAGCGCGCAGCGGAGGCGGCTTGAAAATATCGAAGCAACGAAAAAGTATAAGACTCAGGAGAAGATATTTCCATTCCAGAGGCGCGAGAATCAGCGGCACGAGCTGGCCGGCAACTTCGTCGATCACCACGAATCCCGGATCGACCACTCCACTCTCGCGTTCGACACGCGTGCTCGCCGGAATGCCGATCAGCGTGACCAGCACTGTCGCCGCAACGGCTGCCGCAAGTCGATGCCCACCGGCAAAACCCGCGAACAGACCCCAGAGCAAAACCGTCGTTCCAGCCGCCCACGTGCCCGGCCCAGGATGCATTTTCCCAATCCCGAAAAAAGTGGCGGCAATCCACGCCCACCAGGAGTGTGTAGACGATTCCCGAGTAGCGCTAGTGGCGTTCGCGTTCGTCATCTTCAGATTTCGTTGGGCGAGGATGCTGCTCGATCTCTTCGAGTAACTCGGGATCCAGGATCGGCGAGCTAATGCGATAACCGCCGCTCGCCCACTTACCCAGATCGATCAGCCGGCAGCGCTCGCTGCAAAAAGGAAAGTGCTCGTCCGAACGCAGCACGATCGCGCGGCAGCTAGGACATCGGAGACTAAGGACTTTCTTTTTCGACACGGGAAATTGAGTAATTGAGAAATTTGGTAAGAAGCTCCCAGCACCCAGCTAACAGCCGCCAGCTTTACGCCGCATTCCGCTGACAGCTGGTGGCTGGCAGCTTCTTACCAATTTAGATGATTCGCGCGACCAGATCATAGTCGTGCGCCTCGGTAATTTCGCAGCGGTAGAACTCGCCCGGCGTGAGTTGGTCATTTAGACCGAAGTCATTGATGAATACTTTGCCGTCGATCTCCGGAGCGTGCCTCTCCGTGCGGCCTTCCCACAGCAGCTCGGTTTCACTTGATGGACATTCGACCAACAAATCGAACTGCTTTCCCACGAGCTCGCGTTTCTTACGCGCGCTGATCGCTTGCTGAATTTGCATCAGTTTTCTGCGACGCGCTTCAATCGTGCGCCGCGGCACTTTGCCTTCGATCTGGAAAGCCCGCGCGCCTTCTTCATCCGAGTAGCTGAAGACGCCCATCCAATCGAATTCGGCAGAGCGAACAAAATTGCACAGCTCCTCGAACTCAGATTCCGTTTCTCCTGGAAATCCTACGATGAACGAAGTGCGCAGCACCAAATTGGGAATGCTGCGCCGCATCTTCTCGATGCTCTTCAGAAAAATATCGGCGTGGCCGCCGCGCTTCATTCGTTTCAGCGTCGAGGCCGAAGCGTGCTGAAGCGGAACATCAACGTAAGAACAAATCTTTTCGTGAGCAGCGATCGTCTCAATCAGGCGGCCAGTGATCTTGTTGGGGTACGCATAGAGAAACCGAATCCACTTGAGTTCCTCGATTTGTGCCAGTCGTTCCAGCAGCGCCGCCAGTCCGTCTTTAAGTCCAAAATCTTCGCCGTAGCAGGTTGTGTCCTGTCCAATGAGCGTAAGCTCGCGCACGCCGCTGGCGACAAGTCTCTGCGCTTCGGCAATCACCGACTCGAATCGACGCGAGCGGAACTTCCCGCGAAGCTGCGGAATAATGCAGAAGCTGCACGGATGATCGCAGCCCTCCGCAATCTTCAAGTAAGCCGACGTTTTGCCGGTCGCCAACAGACGCGGCGTGTTCTCGTCGTAAAGATAGTTCGGAAGATCGGCAATCGCGCCATCCCACTCCGCGCGCGAGAAGCGTCCGCCGGCTTCACGCGCCTGCGCCTCCGGTCGGGAATGCGTCCTGACCGCGCTGGGAGAGCGATCGACCAGAATCTTAAACGGCGATTCCGGATTTGGAACCGGCGGCCGCTGACCTTCGATCCCTGCCGCCTCCAGAATCCGCTCCAACTCGCCGGTGCCGACCACCGCGTCCACTTCGGGAATGTTCTTCTGAATCTCCGCCCGATAGCGCTCAACCAGACACCCGGCAACGATCAACTTCTGCGCGCGTCCGGTAGTCTTGTGCTGCGCCATTTCCAAAATGGCATCGACGGACTCCTGCTTCGCCGAATCGATGAACGAGCAGGTATTGACGACAATCACGTCCGCAGCGTCAGCCTGGGTAGAAATCTCCGCCCCAGCCCGATGCAGCAAGCCCATCATCACCTCGCTGTCCACCAGATTCTTAGGACAGCCAAGACTGACAAATCCAACTTTTTTGCGGGGAGCACCGGTGTCGGAGGAACTCGATTTGGGAGGGGTCTCAGTGAGAACTTCGGTGGGCATGCAATCTGTTAATTTTAACATCCGGTCCGAACTCGATGCCGGGAGCGTTCGCGCCTGCTGATTTCCGGAGCAGCGATTCTGGCTGCCTGACCAGCTTTCCAGAAGCGCGATTTCCGGCGCTCTGGTTCGTTATAGCGGGTTCGGGAGTCCTGTCGAGGATTGTGATCGTCGGTGCCGGAAAAAGTTTGCGTGCGGTTTCGCAATGATGTGCAGAGGAAGAGCGTCGACGGCTTAGGTCTTGATTCTTTCCTTCGACATTTGCGAAGAAACTATCTTGCGAAATCGAGGTACGGCTGATCGAATAGGCACCTACAACGTGCTAAACATGAGACGAAAATGTAAATATGTACTACCCCCTCGGAAAAGCTTCTGCCTTACGCTCTAGTTCCGTTCGCGCTGGAAGCGCCGTCTCGAGTGTTGCGGCGGCCGGTTTGGATAAGGGCGTGGAGGACGGCGCGATACATCTCCTCGGTGGGTGCTGGTTTTCCAGTCCAGATTTCGAATTGGCGGGCGCCTTGATGCACGAACATTTCTGCGCCGAGGATCACCTGCAAGCCCTTCGCTCGGGCCATCTGGATTAGCTTGGTTTCGGCTGGGCTGTACACCATGTCGAAGACGAAGCGGGTTTTCAGCTCGGATTCGTCGAGCGGCGATTGCGGACGCGATCCGGTCATGCCTACCGGAGTGGCATTGATGATCACGTCGAAATCGAGCTTCTTGAGTTGCTGTCTGGAGACGTAGTGCCCGTGGGCTTGCCGCGCGAGTTTTTGTCCCTTCTCGCTCGTCCGGTTCATCACCCAGACTTCCGCGTTGCGCTCGCGCAGGCCGAAGACAGCGGCGCGCGCGGCGCCCCCGGCGCCGATGACCAGGATCTTCGCGGCGGATAACGGCAACCGCTGTTCGAGCGGTCGGACGATGCCGGCTACATCGGTGTTGAAGCCATAGAGTCGGCCATCCTGCGAGCGGATCACAGTGTTGCAGGCGCCGATCTTTTCTGTGAGCGCGTCGGTTTTGTCGAGATGCTGAATGATCGCCTGCTTGAGCGGCATGGTCACGCTTAGTCCCTGAATGGGAATTTCACGCAGACAGGTGAGCAGGTCTTTCACGTCGCTGGTCTGCAACGCGAGATATACGGCATTGAGGTTCTCGCGGCGGAAGGCGGTGTTCATCATCTCCGGCGAGAGCGAGTGCGCGATGGGATCGCCGGCGACTCCATAAACTTTAGTCGCCGCATCGACGGTCTCGATGCGATAGACGTCGCGGAGAGTGCGGGCAGCAATCTGTCCGGCTGCGGTCTCCTCGCCCGGCTGCGCCGAGGCAAACGTGAACGCGCTGCCTGCCCGGACGCCCAGCACGCGGCTGATTACGCCCGATTCTCCCATGCACAGACCGACGATGCTGGTAGCGTCACTCTTCTGCTCAACCAGACGCATCATCTTCACGTTGTCCGAAAGCGAACGGGCGGTGGAAACGATTTTCAGGTAGTCGGCGGGAAGCTCATGCATCGCTTCCCAAGTTTCCTCGAGCTTTTTGGTCCCGCGGTAATCGTGGAACGAGATCATCAGCCCGGCGACGCTGCGGAGTTTAGCTAAATCCTGCGCTTTCAGAGACTCGGCGGACTCCAGCTCCAGATCGACGATCTGGCAGCCGGCAGCGGCGGCTTTGAGCAGAATATCGAGCTGCGAGGCCAGCGATCCGCGGAACTTGCCCCCGTTGGTGGCCCGGCGGCAGGTGGCGATAAAGGTGATGTCGCGATGGAATCCGGCAAACTGCTTGAGCTTGGCGAACAGCAGGGCCGGTTTCGGCAGGTAGTCTAACCTTAACTCCAGCAAGGAGTTTTCGTGCGCCAAGGCCTCAATTTTGTCCATCATCCCGGCGGGGTCGGAGGCCTGCAGAGCAACGCAGACGCGAGGCAGCTTGTGCCTCAAGAACTGTGCAGCGTAGGTTTGCGTTTCGGCTTTCATCCAAAATGGGGTCGGAGGGGCATCTTAATAGTGCACAAGTCTAGATGCAACTCAAAAAAGGAAAGAAGCAATTAGCAACTACAGCGGCCTTGGAATTAACGTGTCCGCCCGGCCGGGTGCATGAACCTCAGTCGAGACGCAAGGACTGCGTAGCACGCAGACGGCAGCCAGTCTCCTGTACCGGACGATTTTCCTTGCTCTTTCCCTCAGCCTTTCACTCAGGAATTGTGCATTGACCGCTCGCTCACGGGTAGCAACATGAAAACAAAGCAATTACATATAAAATCCGCAATTCCCTGCTATTTCGCTGCTCTTCGCTGAGCCAAAACGCGAGACCCTCGTCTTTGTTGAGGAAAATCGCATCAAGAAACCTTCCCGCCTGTTAATTTCCCTGCTGTGAGGGAAACCTCGCCTCACGGCCGACGGACACACCAGCTCAAATCCGATCCAGCAATCAGCAGTTAGTGCGAGCAGGCCTGAGTAGCTGACCGCTAATTGCTAGTTGCTGAAGCAAATGGCGTATTCATCTGGTTATTCCCGCCGGGGTGAAGGTCGCGCTATGCTCGGCACGTTCGCGGCATTGTCGCCGGCGAGGCACCAAACTGCTCACAGGACACTCCCTAAAGTGCTCTTTTCATAGTACTTGGAATGGCCTGAAGCTGGAGGCTTATGAAACCTACACTCCTTATTCTGCTGCTTGGCGCAAGCGCTGCCCTGGCCCAGGCTCCAGCCCAGACCAGCGCGCCCGCAGCGCCGCAGGCCGCGCAGTCCAACGCTCCGGCTCAGCAGACCAAGCAAGCTCCTCAGATCGCTTTCTCCAACCGCGTGGAAGAGTTCAACGGACCGACGATGTCCGAGGTCTATTGCTCCGGCCTGATCAACAAGCAGGCCTTGAAGCCGAGTGGAGTGGTGCTGGCAGGCTATCGCGCTCCTGAGCAGACTGCGTACTACAACGGCGCCTACATTTATTTGAGCGGCGATGGAGTGGAGCTGGGAAAGGAATACGAACTTCTGCGCCACACGCAGGATCCGAATCGCTATCAATCCTTTCCTGGACAATTAGCAATGCTCGCCAATCTCGGCGAGACGTATGAAGATCTCGGTCGAGCAAAGGTCCTGTACAAGGAGAAAAACGTCGGCGTAGCGGAGATTGAATTCTCCTGCAGTGCGACGATTCCCGGCGATATTGCCGTTCCCTTCCAGGATCGTCCGCGTCCTGAGTTTCGCCACACCACCTTCGATCAGTTCGGGACACCTAGCGGCAAGCTCAATGGACGAATCGTGATGGGTAAAGATCTCGATACCGAAATCGGCACTCGACGCATCGTTTACTTGAACATTGGCGAGCAGCAAGGTGTAAAGGTTGGCGACTACTTCCGCATCTGGCGCGATTACACGCAGATCGCCGACAATCCTGCCGAGGCGCTGCCGTATTACGCGCCTCCGGCCGATGACACGCAAAAGAATCCTCAGAAGTTCGATTTTAAGAAACAGTCGAAAGACCTGCCTCGCCGCTTCGTGGGCGAGCTGATCGTTCTGCGCATCACGTCGGGGACTGCGACCGCGCTCACTACCTACGCTCCCGAAGACGTTCATGTAGGCGACGGCGTGGAATTTGAAGAATCTACTCCGATCGTTAAGGTTGCGCCGGCAGTTGCTGCCGCTGAGCCGCCGACCATCAGTTGCTCGGCCACGCGTACCACCATCCAGGCGGGCGAGACCAGCAACATCACTTGTGACGCCGAAGCCGAAGAAGGTCACAACGTCGATGTGAAGTTTCAAGCCACTTCCGGACAACTTGCGCCGCGCGAGAATCGCGCTGTATTCACTGGTACGGCTGCCGGTCCTGCGACGATCACAGCGACTGCGGTGGACGATCGCAATCTTTCTGCGCAAACTTCCCTGAGCATTGACGTGCAGGCAGCTCCGGCTCCGCCCGCGCCTGCGGCTCCGGCCCCGGAAGCGGCGCCGAGTCCGTCGATGCTCAACGAACTCACGTTCAAACCCAACAGCGCGTATGTGAATAATCGCTCCAAAGCCGCGCTGGACGACGATGCTTTGCGCTTGCAGCGTGACGCGAATGCGTCGCTGACGCTCGAAGGCTCCGCGAATCCGGCGGAGAACGAAGCGCTGGCCGGTCAACGCGCCGAGAATGCGAAGACTTACCTGACGCGCAGCAAAGGCATCGACCCCAGCAGGATTCAGACCAGCACGGCATCAACGAAAACCGGGGCCAAGGTGGACGTAGTTCTTGTGCCCGCAGGTGCGAAACAGTAGCAATCGTAGAGAAGAGACAAGTGGTTAGCGACAAGCGCAAGACGCGCTAACACTTGTCTCCAGCTCTCAACTCTCTAAAAGTTTTTCCATGCACGCTTTTGTTAGTTCCCTGCCCTGCTATATGCTCCCAACATCAGGTCCCTCTTTTGCGCTGGCTGATTCCATCTGTCGATGAAGCAATTACCGAGCGCATTACCCGCGAAGCACAGATTTCTCCCGTCACTGCTCGCCTGCTCGCCGCTCGAAAAATCTGCGACGGCGAAGCGGCGCATCGCTTCCTTCATCCTTCACTCGATCATCTGCATTCGCCGTACCTGATGAAGGGTATGCGCGAAGCGGTCGCCCGCCTGCAGCAGGCGATTGCGTCCTCGGAGCGCGTCCTGATCTACGGCGACTACGACGTGGATGGCACGACCGCGATTGTGATCCTCAAACGCGCGATCGAGATCCTCGGCGGGCGCGCGGAATTTCACGTGCCGCATCGCATTCGCGATGGCTATGGCATGAAGGATGAAGTGATTGAGCGCGCTGCCGCTGAGGGTGTGCGTCTGGTGATCAGCGTCGATACCGGCATTCGCGCCTTCGACGCCGCTGAAGCTGCGCGCCGCGTTGGTCTCGATCTGATCGTCACCGATCATCACCTGCCCGAGGGTGGCGAGCTGCCGCACGCGCTCGCCGTGCTCAACCCCAATCAGCCGGATTGTGCGTATCCGTGCAAATCGCTTTGCGGAGCAGGCATTGCGTTCAAGATCGCGCAAGCGCTGCTCGAAGACCGCGACGAAGCTGATGCTCGGCGGCGTCTGCTGCCCTCGTTCCTCAAGATGGCCGCAATCGCCACGATCGCCGACGCGGTGCCGCTCACCGGCGAAAATCGCGTAATTGCCAAATTGGGACTCGCCGGGCTACGCGATCCGCGAAATCCGGGTCTGCGCGCGCTCATGACTGTTGCTCAGCTTGCGGACAAGCAGCGCCGCCTCAGCGCCGGCGACATCGCCTTCCGCATCGCGCCGCGCATGAACGCTGCCGGACGCATGGACGTAGCGCAAACTGTGATCCAGCTCTTCGAAGAGCGCGACGAACAACGCGCGCGCGAACTTGCTGCCCGCCTCAATCAACTCAACGCCGACCGCCAGCGAAGCGAGCTGCAGATCGTCCAAGCGCTCGAGCAACGTTTGCAGGAATCGCAATGGGCGAACGCCAACTGCATCGTTCTCGACGGCGAAGGATGGCATCGCGGCGTGATTGGTATTGCCGCGACTCGAGTCGTCGAGCGCACGCATCGACCGGCATTAGTCATCAGTCGTGCCAACGGTGAAGGCCACGGGTCAGGACGTTCGATTCCCGCCTTCCATCTGCTCGAAGCTCTCGAAAGCTGTCACGAACTTTTCACGCGGTTCGGAGGGCATGCCCATGCGGTCGGCTTCTCGCTGCCTTGCGACAGAATTGAAGAACTGCGCAGCCGGCTAGATCGCTTTGCCGGCGAGAGGCTCACGCTGGAAGATTTCGAGCCTGTCCTTCAAGCCGATTCCAATTTGGAACTGGCGACTATCACACCCGAGCTCTTTCGCCAGGTGCAGCAGATGGAACCGTTCGGCGTGGGTAATCGGGAACCGGTTTTCGTCGCGCGCCAGGCACGACTATTGCTCCCGCCAAAGATCCTCAAAGAAAAGCATGCCAAGCTGCGCGTCGGCCAATCCAACGGGAAGATCCGTAGCTTCGACGCGCTAGCCTGGCGCATGGCCGAGCGCATCGCCACGGAAGGGCTGCTCGCTAACGACAATATCGATCTAGCCTTTACTCTCGAAGAAAATACCCATCCCGAGTTCGGCGGCATCGATCTGAGAGTCTGTGACTTTCGGAGATCGATTTCGGCAAGCGCCTGATGCTGTCCTGGAACCTGTCTATGCTCGCCTCAGCCGAGGGAGTAGCAGCCTTCCCAGAATCTGTTTCCGGCGATTAAGATGAGGGACAGCTATGTCTTTGACACGCGAGCAGGCTCTGGAAATGTTTCGGTCTGACGACTTGATCGGCATCGGCATGGAAGCCGATGCAGTGCGGCGCAAGCTGCATCCTGAGGGAGTGGTCACGTACATCGTCGATCGCAACATTAATTACACGAACTTCTGTACCGAGTACTGTTCGTTCTGCGCGTTTTATCGTCCGCTCAAAGGAAAGCTGGCGGCCGAAGGCTACATCCTCGATTTCGACACGATTTACGAAAAAATTCGAGAGACCGTCGAGATGGGCGGCACCGGCATACTGATGCAAGGCGGACTGCATCCAGACTTAAAGATCGACTGGTTCGAGCGGCTGCTGCGCGGCATCAAAGAACGATTTCCGAAGGTTCACCTCCATTGTTTCTCGGCATCAGAGATTATCGCGATCGCGGAATACAGCGAACTCACGATTCGCGACACCATCGCGCGATTGCGCGACGCTGGTCTCGATTCCATTCCCGGAGGCGGCGCTGAGATTCTCGACGATGAAGTTCGTTATCGCATCGCACGGCTGAAGTGTCTGACCAACGACTGGCTCAACGTACATCGCACTGCCCATCAGCTCGGCATGAGGACAACGGCGACGATGATGTTCGGCGTCGGCGAAACCTACGAGCACCGCATCAACCACTTCCAACATATCTACGATCTGCAACAGGAAACCGGCGGATTCACAGCCTTTATTCCCTGGACCTTCCAGCCTAAACACACCGCACTCGGCGGACGTAAATGGGATGAGGCGACCTCGGTCGAGTATCTAAAGCTGTTGGCCATTTCACGGTTGTTCCTCGACAACGTGGAAAACGTGCAGGCGAGCTGGGTGACGCAAGGATTGAAAGTCCTGCAACTAGGCCTACGATTCGGCGGCAACGATGTTGGCTCGGTGATGCTCGAAGAAAACGTCGTACGCGCGGCGGGAACGTCGAACTGCACTACGGAAGAAGAGCTGCGTCACATCATCCGCGACGCGGGATTTAAACCGGCCCAGAGGGATACGCTGTACCGCACGATGTTTTTGAACTGATTCGACCGTTTGGATGTTAGTTGTCGAGTTAAGGTCTGTAAGGCGGCAATGCGGCGATCTGAAGCCACGGGATTCGCTTAAAATCCTTCGCGTCAGCGGTTAGTAGTAATCCATTCTTGCCGGTGAGCGCTGCGGCAAAGCAATCAGCATAGTGGAGACCATAAGCGGCTTTCAGTTCGGCCGCTGCTTTCGCTTCCACTTTACCCGCTGCCACGATAGAAAGCGGTAATTGAGATAGCTGCTCGATTCTCGAGCTAGCAATCTTTGCACCCTCTTTGCGCACCATTGTGTAGTACACCTCTCCCCAGTTGATAGCGGACATAAGAATAGTACTTTGAGAAGTTGAGGCATCCTTCAGCGCCCGGTGAACTACCTCGAAACCAGGATCCCGGAGCAAATAGCGAAACAGAGCGTTCGCATCCAGCACATGTGTTTTCATCGAATCTCGCGATCGGAATCCTTCTCAATGCGATGTGGGTAGCCCTTTCCGGCTAACATGCCGCAGAGTCGGTCAATCGGATCATCCGTAAGCGGCCGCAACAAAATTCCAGTGGCAACCTCATCGATGTGAACTCTAGTTCCCTTGCCGATGCGATAACGTCGCCGGGTTGCTGCTGGTATCACCAACTGCCCCTTGGAAGTGAATACCGCTTCTTTTTTCATGTCTTACATTTTAACACGGAGGTAAGACATCTGGGACTCTCCGATCCTTGGTGGCTCAGCTAGAATGTATGTTTGTCCATGTTTACCCCGCTTTTCATCCTGGTAGTGGCCCCGCACGGCTTATTGCGTTACTTCCACACGCATTTTGCCGATAAGACCTTCAAAGGCCTTTACCGTCTGAACGCCTTCGATTTGGCGCTGTTGATCCCGTATTTTACGGTGCTCATTATTCTCGCGTCGTACGGAATTCATCGCTACATCCTGGTTTACAAGTACTACCGGCACCGGAAGAATCGGACTTCTGCGCCGGAGCGGCGCTTTGTCGAGTTGCCGCGCGTTACCATCCAACTGCCGATCTTCAATGAACAGTTTGTGATCGACCGATTGGTGGAGGCGGTCTGCAGGATCGATTATCCACGCGACAAGCTGGACATCCAAGTGCTCGACGACTCCACTGACGAGACCGTTTCCGTGGCTCGTGCCGTGGTGGAGCGGTACGCGGCGTTAGGCAATCCGATCAGCTACCACCACCGCACGAATCGGCACGGATTCAAGGCCGGCGCCTTGCAGGAAGGCATGAACTCGGCTACAGGCGAGTTCATCGCCATTTTCGACGCGGACTTCGTGCCTCCGGAAGACTGGCTGATGCGAGTGATCCATCATTTTGCCGATCCCAAAGTGGGAATGGTGCAAACGCGCTGGACGCACCTGAATCGCGATTACTCATTTCTTACTAACGTCGAAGCCATCCTGCTCGACGGGCATTTCATTCTTGAGCATGGCGGGCGTTCACGCAGCCACGTCTTCTTCAACTTCAACGGCACCGCAGGCATGTGGCGGAGGCAGGCGATTGAAGATGCCGGCGGATGGCAGCATGACACGCTCACTGAAGATACTGATCTCTCTTATCGGTCACAGCTCAAAGGATGGAAGTTCCGATATTTGCAGGACGTGGAGTGTCCGGCCGAACTGCCGATCGAGATGACGGCATTCAAAACGCAACAAGCGCGCTGGGCTAAGGGTCTCATCCAGACCAGCAAGAAAATTCTGCCGCACGTGATGCGCAGCAGTGTTCCATGGCATGTGAAGTTTGAAGCCTGGTATCACCTCACGGCAAACATCAGCTATCCGCTGATGGTGGTGCTCTCGACGCTGCTGCTGCCGGCGATGATCATCCGCTTTTATCAGGGATGGTTTCAGATGCTGCTGATCGATCTGCCGCTGTTTCTGGCTTCCACGTTTTCGATCTCGTCGTTCTATCTGGTCTCGCAGAAGGAGCTGTTTCCCAGGAGCTGGCCCAAGACGTTCCTGTATTTGCCCTTTCTCATGGCTCTGGGAATCGGCTTGACGGTGACGAACACACGCGCCGTAATGGAAGCGCTGTTCGGCATTCAGTCTTCGTTCAAGCGCACGCCGAAGTATCGTGTGCAGGTGAAGGGTGAGAAATCGATTGCGGCCAAGAAGTACCGCAAACGTTTGGGACTAGTCCCGTGGCTCGAACTGCTGATCGGTGTTTACTTCGCGGCGGCTGTTTACTACGCGGTTAGCAATGAGAATTACATCACGGTACCGTTCCTGATCATCTTCGTCGTCGGCTACTTCTACACCGGATTTATGTCGCTGTTGCAGGGACGCTTCGACCGTCTCGGCTCACTTACCGAACCCCACACGAAGCCTTTCCCTGTAGGGGTGTGAAGAATTGTTAAACGTCCGCTGGAAACTCCAAATTCCGGATACCTTTTCGTTCTTAGAGCGTCTATTGCAGTGAAGAGATTTGCTGGATGGCCAGGGTGGCTTTTCCGCATGGCTCTTTGCACCGTGCCGAGACAAACCCAAGATTTGCCCAGCACTGGTTCGCCTCTCTAATCGAAATGTTCTCTCCACCCGCAGGCGACGAACCTGCGGGAATTTTTTCCAGGGGCGAGTTCTCTAACCTGCTCCTCCCATCGCGCTATGCTAGTCGTATGAAGCTTCAAGGATGCGGCACCGCGATGGTCACGCCTTTTCGTTCTGACGGCAGTATCGATGAGCCGGCGTTGCGGTCGCTCGTGGATTGGCAGATTGAATCGGGCGTTCACTTTCTCGTTCCCTGCGGCACCACAGGCGAGACGCCAACGCTCACGCAAGAGGAGTGGCTGCGCGTCGTCGACATTGTCGTTGAGGTTGCCAACCGGCGAGTGCCGATTGTCGCAGGCGCGAGTTCGAACTCAACTGCCGATGCCATACACAAGGCGAAGCTGCTGGATGCACGCAAGGGAGTAGACGCCATTCTCACCGCCTCGCCGTATTACAACAAACCGACGCAAGAGGGCCAGTATCAGCACTTCAAAGCCATCGCGGAAGCGGTGAATAAGCCGCTAGTGCTCTACAACGTTCCCGGACGCACCGCGGCCAACATTGAACCGGCTACGCTGGCGAGGCTGGCAAAAATTCCGAACATCATCGCAGTGAAGGAAGCCAGTGGCAACATGACGCAAATTGCCGAAGCGCTCAACGTTGTACCGGACAATTTTCTGGTGTTCTCGGGAGACGACGCGATTACGCTACCGGTAATCGCGCTGGGCGGTGTGGGAATTGTGTCGGTAGCGTCGAACGTGATCCCCGCAGAAGTGTCACAGATGACCGAAGTGGCCATGCGGGGAGATTGGAACGGAGCGCGAAAACTATTCCGCCGCTATCTGCCGTTGATGCAGGCGCTGTTCGTCGAATCCAATCCCATGCCTGTGAAATGCGTGCTTGCCATGATGGGCAGAATCGAAGAAAACTACCGCCTTCCCATGGTCCGGGTGAAGTCTGAGACCAGAGCCAAGCTGGAATCGATCACCGGACAGGTGGGATTGCTGGCAGAAAAGCTCGCCGCCCAGCACCGCTAAATAGCAGCTACGCACGGACACACTCTTCCGGTTGCGCGGCCAACGCACTAGAGCAAAATTGGCAAAAAGCTATAGCTTCTCGTAGAACTCGCAAGCCGAGCAGGAAATGAAAATCCCGCCGCTCACACCGCGTTCGCGGTCTTTTACTCGTTTCACGATGCGAGTGGGTTTGCCGCACTTGGGGCAATCGGTACTCTTGGATGTGTCCATGACCTTTTTGCGGTCGGCAGTCTTGGCGATCTTTGCCATGGGCGAAGAAAAACTCCGTTAAAAAGATGATTTTATTTTACACGGTTGAGCGGACAGGCTCGCTGATACCTCTAATTGGCGTGTGGTCCACGCCCTCCACTGAGTCCAGAACGTCCATGGACTTGTGGACTCAGTGGACAACGTGGACCAAAGTACTAAGCCTAATGCGGGAATCCCGTCGCATTCGGATCCTGCGGCGGCGCCGGATTCGAGGGTGCGCCGATCGTTGGCGGGGCGGCAGTTGGTGTCGCCGGCTTCGTGCCCCACTCAGGCTCCTGGTTCTGCCCAGAAGGTGGAACCGGCTTCGAGCCCAGTTCGCCGGGAGCGCTGGCGACAGGCTGGCCTGCGGTAGTGTCTTCTTTCTTCTCGCCCGGACGCAGCATCGTCGGCGCCTTCGGCGGTTTATGCACTTGCGCCGTTTGCGTCGCGTTTGCGTCAGCAGTTTCAACCGAAGCTGTTTGCGGAGCGTTGGGATCGATCATCGTTGCGCGGCCGGTGACCGGATTTACTTTCACCTGGCGCGCCGTCAGAATTTCCGGCTTATCGCCGATCTGTGCCCGCTCCACGCGCACGACTTCCTCATTCTCGAAGCGAATGAACTTCACTTCGCCCGGAGGTTCGCCGTAAATCCATTCTTCGTATTCGATATTTTTGGCGTCGGTCTCGCGATCGCGTTTTGGCGGACGGCCGAGCGCGTCCGTCACCATGTCTTTGCTCATGCCAACCAGAACTTCATGATTTTCTATCGCACTCTTGAGTTTCGGAGGAAGAGTATCGAGATACGCCTGCGTGGGAGACTTGACGGAGAAATCGATCACTGGCGAGAGCAGTTGCTTCACGTCGTTCGCCGTCATCTCGGGAACGTACTTGGGAAAGACAAGATCCAGCGTGCATCCCTTCGCGGCAGCTCCTTTTTCCTGGTGAATGGGAGTGAAGCCGCCATTGCCGCCGACTTCGACGTGGTCGTACCAGTGCCCCTTCTTCTTCGATCCGCCATTGATCTCGAAGACAATCTCGCTGCCCTTGAACTTGATGTCGGTAATCTCAACCTTGTCCCCAGGACGCGCGGCCGGACCGAACGTGGCTACCTGCATCGTGACCGCCTGCTCATCGGGCGACAGCTGTCCGGAACTGGTGAGTTGTAGTCCTTTTTCCCCTTTTGGGAAAAGCGCCTTGGCGAAGCCGAACTCGGCTTCCATGCTGCGGATCAGTTGGAGGCGCGTTTGTTTGGTCAAAGGCCCGTGTCCCTGCAAGGAAGCGGGAAGGACGTTCTTGGTCGGCGCCGGCGCATTATCGGCTTTGTTATCGGCGGCAAAGCCCGGCAACGCCATCACAAGCACGACCAGCGACCATGCAGATCTTGGACACTTCATAACCAAACCTCGGACCTGAGGCCAACGCCATTGTCCAACTGAGGGGAATCCAGACAGGCCGGGATGAGCCGGCAACACTGGAGTTGCGTTGATCTAATGATTCCCCTCTTCCCCCTGAATTGCAACAACAGAATGGCCTCTGGAACAGGTTGGATGCCATTTCAGGGCTAAGCAGCCGGTAGCCAGATTCCCTGATTTCGTATCGGTGCGTGTTTCAGTCGCCCGATCACACGATCGCGAAATCATCCGATTCTTCCCCTGATTTTCACAGTTCGATGCCGCGGCGGCTCATCATAGAATAGAGAGTGCTTCCCCAGCACAAGCATTCCAGCTAAGGAGTCCGCATGGCGCCGAGCCGGACGGAGCAAAAGAAGACCGCAGTCGCAGAGCCAATCCAGGAAAAAAGCTATCAGGGACTCACACGCGAGCAGTTGATCGAGATTTACCGGCTCATGTTCCTATCGCGCCGACTCGACGATCGCGAGATCCTGCTCAAACGCCAGCAAAAGATCTTCTTCCAAATCTCGGGCGCCGGGCACGAGGCTCTCCTCGTCGCAGCCGGCATGGCGCTCAAACCGGGCTATGACTGGTTCTACCCCTACTACCGCGATCGCGGCTTGTGCCTCGCTCTGGGGATGACCCCCGAAGAGCAGTTGCTCGAAGCGGTAGGAGCGGCCGACGATCCCAGTTCCGGCGGACGCCAGATGCCGTCGCATTGGGGACACAAACGGCTCAACATTGTCACGCAATCCTCCCCAACCGGCACCCAATTGCTCCAGGCCGTAGGCTGCGCCGAGGCGGGACGATATTTCAGCCGCAATCCGCACGCAGCCGAACGCCACGATCCCAAGGACTACTCAGGGTACAAGGACGTTGTGTTCCACGGCGACGAAGTCGTGTACGTCTCCTGCGGCGACGGCACCACTAGCGAAGGCGAGTTCTGGGAGGCGCTGAACGGCGCTTCCAACCTCAAGCTGCCGGTGCTCTTCCTCGTCGAGGACAATGGTTACGCCATCTCCGTTCCCATCGAGGTGAATACCGCAGGTGGAAACATTTCGCGGCTGGTTGCCAATTTCCCCAACTTCTACTTTGCCGAATGCGACGGTACAGATCCGGTTGCGTCTTATGCCGCATTGCGCGCAGCGGTCGAGCATTGCCGTTCCGGCAAAGGCCCTGCGTTTGTGCACGGCCATGTGATTCGTCCGTATTCGCACTCACTCTCCGATGACGAGAAGCTCTATCGTCCTGAATCGGAACGGCAGAAAGACGCGCAGCGTGATCCGATTACTCGCATGCAGCTGTTCCTGATTCGGGAAAACATTCTCGACGAAGAAGGGATCAATCGCCTGGAGAAGTCGGTGGAAGAAGAGATTCAGCATGCCACCGACCGTGCGCTGGCGGCGCCGCTGCCAACTCCTGCATCGATTACGAAGTTCGTCTATTCCCCGAATGTTGATCCGACTTCGTCCGCCTTTTCCACTCAGCCCGCGAACGGCAAGGGCGAAAAAACGATGGCCGACCTGATCAATGCGTGCCTCAAAGACGAGATGAAGCAGGACGAGCGCATCGTGATCTTTGGCGAAGATGTTGCCGACTGCACCCGCGAAGAATATCTGAACGAAAAGTTGGTTAAGGGCAAAGGCGGTGTCTTCAAGCTGACTTTTGGATTGCAGTGCGACTACGGAGCCCATCGCGTGTACAACTCGCCGCTCGCGGAAGCTTCAATCGTCGGACGAGCCGTTGGATTGGCGACGCGCGGGATCAAGCCTGTAGTTGAAGTCCAGTTCTTCGATTACATCTGGCCGGCGATGCATCAGCTTCGCAATGAATTGCCGGTGATCCGCTGGCGCTCGAACGGCAACTTCTCCTGCCCGGCGGTAGTCCGCGTCGCGATTGGCGGATACCTTACCGGGGGCGCCATCTACCACTCGCAATGTGGCGAGAGCATCTTCACGCACACGCCCGGTATGCGCGTGGTCTTCCCGTCGAACGCGCTCGATGCCAACGGCCTGCTGCGTACAGCGATTCGCTGCGACGATCCTGTGCTCTTCCTCGAGCACAAGCGCCTCTACCGCGAAACCTATGGACGCGCTCCGTATCCAGGTCCTGACTACATGATCCCGTTCGGCAAAGCTCGCATCGTGCGCGAAGGCAGCGACGTTACCGTGATCACCTACGGCGCCACTGTGCCGCGCTCCCTTCAGGCTGCGCAACGGATCGAGCGCGAGCTGGACGTAAGCGTCGAACTCATCGATCTGCGCACACTGAATCCTTACGATTGGGAGGCCATCTCCAAGTCAGTTCGAAAGACCAACCGTGTGATCGTCGCCCATGAGGACACGCTGAGTTGGGGCTATGGCGCGGAAATCGCCGCGCGCATCGCGGATGAACTGTTCTCGGATCTGGATGCCCCGGTGCGGCGCGTGGCCGCGATGGATACGTTTGTCGCCTACCAGCCACTGCTCGAAGACGAAATTCTGCCGCAGGCGGACGATCTCTATCGGGCGATACAGGAACTGGCGGAATACTAGAGCATATTGTCGCGACCAATCACTGTTACCAGACTGATGGGCTAGAGCGGCTTCGGCGCCTGCAGCACCGAAGATTCTGTAGGAAGCGCTGGCATCAGTTTGGCCAAGCTTGATCTGTAGTTACGCGCGAGCGGCGCTGCAAAGCCCTTACGGTGTCAAACGATAACGATCGCGCGGATAGAGCGTCGCATGGCGAATATTCGACAATCGCAGGATTTGCGCGGTTAACCTCCCCAGACCAATGGCAAACCCTCCATGTGGCGGCATCCCTAACTCGAACATGGCCAGATGCGCGCCGAATCCCTCAGGAGAAATCCCTCGCTTCCGCAGTGCGAGTTCAAGATCGCTACGGCAATGTAACCTTTGTCCGCCAGTCGTTATTTCGAGTCCTTCGAATACTAAATCGAAACTATTCGCCGCTCCTTTGTCGCCACGTGGAGCTGTATAGAACGGTCGTGCATTTAGAGGAAATCCGAGTACGAAAACCGCGGCAACCCCGTTCTCCTCCTGTGCGATCTGGCAAAGTTGACCCTCGCCTTCGGGATCCAGGTCATCGACCAAATCCGTTCGGCTAAACCGGCTGTGCAGCAGTTCAAGGCCTCTTTCAAACTCCCAGCAAGGACACTCATCATCGAGGGAAGGGGCCGTTGCGGTACGCGCCGAGCATCCCGCTGTAGTTCGCATTGAGTTTTTGAAAAATATAAGTCAGTAGCTCGCGTTCGAACTGAATGAGATCCTCGGATCCTTCGATGAACCCGAACTCCACGTCTAGTGAGTAGTACTCCGTCAGGTGTCGGCTCGTGGCATGAGGCTCTGCCCGATATACGTGGCCAGTTTCATAGACCCATTCCAACCCGCCGACGCCGTGCTCCTTATAGAACTGGGGACTCTGAGCAAGGTAGGCGACGCGGTCAAAATACTTCAGCTCGAAGAGATTGGTGACTCCCTCAGTGCCCGTTGGAAAAGCAGCAATTAGCGACTAGCAATTAGCGATTCGCAAAATTTCAATCGGTCCTTTTTGGCTCGCTAATTGCTAATCGCTAGTCGCTAATTGCTGCTCTTCAGATATGGCAGTGGCTCAGTCCGCGCTTGGCCAGGTATTGCTGGTGGTAGTCCTCGGCGCGGTAAAAGGGGCCGGCCGAAGTGATCTCGGTCACAATCGGCCTGCGGAATTTCCCAGAACGATCCATCGCTTCCTTCGAGGCTCGTGCCAGCCGCTCCTGCTCGGGCGTATGGAAGAAGATCGCCGAACGGTACTGAGTGCCGATGTCCGGTCCCTGCCGGTTCATGGTGGTGGGATCATGAGCCGACCAAAATGCATCAAGCAACTGTTCATAGGAAACGTGCCCAGGATCGTACTCAACCTGCACCACCTCGGCATGACCCGTGCGATCGGTGCAAACGTCCTTGTAGGTCGGATTGGCGGTCGTTCCGCCCAGATAGCCCACGCTAGTGGCGACTACGCCGGGCAGATTGCGAAATGTCTCTTCCACGCCCCAAAAGCATCCAGCAGCAAAGGTTGCGGTTTCCATGGCACTAGTCTAAAGGCAGCAATTAGCGACTAGCAATTAGCAACTAGCGAAATCAAAACCACAGTCCTGCAAAGTCAGAGCGGGAGTGACTAGCTGGAGCGTCCTCCCCGGGCGAGATGTTGGCTTTGCTAATTGCTAATCGCTAATTGCTAATCGCTGCCTTTGCACTGCTACAATGAAAGCGCACCGTTCCCGATGAAGTGTCCTTTCTGCGGTTTCGTCGAAGACAAAGTAGTGGATTCTCGCGAGAGCAAGGAGGCGGAGTTGATCCGCCGCCGCCGCGAGTGCCTGAAATGTCAAAAGAGATTTACGACCTACGAGCGCATCGACGAAATTCCTTACATGGTGGTGAAGAAAGACGGACGCCGCGAGAAGTTTGACCGGCAAAAGCTGCTCAGCGGCCTGTTGAAGGCCTGCGAAAAAAGGCCGATTTCCATGGGAAAACTGGAGCAGCTCGTCAATGATGTCGAGGGCTTCATCATTGATTCTCCGGATCGCGAGCGCACGACTGCCGAAGTCGGCGAACTCGTGATGGAGCAGCTTAAGCAGCAGGATACGGTCGCATACATCCGCTTTGCGTCGGTGTACCGCGATTTCAAGGATGTGCGCGAGTTCAACGCCGAACTCGAAACGCTCATGGGCAAAGAAGCCCGCAGCGCAAAGGTAAAAGCAAACCCAAAAATGCAGTAAGGCGTCTGAGGCTTACGGCGGGCGCGGTTGCAGTTTCATTGCAAAGAGTCCACTAAGTCCACAACGTTCACGAAGTCCATGCCAGTGGAAAGCGAGGAGAATGATCCACAGAGTTACGTTGATTCCAGGCGACGGCATAGGCCCAGAAGTCGTGAACGCCACAGTTCGTGTTCTGGAAGCCACCGGCCTGAAATTCGAGTGGGAGACCCACCAGGCCGGAGCCGAGGCTTACGCGAAGACCAAAGAGTACATCCCCAAAAGCCTCTACGAATCGGTGGAGCGCACGCGACTCGGCCTGAAAGGTCCTGTCACCACGCCCATCGCCGGCGGCTTCGCCAGCATCAACGTCACGCTGCGGAAGAAGTTTGAGCTCTTCGCCAATTTTCGCCCCATTAAGAACCTGCCTAACATCAAGACCAACTATCCTGGCGTGGACTTGGCCATCGTTCGCGAGAACACGGAAGGAGAATACGCGGGTATCGAGCACGAGGTAGTGCCAGGAGTGGTCGAGAGCCTGAAGATCATCACGGAGAAGGCGTCCACTCGCATTGCACGCTTTGCCTTTGATTATGCCCGCCGCGAGCGCCGCAAGAAGATTCACGCGATTCACAAGGCCAACATCATGAAACTGACGGATGGCCTTTTTCTGCGCTGTTGTCGCGATACGGCGACCATGTATCCCGAAATCGGATATTTCGAGCACATCGTCGACAACACCTGCATGCAGTTGGTCATGAATCCGTACCAGTACGATGTCTTGGTTCTGGAGAACCTCTACGGCGACATCATCTCCGATTTATGCGCAGCTTTCGTCGGCGGATTGGGACTAGTTCCCGGCGCCAATTTGGGACACGAATGCGCAATCTTTGAAGCGGTGCACGGCTCTGCGCCTGACATTGCGGGGAAGGACCTCGCGAATCCGACGGCCGTAATGCAATCCGCCGTGCTCATGCTGCGACATATCGGAGAAATCGACGCCGCTGACCGGATGCAAGCCGCGATCGAGCATGTCTATCGCGAGGGGCAGCACACCACGCGCGACGTAGGCGGCAAGGCTGGAACGACAGAGTTCGCCGGTGCGGTAATCGCTGCACTCGAAACAAGCAAAGAACCGGCGGCTGCGGCGCGGTGAAGTTGATGCCGAACGCTCGCCAATGAGTAAAGGCTATTAAGATTTGTCATCCTGAACGGAGGCGCTTTTTTTGCGCCGGAGGGAAGGACCTTGCGTTTTTGCGGTTGCCTTTGAAGTTGGTTACGGTTCTCTTCACCCAGAAGACCAACCCCAAGAGCAACAGCAACCCCAAGAGCAACCACAAGGTCCTTCGCCCAAAACCAGGGCTCAGGATGACAGGACTTTTAAGATTCGAAGTGCAAGGATTAAATAGCTCTTTTCTGAATTCATGAAAACATTTGCCATTGCACTATTCCTCATACTGCTCAGTTTCGTTTTCGTCGCCTGCAACCAGAACACCCGTCCAATGCCTTCCCAATCTGAAACTGCGGCGAAACCCGCAGTCACCACTGTAGATCCCGCAACAGCGGCCACCATCCGCGGCACGATCCATTTCAACGGGAAAGCTCCCGCTCCGATCGAGATCGACATGGGCCAGGACCCGGCCTGCAGCTACGGCAGCTCGGCGCCTAACATGAGCGAACAGTACGTCGTTCACAGCGGCGGGCTCGCGAATGTTTACGTCTATATCAAACAGGGACTCGAAGGAAAAACGTTCGCGGTGCCAACTACGCCGGCAGTCCTCGATCAGAAAGGGTGCCGCTACATTCCGCACGTGCTCGCTTTCATGGCGGGCCAAACACTGGAAATCGTGAACAGCGATCCGACCATGCACAACGTTCATCCTTCGCCGAAGGCGCCGAGCAACGCCGAATGGAACGTTTCGCAAATGCCGAAGGGCGCTCCGGTCGAGAAGAGCTTTCACGATCCCGAAGTGATGATGACGGTGCAGTGTAATCAGCATCCGTGGATGAAGGCTTATGTGAACGTCGCGGCGAATCCGTTCTACGCGGTTAGCGATGCCGAGGGAAATTTCGAGATCCATGGACTCCCGCCGGGCGATTACACGATCGCCGCAGTCCACGAAAAGCTAGGTGAGCAAACGCAGAAGATCACGGTCGGACCGAAGGAACAAAAGGAAGTGGGTTTCACCTACTCGATGCAGTAGCGGTCGCTACACTAACTAAGCTACGAATCGATGTCTTCCATCGCCTTTCGCAGGCGCAGGGCGGCAGTGCGGTTGGCGTCGGCGCGCCAGGAATGTTTTTCCTTGACGTGCTTCTCGAAGGCTTCGCGCAATTGGCCCTCGGCCAGTTCTGGATCGGTAAGCAATGACGAGGTGGTCTGGAACGTTTGTTTGCAGGCGGAGCAGTGTCCCGAATTGGGAATCGATCCGGCGCGATCGGAGATGATGAGCTGTGCCTCTTCCATGAAGTACCTCAGGGAATCGTCGCCACTTTAGCGTTGGTAGGAGACCAGCGAATCACGCTGTGGCAAGCCGCGCATTCGCCTTCTACTTCCTGTTGCGAGGACTCGAAGGCAAACGTGACCTTCACCCAGTTCGAGCCGACCGGCCGGCTCCGCGTCCTGCAGACAGGACACTCAACGAAGAGCCCGGTTCCGGGTTTGAGCGTGATCAAATGCATCCCCGCTCCTTGTTAACCCAGAGTATTGGCCGATTACCGGCCCGGCGCAAAGTACGGGAGTAACTGGCGTAGGTAACGTCGGGTCAGAAAATCATTCACCACCGAGACACGGAGGCACAGAGAAAGTCAGAAGTCAGATCGGGTCAAGGCAGAAGTGAATGCGAGTTCTTGCCTTGTTGCCCTCTGTGCCTCTGTGTCTCTGTGGTAGATGATTTTTTCACGCCCGCGCGAAGTCGATGTACCCGCGATGCGCGTCGGTGTTCACCAGCTTCGCGCGCAGGCGGTCACCAACGTCGAGTCCGTCCTGCCCGCGAATCAACATGCCTTCCACGTGCGGCTTGAGCACACGGACGAAGGTGCCATGCTCGTTGTTTCCGGTAACGATCGCATCGAACACCGTTCCAATCTGGCTGTGCAGAGCGACAGCTGCGATGCGTTTGCGCATGTCGCGCTCGACCTTGCGCGCCGCGTCTTGCCGCTCCGTGCAGCGCTCAGCCAGTGAGTTGAGTTCCGCGTCGGTGTAGGGCGTGGGCTGATGTGCGAACGCCGCTTTGACGAGCCGTTGCGTGATCACGTCGGGAAAGCGCCGATTCGGCGCGGTGGAGTGCGTGTAGTCCTGAATGGCGAGTCCGAAATGTCCGGTAGAAGGGTCGCCGGGACGTTCCAGCACGTACTCGCCCGGTCCCATGAGCTTGACTACCACTAGCGACACATCGGCGAAGTGATCGGGATCGGCAGCGCGACGCTGAATCAGGAAATCGTTGAGTGCCTTCGAGTCAGGAGTGGCCGGCAGATTTCCGCCGTGTTCGGCAGCGAGGGCCACAATGCGATCCCAACGTTCCGGCGTCTTCACCACCCGCCGGATCGACGAGACCTTCTTCGCCTCCAGCAGGCGCGCGACGGTTTCGTTCGCAGCAATCATCAGCTCTTCAATCAGATTGCTGGCACGGTTCTTTTCGGCATCCAGAATGCCAACCACTTGTCCCTGCGACATGACCGGATGAATCTCCGCACTCTCGAGATTCAGCGCGCCATGTTTATAGCGTTGTTCGCGCAGACGCTGCGCAGCTTCATCTTGCAGGCGAAGCTGCGATTGCAATTCTGTGGACGCCGCGATCTTGTTCGGCGCCGCGGTCGAGCTTCCCTGCAGCCAGGCTCCGACTGCGCTGTAGGCGAGTTGCGCGCGATTGCGGACAACAGCGCGATACACGTTGCCCGATTGGATTTCTCCGGCTGCGTCGACAATGAACTCGACGACGATGCTAAGTCGATCCGCGTTTTCGTTGAGCGAAGTGAGACCGGTGGATAATTCGACCGGCAGCATGGGAAAAACTTCGATCCCGGTATAAAGTGTCGTGGTCTCGCGCGCGGCATGAGCATCGAGCGGAGTGACCTTGGACACGCAGGCATCCACGTCGGCGATGCCGACCAAAATCTTAGTTTCAGAAGAGGATATCGATTCGGCGTACTCAATCTGGTCCAAATCCCTGGAATCGTCGTTGTCGATCGAAGACCAAAGCAAGTGTCGCAAATCGCGGATATCTCCACTTGGCGATGCCGCGACTGGATGGGAAGTAATGCGCGCCAATTGCTGCTGCGCTTCTGGAGAAAACTGCGGGTTAAATCCGCGCTCGCGGATCACTTGGCGCGCAATCGAATGCAAATCGATGGAAGAGGATGATTGGTTCATGGGAAAAGGTATTGTAGCTGGAAGCTGCTGGCTGCAAGCTTCGCGGCGACTCCAGACCATCCCAGCGGAAGAGTATGATTTTGCCGAATCTTTCCAGCAGGAGGAATCCAATGCGCCATTTCCGCGCAATGCGGTGGATGTGGATAGCTCTCTTACTCTGCTCGTTTCCAGCGCTGGCCGCCACTGTTTCCGTAGGCACGGCCACGGCCGCTCCCGGACAGAAGGCAACTGGATATTTGGAAGTCCCGGCGGGCAGCGACCCGGGAATGAATATTCCTGTGGTCGTGATCAACGGAACCAAACCTGGACCGACACTGGCGCTCGTCGCCGGTCTCCACGGGACGGAATATGCCTCGATCATTGCGCTTGAGAAAGTGATTCAGACGGCCGATCCGGCGCAAATGTCGGGCACGTTGATCGTTGTGCCGCTGGTGAATCTTGCGTCGTTCCAGGAGAAGGTTCCGCATGTGAATCCGTTCGACCACAAGAGCATGAATCGCTACTATCCCGGGAATCCCAATGGCACGCAGACGGATCGCGCATCGGCAGTCATTACGAAAGAAGTAGTCGACAAATGCGATTACCTCATCGATCTCCACGGTGGTGATCTCGATGAAAGCTTGCGGCCCTATGCCTATTGGTCGCGCACCGGTGATGAGCGGCTGGACTCGGCTTCCAAGGGAATGGTGCTCGCGTTCGGTCTGCCCTACATAATTCTTGTGACGGATCGCCCGAAGAATCCGAACGA
This sequence comes from Terriglobales bacterium, assembly GCA_035716645.1. GTDB lineage: Bacteria > Acidobacteriota > Terriglobia > Terriglobales > Acidobacteriaceae > Gp1-AA112. Next base: position 7,514 of record DASTJH010000055.1, on the reverse strand, counting down.
CTCGCGTTATCTCGACAATACCGCGACCGTACGAGGCAAACCCGCCATTGCCGCTGAAGCTGGGTACGCCGGCACGACCGATCCGCAAGATGTCGATGCGCTCGCCGATGGCTGCATGAACGTGATGAGATATCTGAAGATGATGCCGGGTGTCGCTTCGGAAATCGAGCATCCCGTATGGATCACGAAGGTGGACAGCCTCACTAGCGCTAGTGATGGCATCTTCTATCCGCTGGTGAAGCGCGGTACATACGTTGAAGCAGGCATGAAGATCGGCTATGTGACGGACTATTTTGGGAAAACGGTGTCGGAAGCTAGGTCGCCGGCCGCCGGCGTGGTTCTCTACATCTGCGCTGTGCCCTCGATGAAAAAAGACGGCAATGTAGCCAACATCGGCGAAGTCGCTGCACAACCGTAAAACCAAAAGCGGGTGAACACGGAGGTCAGGGAGACCACGAAGGCAAATCATCGTGTTTTCCTTCGTGTCCTCTGTGTCCTCCGTGTTAAAAGCTTTTGACTTTCGCTAAGACCACGCTGCTCATGGTGAAATGTTCGTGGAGGTCTTCCTATGGACCTGAAGGGCAAAGCGGCGATCGTAACGGGTGGCAACAGCGGGATTGGTCTGGCCATTGTTTTGGAGCTGGCGCGACAGGGAGCGAATGTCTGCATCGATTACATCGCTCATCCGGAAGCAACGGAAGCGCTCGAAAGGCAAGTCGCCGCGCTGGGCGATCAGGCAATCGGCGTAAAAGCTGACGTGAGCAGCGTGGCCGATCTTCAGCGGCTGGTCGATGCCTGCGTTTCCCAATTTGGGAGACTCGACATCATGGTGAACAACGCGGGAGTCGAAACGCGCACGTCGGTGATCGACACTACGGAAAAGCAGTATGACTTCGTGATGAACGTAAATCTGAAAAGCGCCTTCTTCGGCACGCAGATTGCCGCCAAGCAGATGATCAAGCAAGGATCGGGCGGACGGATTATCAACATCAGCTCCGTCCATGAAGACTGGCCCATGCCCGGCAATACGGCTTACTGTTTGTCGAAAGGCGGCATGCGTATGCTCACGCGCACTGCGGGAGTCGAACTCGCGCCGCATAACATTCTTGTCGTCGGCGTTGGTCCGGGCGCCGTGGCCACCCCAATCAATCGAGCTACGATGGCTGATCCCACTCTGCTGAAGAAGCTGGATACGGCCATTCCGCTCGGACGTATGGCCGATCCGCAGGAAATCGGCAGTGTGGTCGCATTCCTGGCTGGCGATGGAGCCAAGTACGTGACCGCTACCACGATCTTTGCCGATGGCGGCCTAATGCAGTCGAGCGTGGGACTCTGAAAATTGAGCAATTGGGGAATTTGATAATTGAGTAATTGAAACTCCGTCTCATTGGGATTCGAGAATTTCATGCTGAATACATCTATTCGTTTTCTCGCGCTGCTCACGATGGTCGTCTGGATCGGCGGGATTATCTTCTTCGCCTTCCTCGTCGCGCCTACGCTGTTTGCCATGCTGCCGACGCAACAGCTGGCTGGGCAGGTGGTGAATCGGCTTTTGAGTGGACTGCACGACGTCGGCTTAGTTTGCGGAGTGGTATTCCTGATCGCCAGCGGCTACGGAACGTTGAAACGAGCGCGAGTGGCGCGGGCGCTCTGTGGCGCGATGATCCTGTGTACTGCCGCTTCACAGCTTGCGGTGATCCCGAAAATGCAGCGCCTCCGCGAGTCGGTAGGCGGCGCGATTGAGGCCTTGCCCGCTTCAGACGCCGGACGCGCTGCCTTCGATCATCTGCATCGCATCTCCGTGGGACTGGAGATTGCCGTACTGGTCGGCGGCATCGTGATCCTTGCGATTCTTGCTCGCACTGCGGAAAAACCAAGATCCAACACGGAGGTCACGGAGCAAACACCTTCTTCACCACAGAGACACGGAGCTACAGAGAAACAAGAAGCTAATAAATCCTCCGCATAGTTTGCCACGCATTCCTCTGTGCCTCTGTGACTCTGTGGTTCAACGCCTTTTCGTGGCTGCTAAGATGAAGGATTGCGCTTGAGTCAGCGCATCCATCATTCATGAAGACCGGAATCATTGGCCTGCCGCAGGTGGGCAAGTCCTCGCTGTTCAAGATCCTCACCAAGGCCAGCGTCGAGGAGCGCGGACACAATCCGCGCGAGGCCCACATCGGCATTGCCAAAGTGCCGGACGAGCGCCTCGACAAGCTTGCCGCGCTGTACCAGCCGAAAAAATTGATCCATGCCAGCGTGGAATACGCCGATGTCGCCGCAATCGGACAAGAGGCGCTGAAGGAATCGGCGTACGCCAACAGCCTGCGTACCGTGGACGCGCTCATTCATGTGCTGCGCGCCTTTGACGAGCCGTCGATCCCACACGTTGGCGAAATCGATCCTCTGCGCGATGCGAAGAATGTCGATTTCGATCTGGTCGTCAACGATCTTGGACAAATCGAAAAACGCCTGGAGCGGCTGGAGAAAGATCTCAAGAAAATGAGGTCGCCCGAACTGGAGCGGGAATTCGATCTGCTCCAGCGAGCGAAGGCGCATGTTGAGACCGAACGTCCGCTGCGCGAGATGGAGCTTTCGCCTGAAGACAAGAAGCGCATTCGCGGATTCATGTTCCTCAGCCAGAAACCCATTCTCTATGCGCTGAACGTCAACGAGAGCCATACGCTGGGCGACGATCTGGAAAAGGCATCCGCGAAGTACGGCATGATCGAATTCGCCTCGCGTCCCAATGCGGGAATTACTGCGATCTGCGGCAAGGTGGAAGCCGAACTCGCGGAAATGAGCGATGAGGAATCCGCCGAATTTCTGTCAAGCTATGGACTCAAAGAAAGCGGGCTGGTGCGCCTGATCCGCAAGAGCTATGAGCTGCTGGGACTGATCTCGTTTTTCACTGTCGGCGAAGACGAATGCCGTGCCTGGACGATCGAGCGCGGATCGCGCGCGCAGGTCGCCGCCGGCGCAATCCATTCGGACCTTGAAAAGCACTTCATCCGCGCCGAGACCATCCACTGGGATCAGCTTCTCGAAGCCGGATCGGAGGCCAACGCGCGCAGCCGTGGCACACTGCGCCTAGAGGGCAAAGACTACATTGTCAAAGACGGCGACGTGATGCACATCCGCCACAGCGCATGACTTACCTTTCATCCAAAAGAACCTTGGGTGCCCCACTCATCGCGGTGTTCGATGGGTGGGGTTCGGCAGATGCGTCAAGCACAGGCAGAGCATGGGTCGCCTAACCCTCACCATTGTCCTCGGGCTCACGGCCGCCCTGGCGGACGTAGCCGGCGGCAGCATCATTCTCCAGCGCCAATGGGACCGGCGCTACCTGCGTTACTTCATCGCCGTCGGCTCCGGATTCATGCTGGCCACGGCGATTATCGAAATGCTGCCTGAGAGCCTGCGCATCGCTCCAGAGCGTGCGCCGGCTTATCTGCTGCTCGGATACTTCCTGATTCATTTTTTCGAGCACACCGTCACGCCGCATTTCCATTTTGGGGAAGAGACGCACGCCTCCGAGTTCATGCAGAGCCACAAGAGCTACTCGGTGCTTGGCGGATTGGTCGTGCACTCGTTCTTCGACGGCATAGCCATCGCTTCAGGATTCCTGATCTCGGAATGGCTCGGCTGGATGATTTTTGTCGCTGTCTTCCTGCACAAGATTCCCGAAGGTTTCACCGTGGGCTCGGTGATGCTGGCCAGCGGACGCTCGCGTCGCACCGCCTTCGTCTCCTCGATTGTTCTTGGGGGATCGACACTGCTCGGCGTCCTGGCGATGTGGAGCTTCGCGCCAATGCTGAAAGTTGGATTGCCGCTGTCGGCAGGAGTGACACTCTACGTTGCCGCTTCCGACCTGATTCCCGAAGTCAACAAAGAGCCGGGAGTAAAGATGGCGTTGCTGGTGTTTGTTGGCGTGGCGGTTTTGTTGGGGCTGAATTATTGGGCGAGAATCTAACTGCTTTCATAACATTGTCATCCTGACGCCCGGTTTTGGCGGAAGGACCTCGCGCGATGCTGAGGACTTAAAAGCTGCTTCCGGCTTCCCGTGCTGGACTCTCTCGTGGAAGAGCCGGGAGGCCGTAATGTCAGAGGAAGCATTCGGCATAGAGCCTTCAAGAACTTTAGTTCGGCACTTCTGGCGCTAGCACTGGCGGGGTCCTTCGACTCGGGCGTTCGCCCTCGCTCAGGATGACAGAGTATGAATTTGAACTGGCGATCAGAAGAATTTTCGATAGACTTTTCTTTTCCTGATGAGTAGAAAACTTTTTGGCACGGATGGCATTCGCGGCGTGGCGGGCGAGTTTCCGCTGGATCGGCCAACCGTTTTCGCTATTGGACGAGCGCTTGGTCATCACCTCTCGCAAAAGACTCGCAGCCCACGTGTTGTGCTCGGGCAAGACACGCGTGAATCGAGCGGCTGGATTGCGGACGTCCTGATTGCTGGTCTCGCCACATGGAACATCGAATCCTCTTCTGCCGGCGTGATCACCACGCCTGGCGTCGCTTACCTTGCGCGAGAGCTCGGATATGCCGCCGGCGTGGTGATTTCCGCTTCGCATAATCCATGGAATGACAATGGCATTAAAGTCTTCGGCGGAGACGGCTACAAACTGCCCGACGAAACCGAGCTCTCTATCGAACAAGAAATCTTTCGCCTGCTGCAGGATGCCGCCACGCCACAGTCTCAGGTTGTTGTCGAAAGCAGCCTGCCCGGCAGAGCCGATCTGCGGGAGCGCTACGAGAAATGGCTGAAGACTCGGATTGAGTCTCCGCGAATCGAAGGCAAAGTCGTGATCGACTGCGCTAACGGAGCCGCCAGCAACATCGCGCCCGAGCTGTTCGCGATGCTTGGACTTGACGCCGATTTCATTCATCATCATCCCAACGGGCGCAACATCAACGATCATTGCGGAGCGTTGCATCCTCAGATCGTGGCGCAAGAGGTCAAGCGCCGCAACGGCGTGCTGGGTGTGACCTTCGATGGCGACGCCGACCGCGCGCTCTTTGCCGATCGTCATGGTAACGTGGTGAACGGCGATGCCGTGCTTCTGATGGCCGCGCGCGATCTGCAGGGTCGTCAGCAACTCGATTCTGCGACTCTGGTCGCGACCACAATGTCCAATATGGGACTCGAAGCCGCGCTCAAAAGCTCGAGCATCCGCATGTTGCGCGCACCGGTCGGCGATAAGTATGTACTCGAGGAGATGCGCAAGACCGGCGCTGTGCTCGGCGGCGAGCAATCCGGACACATCATCTTCTCCCGTCTCGCGACGACCGGCGATGGACTGCTGACTGCGCTGATCGTGCTCGACATCCTTTCCCGAAATGGGAAGCAGCTCGATGCGCTGGTCGGCGATCTGAAAGTTTTTCCCCAGGTCATCAAAAACGTTCGCGTACGTGAGAAGATCGCGCTTGATCAGCTCGCCGTGGTGAGCGCCGCGATCAAAGAAGCGGAATCGGAGCTGGCCGGCTCTGGTCGCGTGGTTGTGCGTTATTCTGGAACTGAGCCGCTGGCGCGCGTAATGATTGAAGCGGAGTCCGAGAGCCAGATGGAGCGTCACGCGGAGGCTATCGCAGCAGCAATTCGCCGTGAAATTGGCGCCTGATTTTTCCTCGACTGCGCGAAATTGACGAATGCAAGAAAATGCACTAAACATGCGGCATTCAGAACTTTTCCACATTCGATTTCTTTTGTGCTAGTATGCCCATTCAGTTCCAGTTTTTGCGGTTTACTCACAAAGCTTCAGCCTCCATTCCCCCGATCAGCTTCGCGGGAATTTTTCAGGCTCAAAATTGTTGATGCCGGCGCTCGGCACCCTTGGCCACGAGCTCCGATAATTCGCCGTCGCGCTTTCAGGCAGGGTTGCACACAGGCGCGAGGCGGACAAATTGAGTAGGACAATTCATGTCGCTTTCATCCACAGCCGCAGCGCAAGTGAATCCCTGGATGCGCATCCTCGGGGCACTCGAGAAAAAAGTTAACCGTCATTCTTACGAAACCTGGCTCAAGCCCACGCGCTTCAGCCATGCTGTCGGCAAAGTGATGTTCGTACGCGTGCCCGCGCCGGAGTTTCGCCACATCGGCGACAAGTACGGCGATCTGATCTACGAGGCTGCCGACAACATGGGCCTCGACTTCGAAGATTTTCAGTTTGTCACCGTCGAGGAAGATCCCGCGGTCGTCGCGCAGCGCCCTCCTTCCAAGCCGATGCCGGTGCAGTCCGTGCAGCAGCGCCCCGGATCTGCGGCAGCCGCTCCGGTGCGCAGCCTCGCGCCCGCACCCGGACCGTCGCAGTCCCGCTTTGACTGGGACACCGCCGCGCAACTCAATCCGAAGTACACCTTCGACGCCTTCGTGATAGGCAGCGCCAACCAGTTTGCCCACGCGGCGGCGCGCGCCGTGGCGGAGCGTCCGTCCAAGGCTTACAACCCACTGTTCCTCTACGGCGGCGTCGGTATGGGCAAGACGCACCTGATGCAGGCCATCGGACAAGAAGTCAAGAAACGCGAGCCAGATTTTTCCATCTGCTATCTCTCCAGCGAGAAGTTCACTAACGAAATGATCAACTCGCTGCGCTACGACAAGATGACCAGCTTCCGCGACAAGTTTCGCAACGTGGACGTGCTGCTCATCGACGACATCCAATTCCTCGCGCAAAAAGAGCGCACGCAGGAAGAGTTCTTCCACACCTTCAACGCGCTGCACGAATCGATGAAGCAGATCGTGATCGCCAGCGACCGTCCGCCAAAAGAACTGGCCGAGATCGAAGATCGCCTGCGCAGCCGTTTCGAGTGGGGTTTGATCGCGGATATTCAGCCGCCCGACCTCGAAACCAAAGTCGCGATCCTGCAAAAGAAAGCCGAGACCGAGAAGGTCACGCTGCCTACCGACCTGGCTCTCTACATCGCCTCCAATGTTCGGACCAATGTCCGTGAACTCGAAGGTGCACTCATCCGTTTGGTCGCTTACTGCTCGCTGACCGGAGCGGAGATCACGCTCAGCACCGCGCAGCAGGTGCTCAAGAACTTCATCGACTCCCAAGCGCGCAAGGTCAGCATCGATGCCATCCAGCGTGCCGTCGCCGAGCAGTTCGGCCTGCGTAGTCCGGAGATCAAGGCCAAGAACAACTCGCGGTCGATCGTCGTGCCGCGCCAGATCGCGATGTATCTGGCCAAGCAGTTGACCGAAGCGTCGCTGCCCGAGATCGGACGTCAGTTTGGCGGCAAGCACCACACCACGGTGATGCACTCGATTGCCAAGATCGACGAGCTCCGCCGCACCGACAAAGACCTCCACCGGATGATTAACAAACTCACCGAAACATTGAACGGATAACCGGTTCCCTGTTTTATCGGACTTGTAGAGACGCAGTCAGCGGCGGGCGTCTCTATCGGGCTGCGTATGGAGCCACCCATCGGGTGCGTTACACTAGCGAGTGCCTTTAGCCCTCCCTCGAAGCACAACGAGTACGGATGCCAAGTGAAAAGCGCAGAGA
>DASTJH010000054.1:0-52226 GCA_035716645.1 Terriglobales bacterium | reverse complement strand
CCGGCGCGAATCTCATCCGAGATGTTCGACCGCGCAATGAACCCTACGCCTACGCCAGCGGCCACGAAGCGCTTCAGCAGTTCGCTGGAATCGAGTTCCATCGAGACATGCGGCTTCAATTTGGCTTTCTGGAAGACATCGTCAATGGCATCGCGAGTTCTTCCTAATTTGGGAAGAACGAGTGGATGCTGCGCGATCTCTTCCAGGCGCACGTTGGTGAGCTGTGCGAGAGGATGACCCGGCGCTGTAATCAGAACTAACTCGTCATGGTGAATCACCACCGCCGCAAGCCGAGTGTCTTTTACCGGCATCGAAACCACGCCAAAGTCCACCGTCTGATCGATCACCGATTCCAAGGTCTTGGCAGTTTCCGCGCGCTGAATACTGACCGACACCCTCGGGAAACGACGCTTATATTCGGCGAATACTTCGGGGAGGATATGGAGACACGTCGCTTCATTAGCGCCGACAACGATCTCTCCGCGAGGCGTCCGCTCCATCTCCGCGATCGTGGTCTTGACCGATTTGAGGGAACTTAGCGCCTCTTCCGCATAGGCCTGGAAGGCCTTGCCGGCGTTCGTGAGCGTCACCTTCGCGCCAGTGCGATCGAACAACCTGGCTCCGACTTCCTCTTCCAACGCTCGAATCTGAGAGGAAATCGCAGGCTGTGTGCGAAAGCACCGCTCCGCAGCTTTGGAGAAGCTGGCATTCCGCGCTACTTCCAAGAATGAGTTCAGTTGATCGAAGTCCATGGATTGGGCAGGAGGAAATCTGGAGTATGTTACCGCGAAATGCCCGACCCTGAACGGCTAGTCGGAATCATTGTTTCTCATCCGAGTCGAAATCAACGCAGCCATACTGCGTCTCTACTGCACCTCTTGCAAGCTCGCCGATAGCTTTTCCCATTCGGACATTAGCTTCTCCAGTTCCCGGCGCTGGCTTTCGAGCAGTTGCGTTGTGCGGGTGGTCTCTTCCGCGCTGCCGAAGTTCTGAAGCGCTTGTTCGCATTCCACAATGCCCGATTCCAATTTTGTGATCTCTTGCTCGACTTCGCGATGGCGCTCCTGCATCTGGCGCAGCTTGATAGGATTCACTCGCTTTTGCGGCGATTCGCTGCGAGCACCTGTCCCATTTCCGTTCGCCGGCGCACTCGGCAGCGGCAACGACGAACGTGATTCTTCCTGCGCGATGCGCGCCGCGCCGCCTTCCTTGCGCCACAGGTAATCCTCGTAATTGCCGGGGAAAATTTCCACCTTGCCGCCACCTACCTCGAAGACGCGCGTAGCCAGCTTGTCGATGAAATAGCGGTCGTGTGAAACGAACACTGTGGTTCCGGCGAACGTCTGCAAAGCATCGAGCAGGACGTCTTTCGCGCGCAAGTCAAGATGGTTGGTTGGTTCGTCCAGCAGCAGGAAATTCGATGGATGCAGCAACATCCGGGCCAGCGCATAGCGATTGCGTTCTCCGCCGGAAAGAACTCCAAGTTGCTTGAAGACGTCGTCCTCCGAAAACAGGAAACAGCCGAGCAGGTTGCGCAGCTCGGTCATGGTTGAACGCGGAGCGACTTTCTCCAGATCGTCCAACATGCGGCTTTCGGGATCGAGCACCTTGTACTGATCTTGCGCAAAGTAATCGGGCTGCGCGTTGTGTCCGAGAACAAACTCGCCACCTGTAAGCGGCTCGGGTCCGGCCAACATTCGGATGAGAGTCGATTTCCCTGCCCCGTTCGCGCCTACCAGCGCCACGCGGTCGCCCCGCTCGATCATGAAGCTGACGCCGCGAAAGACCTCTTTCTCGCCGTAGCTCTTGTGCACGTCCTTGAACTCGGCGACGATGCGTCCGCTGGGCTTGGGTTGCGGAAAATGGAAGTGGATCGTCTTCTCTTCCGGCGGAATCTCGATGCGCTCGATCCGCTCCAGCTCTTTGACGCGGCTCTGCACCTGCCGCGCTTTGGTCGCCTGATAGCGAAACCGATTGATGAAGGCCTCGATTTGCTCGATACGGTCGCGCTGATTTCGGTAAGCGGCTTCGAGCTGCGTTTTGCGCTCCTCGCGCTGCTTCAGATACTGGTCGTAGTTGCCGCTGTAAAAGTGAACATGCTTATTCCAGATTTCGACGGTTTTCTTCACCGTCACATCGAGGAAGTAGCGATCATGCGAGATCAGCACAAACGCGTGCGGATACGTCGCGAGATAACCCTCCAACCAGTTCCTCGTTTCGAGATCAAGATGGTTTGTCGGCTCGTCGAGCAGCAGCAGGTTTGGCTTTTGCAATAGGAGCTTCGCCAACGCGATCCGCATCTGCCATCCGCCGGAAAACTCCTCGGTCGGACGTTCCCAATCCTCTTTTCTGAATCCCAGCCCCGTCAGCACCGTTCCGACCTGCGCTTCGAGCGCATAGCCGTCGTGCGCGCGAAAGTAGGAATCGATCTCATGAAAGCGTTCGCCGACCTGCTGGTACTCGGCGCTCTCATGATCGACCTCCGACATACGCGTGGTGAGCTGCTCCATCTCCGCTTCCATCGCCTTGAGCTCGGCGAAGACAGACATACACTCCGCAAAGACGGTGCGGCCGCTGAGTGACAAACCATCCTGCGGAAGATACCCGGCGCTGATGCCCTTTGCGCGTGTGATCGACCCGTAATCGAGCGAGTCCAGGCCTGCCAGGATTTTCAGCAGTGTCGATTTGCCCGTGCCGTTCGCGCCCACCACGCCAACGCGGTCGTTCGGCGTGATCAGCCAGTTGAGATCCTCGAAGAGCAGCTTAGGCCCAAATCGTTTTCCGGCAGCAGAGAATTGGAGCATGGGGGAAGAAAGCAATAAGCAATTGCAATAAGCGATAAGCACAACCGCGTCCTCTCACCCTGCAATCGCGAATTGCCTTCGCTTCTAGATTACCGTGTTCGACGCCATCGCATCCCGAGCGAGCCTGGGTTTGCTTATTGCTTATTGCTGCTTTTCCCCCTCAACCCCGCTGGATTCTCATGCGTACGCTCGCGGATGTTGGCTTTTAGTGCGCTGCCGATGTGGACGGCGGACTCGCCGTACTTGTCGCGCAGGCGGTCGGCGGCGGAGAGCGCATTTTTCCATCGGTCCGCGTCATCGAACAACAGCGAGCCACTCGCTTCTGGTTCGTCGAAGCTGGAGGCATGCACGCCGAGCAGCCGCACTCTCGCTCCGGCTTTCCAGTTCGCATGAAATAGGCGGCGGATTTGCGCGAGGATCTCGCGATCGCTGTTGGTCGCCGACTCGAGCGAGTGCGCGCGTGTGATCGTGTGGAAATCCGAGTAGCGCAGTTTCAACTGGATCGTGCGCGCATGCACCTCCTGCTCGCGCAAACGGCGTCCCACCATCTCGCAAAGCCGGGCCAGCGTGGTTTCGAGCGTCTGCAGATCGGCGGTATCCTCGCCGAAGGTATGCTCGTGGCTGATCGACTTCGCCTCGCCTTCGCCAATCTCTTCATCAAACCATCCGCCGGCGTCTTCCCCACGCGCCTTGCCTGCCATGGCTGGGCCATAGGCGCCGAATTGGCGTTCCAATTCGGGACTGGACTGCAGATCGGCAAAGGTCTGAATACCAAACTCGTGCAGCTTGCCCTCGGTCACTTTGCCGATGCCCGGCATCTTACGCACGGGCAAATCGGCAAACATTCGCGCTTCATATCCGGCGCAGACATAGAAGATTCCATTCGGCTTCGCCAGGTCAGAGGCAATCTTCGCGACCACGCGCGAAGTCCCAATTCCGATCGAGCAGTTGAGCTTCAACTCGCCGCCGATCGCTTCGTGCAGGTCGTGAGCGACCTTCAGCGGTGGACCGAGCAGCCGCTCGGTACCGCTCATGTCCAAGTAGGCTTCGTCCACTGACGCCATTCCCACCTTGGGAGAGAAGCGCTGCAGGATCGTGCGCACCTTGTGCGAATACTCGCGATACAGATGCGGATGCCCGTCGAGATAAATGCCGTCCGGACAGAGCTTAGCCGCCGTTCGCAGAGGCATCGCCGAATGCACACCGAACTTACGCGCCGCATACGAAGCCGCCGCCACCACGCCCCGCTGGTCCTTAGCGCCTCCGACGATCACCGGCTTGCCCTTCAGCGACGGGTCGAGCAACTCTTCCACCGAGACGAAGAACGCGTCCATGTCCACGTGGAAAACAGAAGTATCGGGTGATCTCGCCATCGGGTGATCGGGTGAAGTGAAGATCATAAATCCACACGAACTATTCTCTTAGAGCAAACGCTCAGTGTTCTTGTTTCAGGTTTTGCTTCGCCTGATGGCCCGATCACCCGATGGCCGGATTCGTGATAGTGGTAGTACCCAATCCCCACTCTCATGTGCCGCTGCACATTGTCGGGAACTGCGACTGCGATCGTGAGCCCCAGAATCGCATGCGCGACTCCGAGTGCGTAGATGTTGCGATCACGGCGAAAGATCTCGCAGGAAATCAATCCCGCGGGAAGGCACACGGCCATCAGTACCGGATTGGGAATGTGCGCCAGACAGAAAATGGTCGCGCTCGCAATCAGTGCCTTCTTCCCTGAATGCAAAAGTTCTTCTAAACGTAGAAAGAAATACGACTGCAATAGAAACTGCTGAAAGATTGCCCACACCACATAGGCAAACGAATGCCGGGCCTCACCGAGCACACCGAACAGCGGATGCAGCGTGCCGAACCGCCACGCCGCAAAAACGGCCAGTCCTGCCAGCAGCGCCGCTGCGGGCATCACCCACAGCGAAGACACCAGCCCACGCACCCCCATCCCTAGCCGGTCGAGACTAGGGCGGTGTGCGATAGTGGAGAGGGTGACGAATGCTGCGGCGACCCAGAACAACCAATGCTGCGTCTCGCCCGAGGTCCAGATCGTAGCTTCAATCAGCCCCCAGGCGCCGAACAGCTCGATCCAGGAGATGTTGCGCGCGCGTTGCCGGGTTCGAAGATCCACAATTGGCTGCTGGACGCTGGCATTCATTGGAAATTGGACAAAGGAATAAAGTTTGACTTCCTGAGTTTTGAATTCAAGCATTCACAGCTCAAGAACTCAATGTTGCTATGACGTTCTTAACTCGCATAAGTTGCGTTTCTCTGCTGACCGCATGTTGTTCTCTCGCGGCGCACGGAGCGACATTATTCAAAGACCCGCAATTCAAAGTTGAAGTTGTCCGGAATGTTGTCTACACGCAAGCGGCGGTGCGACAGCCTACGGCAAGCCAACGCGCTCTTCTGCTCGACGTCTACCAACCGGTCGCTCCAGATCTCACTCGCCGGCCGGCGATGATTGCCATCCACGGTGGCGGATTTCTTTTTGGCAATAAAGCAGAGATGAACGACCTGTGCCGCGAGCTCGCCGCGCGCGGCTATGTTTGCTTCTCGATCAATTACCGCATGGTGCCCGACGATCCTCCCGGTACAGCGAAAGACGCCTACGAACGCGCCGTGATGGCCGCGGTTGAAGACGCCCATCACGCGACGGAGTGGGTAGAGAGCCACGCTGCCAAGTACCACATCGATCGGGCGCGGATGTTCATCGGCGGATCGTCCGCCGGCGCCGTCACCTCGATGCTGCTGGCCTATGATCCTGCAATCAAGAATCCGCGCTTCCGCGCTGTCGCCGACCTTTGGGGCACGATGGGGCCGCGCGTGAACTGGATTCGCAAAGGCGATCCGCCGCTGTTAATCATCCACGGCAAAGACGATCAGACGATCACGGTGGGCGCAGCCGAGCAACTCAACACGCGCGCCACCGCGGTCGGACTGAAACATGAGACTTTCCTTATCGACGGGATGGGACACGGCGTTCCCCTCAACCTCGAAGTCAACGGCAAAACGTTGCTCCAGGATTTGATCGATTTCTTCTATGCTGAAATCGGACGAAAGTAAGCTTCTAGCTGCTAGCCCCTAGCCGCAACCCTTGCCGGGAAAGTACCAAAATGGCACTCTCGCGGCACTCTGCGGCTACATCCTTCGTGAGACATTCTGTCCAGTCCAACATGGCCTGCGCCAGATTTGCCCCATCCTTAAGCTTTTCTCATCTCCAATACCCGCCAAATCAGCTACTTGCACGCGCGGCTTTGGCATTCCGGCTGCAACTAGCAATTTGTGCACACGCTACTCAATCTCTCGAGCGAGCCTCTGGCCGAGTCGTTCGTGACCGCGCGTCGCTATCCCCGCGTGCCCCTGAATACGCCGGTGGAAGTTTGGGCAGACGGGCAGAATGCCCTGGGAGAAACGCGCAACATCAGCTTGGGCGGTCTGCTGCTGCAGTGCACTTGCACGCGCAAGTTGCAGGCGGCTAAAGAGGTCAAGGTTCTCTTTAATCTGCCAACCGGTCACACCATCTCAACTCCCTGCAAAGTGGTTCACCTTCAGGCTGAGCGCAAAATTGGCTTGGGATTTCTGGATCTCGAAGAGCACCATCGTTCCATCATGGCGCAATTTATCCAGCAGCTCGTGACTTATACCCGCCGCGGTGTGCGATTAACCAAGCGCGTTCACGTGACGTTGCGTCCGGTTGGCGGGGCGGCGTTCCTCTCGGAAATGGCCGAGACCATAGTCCTGAGCCAGCACGGCGGACTGCTGATCACGCGCGCGCACTTCAATTTGGGAGACGCCGTTTATCTCTGGTATCCCCAAGGTAAGCGCGGCGGACAAGCGCGCATCGTTCACGAGCGCATGAATGGGACCGGCGGACTCTCGGAACTCGGCTTCGAGTTCACTGACGATCGTAATTTCTGGCGGCTGGAATTCCCGCAGGAAATTCACGCGTAAATTTGGTCCTTGCTTGCGCGCACGTCAGTACCGTCCACGGTGGCGAACGAGTGATGCGTCGGTGACATCGGGCTAGTCACCGGTTCCCTACCGGGAACGGTACTAACAGTAACGCTCACAATCCTAGTTAGCTCCCGACTTTGTTTCGCTTCGCGCCGGTTGCTGCGCAGTCCTCACGTTGTATATGGGGAAGGGTGGATGATTCACCTCGGGGAGCGGATGCTCCTTCAACTCCTGCATCGCGACCGCGACAGCCTTTTCCAATTGCGGATCTTCCCCGCGACGCCACGCTGCCGGATCGAACTCGACCTCGACATCCGGCGCGACACCGTGGTTTTCAATCTCCCACTTCCCTGCCGGACTGTAAAACGCGAAGTTCGGCGAAGTAACCGCGCCGCCATCCATTAGACTTGGCGTGCCGCCGATGCCGACCAGGCCTCCCCATGTTCGCGTGCCCACCAGTGGACCGAGTTTGGCTTCGCGGAAGTACCACGGCATAGCGTCGCCACCGGAGCCGGCGTGCTCGTTGATGATCATCACCTTCGGACCGAAGATCGCGCCGTTCGGTGTGGTAAAGACTTTGCCGTCGCGCGGCAGCCAATAGCTCATCAATGGCTGACGCAGTTGATCGATCACGTAGTCCGCTGCTTTACCGCCGCCGTTGAAGCGCTCGTCGATCACCGCGCCTTGTTTCCCAACTTGGGAATAGAAGTAGCGGTTGAAGTTTGTATATCCTCCGTTTGCTGTATCCGGCAGATAGATGTAGGCCAGCTTGCCCCCACTCAGCTCATCGACCTTGCGGCGATTGGCATCCATCCACGCACGATTGCGCAGGGAGGTTTCGCTCTCAATCGGAACCACCTGCACGCTGTGTGCACCCTTGCCGCCCGGATCTGGACCGACCTTCAACGTGACCGTCTTCCCGGCCGTGCCCTGGAAAAGCTCAAAGATGTTGTCGCTGCCTTTGAGCTCGCGTCCGTTTACTTCCAGCAAGTAGTCATTCTCATCCACCACCACACCAGGCTCGGTGAGTGGAGCGCGCAGCTGGGGATTCCAGTTTTCGCCGTGATAGATGTGCCAGAAACGATAGTGGCCATTGACGATCTGGTAATCGGCGCCGAGCAGCCCAGTTTTTACTGGTTTCGGCTCCTGCGTGAACGGACTGCGAATGTACATGTGACCGACGGTGATGTTGCCCAGCATGTCAGCAAACAAATAGCTCAAATCCTGGCGCGTACTGACCGATTTCAGATATGGACGATATGCAGCCAACGTCTCTTTCCAATCCAGACCATGCAGGCCCGGGTCGTAGAAGAAGTCGCGCTCCTCGCGGCCCACGTCGTTGAACATCTCTGCCCACTCCGAACGCGGATCGATGTAGATTTCCATCGCGTCGAGCTTGAGTTCCTTAGCTCCGCGATCGGGAGAGGCAGAAGCCGCCATCACGCCGCCCATCGCTGCAGCCGGCCGGGTTGCGTCGTCGATAAACCACTTCTCTTCGCGATCGCCATCCTCGCCGCGTTGGCGTTTGCTGTACAGCACCCGCTTACCATCGAACGAAACCGTAAAGGAAGAAACGCCTTCCCAGAGCCTCTCCGGTTTGCGTGAATCGAGATCAAAGCGAAAAACGGCAGTGCGGGCTCCGGGTCCGCCCGCCTGCACCGGCGGAGCTTCCACGACAAAGACCGTTTTCTCTTTGCCCGCGAACAGATCGATGTAGTTTGCCGGAGGCAGCGGCAGTGCGAGAATGCGCTGTCCGATATTTTCGAAGTCGACCTTCACAACCACATTCTTCGGTTTCGATTTCGCCGCCTTCGCGTCCTCGGCTTCGGGAGTTTGCGCTTTAGCTTCTTCCAGATTCTGCGCTGCGCTCGAGTCTTTTTGTGGAACATCGGCCTGCGCCTTCTCATCGTCGCTCTGCGGGAAGAGTGGCGAAGGCTCCTGGCGGCTGAGCACCATGATGTAGGCCGCCGAGGTCACCGCGTGTCCGTTGCTGGAGAGATCAAGTCCGCCGATCGTGGGACCATTGTCCGTGCTGGCAAGGAAGTAGAGATACTTGCCGTTAGCGTCGAATGCAGGATGCGAGGCATCGCTCATGCCGTCCGTCACCTGCTGCGTCTTGCCGTTTTCGAGCGAGTAGATGTAAACGGCGTGCATGTAATTCGAGAGACTATTGGTATAGGCGATCCAGCGGCTGTCCGGCGACCATGCCGATTCAATCGCACTAGCGCGGTATTCGTTGGTGTCGATCTTCGCCGTCTTGCTCGAAGTCAGATCGAGGTACCAGAGGCTGCCGTGCTTGTCGCTGTACGCAATCTTCTTGCTGTCCGGCGACCAAAGCGGACTGTAGTAGAACGACGGCGACTCACCCAGACTGTACTTCTTCACATCGCCAAAGCCATTGGCCGGACGCACATGCAGTGCGTACTCTCCACTTTCGTCGGAGAAGTACGCAATGCTCTTCCCATCAGGAGACCAGGCGGGATCGCGCTCGTTTATGCCGGTTGTGTTGGTCATGTTGCGGATGTCGCCTTTTTCGCGCGGAACGGTCAGCACCTCGCCGTGCGAGTCGAAGACGGCGCGCGCACCGGAAGGTGAAAGGTTGAATGCTTGAATCTGGTCGGCTCCCTTGACGAAGTGCGGACGCGCGTCCGGCAGGTCGCCGTTACAGCGGACCTGCAGCTGTTCGTCTTTGCCTGAGGTGATGTCATAAAGATGCAGCGAGCCGAACTCTTCGTACACGATCGCGTCATTCGTGGCTGCGGCGTTCTTGATGTCACGCTCCGGGTGGACCAATTCTTTTACGTCGCGAGTCTTGGTGTCATAAACGTAGAGCCCGGCAATGCCATCGTGGCGGTCGGAGATGAAGTAGACTTTGTCGCCGATCCACATCGGGTCCCAATCCTGCGAATCCTCGCGCGGGACCTTCACAATTTCCGAGTCGGACATGCGAGCGATCCAAACGCGCGCAGCGTTGCCTCCGCGATAACGCCGCCAGGCGATCGCATTGAGACGACGCGCGTTAGTGAACGGAACGTAAGCGAGATGCGAGCCATCCGCCGAATACGAACCTGTCTCCGCCATCGGCAGCGGCACCTCAAACGGCAGGCCGCCATCAAGCGCGACAGTGAACAGCCGATTGAACCGCGAATAGCTATTGCGATTCGACCGGAAGAGCACATGCTTGCTGTCCGGCGTCCAGCCGACCACATCGTCGATGGTTGGATGATAGGTGAGCCGCTTGGCGACGCCACCTTCGGCAGGCATCACGTACACATCGACGTTCCCTTGATCCTGGAGGCTGAACGCAAACCATCGGCCGTCGGGCGACAGTGCCGGACTCGACTTTACGCCCGGGCCGGAGGTCAGCAGATGGGCCGCCCCGCCTTGACGCGAAACCGACCATAGCTCGTCGGCATAGACGAAGACGATTTGCGAGCGCGAGATCGTCGGGCTGTGCAGGAACTCCGGGGTATCTTGCGCGGCGACACAAAGAACGGAGGCGGCAACGAACAGGAGAGCAAGCAGAAAGTGTTTCATGGGAAAGATCTCCTCGACTGGAAGCAGCGAATCGTAGCACACGAACCGGAACACATGAAGCGGAAAAACTAAGGTGGCTTTGGGACGGGTAGAATCAAAATTGCGCGCATTTTTCCGCGAGGACTAAAGCCCTCGCTCCGCCGCATAAATGCGGGGGGCTTTCACCCTGCGGCTTCGCCGCACTTGATGGTGGATTCAAGTTTCATGGAAGGCGCAAATTCCGGGGGCAGCAGCGTGCGGGTTCATAGCGCGCAGCGCGATCTAAGAAGGCAGCCCGACTTAAACGTCAGGGGCGATCTAGCTGAGCGCCATTGCTTCATTCAACCGCTTCACTTCTTCTTAGCAGTGCGCTTCTCCCTCGACTGCTGGATAGCGTTGGCCTTGAGCCTGAGGAATCGGGCAATCACGCCATCGATTTCCTCGAGTTCCCGCTGGTGTTCACGAATGGCTTCGACAATCTTTTGCCTCTCGCTGCGAAGTTCTTCCAGCTTAGAACGCAGGCTCGACACCTTCTCTACCGACATGAGCTTTCCCTGAAAGAGTTAGGAATAAATCGAATGTTATACCGTATCGACCTGAATACAAACCGTGTGTCGCATCTAGGCGGGAAACGAATTTGGTGTAGACCTGACCTACTATTGTCCTGCCTCGCTGGCCTGTTACAACCCTGTTCAATACTGTCATCCCTCAGCCCGCCGCGTTGTTTTTACTCAAATAAGAATCCAAAGCGGGCTGGGGATCTGATTTTGCTGATTGCGGCGGGAAGCAGATCCCCCGCACCGCACAGTCGTTGGCCAAAGTCCTTGCAGATCCGCGGCGGTGCGAGGGGTGACAATTCTGACTGGACTCTGCCGTACGCAAGAACGGAACAGTTTATCTTTTCAAATCAGGAGCCGCGCTCTAAAAACACAACAGCCGCAGCACACGGCTGCGGCTGTTGCGATTCAACAGTTAGTTGTTACTGAGTTTGCACGCGCTTGGCGACAAAGTTATAGGTCGCCGGAGTGGTGCCCGATGCCACCGTGAAGAATAACAATCCACGGACGCGCACCTGTTGTCCATTGGCCAAATTGGCTCCCGTCTTGTTTTCCGCATTGCCCATCAACACGTTCACACTAGTCACTCCAGCGAGCTTGGCGAACGTAGAGTTGGGATCGAGCGTAAGTTGAAATTCGGAGCCAGAGAGACCACTTATCGTCCCATCCAATGCCTGCTGTTTCAACTGCACTCGTGTTGCGGTAAACGAGGTGGCATTGCCGGTATCCGCGTCAGCTTCCACGTTTTGTCCCGGAGCGAGATCGGCGGCGCTCTGGAAGGTGAACGACATGCCGCCCAGGTCGAGATCGTCGGAATCCGCGCGGAACCTCGTGTTACTGCTGAGAGTAACAGTGACGGTCGTGCCCAAATCCGGAGCCATGCCAGCCGCTCCTGTGGACTCGCGCGTGACTAGCTGGAACGAAGTTGCAGGAGTTCCTGTGATCTGGGTCACCAAGCCTTCGGCTTCGCCGCCGATCTTGTCCTCCGTTTCAATTTCCACCTTCTTGGCCAGGAACGTTCCATCAGCCTGGGTAATGCCATCGACTTCCAGAACCGTCCCCATCGGAATGTTGGCCAGCACGGTACCCGATGGATCGAAGACCGTGGTCGTATCTGTGTTGAAGGTCATGGTTTGCGCGCTGGCGCCAAGCGTGATCGTAAACTGGCTGCCATTCACGGAGGAGAGCATGCCTTTGATGTCTTCCAGCTCTCCGTTCTCTTCATCTTCGTCGCCAACTTTGACAGTCGAGTTTGTCAGCGTGAAGACCGGCGTGAAGGTCACGTTGTTGGCGGCATCCACAGAAAGCGAATTGGCAAGATTCAAATCAAAATTTAACGAACTGATGCCCTGCGGCACCGTCACCGGCGGATTGAGGGTGACATTCACAGGAGCGCTCAGGGGCGGAATGTCCACATGCATCGGAGTCGTGATTCCGGCGGGTAAGAACAGCAGCTCCGCGGCTCCAAACGTTACGCTGATTTGCGAATAGCTGTCGGCCGGGATCTTAGTGAGCGTCAAAGGCTCGAACGTGCCGGCGAGATGGCTCAGTTCAACCTTCCTGGGATCCGTTAGAACCGACACCGTCCCGTGGCTACCGGTAAGCGTGATGTTGTTGATGGTGACTTCGAAGGCGAGGACTCCATTCAGCGGATCGTCTCCGATGTTGAAGGTAGTCGATTGTGCCCCAGCAGTCGTCGTCATTGGAGGTGTGGACGATCCGCCTCCACCACAAGCGATCGACAACCCAACCATCGCCAACGACACAAGCAAGGCAAACAGGCGAGCTGTAGGTCGAAATGCATTCTTCATGGTTTCTCCTGATGATGTACAGCGCACTTGCCGTGCGCTGGGAATTTCAGACGATGAGCGGCGATTCCCAATTCGACACTAAATGCGAGGGACGTATAGCACCATGTTTCTCAAGTCCATGCGCCAAAAGTAACGGCGAGCTCTTTTTAGCTGTAACTCACACGAGGCAAAGGCCAACCGTAAATCGGCAAGGCCGCCGCATGACAATTCCGTGACAAAACATTTACATCGCGGCGACATTGCCCCGGCGCAGAGAAGCCGGATGTGCAATTTCCTATTTGTTGAAAATAAGGAAGGGCGCGCATGGCCAGAAGAGGCGCCCCTCCGCAAGCGATCACAGAGACTTCAAATACTCAATCAAATCGCTTTTTTCCTGATCGGTAAGTCCCAAATTGAAACGCGAGTCATAGCTGTTGACGACGTCCATTAGAGTCTGGAAACGGCCGTCGTGGTAGAAGCGGCCCTTGTCGGCGGGATTCATGAAGAGTCCCTCTTCGCGAATGAACAGGCCGGCCAGGTTCATAGTTTGATAAGCATGACCGGGAGATCTATCCGCTTCGAAATGGTCGATCTTCATTTCGTCGGCAGTATGTTGATTCCATCCCGGCTCGCTCCAGAGAGGCTCGCGATGGCAACTGTTGCAATTCGCCTTGCCGCTGAACAGTTCGTCACCGCGCTTTGCGGCTTCGACGTTGAAGTCAATCCCAGGACGCGGCTTCAGTGCGGGCAATGAAAGTTGATAGAACTGCAATGCGGGCAGCTTGCTCGTGACCTGGTCGCTGTCTGGATCGACAGAGACATGTCCGAGCTGCGCCCGAGCTGCAATCGGGAACTGAGAAGCGTCGTCGAAACGCTCGTCGAAGAAAGTACCTACGCCGTGCATCTCATTCACAGCGACGAACGCGTTCCAATATGGGATTGATCCCCAGCCGCCAGTCCAGGTATGCAGGTTGTGACCGGCAAGACCGCGCGCATTCGGAATCAACGCAGCTGCGGAACGTCCATTAGGCTGTACCGCTTTGCCGTCCAGGAATAGTTCTGCATCAAATTTGCCGGGCCCCCAACTGAGCAGCACGCTTCTGATCTGAGCCACCGTGATGCCAGGATCAGCAATCTGTAGTAGTTGCTGCACGGGATCAAGATTTGGCGCCGCAGCCACAATGGCTCCGACGTTCAAATCACGATTCGCCAAGCCGTCGATTCGTCGGCCGATGCCCGGCGCAACGGAATTGTCCACCGTGGAATGACAAACCGCGCAGGTCAGTCCTACGGAAGCGAGCTTGTCGCTATCTTTGTTGAAAATCCCGACCACTCCGACAACAGCTTTCTGTGCGATCAAGGCCCGAGTAACGGCAGGATCGTCAAGATTCACTTTCCCATGCTTGATAGCTTCGATTGTCGAAGGCGAGAGCGCATCCGCGTCCACTTTTAGCCCAAGGCCGAGAGCAGCACGCGGCGAGAGTCCATTGATGGCTTGATTAAGGTGGAGTTGATCGCCCCAGAAACCTTGATCACCGAAGGTATCGAAGCGAAAGATTTGTTTTCCGGATGCGAGCAAGTGCATTGCACTCTGCTCGTCGTTGCCAAGAATAGCGTTCCGGGAGTCGTCCTTGCCATCTTTGCCGTGATTGTCGGCCATCGCTGCCAACACGACGCAGGCGGCGAGCAGCGGAAGCACCATGGCCCAGCTTCGTTTCATCGTAGTGTCCTTTCCAGAGTTGAAATGAAGATCTCCTGTGAATTCGAACAACCTGGAGCGGGAGCTCTAACTCAGCGAATCGGAAAGTGCCCAGACCGAGGGTTTGTGTCCTCCGTCCGCTTGATCCCTGCGTGCGGGAAATTTCCGCTCGTGTCACAGAGTCGGAAGAGCCGCAGGAGGTTTCTGCTGAAATGTAATTAGTTTGTCACGGCTCTGTAACAAGTTTGTCGAGTGAAGGGCGTGGAATCCGCCTGTTTTACTCCGATTTCCTGACGCACAGTTCTGGAGCAGCAGTTTGGAATTCGGCGATTCCGAACGTCGTTCGTCCTCGATGGCGTCAATGGGCAGACAATTGCGGACATAAGGCTGCGTTCTGTCCGCATCTCATAGCTCGGCGTCAGGAGGACCAACCATGCAAAGCGCGAAGGAGCTGTTCATCCACGAACTCACCGACATGCTCGATGCCGAGCAGAAGCTCGTCGAAGCATTAGGCGAACTAGCCGAAGACCACAGTGAGGAGCCGCAATTGGCCAAAGCATTTCAATCGCATCAGGCGCAAACGGAGAAGCACGCCGAGCGCATTCAGCAGATTTTCGAGGAGCTCGACGAAAGCGCGGAAGAAACCGAGTGCAAGGGTATCAAGGGACTGATCGAAGAACGCAAAACTTTCAAAGAGGAAGAAGAACCGGCAGACGACATCCTGTCGATCTTCGACGTGGGCGCTGCGGTGAAAGTGGAGAGCTACGAAATCAATGCGTACACCTCTCTCATTCATCTCGCCAAAGAACTCGATCTCACCAAAGCAATCAAGCTGCTGAGCCAAACGTTGAAAGAAGAGGAGCAGACACGAACCAAAATGGAAGCGTTCAGCCGCAAGTTGAAACCCGACAATCTCGGGATGGAAGAAATGGAATCCGAAGAAGAGGAACAGCCTCGGCGCAGCGCCTCTTCGTCACGAAAAGGCCGCTCGCGAAGAGCTGCATAATTCCGATTTGGATTTCCAAGTAGAAGCCATTCACGGGAATTGTCATCCCTCGCGTCGCCTGAACAATGTTTCAGAATGGAATAGCCGGATTTTGCGGCGCGGGGGATCAAGGTGCAGAACAGCAGATCCCCCGGGCCGCTCCTCGTTGACTCTTGCTTTCAGGACTCCCGTGGCGGCCCGAGGGATGACAGAGTGGCGGCTGAGCAGGAGCTATTCACGATTCAAGCGATTCACTTGCTCAACAAAACCGTGACGGTACCCGCCTCGAAGTTTGAGACCACAACATCTTCTTTCTTATCGCCATTTAAATCCGCCACAGCCATGCCCGACCAGCCGATGTAAGGAAGGTCGTAACTGGTTCTCTGGAATTCACCACTGCCGGTGCCGAGAAAGAAGAATAAATTGTTGCTCTGCGCGCAGGAAACCACGATGTCCGGATGGCCGTCTCCGTTCACATCGCCGATCGCCACATGATCCGGTCCGCGACAGCCGGAGAGCGAAAGCGGAGTTTTCGACATCATGCGAAACTTCCCCGTTCCGTCGCCCAGCAGAACCGAGACCCCAAGTTGCTGCGGATCGCGAATATCGCGGTCGTACGGCAAGACAGCTAAATCGAGATTGCCATCTTTATTGATGTCGCCAATTGCCACAGCCCACGGAAAAACTCCCGCAGCAAACGGCGATCCCGTCGCTTGACGAAATCCCCCGTGTCCATCGCCGAGCAGAATCGTAACCGCATTCTCATCGAGGTCAGTCGTGACTACGTCGGGATCGCCATCATGATTGAAGTCGGCAGTGCGCAGTCTTTCATAAGGACGCTTGCCGACATCGAACGGAACGCCCGGCGTAGCTAAATTGCCGGCTCCGTCGCCGAGCAGCAGGAGAATCTTATTGTTTCCCCAGCTTTCAGTGACGGCGTCCAATTTCCCGTCACGATTGAAATCGGCCGCGACGACGCCGTGCACATGCGGATGAGAGTCCGTAGCGAATGGCGACTTCGCCGATGGCCTGAAACTTCCCTTCCCATCTCCGAGTAACAGCGTGAGGTAAGGCGTTCCCGTATTCGCAATGACCAAATCGGGATGACCGTCGCCGTTGAAATCGCCAACGGCAATGTCGTTCGGACCGCGACCTGTACGACAGAGTGATCCTGGCGCGCGGGTAAAGTGCCCCTCGCCATCACCCAGCAAGACCGTGAGTGTCTCATCGCCAGTGTTGGCGATCAGGAGGTCCAGCTTGCCATCATGATTGACGTCGGCCACCGCAACCGGGCCCGGGCTCTTGCCGACAGTAATAATGAGCTTCTGAAAAGCAACGCGAACAGAATTATCGGCAGAGCCGGTCGTCAGAACACTCGCACCATGCGAGAAGTGTCCGACCAGAGTGGCAATGATTAAGAAACTACTCGCAAGAAATGCTTTCATGCACTCTCGTTCTCACCTTCCAGTGCTGTCACTCATGGACGGCGAGTCTGGAGCAACGTTAGCGGTTCAAAGAGAGCGCTCTTCGTAATTCTTCAGCACTTTCAACCGGCGGCTGACAACTTGACCCGCTGCATACCACCGCGAAACTTCTACCTCGCTTGAGTTCGGGTAAGTTCGGAAGAGTTTCTGCGAACATTGGCGGCAGGTTTGCGGCCACCACGTGATCAGGATCAAACGCGAGCGTCGTGCTGCAGACATCGAACTTGCTGACGGCCGTTCGCCGAAGTTCGGCGGCGGCAACGTCTTTGCCGATGACGACAATCTGCGAGTGCGGCCTGGCATAGCTCACCACCGCCAAACCGTAAGTCGCCGCGTAAATTCCGAATTGTCCCGCAACTCCCGCAAATGCCTCGAGAGTAGATTCGGCGACCTCGCGATGCTTCGGATCTCCCGAATAGGAATGCAGGCGCAACAACGCCAGAGCAGCGACGGGATTACCGGCTGGCGTAGGCGAATCCTGGAGTGGTTTGCGGCGTGCAGCCAGAGCGCCGAGACTTCCGTTCTCTTGCTTGCGCGCCGTGTCGAAAAAACCTCCACCAGTTTCGTCGTGAAAGAGTTCGATCATTTTTGCGGCGATCCGATCGGCAAAACGGTAGTAGCTCAAATCGGAGGTCGCTTCATAGGCATCCAGACATGCAGCGATCGAGCAAGCATAATCATCGAGCATGCCCTCAACTTCTGCTCCAGGCGCATGAGAGTCCGCATACGCGATCACGTGCTTGAGGCCACGCTGCGACCAAGCTTGCGAGAGCAGGCGATCCAGCGATCTCAGGGCGAAATGCTCCGCCTCTTCTATACCCAGCACCTTGGCCGCTTCCAGATAAGCCGAGACACACAGTGCATTCCAGCTCACATAGACCGTCTTGTCCACATACGGAGTCGAGCGTTGCAGGCGTGCCTCCAGCATCTTTCGTTTAGCAGAATCGAGCAATTGTTCCAGTTCGGGAATGCCGATCTTCATGCGCGTGGCGATCTGCTCTGGTGTGGCGCGGACGTGCAGTACGTTCTTCTCTGGCCGATGATGCATCTCGCCGACTTCGCCGATGTCATAGCGCAGCGCGGCCGCCTCCAGCTCTCGCGCATTGAGCAAGGCTCGCGCCTCCGCGAGCGACCAAGTGAAGTAATCGCCGTCATCGTGCAGATCGATGTCGGCGTCCTGTGACGCATAGAAGCCGCCGTGCTCGCGATCGCTGAGCACCTCGTCCATCCAGCGCACGATGTCTCGCGCGATCGCCCCGTAAAATTGATCGCCCGTGAGCTGATAAGCATGAACGTAATTCTTCAGCAGCTCAGAATTGTCGTAGGACATCTTCTCGAAGTGCGGCACCGTCCAGTGCTCATCGACTGAGTAACGATGGAATCCCCCAGCGAGCTGGTCGTACACTCCGCCGCGCGCCATGTGATCGAGCGTGGTAGTGATCACGTTGCGAACGTCAGCTCTGGCGGTCCGCCCGCAGTAGTCAATCAGCAAATCGATCAGCGACGGATGCGGAAACTTCGGAGCCGATCCGAATCCCCCATTTTGGGAATCGAATCCCGTCAGCGCCGCATTCACCATCGCTTCGGCGATGCCCGGGGAGATCTCGCCCGACCGGCCCGCAAACGACTCGGAATAGTCGATCGCGTTCATCACGTGTTCCGCCGACTCGAGCACTTCTCCGTGCTTCTCGCGATAGGCCTCTGCCAGAGCCTGCAGGATTCGTTTAAATCCAGGACGCCCGTAGTGATCCTCAGGCGGAAAATACGTTCCACCAAAGAAAGGACGACCATCCGGCGTGAGAAACGCCGTCAGCGGCCACCCACCCTGACCGCTGATCGCCTGCACCGCTGCCTGGTAGCGGCTGTCCACGTCCGGACGCTCATCGCGATCCACCTTCATCGCGATGAAGTTTTCGTTGATCAACTTCGCGACCTCAGGGTTCTCGTACGACTCGCGATCCATCACATGGCACCAATGGCACCACACTGCGCCGATATCGAGCAGCACCGGCTTGTTCTCGCGCTCAGCTTTATCAAACGCCTCCGAGCCCCACTGATGCCACTGCACCGGCTGATGCATCGCGGAGCGCAAATAAGCAGAAGATGCCTCGGAGAGAGAGTTGGAGGATTCGCTCATAATTATTCAGTTTAGCGAAGGCAAACAACGCGAGCGCTGCCCTTGGCTGAGTTGAACAGGGTGTTGCAGCGTCGTTGCAAAACTTTGCACACACGGTTCGTCCCGAAATTTACAAATCCATCTTCTCCCGTAACCAGAGTAGGTGTATTGTTTTTGTCGCTTCTACTCTGGAGCATCAGGAGATGTTGAATGAAAATTGTAAGGTCTCGATTTACCCTGCTAACTCTTTCCGCGTTTCTGCTTGGGGTGTGCGCGCCTGTTCTCGCTCAGCACGCAGGCGGCGATCCCGAAGCCGCTACGGCTATTCGAAGCGCGGTCGCTGACATGGGAGACCGAGCACCAGTTCCTATTAATGGAGTGGTCCTTGGGTCTGCCAGCAACGTTATTTTTGACGCCGCCACCGGCGCGGTGATCGGCGGTTCAGGAAATGCCAGCGTCAACAGTGCAGCTCAATTCAAGCAATTCGGCAACGACGACAATTTCCCCATGGCGAATCGCCAACCCAACCACTCCAACATCGACGGACTGAATACCGTTGCCACCTTTGATGGCGCATTCGTTGCGCAGGCAGGTCCATCGGCACGCCGGGATTTCCGCTTCACCATGCTGGGCAACGATCCCAAGCTTGGTGGAACTACCGTCTACCCGGCCAACATCAGCGAGGTTTCTCTGCAACTGCTCAACGCCGACGGCTCTGTTTTTAAGACAGTGCCTTTTGCGCCGTTCGAGAAAGTCACGCTGGAGTCTCCGAACTTCGAGCCGCTCGACTATCGTTCTGGGCATGACCTTGAGTTCGGTGACGCCGTGCATCGCGCCCAGTTCTTCAACATCATGGGCAACAATTGGCACACGCTGCTGGCTCCCAAAGTCGTCGACAAGGTGACCATCACGGTGCCGTTCTTTGTGAACGTGCAGCTCCAGGACGGCAGCGTTGTCCAGGCGCGATCATATTTCACGGGACCCGCCGCCGATGGCAGCACCTTCGTGCTGATGCTTAGCCCGCTGTTTAATTTCTTTTTCGACAATGAAGTCGTTAGTGAAATTAACGCCGGCAACTTCACCACCAACGGCATGAACATCTCGATGTTCCCCAACACTTACCTGTTCGACCTGAACGCGAATAACCCGAATACTCCGGGCGGATGCTGCGTGCTCGGATTCCACACGTTCTTCCTCGATGACGGATTTCCCGAGGACCGCTGGCTCGTGCAATATGCAAGCTGGATTTCGCCGGGAATATTTGGAGGCGGCTTCGAGGACGTGACTGCGCTCAGCCACGAGCTTGCGGAATCGTTTGGCAATCCGTTTGTCTCCAATCCCACGCCAAATTGGCAATTTCCAGGCGAGCCTGCCACGGCGAAAGTTTGCCAGAACAATCTCGAGGAAGGCGATCCCATCGAAGTACTGGCGAACGCAACCTCCCCGATCGCGGTGAACGAGAGAGATTTCCAGTTCACCTATCATCCCCAGAACATTCCGCTGTTGCAGTGGTTTGAGATGGGAGCAACCTCCAGCGCAATCGACGGAGCCTTCAGCTTCCCGGATGAAACTGTGCTGCCACACTCCGCTCTCCCTTGTCCTCAGTAGAAAACGAGAAACAAACTGAAATGAAAGCGCCGCTCCTCAAGAGCGGCGTTTTTTTTCAGAAGATTTTCTTCTCAACCCAGCAGAAAAACGTGGGTTCCCCATCCTGCGCGATGTTCGCAGGGTGGGATAAGAGAAACCTCCGCCTCGTACTCTCTCGACGGAACAGACTTTACGGAATATTTCCATTTCGAGGAGGGGAGCACCCGGGAGTTAAAGCTCCTGATAAAAAAGGGGGAATTCAACTCATTCACTGCGAAACGCGATCAACGGATCCACTCGCAAGGCGCGCCGAGCCGGCTCGTAAGCTGCCGCGAGAGCGATGAGTAGCAACAACACGGTTACGCAAAGCAAAGTGGCCGGATCATAGGGCGCGACTCCGAATAGCAGAGCTTTCAAAAAATGCGCAAGAGCGACGGACACTGTCAATCCAAACCCCACGCCCGCAAGAGCCAGCCTGAGCGTGTGGCCAAGAATCATCCTCTGAACGTCGCCCCGCTGCGCGCCAATAGCCATGCGAATGCCGATTTCCTGTGTACGCTGGCTCACTGTGTAACTCAGCACGCCATAAATCCCCACCGCTGCCAGAATGAGCGCCAGCGCGGCGAATATTCCCACCAACTCCGCGGAAACTCGTCGTGAGGAAAGCGAATCCGAGAGCAGATCGTCCATCGTCTGCACATGCGTGACCGGCAAGTTGGCATCTACTCTGTGGATCACGTCCGTAGCGGATTTCACAATGCTGGCCGGATCCGATGCAGTACGGATAAGAAGGTGTTCCGGCCAGCGACTGGTGAAATAGACATCGCAAGTCGGATCGCCATCCAGGCCGAACTGGTGAACGTTGCCGACGACGCCGACGATCGAGAACCAGCACGGCGTAGAAGAGAGCGAGCACATGTTGATGCGTTTCCCGAGCTCATCCCCTTGCGGCCAATACCGTCGCGCCATAGTTTCATTGATAAGAATGTTGCCCGGCTCCCAGTGATCCTTTGTGAAACCTCGTCCTGCCAGGAGC
This sequence comes from Terriglobales bacterium, assembly GCA_035716645.1. Classification (GTDB taxonomy): domain Bacteria; phylum Acidobacteriota; class Terriglobia; order Terriglobales; family Acidobacteriaceae; genus Gp1-AA112. Next base: position 30,689 of record DASTJH010000054.1, on the reverse strand, counting down.
GGAATTCCCAAAGTGGAAAAGTAGCTGGGACTTATGCCGCGAGTCTGCGCGATCGGACGAACTCCTACCGCGAGCGACGGACGGCCCTCGATCAAGAACCTCGATGCGGAGCGCAGTTCCGTGTCCAAAGGCAATTCCGATATGCCGCCGGCATCTTTTATCCCGGGGAGCGCTCGCAGCTCTTCCGTGATCTGCTCAAATTCGAGAAATTGCTTTTGCGTCAGCTCGTTTTCTTGCTGCTCGGACAAATGAATGAGTTCCGTAAAAGGCAAAGCCGCATGCGGAACTTCCATCATGAGAATGTGGTCAGTACGAAATCCCGGATCGACTTCCAGCAAATGCTGGAAGCTCCGCAGCAGCAAGCCTGCTCCCGTGAGCAAAACCAGCGCCATGCCGATTTCCGCAACAGCGACGAGATTGTGGCTGCGGTGACGGCCAGGGCCGCTCGTTCCTTTGCTTCCCTGCTTCAGGTTGCCCACAAGATTGATTCGAAGAGTTCGCAATGCCGGCAACAGTCCGCAAGCCAGCGCGGTCAACAACGTCACAGCGGCAGTGAATGCGAATACAGTTCCATTTAGGGAAGCGCTTCGCAGCACCGTCAAATCGGCAGAAACGAAGGGCATTGTGCCTTTGAGAATGAGGACGGCAAAGATCAGGCCCGCACCGGCGCCCAGGAGAGCAAGCAGCAGGCTCTCCGTCAACATCTGCCCAAGCAAGCTCCGGGGACTCGCGCCTAACGCAGTTCGCACGGCGATCTCCCGTTCGCGAGCGGCATTGCGCACGAGGAGCAGATTCACGATGTTCAGGCACGCAATCAGCAAAACAAGTCCGACCGCGCCGAGCAATATGAGCAGCGTGCTGCGCAAGCGGACGGCCGAGGCATCTTCAAGCTGCTGCACAATCACGCCGAAACCCTTGTGCTCCGCCGGAAACGAAATCGCCTCCTGCTGATTCAAACGCGTGATCTCATCGCGCGCCTGGGAGAGCGTAACTCCTGGCTTCAGCCGCGCCACGGCAATGAAGTCATGGTGAACATGCGAGGTCAGGTCGTCATAATATTGACCAAAGGAAAGCCACAGATCGGCCCAGCGTACGAGATCGAAGCCGGCGGGCAAAATCCCGATCACGGAATACCGGTGATCGTCGAGGGTGACGGATTGGCCGACAACATTCGGATCGCTTCCAAATCGGCTCTGCCATAAACGATGGCTAAGCATCACCACCGGCGGACCGCCGGCCCGATCGTCTTCCGGCGAAAATCCTCGCCCGGCTACAGGAGCGACGCCGAGCAGCGGAAACAACGAAGCGCTCGCATAGCCCGCTTGCACGCGCTGCGGCTCAGTGTTCCCGGTCAGATTGAATCCGGTAGAGATCTCCGCATACGCGCCAATACCGGAAAAACTCTTGGCCTGCGCACGCCAGTCGGCGTAATCGCCCGGAGACAGTCCGCCCGGAGGAAACGGCGGATAGCTATTCCAAATCTTCACCAACTGGTCCGGCTCCGGATACGGCAAGGGCCGCAGCAGCACGGCCTGGACAACACTGAAGATGGCCGTATTCGCTCCAATGCCAAGAGCAAGCGTGAGGACCGCAACAACGGTAAAACCCGGCGACTTCCGAAGACCGCGGATCGCGTAACTGACGTTTTGCATGAGCACACCTATGCCGAGAGTACAACCCGAGAAGTAAGACATAGGTTGCGCCAAAAGGAAAAAGCCGGGACGGTTATCTAGGGCGCGACCCTGCCTCTCGTGATTTTCTCCCATTCCTAAGAACATGGCCACAATCCCGACAGGTGCTTTGCAGCTTGTTCGTAGTATCGTGGTTTTGGCGCAGATCTATGGCGAGACAATCCTCACTTCTGCCGATTTCCACCGCTCGGTCCAGCATCATTTCGGATGAAGTTTTCCGCCTGCTCGTCAACAACGTCATCGACTATGCGATCTTCGTTCTCGATCCCGAAGGACACATTCATTCCTGGAACAAAGGCGCCGAGCGTCTGATGGGCTACACGAGCCGCGAAATCATTGGAAAGCACTTCCGCATCTTTTATTCAGAGCCCGATCTGACTGCAAATAAGCCGATGCTTGAGTTGCAAACGGCAAAGGCATCTGGAGATTTCCAGGAAGAAGGTTGGCGTATTCGCAAGAACGGCTCCCGCTTCTGGGGCAGCGTCCTGATCACTCGCATTGTCGACAATAATGGAAAGCTCCTGGGTTTTGGCAAGATCATCCGCGATCTGACTGAGCGTCGCCTTTCCGATTTGCGTTACCGCCTCCTCGTTCAGGGCGTCGAAGACTACGCCATCTTCTCGATGGATGCCAACGGCTACATCACTTCCTGGAATGTTGGAGGAGAGCGCATCAAAGGCTACAAGCCGGAAGAGATCATCGGCAAGCACTTTTCCGTGTTCTACACCCCGGAAGACCAGGCGCGCTCCCTTCCCGAAATGGTATTGCACACCGCTGCAACGCAGGGCCATTTCGAAGGCGAGGGTTGGCGCGTGCGCAGGGATGGCACGCCCTTTTGGGCCAGCGTCGTAGTGACTGCTCTTCGCGATGAAGAGGGCCACCTTTACGGCTTCTCCAAAGTTACGCGCGACATGACCGAACGCAAGAAGCTGTTGGATACGATTCGGCAGCATTCCCAAGAGCTGGAGCTGCGCATTCAAGAGCGTGAGGAGACTAGCGCGGAGCTGGAAGCGTTCGCCTATTCCGTATCTCACGATCTGCGCGCGCCGCTGCGCGCGATTGGCGGCTTTGCCGACGCCTTGCGAGAAGATTGCGCCCCCACTCTGGGCCAACAAGGACTCGACTATCTCAACGAGATCACGAATGCCACAGCGCGGATGAATGCTCTTGTGCAGGACCTGCTGGAATATGGCCGCGTAAGCCGCATCAATCTGTCGCTTGGAAGCGTGAGCCTGTCTGAAGCGGTAAAGCAGGCAATTGATCAGTTGGGAAGTGACCGCCGGGGATCTCTCACGGTGGATGTGCCTGCCGAGCTGCGCGTCGAGAGTCATCCGCAGGTACTCGCCCAAGTGGTTCTGAATTATCTAACCAACGCTTTTAAGTTTCACGAGAAGGACTCGACTCCTGCGGTTCATGTCTTTGCCGAACAGCATGACGATCATGTAAGGCTAAGCGTGAGAGACAACGGAATCGGTATCGCTCCACGACATCAGGAGCGCATCTGGCAGGTTTTCGAGAGGCTGCACGATCGCGAAACTTATCCCGGCAGCGGCATTGGACTGGCAATCGTAAGGCGAGCTGCCGTCCGCATGCACGGTTCCTGCGGCGTGGACTCAGAATCGGGAAAGGGCAGCACCTTCTGGATCGAATTGCCGGCATCTAAGAATGGAGCAGAGAGATAGGTGGAATGGGACAGAGATAACTGCGTAAATAAGAATGGGACAGAGATAACTGCGTGAAGATGAAAGGTCCGGTGTTGCTGGTCGAAGACGATCCCTCTGACGCGCGGCTGATTCAGCGAGCGTTCGGGAAAATGGATAGCAGCGTTGCCATATTCCGGCTCACGAACGGGGATGAGGTGGTGTCCTATCTCTCAGGCGAGCAGCCATTCGACAACCGCAATGCCTATCCTCTACCGTGCGTGGTGCTGCTGGATATTAAGCTGCCTCGACGCTCAGGGTTCGAAGTCCTTGAGTGGATTCGGCGGCACCCTTCCGCGCTCAATCGCCTTCCAATCATTATGCTCACTTCATCGCGACATTCGGTCGATATCAATCGCGCTTACGATCTTGGAGCAAACTCGTATTTGGCTAAGCCGGACACGGTTCCGCAATTGGAACAAATGGCTTCAGAGTTCCAGCGGTATTGGCTCTCGTTCAATGAGTCTCCTGACCTGCACGGAAGTCCCAATCAACTGCGCCGGAGTTAAGCCGTGTCTGACCGTAGCTTACCCAGCATTCTCATGGTGGAAGACGAGGCCAGCGATGCGATCCTCCTTCTTCGTGGTTTCGAAAAAGCGGGCGTGCTCAATCCGATCACGCATTTGAAAAATGGCGACGAAGCCTTGGCCTACCTGGCTGGAATTGGGCAGTACGTCGATCGATCCAAGTACCCGCTGCCGGTATTGATCCTTCTGGACTTAAAACTGCCGGGCATGAGTGGATTGCAGTTGCTGCAATGGTTGCGAACCCAACGCGAGATCCGGCGCATTCCCGTTGTCGTGCTCACTTTAGATCGCAGCCCCAGTTCGATTAATGCTGCTTACGATCTCGGGGCCAACTCCTACCTGGTCAAACCCGGCGATCCCGTTGAAATCGCCAAGGTGATCGAAGCCATTCAGCGTTATTGGATTGAGCTGAACGAACCTCCGCCGCTTGTAATGGGCGCGAAAAACGATCCGGGATAGCAACGCTCGCCTGCTCAGGAGAGAGCATTCAGCGTCCAGCATGGGGTTTCCGGAAGCACGATCTCTTCTTTGTAGGAAATCTCTCCTGCTCCCTTGCAAACTGGACACTTACTGCCGTCGTCGCAGATTCCTCTTCCCAGACAGTTTGGGCATTTGCGCAACTTGTCCACATTCAGCATACAGAATGGGATGCAGAAATTCGGTTCAGCAACAAACAACTCGCCGCTTTCCGGCAAATCAGGGTTGGAGCCTGGCAGTGCAGCAGCATGCTCCAGAGGCTCTGCTGGTTAGAACACATTCATAGCTGGTATAGACCAGGGCTGGGTTTAGGGAAGGGCACGGATTTATCCGTGCCGTAGCGGGAATTCCTATCAAATTGGAAGTGCAGCGGCTTCAGCCGCGGCTGAAGCCGCTAAACGCCATTAAGTACAACGGTTATCGGCACGCATAAATGCGTGCCCTTCCCTAAACCTGTCCACACTAACCATGAAACTGCACCAGCCCTGCGTTTTATTGTGTGACCTACCTGTTTTCCGTTTTGAGAATCTACTTTCGGGTTACATTCACGAGTCTCTTGATGACAGCGGCGATGCGATCAAGATTCTCTTCGGCGCTGCGGATGTACTCGGCGCCGCCGGTTGCGGAAACCAGGGCCATACAGTTGACGATCGCTTGCAGCGGATTATTGATCTCGTGAGCCAGTTGGTTGGCGCGTTCGAGGTCGCGGACCATTTGCTGAGTTCTGTGCGTTTCTATTCTGGCGCGGAGATCCTGCACGATGGCCGCGAATCCGGTGAATTCTGCCACAGGCTCGATTTGTGGCGTCAGGCTGACGGACGCAGCGATGAGGTCTCCATTTTTGTTGCAGAGAATCATATCGCGCTGGAGAGACTGGCCCGCGCGCAGCTCGCGCAGAATTTCTTCCCATTGTTTGACTTCGGCTCGGTAAACCAGCAGTTCGCGAAAATCTTTTCCTGCCGCCTCCGCCGGCGTGTAACCAAACAGCGATTCGGCGCCGCGATTCCAACTCGTAAGTTTCGCCTGCGCGTCTGCGGTCATGATGGCTTCGCTCGTGTTGGCGACCACGGACGCCCACTGCTCGGCTCGTTGGCGTTCGAGCAGGAGTTCCCGCTCATACTGCCGGCGTTCGCGAATATCGAACACCGTGGTCAGGATTAGCAGCGGTTCGCCGGCATGATCGCGGTGGATGTTGGAGTTAACCAATGCAGAAAGAATGGAGCCGTTGGCGCAAACAAAATCAACCGTAATCTCTTTTACGAAGCCCTGCATCCGTAGCAGCGGCGCAAAATGGGTCTCGTAGAAAATGGCTGCGGGTCGGGTGAACAATTCCTGAAGCCGTTTTCGCTGGAGGAGATCTTCCGCGGCATAGCCGGTCCAATTCAAGAAGGTCTGGTTGGCTTTGGTGAGCGTGCCATCGGGCAGAGTGAACAGATACCCGCAGGGCGCCACTTCGAATAAATCAAGAGCCGCAGCAACTTCGGGCGAACTCATCACGAGGCTGCGCGGATGCTCGCATGGGCAGTCGAGCGGCTGAGGAAGTCGCGGATTACATCGGTAGTCTCAACGGGTGCGCTCAGGTTTGGGCAATGTCCAGTTGCCCGCAAGATGACTAACTCGCTGCCGGGAATTTGACGATGCACAAATTCGCCCACCGAACGAGGAGCAACCACATCGTCGGAGCATTGCAGGATGAGCGTTCGCGTCCGCACTTTGCTGAGATCCGCGCGATTGTCCGAGAGGAAGGTAACGCGCGCGAAGAATTTCGCGATCTGCGGGTCGGTGCGGCAAAAACTGTTCTCCAGTTCCGAAGCCAGCTCCGGCCGGTCCGAGTTGCCCATAATGACCGGCGCCATGGTCGATGCCCACCCAAGATAGTTTGCGTCCAGCATATCCAGCAGACCATCAATCTCAGAACGTTCGAAACCTCCTACGTAGGATGCCTCGTTGATATAGCGCGGCGATGGTCCGACCAGAACGAGATTGGAGAACCGCTCCGGCTGACGAAGAGCTGCTAGAACGCCAATCATGGAACTCACCGAATGGCCGACGAAGGTGACGTCACGCAGATCAAGCTCTTCGCATATTTCGAGCACATCCTCGGCGTAACCGCTTAGAGATTGATACTTCCGCCGATCGAACGCGCCCAGGTCCGACTGCCCGGCGCCGACATGATCGAAAAGCACAACTCGGTAGTCCTTTTGGAAAGCCGGTACGACAAAGCGCCACATGTTCTGGTCGCAGCCGTAGCCATGCGAGAACATAATCGGCCGTGTTCCCTCACCTAAAACTTTCACGTTATTACGTCCGATTGCAGACATGCTTTGACTCCGTAGCCGCATGAAGTCGGTGAGTCCGGTCCGCACGACTAATTGAGCGAGTGAGACTGATCACCAGAAAAACTTCGATGCTATGGCAAGAATATAAGGTCATGAGAATGACGGGCAAGGATTGAGAAGTCATGAACAGTTAAGAACTGTCACAGAAGATCAGAGGCTGTCTCTAATCCCGTACTGTTCCCAGAACAAGAAAATGTCCCGTCCTGCGAATCCTGCAGTGCCCCATCTTTAAACCTGTGCCGTCCCCACGGTACTCGACTCATTTCCGACCTACACCCCCGGGCTTCCGCCGCGGGCTTTCATCGGGCGTCCTCCGGCGGTTTGGAAGAGGAAACGAAGACGAGATCTTCAATGACCTATAACCACGATCAACTTTGCTCTTGACGCGCGTTACGTCATGCGGTATCAGGGATACGCTAGTTTGTTACATCGATTGGCCGAAGGATCGAGGGGTTCTCCGGATTCCCGTTTCAACCAGGAGATCGGCGCTCGGAGACAGACGCCAGGCTGGCGTAACGCGAGCAAGACTCGATTTGCCATTTCGGTGCTTGAGCATGGCATGGCGGCGAAAATACCGAAGCGATACCGGGGCAGTCGCGGAATAAACCCGGAGCGGTTCCGGATTAATTCCGGAGAGATACCGATACATCTTCGGTATTCGTCGGTATTTTTCTTTGTAAGTTGTTGAACGGCCGGTATCGATGAGTAAAAACAGCCATTGCAATCTGCAATGTTGGGAATGATCTGGTCTTGGCCTCTGGGCCGACGCAACTTCGGTCTTTGACAATCAAAGTGGATACGAATTGGCGAGAGATGTTTCTGGGCGATCTCTGGCTGGTCTCAAGAAATCCAAAGATCGATCTCCGGCGATCTCTAGAATTCCAGGGATCGGTTAGGGATCTCCACGGCTAAGTCCTTTAGATCTTGAGATCACGCGAAAAAAAGATTGTTTTCGTTCGACACGGCAGACTGTAGAGGCTTTTCTGATCCCGCGAGGCCGCGAGAACGGAACACTATTCCAACAAAACAGGCGTGAGAGCATGCTAGCGGCGGAGGGCGCGTATCGATGCTTCCGGTCTTGTGGGATGAATCTGCTTAGTTTTCAACTTTATATTGAGTGGCTTGCGTTTCTCGCAGGCTGGGTTCATAGGGATGCTGACGATTCTGGTGATTGAAGACGATCGGCGGATTCAGAAGAGCCTTTCCCGGCTCTTTGAGTCCGAGGGATACGAAGTAAAGATCGCCGGGGATGGTGCGGCCGGCTTGGACTTGCTGCGGCAGAGCGCTCCCGCAGCCGTGATTTTAGACTTGCGTCTGCCGGGACTCTCCGGGCGGGAAATTTGTCGGCAGGTGAAGGCCTCCGATCCGGCGCTGCCGATCATCGTGTTGAGCGCGGTCACCGATGTAGCGGAAAAAGTCGCGCTGCTGGAGATGGGCGCTGATGATTATGTGACGAAGCCCTTCAGCCCTCGTGAATTGCTTGCGCGCGTAGAAGCCGCGATGCGGCGCGTCGGCCTCAAACGCAGATCTTCCGTGTTTCAATTTGGCGACGTGACTGCCGACTTCGTGCGCATGGAGATCACGCGCAACGGCGAGCCTGTCCCGCTCACCGCGCAGGAATTCAAGCTGCTCAAACTATTTGCCGCCGAGCCCGAGCGCGTGATCTCGCGCGAAGAACTTCTGAACAAGGCCTGGGGATACGAGAACTATCCGACTACGCGGACTGTCGATAACCAGATGCTGAAGCTGCGGCAGAAGCTGGAACGCGATCCCGCCAATCCCGTGCATTTCCGCACCGTGCACGGCGTGGGATACAAATTCGTTCCATAATCGGACTCCGGCCATGACCAGAACGCGCATTCGCACCAAACTATTGATCGTGATGCTGTTCGTGTTCTGCGTCTTCTGCTGTGTCAGCCTGCTGCTCATTCATTACAGCGTGCAGCGCCAGGCGCGCGAGAACCTGAAAACCGATCTCCAGGGTTCGGTGGCTGCGTTCGAGAATGCGCAGCACCTGCGCAACATTGCGTTGGCGCGCACGGCGGCGCTGCTGGCGAACCTGCCCAGCCTCAAGGCGCTGATGACCACCCGCGATGCGCCCACGATCAAGGATGCTGCGGCGGATTTCTGGCGGCTCAGCGCCACCGATCTGTTCCTGCTCGCCGATCGCGAAGGAAAAGTCGTTGCCCTGCATGCGCAAGGCGTCGATCTGAATCCCGCGACCGCGCAGGAGCTGCTGCACTCCTCGCTCAACGCTGGGGCGACCTCCGACTGGTGGTTTGGCGCGGAACATTTGTACGAAGTCGCCTGGCAGCCCATCTACTTTGGCCCAGAACGGGAACAAAACGAATTGGGTGTCGTGCTTGTTGGCTATGAGGTAAACGACCGCACGGCTGCCGAAGTTGAGCATGTGGCGGGTGCGCAGGTTGCGTTCTCTTTTGGGAAACAGATTGTCACAGACACGCTCCAGAAATCGCAAGCCGGCGAACTCGCTTCCCTCGATCCCAGCACTCTGCCTGCAACCGGAGAGCTCACGCTGGCCGGCGAACGCTTCCTGTTTACCGCGCTGCGCCCGTCGGCTTCGCGTCCGTTACAGCTCACCATTCTGGAATCGTTCGATCGGGCCACCGGATTTCTCGGCCGCCTCGACCGGCTGCTGGTCATCCTTGCCGTCATCACCGTGCTGCTAGGCGCAGGCTTGCTGTGGCTGATCGCGAACACCGTCACTCGTCCTCTCGGCGGATTAGTTGCCGGCGTACGCGCACTCCAAGGCGGCGATTTTTCCTATCCGCTGGTAGAAAAGGGCGGACACGAAGTGGCGGAGCTGACCGCAGCCTTTCGCGCCATGCGTGAAACGCTGCAAAGCGCGCAACGCGAGTTGCTGCACGCCGAGCGCATGGCCACGATTGGACAAATGGCGAGTTCGCTTTCTCACGATATGCGGCACCAGCTCTCGGCCATCTTCGCCAACGCCGAATTTTTGTGCAACACCAGATTGACCGACCGGGAGCGCGAAGAACTCTTCTCGGAGATTCGCGTCGCCGTCAACGATATGACCGATCTGGTGGACTCGATGCTGGAGTTCTCTCGCGCTCCTCAGGCCGGACACGGGGCGCCTACCAACCTCGTTCCTATTTTGGAACATGCGGTCCAGGCGGTGAAGGCGCATCCCGAGTACCGCAATCGTGAGATCAAGATCTATTCCATGGATGCGCACGAAGGTTTTTTTGACGCGCGCCGGCTGCAGCGCGCCTTTTACAACCTCTTCCTGAATGCGGCTGAGGCAGTCGCCGGACGCGCGGAGGGCGAGGAACAGATTCAGGTCCTGGTCATGCAGGACACCAATTCCATTACCGCGCGCATCATCGACAATGGTCCGGGAGTGCCGGCGGAAATCCGCGCGCAGATTTTCGATCCTTTCGTCAGCTTTGGCAAAGAGCGCGGCAGCGGCATGGGCCTGACGATCGCGCGCAAGATCGTGCAAGACCACGGCGGAGACGTGGTTATGGAAGCCGGTGATGAAGGCCGCACGATCTTTGCCGTCAGCTTGCCGGTGGGCAGCGCTCCGATGGCGGAGTCCCATCCCAAAACGGAACCGAGCACGCCCACCACTCAGCCCGATGCGTAGGGACAGGTCAGTACCGTTCCCGGTAGGGGACGGGTGAGGCTTCGCTGTACAGGTATGTCACCCGTTCGCTACCGCGACCGGTACTGACTTTGATCGTTCAGGAGGAACTATGCTTGCTCGTGTCCGGTTTTCCCGAATTGGAATCGCTGAGGTCCTGATCCTGCTCTGTTGTCTGGGACCGGCGATGCTGGGTCAGGAATCGGCGCCGAAGGATGCGAGCGCAGGCGACCTGGCTTCACGCGTGGCGGAACTCGACCAGAACCTTCGTGCTACGCAAGCCGAACTCGAACAGTCTCGCCAGGAAATGCACCAGCTTCGCATTCTTCTCGAGAGGATGGAGCAGTCTTTGCCCCAAATGCAGGCAGCCAATCCGCAGCCCAATGCTTCGGTGGCCAACCCGCCTGATGTCGCGCAGCGCGTCGCCAATCTGGAAGAGCAACAGGCGGTGATCCAATCCCAGGTCACGCAGCAGGCGCAGGAAAAAGTCGAGAGCGCGTCGAAATATTCGGTAAAACTCACGGGACTATTGCTGTTCAACGCAGGTTACACGCGCGGCAATGTGGACATGATTGACGTTCCCGAACTCGCCTTTGGACGTTCCCCCGCAGCTTCAGCAGGATCGATTGGCGCGACGATGAGGCAGACCATTTTGGGACTCCAAGCGCAGGGACCGGATATGTTCGGAGCCAAATCCTCGGCAAACGTCTATGGCGATTTCTTTGGCGGATTCGCTAACCAGGACTTTGGTGTGAATGCCGGAGTGTTCCGCCTGCGCACAGCAGGGATTCGGCTGGATTGGCCGAGCACGTCGCTGGTCTTCGCGCAGGATGCTCCATTTTTTTCTCCGCTCGCGCCAACATCGCTGGCAACGCTCGGTCTTCCGGCGCTGGCCTGGTCGGGAAATCTATGGACGTGGACGCCGCAGATTCGCGTGGAGCATTCGTTTCAATTTTCGGACGCCTCTCGCCTGACACTGCAAGCGGGCGTTCTCGATCCGATCCAGGCTGACCAGCCGACGGCTGAAGCGAGCCGTCCTCCCAGTCCTGGCGAGCAGTCGCGACAACCGGGCTATGCGGGGCGAGTGGCCTGGAAATTCGGGGGGATCGAGGGGCATCAGTCCCAATTTGGGATTGGAGGCTACTTCAGCCCGCAGCGGTATCCGTTGGATCGCCGCATCAATGCCTGGGCGCAGACCGGTGATTTTCAAGTGCCGATTGGACAGAAGCTTGAATTGCGCGGCGAGATCTATCGCGGAATTGGCGTGGGCGGCCTGGGTGGCGGACAGTTTGCCAGCATCATCAGTAATGGCGATCCAGCGCTGGCTTCGACCTCCATCGTGGGACTGAACTCGATCGGCGCCTGGGGACAGTTGAAATACCGTCCCATCCAGCGGATCGAATTCAATGCCGCTATCGGCCATGACAATCCGTTTGCCGGCGATCTCGAAAAATTCCCGGGCAGCCAGTTCGGTTCCATCTTCGCTCGCAACCAGACTTCGCTTTTCAACGTTGTTGTGAATCCGGAGTCGAGTCTGCTGCTCTCGCTGGAATACCGGCACATTCAGTCCTACACCATCAGCGGAAGAGGCAACACGGCGGATCACATCAATCTGGCGGCGGGATACAAGTTCTAGCTAGCTCTTCCGCTCGACCAGAAAGCAGGCGAGGTCTTTGAGCGTCTGCGCGCGCGCGCCGAAGGGATCGAGCGCAGCGCAGCCGGAGCGGACGAGAGAATCGGCGCGCCGGCTGGATTCCTCAATCCCGTACACGGCGGGATACGTCGCTTTCTCCGAGGCGGTATCTTTGCCGGCGGTTTTGCCGAGTTGCGTGGAGGATTGCGTCACATCGAGAATGTCATCGACAATTTGGAAAGCCAGGCCGGAAGCGCGGCCGAATTCGCGCAGGCTGGCGATCTGTTGCTCTGTAGCTCCGGCGTAAAGGCCTCCGGTTACGACGCTAGCGGTGATGAGCGCTCCCGTTTTGGAACGGTGAATCGCATTCACGAGCTCAACCGTAGGAGCTGTGTTCTCGGCTTCGAGATCCATCACCTGTCCACCAATCATGCCGTCCACCGTGCCGGTCGCGCGGGAGATTTCTTCCACAATGCGGATGCGCGCCTCTGCCGGACACCGCAGGCGGCTCATCACTTCATAGGCGTAGGTCTGCAAAGCGTCGCCGGCGAGGATGGCGATCGCTTCTCCAAAAACGACATGGCAGGTCGGCTTGCCGCGGCGGAGCTCGTCGTTATCCAGCGCCGGCAGATCGTCATGAATCAGCGAGTACGTGTGCAGCATCTCCAGCGCACTGCCAAGTTCTTCCACACCATGAGGGAGATCTCCGGCGCTGCGCTCGCCCTGGATCATACGCGCGGCTTCCATGCACAGAATGGGGCGCAGCCGCTTGCCGCCAGCAAACACGCTGTGCCGCATCGCTTTGTGGATCGAAGTGGGGACCTGAGACTCGGGCGGCAGCAGGCGGTCGAGCGCCGCATCGATCAGCGCACATCCGGAAGCGAGCGTCTCCTTCAGCATTGTTTCGCGAGTATAAATGAGGACGGTTCGCGCTATTTGCCGGAGGCCTTCTCGTCCGCGGCGAACGGTTCGGGCTGCAGCTTTCCGCCTTGCTTGATCAGGATTTCGACTTTGCCCTCCGCGCTCTCTAACTCCTGGCGGCATGAGTTCGACAGGCGGACACCTTCCTCAAAGAGCTTCAAGGATTGTTCGAGGGGAAGATCTCCGCGCTCGAGCTGCTCCACAATTTTTTCGAGTTGCTGCAGACAGTCTTCGAATTTTGGCAAGGGCGGCTCCGGAGATATTGTATCGAGGATGGCTCAGCGCTGCGTTGGTGCGTGAAAGGTAGAGCGATCCCGCCTCTACAACGCGTGAGTGAATTATCGAGCTGCTGCGACGGCGGCTGTGGTGGGTTCTTCCAGAAGGTCGTAGACTTCCTGGTTGACGCAAACTTCGTAATACTTGCGTGCGGTCCAGTCCTTCACCGACATCGAGCCGGCATCGACGTGGGGAATGGCGCCTTCACGGACAATGATTTTGTGAAAGAGTCCCGAACCGACCGGGACCACGCCGCTGAACAGCGTGACCGGCTCTCCCGGCCAGATTGTCGGCAATTCGACAGAATGCGGCTTCAATGATATCTCTTGTGATAACTTTTCGAACGCCGCTGAACTGATCAGGATACCGCTGATGTTGTAGCGAACCAGGAATTCTTCGGGAGTTCCGCTGGTGTCACGATCCTGAACGGTTTGCAGGCTGAAAACGTTGAAAGGCGTTCTCTTTTCCCCGAGAAACTTGCGTGCGCCCTTGCTGCACGAGGAAAGACGATCGCTCTCGTTGAGCGCCTTGGAAATCATGATGCGTTGCGTGCCGTAGGTCAGGTACATCGGCGCCGAGTCCTGGAAAGAGACGCCGATGCCGAGTTCCAAAGCGGGAAGCCCCTGTTTGAGCGACTGCTCGTTGTAGCCTCGTACGATGCCGATCATCTCTTTCGCGAGAATGCAGGCGCGACCGACGCAGAATCCGGGCGTGCCTTCGTGCTCGAACATGGCCAGGATCACGGCATCGCCTTCGATGAAGACGGTCGATGCCTCATACTTCGGCAGCAGCTTGTTGATCGGCTCATAGAAATTCAGACTGAAGTAGGAAGCGGGGTTCAGACCGCGCTCATACAACGTTCGCGTGAGCGTCGTCGAATCGCGAATATCGGCTTTCAAAATCACGTGCCGGACAACCTTCTCTTCCACGCTTCTCTGTTCATCGCTCAGGAGAAACTCGTAGAGCGTGTTGTTGATTGCGGAGAGCTCGCGCAGCTTCTCACTGCCGATTACGTTCACAGCGTCCATCGCGGAGTTCAGGGTCTCCAGCCGGCGAAGATCGCGGTGATAGCGGAGAAAGTCGCCGAAAAATCTCGCCGCGAGCTTGGCGCGGTCGGATCCTTTGCAGGCCTCCACTTTCTTGACGGCGGCATCGAGATTGTCGGGCGAAATCTTTCCATGTTCTTCCAGCAACTGCTCCACCCGCGCACGTTCGGAGCGGGAAATGAGCGCATTCTTGAACTGCTGCGGATTGATGGGAGGCGAATATTCTGGAAGCAGTGGAACCGCTTCATAGGAGGCGATCACATGCTGGATTACATTCTCTGCTTCCAGCATGCTCGTCCAGGCGTTCAGCAACGCGCGCTGCGCTTTGCCCTTCGTCTGACCGTCGTTGGGCATGCCTCCGGCAAACAACTCGTGCGCATTGTCGGGAACGTTGAGGACAGCATCGAGTAGCGCCTCGTCGTCGCCGACATCGGGCAATTGCATCGCGCGCAGAAAATCACACGCAATCGCCTGCATGGTGTCAAAACGGTCAGGATCGCGATCGTAGTTGCCGAGCATAACGTATTGCTCGGCATTCAAATAATCGTCACGTCCGTCTTCGGTGAACAGAAGACGATTCAGGAAAAGGTCGTACGTGGCGCTCTCGACGTCGCCGAAAAGCGAGCGGCGCATCCGCGACACGGATTCCTTTTCAATCTCGCGTAAGGTGGCAAACAGGTCTTGACCCACTTTGCGCAGCACCGCTTTCTTACTGATCTGGAATTTCGCGAAGCGGTCACGCAACTCCATCGCTTTGCCCTGAAAACCTTGGCGCGGACCGTCATAGGTCTTCAGCTTGGCGCGGCAACGCTCGAGCGCTTGCGAAAATTGAGCAGCCATCTCGCTGCGCTGAAATTTCAATGCCGCCAATCGTCCTAGTACATCGACCGAGATGTTGTCAGCAGATTTCGCTTGATTCAGAGCCGAGACATGCATATCCAGGAGCGCGCGTTTAAATTCACCTGACTCCGAAGTCTTGGCTGCGGGCGCATGATTGCCCGCCGGCTGCAGAATTCGAGTGGGCGGCCGGGTAGCAATGGCCGGCTCTGAGACAAGCTGTTCGATCTGTCCATGCTTGGAAATCAGACGAAAGATGTGCTGTCGGGTGACTTCGACAAATCGCGAGCTTAAACCCACATCGTGGCGCACATTATCGACGCCGCGCATTAGTCCTTCGAGTTTCAGCGAGGGTTCATAGCTGCCAAGCTGCACCTGGCGCGCATGCTCGGCGAGCGTTCCGCGTTGGAGAAAACCGAAAGGCATGTCGATGGCATTCCGGGCGAAACACACTGCGGTCGCGGCGCGAGCATAGGACCACCGCGACGCCTGCCCGGAGACAGAGGTCAGACAAAGCAGTCTAGCCCGATGTTCGCGGCGCAATCACTGGGTGTTCACCCTAAGTCACTGGTTACGAAAGGTCACAAACAGAGAAACGTGCCTTGCTGATCCGAGGTGAAAAGCTGGTAGCTGGCCGCTAAAAGCTTTTCGGCATTTGCAAGAACGGCATCACTCGCCGTATCTTGGAAGCTCATCTGTTCTAAGGTTCCCAATCCGGTTCTGGATTAAGGAGAGATCGGCACAATGGAAACGAAGCCGGCGCAGAACATTCAGGACACATTCCTCAATACCGCCCGCAAGGACAAATCCCCGATCACCATTTACTTGATGAGCGGAGTCAAGCTCAGCGGTCGAATTCGATCTTTCGACAAATATTCCGTGGTGCTGGAGACCAACAATCAGGAACAGCTCATCTTTAAGCACGCGATTTCCACTGTAGTGATCGGGCGCGGCGCAACGCACCACATGGAACGTCCGGGAGCTGCGGAGCATCGTCCGCCGGCATCGGAACGAGCGGCCGTGACGAGCGCGGAAGCGGCGCCTCATACGGCTTCTGAGGGCTAGAGCCGAAGCTTTGTTATTCCTTTCTCCGAGTCGCGAATGTCTTGCGGCTGAGTATTCTTGTGGCGCGTAGTCCCTCTTTCCCACGACCGTCGGCAGCACTTCCGGGTAGCGCGAAGGAACGAGCTTTTTTGGTTGGAATCGATCTGCGCTCGCAGCGAGGACATCGTCTAACATCACAAGCTCGGCTCGCGCGACAAGCGAGTGCGGTAGCTGCCGACGAGCACACCGATTCCCAATCTGGCAATAGGTCACGATCTCGTGCCAAGCCAAACGAAGTTCACTCGGCCGAGCTTTCCGCGGAAGAGTCCATGGCCGAATTCCGCGAGTTGGCCACCAGCGCAGGAGCTGACGTCGTCGGGACAGTTCTCCAGCGACGAGACAAACTTGAGCCGGCCACACTGATCGGAAAAGGCAAACTACGGGAGATTGCAGGAACACTCGCCGGCAGTCGTGCTGATCTCGTGCTCTTCGATCACGATCTGAGTCCGTCACAGCAGCGCAACGTGGAGCGCGAGCTGGATGTGCGCGTGATCGACCGAACGCAGTTGATCCTCGACATCTTCGCTCGGCACGCGCGTACTCGTGAGGGCCAGTTGCAAGTGGAGTTGGCACAGCTTGAATATCTCTTACCCCGATTGGCCGGACGCGGCGCGGAGATGTCCCAACTCGGCGGCGGCATCGGCACCCGCGGACCGGGTGAAACGCAGCTGGAAACCGATCGACGCAAAATTTATCGCCGCATGCGGCACGTGCAACAGCAGCTTGAGAACGTGCGCCGGGTCCGCGCGCAGCAGCGGCAGCGCCGCGAATCCGTACCGGTGGAGACGGTTGCGCTCGTGGGCTACACCAACGCCGGCAAATCCACATTGTTCAATGCACTCACCAACGCCGGTGTGCTGGAATCTGCGCGGATGTTTGCCACGCTCGATCCCACGTTGCGATCGATTGCGCTGCCCTCCAAAAGGAAGGTTCTTTTGTCGGACACGGTCGGTTTCATCCGCAATCTTCCGCACACACTGGTCACGTCGTTCCGAGCAACGCTCGAAGAGGTGCAACGCGCTTCGCTGATCCTGCACGTTTCCGACGCGACCAGCGTGAGCGCGGCCGATCAAAAAGAGCAGGTCGAGAAAGTGATGGGCGAACTCGAAGCCCAAGAAAAGCCAACGATTCGCGTCTGGAACAAAATCGACCTTCTCTCGCCAGCGCAGCAGGAAGCGCTGCCGCACGGCGAGAACGTTGTTCTCGTCTCGGCCATTCAGCGAAGCGGGATCGATCTTCTGCTGAACAAAATCGATTGCATTCTGGTCGCCGATCCCGTAGAGCGTATTCAGATCAGCATTCCGCAAAAAGAGGGCAAGCTGCTGGCGAGAATCGAGGCTGCTGCGGTCGTGCTTGATCGCAACTATGAAGGAAACCGTGTGCAATTGACCTTGCAGGCGCCGCAATCGCTGCTGCGTCACGTCCGGCAATTTGAGATTTCGGACAACCGGGGTAAAGCACGAGCACGCAGTGCGCTAAAAGTAAATAGGCCCGCGGCCAAGAAGCGGTGACTTTACCCTGGCTACGGGCCTACTCGATCCTGAATCGGATCGGAGGTGATACTGATAAGTCTGTGCCTCGGTGGGGACAAAGTCAAGGAAAGTCGAGAGCAGCTGCACCTGAGAATTTACTTAGTTTTTGCGGCCCAAAATGCGCTCCCGAGCTGTTTGACACTCTTAAAATGTGAATGTTAGCTTAGAGAGTTGTTTCCTACTTCCTCAGCCGGACAATAACCCTAAAGTAATGGATGAAACGCTCAGACAATTAGGCGAACTTCTGCTCGGATCGATCCCTACGATCGTCCTTTTTGGGATCGTCTGGATCGCCTATCGCGTGATCGTCCATGGAGCGCTGAAGCGCGCCTTGACGCAGCGCCGCAGCCAGACCGTAGGAGCGGCCGAGAAGGCTAAGGCCGATGTTGCGATCGCCGAGCGGAAGACCGCCGAGTACGAGGAAAAATTGCGCGAGGCCCGGCACGCGATCTACAAGAGCCAGGAAGCGCGGCGGCAGCAGGTTCTGGATCGCAAGACCATCGCCATCGCGCAGTCAAAAGAAGCGGCGGAGACGCTGGTGATGAACGCTCGCGCCGAAATCAAGCGCGACACCGAAGCTGCCAAGGCGAGCGTGCAAGCGGAAAGCTCCAATCTCGCACGGGAAATCATTCGCGCCATTCTCCGCAGCGGCGCTGCAGCCAAACTACCTGTAGGCGGTCGCTGATGGTGGGAACACTGCGCAGATTCGGCTTCGTCATCCTCCTTTTTGGCGCGTTGTCGTTTGCCTGTCTCGGGCAGCAAGCTGCGCCTCAAAAGCAAAACGCCCCCACACGGAATACTCCCGCCTCGGGAGGACCGACCGATGCTTTTGGTCCAAAGACGGATAACAGTAATCAGGAACTGACGCACGCGTCGAATGAAGCAGTCGGACGTACGCCCGACAAAACGGCTCTCGGCAAAAACGCTGAAAATCCCGAGCCGGCGGACGAGGATGCGGCATTCAAGTTTTCTCCGGCGGTGCAAGGCATCGCGCATATTACTGGCCTGTCGCTGGTCGGAGCTTACTGGCTTTGCTTCTCGTTCAATTTTGCGGTTGTTGTGGTCCTGATCTGGTTGCTGCTGAAAGCTAACCTGCCCGCGCTGTTTCGCGGTCGTACGCAGGACATCCAGCGGGGCATGGAAGATGCTCGCCGCAGCAGCGATGAGGCCGGAAAGCGTCTGCGCGAAGTGGAGGCGCGGCTGGCGCGCATGAGCTCGGAAATTTCCGAGATGCAGAATCACGCCGAACTGGAATCCAAAGCGGAAGAAACGCGCATTCTCGCTTCGATCGAAGAGGAGAAGAAGAAAATTCTTGAAGCCGCGCAGCAGGAAGTTGGCCTGGCATCGAGCGTGGCGCGCCGCGATCTCCAGAAGTATGCCGCCGAGCTGGCGATCGGCATCGCGGAAAAGGGCATTCGCATTGACGCTGCGGAAGATCGGTCTTTAGTTGAAGATTTTGCAGAGCAACTCGGCAATCACAGGAACGGAAATCATTAATGGCTTCCTTTGTCGGCATCTACGCGCGGGCATTGGCTGATGTCGTGGTGGATCGCAAACTCGACGCGAACCGCATTGCTGCGGAACTCGACTCGGTGTCGGCCATCCTCGCCGAGAGCGCGGAATTGCGGACGGTGTGGGACAGCCCATCGGTCGAGCAAGATCAGAAGCTCAAGCTGCTGGATGCGCTGGCCGCGCGCGCGCAGCTCTCGCGCGAGGTGCGCAACTTTGTCGCCGTGATTCTGGCCAACCAGCGCATTCTGGCGTTTTCCGAGATCGCGAAAGCCACCGTCGAAGAAATCAATACACGGCTCGGCATTGCGGACGCGGAGATCGCCAGCGCGCGCGAACTGAGTGCCGAAGAAAAACGCAAGCTGGAATCCCGGGTGGCGAAGGTCACCGGCAAGACGTTGCGCGTCCGCTACTCCCTCGATCCTCAACTAATGGGCGGAGTAACGGTAAAGGTAGGCAGCACAATTTATGACGGCTCCGTGCGCGGGCAGTTACAAAGGATGAAAGAGCAGTTAATCGGAAGCTAGCGTTTGTCATTCCGAGTCCGCGCAGCGGACGAGGAATCCCTGCTTTGTAGAGGATCGTGAGGGTAGGGATTCCTCGTCCGCTGCGCGGACTCGGAATGACAAACAGGAACACAAAAATCAACCATGCCTCAGATCAAAGCAGACGAAATCACCAAGCTCATTCGTGAGCAGATTGAAAACTACGAATCTAAGGTTGCGGTCGACGAAGTCGGCACCGTGATCTCGCTGGGGGACGGCATCGCCCGCGTGTATGGACTCGACAAGGTCATGGCCGGCGAGCTGATCGACTTTGGCCACGGCGTCACCGGCATTGCTATGAACCTGGAAGAAGACCAGGTCGGCGCTGTGCTCATGGGCGAGTACACCGAAATTAAAGAAGGCGACGAGGTTCGCCGGACTGGACGCATCATGGCCGTTCCCGTTGGGGACGCGATGATTGGCCGTGTCGTGAACTCGCTCGGGCAGCCGATTGACGACAAAGGTCCGATCGCGACAAAACAGACCATCCACATCGAGCGCATTGCTCCCGGCGTGATTGATCGCCAGCCTGTGCGCGAGCCCATGGCGACAGGACTGAAGGCAATCGACTCGATGATTCCGATCGGGCGCGGACAGCGCGAGCTGATCATTGGCGACCGTCAGACCGGCAAGACCGCCGTCGCGCTCGACACGATCATTAACAATAAGACGAACAATCTGATTTGTATCTACTGCGCGATTGGGCAGAAGCGTTCGTCGATTGCCAACGTCGTGAAGACGCTTACCGACTACGGCGCGATGAGCTACACGATCGTCGTTGCCGCGTCGGCTTCCGAGCCGGCGCCAATGCAGTACATCGCTCCGTACGCGGCATGCGCGCTGGGCGAGTACTTCCGCGACAATGGCCGACACGCGCTCGTCATTTATGACGATCTCTCGAAGCACGCGGCTTCGTATCGCGAGATTTCGCTGCTGCTGCGCCGTCCACCGGGACGCGAGGCGTATCCTGGCGACGTGTTTTATCTCCACTCCCGTCTGCTCGAGCGCGCGGCCAGACTCTCCGACAAACTCGGCGGAGGATCGCTGACGGCACTGCCGATCATCGAAACGCAGGCCGGTGACGTTTCGGCTTACATTCCGACGAACGTAATCTCAATCACCGACGGCCAGATTTTTCTTGAGACCGATCTGTTCAACTCCGGCATTCGTCCGGCGGTGAATGTCGGCATTTCGGTGAGCCGCGTCGGCGGCTCGGCGCAGATTAAGGCCATGCGCCAGGTGGCGGGATCAATGAAACTGGAACTCGCGCAATATCGCGAGCTGGCGGCCTTTGCCCAATTTGGGTCTGACCTCGACAAAGCCACACAGCAGCAGCTCAATCGTGGACAGCGCTTGACCGAACTCCTGAAGCAGCCGCAATTTTCTCCGCTGCCGTTCAGCAAGCAGATTCTCGCGATTTACGCCGGAACTAACGGGTATCTCGACGATCTGCCGGTTTCCGACGTTCGTCCGTTTGAAGACGAACTCTATAAATTCGTGGACACCACGAATCCCGGCCTGCTCAACGAGATCATGGAAAAGAAGCAGCTCGACGACAAAATCAAGGACGAAATGAACCGGCTGCTCAAAGAACACAAGCAGCGCTTCCTCAGCCAGCGCAAGCAGCAAAAGGCTGAAACAGCGCAGCCCGTGGGAGCGCGGGCGTAAACGATGGCGAACGTTCTCGATCTTCGGCGCAGAATCCGCAGCGTGCAAAACACGAAGCAGATCACCGGAGCCATGAAGATGGTTTCGGCCGCCAAGCTGCGCAAGGCGCAGGAGCGCGCCTTGGCCGCACGTCCGTATGCGCAGATGCTGGTAAACGTGCTCAAGTCGCTGGTCGCGCGCGCCGAGATCTACGATCCGATTACGGGCGAGCCGCATCATCCGCTGCTTGAGCGGCGCGAAGAGAAGAACGTCCTGCTGGTGGTCATCAGTGGCGATAAAGGATTTGCCGGCGCGTTCAATGCGAACGTAGTGAAAACAACGAACAAGTTTCTTGAGGCCAAAGCTGGCAAGAACGTCGATCTGATTGCCATCGGACGCAAAGGCCGCGATTTGTTCAAGCGTCGCTTCCCCTACGCGCAAACTGGCAGCGAAGAAGGCGAGTATCGCCGGGTGGCGCCGGTCGAGATCGTGGGCGAGCAAGTCGGCATCCTGAACAAGATAGAATTTGGACAGGCGCGTGATCTCGCCGAGGAAGTGATCAAGCGCTACTCACGCAAGGAAGTTGATTCGGTTTATCTCGTCTATAACGAGTTCAAGTCGGTGATCGCGCAAAGACTGGTCGTCGATCACGTGCTGCCGGTGGTGAAGATCGGGGAGCAGGATGTCGAGCAAGCCGACCAGTTCACGCTGGAAGAGCGTCAGAAGCAGGCTCATGCGGCAGCAACAGCTGGAGTTGGTTTACGCGCTCCCGATACCGCCGAGCAGGATGAGCGCACGGCCAAGTTCGGCACCGGGGACTACATTTACGAGCAAAGTCCCGAGCAGTTGTTCAACGATTTGATGCCACGCTATGTAGCGATCCAGATTTATCGCGCGCTGCTCGAGTCAGTAGCCGCCGAGCATGCCGCTCGCATGACCGCCATGGACTCGGCGACAAACAATGCCTCCGACATGATCGACTCGTTAACCCTCAGCATGAACCGAGTACGCCAGGCGTCGATCACGAAAGAGATTATCGAAATCGTGAGCGGAGCAGCGGCACTGTAGAAGCTCTCAGCTACCAACTTCCAGTCGCCAGCAAGCAACGGTTTAGCTGGAAGCTGGTAGCTGGCAGCTGGAAGCAAAAAAGGATTTATGGCAACTACACAGAACATAGGCAAAGTGATCAAGATTTCCGGTCCTGCGGTGGACGTGCAGTTTGATGAAGCCACGATGCCGCCGATTTATCAGGCGTTGCGCATCACCAGCGAAGGCTTCGATGTGCCGGAGCCGATTAAGGTCATCGTCGAAGTGCAGCAGCACCTCGGCGAAGGACGCGTGCGATGCGTGGCGATGGAAGCCACCGAAGGCATGGTGCGCGGCATGAAGGCCATCGACTTAGGCGGTCCGATTTCGGTACCCGTCGGCAAAGCGACGCTTGGACGCGTGATCAACGTGATTGGCGAGCCGGTCGATAAGCTGGGTCCGGTGAATGCGACCGAGCGCTGGCCCATTCATCGTCTGGCTCCGAGCTTTGAGGAGCAATCGACGACGGAAGACATGTTCGAAACGGGGATCAAGGTCATTGATCTGATTCAGCCCTTCTTAAAAGGCGGCAAGATCGGACTCTTCGGCGGCGCCGGCGTCGGCAAGACTGTCGTGATCATGGAACTGATCAACAACGTCGCCAAGCAGCACGGCGGATACTCCGTTTTCGCTGGCGTGGGCGAGCGTACCCGCGAAGGCAACGATCTCTGGCTGGAAATGTCGGAGTCGGGCGTCATCAAGCCTGGTGACAGCGCCAACTCCAAGGCAGCGCTCGTGTATGGCCAGATGACGGAGCCGCCAGGAGCGCGTCTGCGCGTCGCGCTAACGGGACTCACGGTCGCCGAGTACTTTCGCGATACCGAAGGCGCGGACACCCTGCTGTTCATCGACAACATCTTCCGCTTCACGCAAGCGGGTTCGGAAGTTTCCACGCTGCTGGGCCGTATGCCGTCGGCCGTGGGATATCAGCCGAATCTCGCCACCGAAATGGGAGAGTTGCAGGAGCGAATCACATCGACGAAGAAGGGATCGGTCACGTCGGTGCAAGCAGTGTATGTGCCTGCCGACGATCTCACCGATCCGGCTCCGGCGACAACCTTCGCTCACCTCGATGCTACGACGGTACTTTCGCGTCCGCTCAGCGCGCTGGGTATTTATCCGGCTGTCGATCCGCTAGCATCGACGTCGCGCATTCTCACGCCGCGTGCGGTCGGGCAGGAACATTACGATGTCGCGCAGGGTGTGAAACGCATTCTGCAACGCTATAAAGATCTGCAGGACATCATTGCCATTTTGGGAATCGACGAGCTCTCGGAAGACGACAAAATCACAGTTGGCCGCGCGCGTAAGGTGCAGAAGTATCTGTCGCAGCCGTTCCATGTGGCCGAGCAGTTCACCGGCTACAAAGGACGCTACGTAAGCATTCAGGACACCGTCCGCAGCTTCAAGGAGATCATCGAAGGCAAACACGATGATGTCCCGGAGCAGGCCTTTTATATGAAAGGGTCGATTGACGAAGTGCTTGAAGATGCGCAGAAGATGAAGGCCGCCAACGCGGCATAGGGTCGAGTCAGTACCGTCCGCGGTAGCGGACGGGTGATGCCGGTCGCGTTATTCCTGAGACCCAGTCCCTACCGGGACTGGTACCGAAGTTCGTCTTTGACATTTCTTGCTAATCGGCTCTAAACATGGCAGATACTCTCCAGATTGAGATCGTCACTCCGGAACGCTTGCTCGTGAGCGACCAGGCGACCGAAGTTCAGGTGCCAGGGCTCAGCGGATATCTTGGCATCCTGCCCGGACACGCTCCGCTCATTACCGAGCTGCGCAGCGGCGAGTTCAGTTATCGCAAGCCGGATGGCAAAGTCGAACGCCTTGCCCTGCACTGGGGTTTTGCTGAGGTCCTGCCGGACAAAGTCACAGTTCTTGCCGAGCGTGCGGAAAAAGCTGCTGACATCGACGTCGAAGTCGCCAAGCGCCAGCGGCAGATGGGCGAAGAGCAGCTCAAAGACCCAAACGCCAACAAAGAAGAAGCCCTGCGTTTGATCGAGCGTGCCAACACGCGCATCGAAGTCGCCGCGCGGCACGATAGTAGCGTGCTGAATATGGTGCCGTAGAATTTCGCGATTTCTGATTTCGCGATTTCGTGATTTTGAAATCGCGAAATCACCCGATCACGAAATCACGAAAGGCACTGCGACTTTTCCACAGCCTCTGGGTTATATCTGACCAGAGGTAACCATGAAATCCAACCGTTTATTCACCTTCATATTGTCGGGAGCCATGGTGCTGCCATTGGCAGCTTTGGCTCAGACATCCAACCCAGGCACGACTGCGGACACCGGCACGGCTACAGCGGCAACCGCTCCGAAAGCCGAACGCGGCTCGCGATTTGCGCAGAAGCTCAACTTAACCGCTGATCAAAAGGCAGATTTCAAGAGCATTCGCGAAAACGCAAAACAGCAGGCGGAGAGCATCAAGAATGATTCCACTCTGAACGCTGCGCAGAAGAAAGCCAAGCTCAAAGAACTGCACAAGAGCGCTCGCGAGCAGATGATGAGCAAGCTCACTCCTGATCAACAGAAGACGTTCAAACAGATGCGCAAAGAGCATCGCCACGAACGCGCGGAGCGCCGCAAAGCAGGCGCGACCCAGAAGCAGGGATAGTTGAAGGAGGTTACAGGGAACAGGTTACAGGTTTCAGAATCGAGACTTGATCTGTTATCTAGGTTTCCGCTGCCGTCCCTGTAACCTGTTCCCTGTCCCCTGCAACCCGTCTTTAATATTTTTTTACATACCCACGTCACCGGCTGCGAGGAACTTGCATCACATCCGGGTTGTAAGGGGCAGGAAGCCGGTGGTTAACGCAGGAAGGCTTCCCAGGAGGGATCCATGGAGATGATGGACGCATATCTCGCGCCCGACAGTTTGCAGGGGCCCTATACGGACTTTTATCGCCGCGCCTTTGCGGAATTGCTTTGCTGGCGCATGTTGAGTGATGCAGATAATGACGAGCAAGACTGTCCTATCGAAGACCTAAGCTCAAGCTCGCTCGGCATCCAATTTGGCCAAGCCTGACAAACTTCGACAAGACGACTTCGGTACCGTTCGCGGGTAGCGAATGGGTCAGCTAACCCGTTCCCTACCGGGAAAGGTACTGACCGCCTCGCTTTTGACCTCCGCATTCCCTTCAGTCCACCGTCCGCACATCTTCCGGTAGCATCAGCAACAACTGACATTCTTTGGACTGGCCATCGCAGGACAGCACTCCACGGCGCACCAGCTTGATCGGCGTATCGTCAGGAAACTCGACGTCGAAATCCGCCGCCTGAAGCTGGGTCACATAGGAGCGCAGGGATTCATCGCCGCTGACGAACTTTACCTGATCCGGTTTAGTTCCACGACTCGGATGGGCAGAAACCGTGAAGGTGAGGAAGAATTCGCCTTTGGCCGCTTTCGTTCCTGACCATGGCAAATGAACACTGCGTAGCTTCGGAATCTCCGCTTTTGCCTCGTTGACCGCTGTCTGATCCTGCTTCGCGTCTGGCAGCAAGGACTTGAGGTGCTGTTCCGCTTCCGGCACTTTGTGGTTAGCGGTGACCGCCAGCGCGTAGTAGTGGATCGCCTCCTGCTTGCGTCCCATCTTCTCGTAAAGCTGGCCGAGATGGTCGCCGATCTCGGAGTGCTCGTCGAGCAGCCAGGCGGCTTCGATGTAGCGCTTGGCTTTTTCTAATTGATTGTCCTGGAAGTACACCCACCCGAGCGTGTCCCAATAACTGCCAATGCTCATCGTGATGCCGAGATCGTTGAGCGTGAGGTGATCGAGATCGACGTTGCGCAGTCCCGCCTCGGTAGCCGTGGTCGCGGACTCCGCATAGGTGAGCGCGCGGTCGAGATGAGTCTTGTGCGTCGAAAGTTCGTAGGCGACGTTGTTCCAGATGAGTGGTGACGGGGCCAGTTCCACGGCTTTGTCGAAGGCGGTTAGCGCCTTGTCCGGCTGATTGGTGTTCAGATACACGCGGCCGAGATTCGCTTCTAGGGTTGGATTCTGCGGCGTGATCTGAACCGCGCGTTCCAATTCGGGCGCAGCGTCACTGTAGTCTTTTTGTTCCAGATAGAGTGCGCCCAGATTGCCATGGGCAAATTGATCGAGCGGATTGACCTCAAGCTGCTTCTTGTAGGCAGCGATGGCTTCGTCGTATTTCTGTTCCGCCTGGAGAGCAAGGCCCAAATTGTTATACGCCGACTCGTCGAATTGGTTATTTTCGACCTGCTTGCGGAACGCGTCGGCAGCATCGTCGTACTTGCCCAACGACAAATAGGCTTGGCCCAGCGCGTTCCAGGAATCTTTGTGCTTGGGTTCGAGTTCAACAACTTTCTTCAGCAGATCGACAGCTTCGCGGAAGTTCTGGCTCTTCAACGCTGCAATACCGGCGTCGTTAAGATCGTCGGCGGACATGCCGGCGGGAATATTCGAACCCGAAGCTTGTGACTGATTTTCGACGAAGACGCTCTGGTTGCTGTCCGCGGCCACGGCGCGCACGAAGGCGCGTAGATCCGGACCGCGACCGGCATCAATTTGCCTCATGCTCAGCGACAGGTCTTTCTGAACGGTGAGCGTGTGTCCGTCGAGCTTGTACTCGGAATCGAAGCTGGCGTAGTCGCGCTTGACCTGAATCGGCACGGGAGAACGATAGGTGTATCCGTCCGGCAGATCGAGCTTCACCGTGGCATTAGATTCCAGAGGCGCTGAGGGAAATTCGTAGGGCTTGGTCCGGTCTTCATCATCGTCGTTGAGATTGGCCCAACTCATGTCCAGCCTGGGCAGAGGAATCGCCAATTGCGAGCTCTTCGTCGTCCAATCGAGATAATTGGCCGCGGTCAGTTTGTAACTGAATTCGAGCGGATGATGAGTGTCGGCGGGGTCGCTAACCTTTACGTCGTCCACGTCGCCGTTTAGACCTTCGTAAGCGTCGAGATACTCAATTACGCGCTTCCACTGCGTTTCCGGCGTGCCGCGGAAGGCTACCCGAAACGCTAACTCCGCGTCGCCGCGGACAATGTAGTCGTAGGAAGCTTCCAGCTTGCCAATCTTGTTGATGCTGGCGGTGACCTTCACCGTCTGCGTGTTGCCGAAAGGAAGATCGGCGGGCGTGGTCACGATTTGTGCCGAAGCATTCGGCGGAATCAGCAGAGCCTTCTTGTTGCGAATGCTGGCGGCGAGCATGCGGAATGGAGCGACTTCGGTGGTGGAGTCGAGCCAGATTCCCTGCATGGTTCCGGCTTTGTCCGGCCCGTTTTTCATCGGAACAAATGTGATCACGTGATCAAACTGCGCGGGCGAGGGCACGCTCTCATCGAGCTTGCGCGCATGATGGATGAGCACCGGATAGGCATCGAGCCCGATGGCTTTAATTAATGACGCCAGCAGCGTGTGCTTGTCTTTGCAATCGCCGTAACGGTTGTTCAGCACGTCGGACGCGGCATGCGGCTGGAATCGCCCGACGCCGAAGGAAATCCCGACATAGCGATAGCGCGGAGCGACGAAATCGTAGAGCGCTTCGATCTTCTGTGTGTCGCTCTTGGCCGATGCCGTCAACTCTTCTGCTTTGCTGCGAACCTGTGAATCCGGTTTTACGCGATCGCGTTCCAGACTGCTATACCAGCGTCCTACCTGATCCCAGGATTGGAACGTGCTTAACTGCACATCGGGAATCTCGTCTTCCTCGTCGGTCGGCTGCTTCTTCTTATGTTTCTTGTTTATTCCGAGATCGTCGTCATCCAGTTTCAAAACGGAATTCTTCCACAGATAAGTCGTACGGCCATCCGCAGTCGCAATCTGCGGCTGGATGCTTTTGTTGTGCATCTTCAGCTCACGGCCCGCAGGTACATTGACGATCAATTGTTCATCCAGAACGATAACGTGGCGGATGAATTCCTGCTCCCACCAGAATTGTCCCGGCGCCAGCGGCTGAACGGTCTTCGTGCGCACGTCATATTCGAGGACATCGCCCGCAGCCAGCCCAGGGACGATCACATCTTTCTGGTGCAGATCGCTATAAACCGGCGCCTCCCGGGCAACCGGAGCGGTGAGGTCCTGCACCGAGTCAGCCCCGGCGGTGGTGACGGCCCCGTTCGGTTTGGTGACTTTCACCAAGACGATGTCGATCTGGTCGCTGCCGGAGTCATACGCAAAATGCAGTTGGCCGAAAGCCTGCACGCCGGCCTGCGTCTGCACGCGAATGCGCGTCGTCTGCTCCCGCTCAGAGGTGCCGTCATTCTCGAAACGAATGCGGTTGACGAACTTTTCAATCACAAACGGCTGCTGCGAGTAATCGGCCGCTTCTTTGGCGGCATTGGGAGGAGCAAGCGGAGTCTGGCCACCGGCCTTCGTAGCCTGGGCCGATTTGTTGGTGGATGACTGCGGAACAGGATTACTGGGAAGCTCCTGTCCCAGAGCGAAGAAACTGAAAAGTAGTGTAACGAGAAACACACAACGGCGCATGATTCCCTTCTACTCTGAAAGCGACGACGAAAACAAGCCCCGAAGCTGCGAAGCCCCGCAGCCCCGAAGCTAAAGACCTTAACTCGTACCCTGGCGTGACCTCAGACGTGGACAGCATTCCTCTTAATTGTTCACCCGAAGAGTCTCTTCTCGATTCGCGTGTTTAGCTTCGCAGCTTCGGGGCTTCGGAGCTTCGCGGCTTGTGTAAATCCAGCTCTCACAGGACATCCCGCCCAACCACTCGGCATCGAACCTGTCAAGCGCCACAACCCATCAACGTGGGGAGACACAGGCCCATTTACGAACCCAGAGGAGTTCATATGCAGAGGACATGGCTACTTTCACCGGCGCTGTTGTTGGCACTTGGTTTTGCCGCAGCGCAGACCGCCGGCACAGCATCGTCAACGGGGACAGCGGGAACATCCGCTACACCTCAGACTACAACCAGCAGCACAGACCAAAACGGAACGAATGGCAGTTCCACGACCGCCAATCAAAATCCAACCGCAACCCCAAGCACGACTGGAACAACCGGAACCAGCGCAACCACGCCCTCTGATCAGAGCTCAACCACAACCAGCGGAACCAGCGCCACCGGCGCAAATCAAAGCGCGACTACGCAGAGCGGCGTATCCGGAACCTCCGGCAATACGAGCGCAGTAGGCAGCAGCTCAGCCAATCCGAGCACGCCACAAGCAACCGACCAGACTGGCGCGGCGAGCAGCGCGACGACGAACAGTGGCGCCACCAGCGCCAATCCGCAGGGCCAGACCAGCGCGACCGGCAACGATCAGACGGGTGCGCAGTCGAATGCCACCGGCGCTTCTACCGGTGTTGGCACCTCGGCGAATCCGGATCAGAACAGTAACCCGAGCGGCAGTTCCGCGCTTCCGCAAAGCGATCAGGGAGCCGCAGCAGGAACCGCAGCCACGACGCCGCAGACCGATCAGAACGCTGCTCCGGCTACTTCCACCACCGACCCCAATGCTAGCCAGAACGCCGCTCCGGCTACTGGACAAAGCGCAGCTTCCGACAACGGTAACGCCGCTAGTCAGAACAACGCTGCAAATGGCAAGGCGAACGGCGGCAAGCTTCCGCAGACAGCTTCGATTTTGCCTCTGCTGGGACTCGCAGGATTGGGCACGTTCTTTAGCGGTCTGATTGCCCGCTTCCGGAAGTAAGAACCATTCCATTCACTCAGGCATTCCCCGGTTTCAGCACCGGGGATTTTTTTGGGGCATTACAAGTGAAGTAAACCCGCCGAAGCGGGCCCGTAGCTCTGCCCGGCAGCGCTCCACCCCCAACAGGCACCCGGATTCCCTGCTGCTTCCCTGCTCGTTTCCTCAGACCCCGCGTTTCTGGCTGCCAGATTCGGCCTATACAATTACAGAAGAAAGACTTACAGGATAAAACACAGCATTCCCTGTTATTCCCTGCTAGTTCCCTCAGCAAAACTAGCCCTCGGATTCCAAGTCGCCTCTATTAACTTGAAAACAAACCGCCTAGATGAACAAACATTGATGTTGTCATGATTTGTGACAGCACATCCCCTGTTATTTTCGCTGTTCTCAGGGAACTCCCTCTCACTTGGAGTGACCCCCCAAGTTGAGACAAGAGAGAATATCCCCGTCTACAGCGAATGGAGACGCGGATGAGGAGATATCGCAATTGGACACCGGAAGAGAAGCGCCGGGCAGTGGAGAGGATGTCGAGCTGCCGGCATGAGGA
>DASTJH010000053.1:0-105567 GCA_035716645.1 Terriglobales bacterium | reverse complement strand
TGTAATCCGGCGTGGACCAATAGCGAATGCTCGTAACCAGCGGCAGCTTGTGCCGGCGGGATGCGGGAGAATCGTTGTCGTCAGATTCGTCCGAAACGTTTTCTTCCGCGCTCTTGTGCTTGGCAGAAGCGAGTTCCGTTTTGGGATGCGCGGTTTTCGATGCGCCCGCGACATCGAGGCGCTCTGCAGTAGCCGCTTTCTCCTGATCGGAATCTATTTCCTTGAGCGCGGCGCGCGCGTCTTCGGCCAACGGATGCCGCGGATATTTCTTCAGGAAGTCTTCAAACGTAGCTTTGGCGCTGGCATCGTCGCCGAGATCTTCTTTATAAATTTGTCCAATCGTGAACAGCGCTTCGAAGCGATATTTACTGCCCGGATATTCGCGCGCGAGGAATTGGTATTGCTCGATCGCGGAATTGAATCCCTTTTCGCTGCCCTGCACACGCGCTTGCTGCGCGAGCAGATCGCCGACCGCGAGCACGCTTGCGTCCGCGCGCGTGGATGTCGGCGCGACGTGATAAACCTTGCGGAAAGCCTCAATCACGCGCTCATAATCGTCAACGGTGCGCTGATCGTCAGGACGCCCGTTCAGCGCTTCGCGCATTTCCAGCGCTTTGTGATATTGCTCCAGCGCGATTTGTTTTTTCCGGTGCACGCTGGTTGCGCGCAGCGGAGCGGCCAAAATCAGGCAAGACGCGGCTAAAACCGCGCAGATTGCGATGGGGGTTCTGCGTTCAGCCTTGAAGAACATTCACAATCCCTGTCCGAGTAGCCTTTGCCGATCTAAAAAAAACCGCAATTTTCATCGGGCGGCGCGCCAGGGATTGCCGTCCCCCAGGCGCTTAATCCAGATCGCTGACCGATATGTGCCCCGCCGCATCACGCGTGATGTGGAGAGGATGTCCGCCGTACAGCCTCGCGGTCGTACTGGAACCGTAGATGCTGGTTATGCGCTTCACGTAATTCTGCGTTTCCGAATAGTGCGGAACGCCGCGATTCTTGCGCACTGCGCGCGTGCCGGCGTTGTACGCCGCCAGCGAAAGCTCCAAATTCCCATTGTAGGCGTCCAGCAGTTTCTTGAAATGACGCACGCCGGCATCCACGTTCTGCGCCGGATCGTACGGATTCGTCACGTTCAGCGACTTCGCCGTGCTGGGCATGAGCTGCATCAATCCAATCGCGCCTTTGCGCGAAACCGCCCGCGGATT
Source organism: Terriglobales bacterium (assembly GCA_035716645.1). Lineage (GTDB taxonomy): Bacteria > Acidobacteriota > Terriglobia > Terriglobales > Acidobacteriaceae > Gp1-AA112. The sequence continues at coordinate 104,359 of DASTJH010000053.1, read as the reverse complement.
GAAGTTGGATTCCACCTGAATCATCGCCCGAACCAGGTTCGGATCGACCGAATGCCGCAGCGAAGCCTGCTCGACGAGGCTGTCAATCCACGCTGACTCTGGAGTCGGAGGCATTTGGAAGCTGCGAATATGGGCTCTGGCAGCTGTGTTTTGCGCGTTCAGAGATGCCAACGCCAATCCATTTTGCTCAGCCGCAAACTGCGGATTGCGACGCGCTGCCTCGCGAATCAGCCGACGAACTTCTGCCGCCGCCGATTGCGCTTGCCGATGCAGGTTGGAGTTTGACGGCGGAACCGGCTTCCAAACGTGCTCGGTGTTGCTCCAATACACAAGCCCAGTGCTCTTTTTCACTGCTTCGGCGGGCGTGGCGGGCTTATCCGGAGCGTTTTCATAGACAATTCGGCCGTCGTCGGTGTGAGTCGCGACGATTCCCTGCGCGTGCGCGGCGGGCTGAAGGCCGATCAGAAACAAGCTGGAATACAGGACTGAAAGTAGGCGCTTTTGCAATGGCATTCCTATCTCCGGCCCCGGGAAGCCGTTTTGCACTCTCCAGGGTCCGATAAGAACTTGCACAACCGTGTGTTCACACCACGGCTGCTTCACCTATTCCCTAATCCTGACGGAGAAAAAACTTCCAGAGCACTAGGATTATAGGCCGGATTTTCCACCCGCAGCAATGACTGGAACGGCCCGAACCAGCAGGGTGAACAGCCGCAATACCTTATGAAAACAGGAAAAAACGCGGAACCAAAGTAAACAACGCCGTCTCTGATTACCGTGGTACCCCACTTCGGTAACCGGATTTCGAGCATTCAGCTTCCGGGTCTCAGGTGGGAGCCCCCGCATTCATGCGGGGGAAGCTGCGCTTTAGCGCAGCGGGAGACAAAGCGCAGACTAAATTTGCGCTTTAGCGCCGGTTCACGCCAGCTGGCGCTAAAAGCGCATTTTCTATTCGCTGCGTCATTCCGCGACGCTAAAGCGTCGCTCCCTCCGCATAAATGCGGAGGCTCCCACCTAAAACCCGAGCCCGAAAGCATCGTTAAAGAGTGTTCTAGCTCGAAACCGCAACCTCCAACCGTCCCGCCGGCTCGTGTTTAGGACGCCGCGCGAGCAGCGGCAGCACCAGCGAACAGGCCATCACAACGGCAATTACGTAGATCGAACTGGAAAACTGCCCCGTCGCCTGATGCCGCCGGGCGATCATAATCGGCGACGGAATCGCGCCGGCACCCCACGCCAGCAGGATCCAGCCATAGATTCCGCCCATGTATTTCGCGCCAAAAAAGTCGGCGGTAAATGACGGCATGGTGCCAAATCCGCCGCCGTAGCAGAGTCCGATAATGGCAAATGCAACGCTGAACGCGGTCGCATTGTGGATCCGAGGCAGCAAAAAGAAGACAATCGCCTGGATCAGAAACAGCAAAAAATACACTCGCGCGCGGCCAATCAGGTCGGAAATCCATGCCCAGAAGACGCGTCCCAAGGCGTTAAAAATCGAGATCAAGCCGACCATCGCCGCAGCCGCAAGCGCGGTCATACCGACAAATTCCTTGGATTGCGCCATCGGCGAAGCCTGGCTGATGATCATGATTCCCGCGGACACATTGAGGAAAAGCATGATCCAGAGCAGCCAAAACTGCCATGTGGACATGGCCTCAGCCACCCCGAAATCGTAAGGACTAGCAGCCTTGGCGACCGCTCCGCGCGGCTCCCAGCCCTCCGGACGCCATCCCTGCGGCGGGTTGGCGTAGAACTGAGCGGCCGCAATCACAAGAATGAGGTAGACAATTCCCAGCGCCAGGAACGTAAAAGGAATGCCGCGAGAGGCGATCAGACGCGCGGCAATCGGGCTCATGACCAGCGCGCCGGCGCCATATCCGCACACCGCAACGCCGGTCATCAAGCCACGACGATCGGGAAACCACTTCACCAGCGTGGCTACCGGCGTAATGTAGCCCATTCCCATGCCCAGTCCGCCAAGCACTCCGTAGCCCAGATAAAGCAAATTTAGCGAGTGATTCGCGGAAGCATACGCAGAAAGAAGGTATCCGACGCCGTACAAAACACCGGCCACAGTAGCCACTTTGCGCGGACCAACATGGTCCTGCCACAGTCCGCCGATGACGGTACCCACGCCCAGGAAGACAATCGCCAGCGTGAAATTCAACTGCACAGCGGTCTCAGCCCAGTGTTCGCCGCGCATGAGCGGGATTTTGAAGACGCTCCACCCATATACCGCGCCCAGGCAAATCTGCATAATCACAGCCGCAACCGCGATTCCCCACCGATTCGGAAGACGTTCAGCCATAAGTGCTCCTCAAAAAAGACGCGGCATTATCGCGCAAATCGCAGAGGCTGAACAGTAAATTCGCGGCTTTTTCACCCAACGAAGCGCAGTCTGGATGCAATTAAGCGGGGTGAAATGCGCAACGAAGCGGCTTTTTGATGCCAGCAAGGAAGATCGAGAGCGGCTCGATTGCAATCTTGCGGCGTCTTAGGATCAACAGGTCGGGGAACTTGCCATATACATACTGTATATGGCACAATAATTATTGCCGAAGGGTTCCGATGCAGAAAAAAGCAAAAGTCTTTATGACCAACCGCAGTCAGGCGGTCAGGCTGCCGAAGGAATTTCAGTTCGACGCTCGGGAGGTCTTCATCCGGAAGCAGGGAGAGGATGTCATTCTCTCTCCCCATCCGCTGGACTGGCGATCTTACTTTGCGGAGTCCCCGACCGCTTCGTCTGATTTCATGACCGGAGTTGAAGAGTTGCCGGTGCAAGAGCGATGAGCGTTCGAATGTCGCAAGCAGAACATTGCGCGATTATCCGCGCTGGGATTGAAATTGAAAATTCGCACATTCCCAAATAGGGAACCTGAAATCTTAGTAGCTCTGTCATCCTGAGCGAGGGCGAACGCCCGAGTCGAAGGACCCCGGTCCATCTGAACGTGAAATTGCTGCTGGTAGTTTTTCTACGAGTAAGCTCGGGCTTCACAAAGCGGAGCTCAGGCGTGGAACTGTGAGACGGCGCTCATAGCACCAACATCAGCGGAGGTCCTTCGACTCGGGCGTTCGCCCTCGCTCAGGATGACAATCCGTTGTGTTTCAAATTGCCCAATTACTAAATTCCTCATGCTTCGCTACATGCTCGACACCGACGTCTGCTCTTATTTAATGAAACGCTCCAGCCATGCGCTAATGACCCGCTTGCAACAAGTCGACGTCGAAGTAGTTTGCATTTCTGTCGTGACCGAATCGGAACTGCTGTATGGAGTCGAGATCTCCCCGAGAAGACAGCAGGACGAAGCTGCGCTAAGTGCTTTTCTGCGCTACGTCCAGGTTCTCCCGTTCGACCGCTCGGCGGCGCAAGAGTACGCTCGAATTCGCGCCGACCTGAAGACCCGCGGCGCGCTGATTGGAGCCAACGATCTCTTCATCGCCGCCCATGCCCAAAGTCTCGGGTTGACACTGATTACCAATAACGAGCAAGAGTTTGGTAGAGTACGAGACCTGAAATGGGAAAATTGGACGCGGAGCAGCTAGTTTCGAACAGAATGGTTGTACCAAAGGAAGGAGATGCCAATGAAACTTACGCTTGAGCTGGATTCTGATCTCGTGAAACGGATTCAAATCCTCTCGGCAGAAGAAGGAAAGTCGGTAAGCGAGATGCTTTCGCAGAAGCTCCAAGACTTCCTGCTCCAACGCGAGAATTACGATCAGGCGAAGGAGCGCTCGCTGGCTCGCTTGGGAGCCGGATTGGATCTGGACTGGTCACCGGCCGCTTCCCGCGACCAACTGCACGAAAGATAAATTCTTAGTTGTATCTCCTACGAATGAAGAAGCCATCCTCTAAACCTGGCGCGCCGAGCCGCACGAAAGGCGCGCATACTGGCAGAAGCTCCAGGAGTAGCGGCCGCACCGGTAGCGATTGGACTCGGCTGCGCTCGATGACGAGTCACCAAATCCGCAGCGGAATCGAATCTGATGCGGATGCTCGTCCAACAGATGTGAATTTCTGGAAAACAGCCAAGCTCGTTCTGCCAGCTCCGAAAAGGGTCGTCACCATGCGCTTGGACGACGATCTTCTGCGCTGGTTTCGCCGCCATCGCGGCTACCAAACCCGAATCAACGCGATTCTGCGCGCGACATGAACGCTCACCAGGAGAACTGAGAAGCGCGTCAGCGCGCCCGACAGATCCCCGGAGCTGACTGTACTCCCATTGCCTTGTGGTATCCTCACGCGCATCGTTTCATCGAGGAGAGAGATTGATGCGTTTGGATCGGTTCTGGTTTCGCATTCTCTGCGTTCTCACTGTCGGCGTAATTGCGGCGGCTTCCTCCGCTCCGGCATTAGCGCAGTCGAACATGGATCCGGAAACCGTTCTCGTGACTTACCACGTGAAAGCAGATCAGGAGCAATCGTTGCTGAAAGTCCTGAATCAGCAATGGAGCGCACTGCAACGCCTCGATCTGGTGCAAAAAGGACAACCACATCTGCTGCTGCGCGGCACCGAAGAAGGAAAGCCGGTCGTCTTCGAGGTCTTCACCTGGATCACCGCCGACACGCCGGACCACGCGCCCGCCGAAATTCAGGCGCTATGGAAACAAATGCAGAACTCGGTCGAATCCCGAGGCGGACACCCCGGAATAGATATCCGCACGGTCACCGAAGTGGAGTGAAACCAAAATTACGCGCTTGCGGCGGTCACGCGACCAGTCGGGCGCTCACCAATCAGCAATCCGATCCAGCAGCTCACCGGCCAAGTCAGAAGCCAGGACAGCCAATACCAGTGCGGCCAGCCTTTGTTCCAATTTGGAACAGTCGCGATCAGTCCCATCGCTTCGCCGATCACGAAGAACCAGAGCACGCTACGCGCGGCGTGCGCCGCACTGAAACGCGCGCACAATCCCGCGCAGACGATCGAGATCACGATGAAGAATGCTGTGCTGGTCATCAGCGCTGCCGTGGAGGGCACATGGCCTGTCGCCAAATCTCCGGGAAATAGCCGTGAAAGCAGAGGACCGGTGCCAAATACCAGCAGTACCGACAACACATAACTGCTAAGGACCACAGCAATCGATTTGAGCATGATTCATACCCTTTGCGTCAGCGAAGATTGAGGAATTCAACACCCACGAGAAGAATCGCGCAACAGAATTCTTGTGTCGCGCGCTCCGCGCGTTCTGCTGCTTATTTGAGAACAGCCTAAGCTGCACCCGACACGGAAATACCCTTCTCAGGCGGCTCGGGAATGCCGGCTGCGCGTTTGGCCATTGCTTCCATTCCGAGCGCGCGCAGAACTTCTGCCTGAATCGGCGCGGTGTGCTCATTGATGGCGCGAGCGCCGTAATCTGGTCCGCAAACTGTTCGCAACGGACGTTGTCCCGCCGGCAAACTCACCAGTTGTGCAATCGCGTCGGCCACATCCTGCGGATTCGTCGTCTGTTCGGACGCAAAGAATTGCCCAAACTGATCCAGGAACATCGAGCGGATCTCGGCGATATCTCCGTAAGCGCGCGCACGTTTGGAATCAGACGGTGCGGGACTGTTGGCGAGCAAATGCGTGGGGAATGGGCCGGGCTGCACAATCAAAGATTCGACACCCGATCCGGTCAATTCGTAGTGCAGCACCTCGGCATAGGCTTCGAGCGCGAATTTGCTGGCGCAATACAACGCGCAAGCTGGGAACAGCACGCGCCCAACAATTGAGCTCACGTGAACGATCAGACCGCTCCCGCGCTGCCGCATGTGCGGTAGAACAGCCCGGCAGAGGCGCACAGGACCAAGAAAATTCACATTCATTTGCTCAGCCGCTTGCTCTTCGGTGAAAGCCTCTGCGATGCCAATCGACATGTGGCCGGCATTGTTGACCAGCACGTCTAAATGACCGGCTTCCTGCAACAGCGAATTCACCGCTTGCGTTACGGATTCGCTTTGCGTGACATCCAGATCAAGAACATGGAGCGATAATTTTTCCGTTTCGGCAAACGCCAGCAGAGAATCGGCGGCTTCGCGGTTTCGTGTGGCGAGGTCGCGCATGGATGCGTACACGAGGTAGCCAGACCGCGCCAGCGTCTGCGCCGTAAGCCGCCCAATGCCGGAACTTGCACCGGTGATCAGAACAGTCTGTGGATCGTTTCGCTGAATATTCATAAGCACCTCGTCTGCGGCGAAGAGAAGCTCTGGAGGTTGGAACTGTGGAATGGGAAAGGGCCGGGGCTTCCGAACAACATGGCTAGCCTCCGAGAGTTGGCGAATTATGCTCCCGTTCCGGAGCTGAAGCAAGTGTTTTTATAAGTCACCAAGAAAGCGGGACGGACGCGCCGACCTCAAGTAAGCTTGTGCCTTTCGCCGCACTCGCGTCCTATGATGCCTGTCCAGCAAACAGCGTCCTCCATTGCCGATCGTCTCGATCGGCTGCCGGTCGGACGATTCCATCGCCGGTTCATCACGCTGGTTTCGCTAGGCGAATGGTTCGACATGTACGACCTGTTCATGGTCGCGTACGTCGGGGCCGCGCTGGAAAGCTCGCGATTTCTTTCGCTCTCTCAATTCAGCGAGCTGATTGCCGCCGGATTTCTTGGGATGTTCCTTGGCACGGTCCTGTTCGGCATCGGCAGCGACCGCATGGGACGGCGCAGCGCTTTCGTCGTCATGCTGCTCATCTATTCCGTCTTTACGTTTGCGGGCGCGCTGGCGCCGTCGGCGGGATGGCTGATTGTACTGCGCTTCTTTGCCGGAATCGGCATTGGCGCAGAGATCGTCGTGATCGACACCTACGTGAGCGAACTGGTCCCCAGCCGCGTCCGCGGACGCTTTGTCGCGATCACGCAGGTAATCGGATTCACCTCCGTGCCGGTGGTCGCGCTGCTTGCGCGCGTGCTCGTGCCGACGCATTTTCTGATCAGCGGATGGCGCTGGGTGATGCTGATCGGCGCCGCTGGATCGCTGCTCGCCTGGACCATGCGCCTCAAGCTGCCCGAATCGCCGCGCTGGCTGGAAAGCGTCGGCAGAACGTCAGAGGCAGAGGAGATTGTGAGAGTTCTGGAAGGTGCCACGGCTCGTGTCATTCCGAGTCCGCCCTGGCGGATGAGGAATCCCTACCCTTACGCTCACATACAAGGGAGTGACCCCTCATCCGCTGCGCAGACTCGGAATGACAAAGCCGGCTTTCTTGAACTCTGGAGTCCGCGTTACCGCCGCCGCACACTCATGCTGGTGATCTTCCAAGCGCTACAGACGATTGGCTTTTACGGATTCGCGAACTGGGCGCCAACGTTTTTGCTCAAGCGCGGCATCGGACTGCTGACTTCCCTCAACTATGCGCTGCTGATCGCGCTGCTGGCGCCTGTCGGACCGCTGGTCGCATCGTTTACCGCCGACCGCCTCGAGCGTAAGTGGACCATTTTGGTACTGGCGTTATTGATTGCCGCCTTCGGGCTGGGATTCGCGTTGTGGAGCGCGCCGGCAATGATCGTCCTCAGCGGCGGACTGGTCACGTTCTGTGCCAACTGGTTTTCCGCAGTCTTCCATTCCTACCAAAGCGAACTGTTCCCCACCCGAATCCGAGCAACCGGCGTAGGCTTCACCTACAGTTGGAGCCGCCTGAGCGCCGCCTTCAGCGCATTCTTAGTAGCCGGCATATTGCGCTACGGCGTCACGGCAGTATTCGCGATGTTAGCCGCCGCGATGATCGGGGTAGCGGTAGTCATCGCCTTCGGGCCGCAAACGAACCGTCGCAGTTTGGAAGAACTTTCGGCGTAAGTAAATTGCGTTTACTAGTTCAGACACACACTCACAATTGCATGTTTAGCCACTGGGGGCTTTACGGTCGGGCTCCAATGAGGCGTTCGTAATCCTGGTGACGACCGATCCAGAACCATACCAGCGTCGAAGACTGCTCGACGGCCATGGCGCGAAAGTGAATGCCGACTCGTGCGGACCAAAATCGTCCGACCCTCTTGAAATGGAGAGATGGATGGTTCGGATCCTGCTTTAGGAGTTGGAAATTCTTTCGCGCGATCCGCTGCACATCATCCGGAAGGGCTTTGTAATGTGTCCAGAATTTCGGAGTGGCGCGGTGCTTCAAAGATCGGTGCAGCGTCCTCGGCGCAAGTCCTCAAGCGCTTCTTCACCGAGTCGATCGAGTTTTCCCGCCGCTACGTCCTGCTCAAACTGCACGTCCCAAACTTTGGCTTCGAACTCGGCAAACCAGGCGCGAAATGCCGCTAAGTCCTCCGGCTTCAGCCGGGAGACGGCAGTTTCGATATCCTGCAGCGTGCTCATGCGATGAGCATACGTCGACCGACGGCAATGACGCAATCAGTGCCCCTAGCTTCTAAACTTCGGAGCCGCGAAGCTGCAATCGTGATGACTCTGGACGGAAACTCTGACCGAGCGCTGCATATGCATCTCGAGCGCTGCGCCTTCGGCGCTCTCCCGTCGGGCCAGTTTCAGGGCAGATCCTCCCAAGACTCTGACGTAAGATAAGGCACCATGCGCTTGTGGCTTTCTCATGTGAGCGAGATTTCGGTTCGCGAGCAGCTTGGCACGCAGATTGTTCTGGCCATTCTGAGTGACGATCTGAAGCCTGGCGCCCGGCTGCCGAGCACGCGCGAGCTTGCCCGTCGATTTCGCGTTCACGCGAACACGGTGAGCGCGGCCTACCGCGATCTCGAACGCGCAGGATGGGTTGAGCTACGACGCGGGAGCGGCGTTTACGTCGGAGAGAACCGGTCTAACACCGAACTGCCGCCTGCGCTCGCTCTCGATCATCTGATTGCCGATCTCTTCCGCTCGGCCCGCAAACTGTCGCTGCCGTTGCGCGTGGTTCAGACGCGCCTTCAGCAGTGGCTGGAACTGCAACCTCCCGACCACTTCCTTCTGATCGAGCCGGACCCGCGACTGAGCGACATTGTGTTGGCCGAGATTCGTGGTGCGGTCACGCTGCCGGTGAGAGTTTGCGATCCCAACGAGTGCGAAAATCCCGATTCGCTGAGCGGAGCGATCCCCCTTGTTCTCCCCAGCAAAGCCGAACGGGTCCGCAAGCTATTGCCGCCCGGCGTCGAATGTCTGCGGCTGCGTTTGCGGTCGGTGACTGATTCCCTCGCGCCATGGATGCCCGCGCGTAATGACGCTCTCATTACGATCGCCTCGCGCTGGCCGGAGTTCCTGACGCGCGCGCGAACGATGTTAGTCGCCGCAGGCTTCGATCCGAACGCTCTCCTGATCTGCGACGCGCAAGAAGCCGGGTGGCAGAAACGACTATCCGCGACGGCTGCGGTGGTCTGCGATGTGATGCTGGCCGGCGAGCTTCCGAAGAGCTGCCGCGCTTTCCCGTTCCGACTGGTATCCGACTCGTCGCTGATGGAACTCAAAGAATACGAGAAGCTGATTACCGCCGCTTTGGACTAGCACCCGCCTTTCTTCGCTCGCGCCCGCCTAAGTTGTGACATTTCCGATAGTGTCACAACGGCTCATCTACTCCTCTCTGCATTCTCTTATGCTGCGTGAACTGAGGAGAAAGTCATGAGCATGAGAAAGATAAGCTGCCCGAGCATTATTTTGCTGTCGCTGGCCGTCGCCGCCTACTCGCAGAGTACTGCGACGTTGAGCTCTCAAACGGCGAAAAAAAAGGACATCACCGGGCTGACGTCGACCATTGAAATTCCTGCAGGAACGAAGATTCTTGCGAAGCTCGTTAGCCCTCTCAATACTGTTTCCGCGCGCTCGGGAGCCGGCGTTTATCTTGAGACCGCTTCGGCAGTAATTGGAGACAACCGCGTGGTTGTTCCCGCCGGATCGTATATCCAAGGGATGGTGAACTCCGAAGCCCGTCCGGGAAGGGTGCGAGGACGCGCGCAGCTCCAGTTTCACTTCACTACTTTGATTCTGCCCGATCATCATGTTCTCGAAATCGACGGCCAGCTGGTGAGCCTGCCAGGCTCTTCCCAATATGAAACTCGCAATCGGGAGAACACCATCGAGCCGGTCGATCAAATCGACAAAGATGCCGCGACACTCGTCGAGTCTGCCGCTTCGGGAGCCTTGGTCGGATCGCTGGCGCACGGCAAGCTGCGCACCTTCAGCGGACTGGGAATAGGCGCGGCGTTTGGCTTGGGAAAAGTGTTGTTCAAGCGCGGCGACGACATTCGCCTCACGGCCGGCACCGAGCTCGAAATTGTGCTGGATCGGCCACTGCCGATTCCCGCCAGTGAAACGAATTGGCCGGTATCAAGCCAACAGCCCACGCCTGCGACAAAACCGGAGGCAGCCCGCAATCCCGATCAGTTCCGTAGAACCCGGCGCAACCGAACCCTATGGCCTTTTCCACTTCTTTGATTGCTGAGCGGAGGCAGCTATCGTCGATCCATCGGGTTTTTGGACAGATTTCTTTTCCTCTGACTAGGTTCAGGATGCGGTTTCCGCCAGCTCGGGCAGTTCAATCGATTCCTCGATTCCCTCGGTGTCGCTGCGCCCGGTCGGCCAGATGCGAAAGGTGCCATTTAGCTTGTGCAGTTGCCAAGTTCCGGCGATGCCGTTGCCGTCGCGCGCGCCGGAATAGGCCACATCGTGGGAGCCGATGTAGGTCTTGATCCAGCGGCAGGCGCCGGATTGCGGGTCGTAGCTGCCGTTCATGACGAAGCTGCCGACATCGTCCACTCCGTCGCCCGCGAGGATGCCGCCGGAGAACAGCAGATCGAGCTGCATGCGATGACGATCGGCTCGGCCGTAGCTGTAGTAGCCGCGCCACGCGCCCGAAGGATAAATTTCCGCCGTCATTGTTGGTTAGGTTAGCAGGGACGCGACGGCGCCGATCTTAGCCGCGGAACCACCGCGAAAAACACGGCGGCAAAGTGGTTCTATCGTTCTTAACGGATGTGGTTATTGCCCGGACGGCGGCTTGTGCTTAAGGTGATTCGATACAGTTGGCGATTCGCGGAAAAGTTGGCGCGGATCTAACAGGCGCTGCCGGTTGCGACCGGAATCGCCACAAAAAAATCACCCGGCGTGTCGATTTCGTTCTCGTCATTCGACATTAGGGTAGAGGGCGACGGGTCTAACCGAGAATTCCGCCCCTCAAAACAAAATTTCTGCTTCAACAGAGAGGATTAAGGATCATGCGATTTTTGAGTATCTACAAGTCAGTCGAGCGGAATACTCCTCCTTCGCAGGAGGAGATGACGAGAATGGGCAAACTGATCGAACAAGGGTTCAAAGAAGGTTGGCTGGTTTCGACCGAAGGTTGTCTGCCGTCGGCGTTGGGGGCGCGTGTGCGCTCGTCACAAGGACAGGTCACGGTGACCGACGGGCCGTTTACCGAATCCAAAGAGCTGGTCGGAGGCTTCGCGATTCTGCAAGCCAAGTCGAAGGCCGAGGCCATCCAGTTGGCCAAGGACTTTCTTCAGGTAGTCGGCGACGGCGAATGCGAACTTCGCCAGATTTGGGAAGAATCCGCGGTGGAAGAGTGCCACGCGGTCGCTTCCTAGCCGCTAGCCGTTGTTCCCATTTCGGAACTTGCAGAGACGCCCGCTCCGGCGTCTCTGCCGCCACCAAGACCAAATCACTTACAGACGTTCACGAAGGAGGAAAGGTGTGGCAACGACTGCCCTGGTTCTGGCGCCTTCGAAGCGATGGCTATGGACGGGTCGCGTTCTGAGCGCGCTGCCTGTGCTCTTGATGGTCGCCACCGCTCTGTTCGGATTCCTGAACCCTGCTGTGGCAACGGCGGGACTGGAGAAGTACGGGTATCCCGCGCATGTTGCGATGAAACTCTGCGCGCTGGAACTCATCTGCGCGATTCTCTATGCCATTCCGCAAACGGCTGTGTTCGGGGCAATCATGGTGACGGCCTACTTCGGCGCCGCGGTGGCCACGCATGTACGTGTCGGCGAGCCGTTCTACATTCCAGTGATTGTGGCGATCGTGATGTGGATTGGACTCTATCTGCGCGATCAGCGGCTGCAGGCGCTGGTGCCGCTGCGGAAGTAACGGGCGATGGCGTTCATGAGAGTTGTCGCCCTAAGCAACCAACGTTGCCGAGTGCGAGGTTATGAGGCTTAAAAAAACCTCCGCTCAAGGATGTCTTTTGAAATTGTCATCCCTCGCGCCGCGGGAAGAACGTGATAGGACAAGAAAAGTCGGATTTTGCGGCGCGGGGGATCTGCTGTCCGCTGTCGCCGGCAAACAGCGGATCCCCCGGGCCGCACCGAGTGCAGTGTTGCTGATGCTGTTGCGCGGCGGCCCGAGGGATGACAATTTTTAACAGCATCTACCAAAGCGTCCGCCTGAGGGGGATTTAAGTCACGCAAACAGTCCCGTATTCACTCCGCACCACACGTCGGCGAGGAATCGCAAATTGTTTTTGTATTTGCGCGAGACGGTGTAGCGATGCCCGCCTCGGATTCGCAGCGAGTATTCTCCGCTGGCTAGCGCCTTGATTTCCTCGACAAACGCCACGTTGACCAGATATGAACGATGAATTCGCACCAAGCCAAACGGCTTGAGCTTCTCTGCCATGGCTGAGATCGACTCGCGCACCATCACATTCGCCGTCTTGTGGCGAACGAGGACGTAGTTGGCCTGCGCTTCCACCGCGCTGATTTCCCGCGCATCGACAAACGAAATATTCCGCTTGCACTTAATTCCAATGCGCGACGGCAATCGCCGGAGCGGCGTCTGCTGAGCCGTCGGCAGGTCCGCCGGCCTGGAGCTTCGCGAAACTCTTTCTTCTTTGAAGTGGATCGCGCGAAGAAAGCACTGCGTTGCCGCTGAAACGCTTTCACCGTCGTCCAGTGCGTCCAGAACCGGCACACTCGCACCCGCGATGTTTTCGATTACCGTGTGGGAACTCACTTCGCTCACCTCGATGGCTCGTCCGAAACCGAAGCCGCCCGCCTGAAGATCGCCCAGTATCCCAGGCAGGCGGTCGCTTAGTCAGGCTGTGCTGTACCTAACATGCGCAAGTTAAATGGAAAAGTGGTTGCTCACAATATCCACTTGACCGCATTTCCATATAGCCACTAGATTGGGCAGATGAAGAAGGTTCCTTCGGGAATATCGCCGCTCATCGCAGTGGATCGCAGGCAGCGTATACCGCTGCAGCGGCAGATCTACGAGGGCTACCGCTCGGCCATTCTCGAACACAATCTTCGGCCGGGTGAGCGTGTACCTTCCACACGTCTGCTGGCCGGCGAGTTGGGCGTCTCGCGCATTCCCATTTTGAATGCCTACGCGCAGCTCCAGGCAGAGGGATATTTTGAAATGCGCGTAGGAGCGGGCACGGTGGTCTCGCATTCGCTGCCGGATGAGATTCCGCAGTTCTGGAAATCGCGAAACTCAGAAACCGAGCCCCGGGCGCATCGTTCGCGGCGGCTTTCTCGTCTGTCCTCGCTCTTGCCGACCGGCAAGAGTGTGTTGGCACGCGGACCCGGCGCGTTCAGCATCAATCAGGTCGCGCTCGATCAATTTCCATTCCGGATTTGGAACAGCCTGATTCTGCGCCATTGCCGGCGATCTTCTATGGACTCACTGAACTATGGCGACGCAATGGGGGTCAAGGAGCTGCGCGCGGCGATTGCCGCCTACGTCAGGACGGCGCGCGGTGTGCGCTGTGAGGCCGAGCAGGTGATGATCGTGAGCGGGTCGCAGCAGGCGCTGGAGGTGGCCATGCGCGTCCTGCTCGATCCCGGAGATTCGGTTTGGATGGAGGAGCCAGGTTACACTCTGGCGCGCAACATTTTTCTGTTGCATGGCTGCCGTATCGTTCCCGTTGCGGTGGATGAAGAAGGCCTGAACGTGGCCGCCGGACTCAAGCTTCAGCGCAAGGCGCGAGCGGCATTCGTGACGCCTTCGCACCAGCATCCGCTCGGCGTGACCATGAGCGCCGCGCGGCGGCTGCAATTGCTCGAGTGGGCGGAGCGATCGGGAGCCTGGATTCTCGAGGATGACTACGACAGCGAGTACCGTTTTGAAACCATGCCGATCTCCTCGCTTCAGGGACTCGATGCAGGCGATCGCGTCATTTACATTGGCACGCTCAGCAAGGTCCTCTTCCCGTCCTTACGGCTCGGCTATCTCGTGATCCCCGCAGATTTGATTCCTCGGTTTCGAGTCGCGCGGGTGGCGATGGACATTAGTCCGCCAGTCTTTCCCCAATTGGTGCTCGCCGACTTCATCCGCGAAGGGCATTTCTCTCGACACCTGCGTCGGATGAGAACTTTGTACGCCCAGCGGCGCCAAGTGATGATGCGGACGATCCAGGAAGAACTTGGCGCAGACGCCGAAGTGCTCGGCGCGCAGGCGGGTATGAATCTGTCCGTCATCCTGCCCAAAATTCGCGATCAAGAAATTGCCGATGAAGCGGCTCGGCAGGGATTATGGCTTGTGCCGCTCTCCGCGTCGTATCTGCGTAAGCCGGCTCGTCAAGGTTTCATTTTGGGATTCGGCAACACCTCAGAGGAGCAGATCGTTGCCGGTATCCGGAAGATGGCGGCTCTGGTGAAACGAACACGCGGGTGACGGGCTCGCGGTTCTGCAAGCTTGTGATCGAAAGCTTCGGGTCGCGACACCGGTGGAAGCCCCCGACTTTCAGTCGGGGGAAGCTGCGCTTCAGCGCAGCGGGAGAAAATACGCTTTCAAAATCCTACGCTTTAGCGCCGGCTCCACGCACCAGCGCTAAAGCGCGATTCTTTAAAGAGCGTGTTTTCCGCGACGCTGAAGCATCGCTCCCCCCGACTGAAAGTCGGGGGCTTCCACCCAAAAAGCGGACACGCTCCATTCATTCCTCTCGCAATAGCGAAGCCGGATCGATACGCAGCGCGTGCCGCGCCGGAAACCATGTTGCCAGCAGTCCCAGCAGCGCCATCGTGATCAGGACGCCGCCGAGGACGAGCGGATCGCGTGGCGTAGCTTCATAGACGATTTGCGCGAGTAGCTTGCTGGCGATCACGCCGAGCAACAGGCCAATGCAGGAACCGCACAGGAGCAGGAGCAGTGGACGTCCGAGCGCAGAGCGCATGAGTTGCGCCGGGCGAGCGCCAAGGGCCACGCGCACTCCCAATTCCTTCATTCGTTTCGAGACCGAATACGTCGCCATGCCGAAGACGCCGGTGACGGCGAGCATCGCGGCGATCAGGCCCATCACGCCTAACGCTCCGGTGGCAACGCGCGCAGGAAAGAGCACGAAATCCAGTTCGTTCGGCCAACTTTGGATTGTCATCGGCAAGTTGGGGTCGAGCTTGTCGAGCATATGGCTCAGCTCGGAAGCAATCACCGGCGATGGCAGTTGTGAGCGAACGACAAGCGTGGTGTCGCTGGCATCCCTTTGCTCCTGGGCGAAGAACATGGCCGGCTGTGCGTCTTCCGTCAAAGAATCGTATTTCCCGTTTTGAACGACGCCGACGATCTGATAGCTTTCGCTTTTTCCGGTCATGAAGTACTGACCAACCGCGAGAGCATTGCCAAACATTCTGTGCGCGAAGGTTTCATTCACCAGCGCGACCTCAGGCGAGTGCGCGTCGTCATGCCAGGTTAAGTCGCGGCCGGCAATTAGGCGCGTGCCGGCCGCTTCGAGGTAGCCGGGGGTGATCGAAAACATATCCGGCACCATCACGCTGGCGGAGGTGCGAAAGTCGGTCGCCCCTTGCCGATATACATAATCACTGCTGGCGCCAGCCCCCAATGGTCTGTCATCAATGATGCCAGCGGCCGTTACCCCGGAGAGTTGCTCCGCTCCGTCCAGCATGCGCTTCTGTAAAACGAGCGCCTCTTTGCCCGAGTGCCCCGCCATGTGCATATCAGTGAGGGCTAGCGTAACGTTTTGCGGATCGAAGCCGAGCGGAGCATGCAGTGAGCGCTGCATCCCGCGCAGTGCCACCAGCGATGCGGTCACCAGCAGCGTGCAGAGAACGATCTGGACGCCCAGCAACAAATCACGGGAAGTTAAACGGCGGAAGATCAGTTTACCCGTCGTACCAGTCTTGATCACCTGAGCTTCGCTGGTTTGCCATACCTGCCGTGCCGGCAGTAGTCCGAAAAGCAGACCGCTGCCGATGGAGAGCAACAGAGCCAGTCCATAGACGCTAACATCGGGAAGCACAATCACGTGCACGGGAAATTCCGGCATCGGATTCCAATTCGACAAAAAACGAAGCAGCCAACTGGATAACAACAGGCCGCAAATCCCGCCAAGAATAGACAGGCAAATTGCTTCGAGCAGTAGTTGGCGCAGTATATGCCAATGGCTAGAGCCGATGGCGAGACGAATCGCGAGTTCGCGTCCGCGGTCGGCGGCGCGCGCTCCGAAGATGCTGGCGAGGTTAGCGCACGCGGCGAGCAGCACGAGGAATGCCAGCAGCATCAACGCGAGCAAAAACGCGCGCGTCGGGTCGCCAAACTGATCGCCCATCAAGCCGGGCTGGACCAAACGGGCGCTCATTTTGTCGTCAGCGGTGGGATACTGCTTCGCCAATTGCGCCGCTACCGCGTTCAGATTGTCGGTTGCTTGCTGCGCGCTAACACCGGGCTTCACCTTGCCAAGAATCCAGACCGCGTGAGCGGTGCGCTTGCCGAGCATGTCCCAACCTTCAATTTCGGGTTCGTCGACCATAGGGACCCAAAGGTCGGGCCAAAAGAAGATGTCGGTTCCGTGAAAGGAAGCGGGAGCAACACCGATGACCGTGAGCGGATGCTTGTTCAGGTCAACCGTCTTCCCTACGATTGCCGGATCGGAATGGAAGCGCGTGCGCCACATCTTTTCCGAAAGCACCATGTAGGGCGCTGAATTCGGGCCGTGCTCGTCGTTGGTATGGAAGAATCGACCGAGCAGCGGCTCGGCGCCGAGCATGTCAAAATAATTTCCCGAGACCTCGTAGAACCAGGCCTTGTAGGCTGCGCTTCCAGTGCTGAGTCCCGCATATAAAAATCGATAAGCAGCCATATCGCTGAAAGTATTGTTGCGCTGCCTGTAATCGAGGTAATCAAGATACGACTGATTGTCGAAGCCGTGCGGTCCCTGAACGATGTTGTACAGACCGGCGGGTTTGGGCACATCGAGCGGGCGGAGAATCAACGCGTTTAGAACGCTGAAGACCACCACGTTCGCGGCAATTCCGATTGCCAGTGTCACGATCGCCGTGAGCGTAAATGCTGGCGAACGGCGCAATTGGCGGAACGAGTAGTGCAGGTCGCGTCTGATGGAATCGAGCGCCATGGCGGCGTCTTCGGCTGTCACCCGCTCGCGCATCACAACCGGATTCCCAAAACGGACCAGAGCATCGCGGCGCGCCTCTTCCGGCGACATGCCTTGCGCAAGGTTGTCGGCGGTGCGCATCTCGATGTGCGCGCGAATCTCGGAGTCGATCTCGTTGTCGAGATGGGGACGACGGAACAGATTGCCAATGCGATGGACGAGCGACATGGATCACCTCACGCGTAACGCAACATCGCGCGCACGCCTTTCACGAATTGCTCAAAGTTCTCTTCCGCCTGCTGGAGCTGCCGGCGTCCGACGGCGGTGAGCCGGTAGTACTTGGCTTTGCGATTGGTCTCGGTCAACTTCCACGCCGAGCTGATCCATCCGCCCTGCTCCATGCGGTGCAGCGCGGGATACAGCGATCCCTCTTCTACATTGAGCAACTCGCCCGATGCGCGCTGGATGTGGAAGACGATTCCGTATCCGTGCTGCTCACCGAGCTGCGACAGCGTTTTAAGGACTAAAAGATCGAGACTGCCTTGAAGATCGTTCTTGGCCATGGTTTCTATGCCTAGACAACTTAGCTTGTGAAAAAAGTCTAACCCTAGATGTCAAGGTAAGTCAAAGAGAAAAACTGCGCGCTCCCTCTAATGCGGCAAGGCCGGAACCACGTTGGGCTTAGAAATTGTGTTTAGGCACGTCATCCTGAGCAATCGACCTCGCCTTTGCGGCGAGGTTATCAGGATCAATGAACAACCAGACTATTCAGAGCTGTCATCCTGACGCCCGGTTTTGGCGGAAGGATCTCGCGCGATGCCGAGGCCTTAATAGCCGTTTACGGCTTCCTACGCGGAGTTCTCGTAGAGGAGCCGGGAAACCGCGATTCCGGAGGAAACATCTGCGGAGATCCTTCGCGCAAAAGAGGCGCTCAGGATGACAAATGATCAACGGCCGCTTGGTTCATTGCCACAATAATGTCGCCGAAAAACATGCAACATTATTCGATTTTCTCTCAAAGGTAGGTGTATGGCGCGGGCGGGCCGCCTACGAGTCGGGAACAGCTAGGCAAAAAAATGCGAGTCCCGCAGGCACTTTTTTCTGTCTCCGGCGTCTATACGAACTACGGCCCTGGTTTTGCGTACTCCACGCTGGGAGGAAGGCGATGCCGAGCATGAGCTGGCTGGCGCAGGACGTGCGCTATGGTATCCGGGGACTTCGCAAGGATCGCGGCTTCGCTTTACTGGCCATCTTCGCGCTGGCGCTCGGGATTGGCGCGACGACCGTCATCTTCAGCGTGATCGACGGCATCCTGCTCGATCCGTTCCCATATCGGAACTCCGACCGGCTGACCCAGTTTTTCGTACATGACAGCACGCGATCCGACCGGTTCGGGCGCGGCGGCTTCACCATGCCTGAGTATCTGGCTATCAAAGAGCAGAACCACGTTTTCGAAGACATCATCGGCACCGCGAACCTGGATATCCTTTATACCAACGGCGACGGCACCAAGCTCTTCCGCGGCGGCAAGATCACAACCAATGCTTTTCCCTTCTTGGGAATCAAGCCTCTGCTTGGGCGTACCATCGTCGCGGATGATGGCCGGCCCGGCGCGGTTCCCGTTGTACTGCTCGGCTATCAAATTTGGCATGATGAATTCCACAGCGATCCCGGCATTCTCGGTACAACAATCAAGCTGAATGGCGAGCAGCGAACGGTGATAGGGGTAATGCCGCAGCGCTTCCGCTTTGGCGCCCTCGATCTCTGGATGCCGAACGACTTCAGCAATAACGACGTGAACCTGTTGCACTCGATGTGGCTGCTGGCGCGGCGTAAGCCCGGCGTGAGCTTGAAAACTACGTCAGATGATCTCGGCATCATCACACATCGTTTGGCCGCGATCTATCCCAAGAACTATCCCGCGCGTTTCGACATCACGACGATGACCCTGGCCGATAGCGTCGTAGGACAATTCCGCGTGATGCTGTTCGCGCTTATGGCAGCGGTGGTGATGCTGCTACTGATCGCATGCAGTAACGTGGCCAATCTGTTGCTCGCGCGCGCCACCGCTCGCGAGAAGGAGATCGCGATCCGCGCTTCGCTCGGCGCAGGACGCGCGCGCATCGTCCGCCAACTGCTGGTGGAAAGTTTTCTGCTCGCCACCGCCGGATGCTTGCTCGGCTGTCTCTTCGCTTATGGCGGAGTGAAGGGAGTGGTCGCCGCCGTGCCGGAAGGCATCATCCCCGCCGAGGCGCACGTCTCGCTCAACTTCATCGTGCTGCTGTTCGCGATTGGAATCATGTTCTCGGCCACGCTGCTGTGCGGATTGGCGCCCTCTTTGCATTCGTCTCGCGGCGACCTGCACAACCTGCTCAAAGATAGCAACCGGGGCACAAGCTCCGGACTTCGTCACGGCCGCATTCGCTCGGCGCTGGTGATTGGACAAGTCGCGCTCTCGATTGTGTTGTTAGTCGGAGCGGGACTGATGATGCGCAGCCTCTTTGCTCTCCAGCACGTGGAACTCGGGTTGAACCCGGTGAACATTCTGGTTGCGCGCACGCCGCTTCCCAAAGGGCGCTACGACACCGCCGAACAGAAGCGCATCTTCTTCAGCCAGGTTCTGGAAAAGATAAAAGCCTTGCCCGGCGTAGTGACGGCGACCGAAACCAGCACGCTGCCTCCCTATGGAGGAATTGGCAGTGAAGTCACCGTTCCAGGTAAGACCCACGCGCAAACGTGGCTGTCCCTCTTCCAGTTGTGCAGTGACGGATATTTTCCCACTTTGGAACTGCGCCTCCTGCGCGGGCGGCTGCTGTCCCCGAACGACATCGATTCGGCGCGTCGCGTAGCCGTGATCAACCAAACGCTAGCGCATAATTTCTTTGGCAAAGACGATCCGCTAGGCCAGAGCATCAAGTTCAATTTCCTCGACACGATTGCGGACGCTCCTCACGACGCTTACTTCGAAATCATCGGCATCGTCGCCGACGCGAAAAATCGCGGCCTCCAGGATGCACCGATGCCCGAAGCCTTTCTGCCATACACGATCACCGGATCGTTCGAGCGCGGCATCCTGGTGCGCACCGCGGTCGCGCCGCTTTCGCTACTCACAAGCGTGCGCCACGAAATATGGTCGGTAGATTCCGGCGTCGCTCTTACGCTCACAGGGACGCTGGAGGATTATCTGAGCCGATTCTCTTATTCGCAGCCACGCTTTGGCCTGATTCTCTTCGGCGTCTTCGCCGCACTCGGGTTGATGCTGGTGGCGATCGGCGTCTTCAGCGTGATGGCCTATACGGTGAGCCTGCAGAGACACGAGATTGGAATCCGCATGGCTTTGGGAGCGCAGCGCGAGAACGTACTCAGGATCGTGCTGCGCCGCGGATTACTTCTGATCGCGATGGGCATCGCCGTCGGCGAGCTCGCCAGCTTCGGCCTAACGCGCCTGGTGGCAAGCCAGATTTGGGGCGTTTCTCCGCGCGATCCGCTCACCTTTGGCGCCGTGCTTGCGCTGCTGGTCATTGTTGGGCTCTGCGCCTGCTTGCTTCCGGCACGACGCGCTACGCGCGTGGACCCACTCATCGCGCTGCGATACGAGTAGCGGCGCTCGGGCGACTTGTTTAGAGCAAGTTCGGGTTCCTGTATATACCGATTCAGGGAAGGGCACGCATTTATGCGTGCCGGAAAAGTCGCATCCCCTCAACGTTAGCGGCTTCAGCCTCGGCTGAAGCCGCTAAAGGTCGAAGCTGAGAAAGATTGCCACTACGGCACGGATCAATCCGTGCCCTTCCCTGAACCGAGATTCCTCAAAAAAGCAAAGTCTCGGAGATTTCTACGCCGACGGCAGCTGCTTTCCTTTGTCTCGCCATTTGGCTAGACTCCCGCCATGCCCGGTTCCCAGCCCGAGCTTTCCCAGGCGCAAAAACCTGATTCCGCTACCTCCGGGCAACTTGCGCGGCGTCTCGGCGTCTTTGACGCGACGATGCTGGTGATGGGCGGCATCGTCGGCGCGGGCATCTTTATTAATCCCTACGTCGTCGCGCAGCAGGTGCACACGCCGGCGCTGATTCTGGGCGCTTGGATCGCCGGCGGCGTGCTCGCGCTCGGCGGCGCGTTCATCTATTCGGAGCTTGCGCAGCGCTTGCCGCAAGTCGGCGGACAATACGCTTACCTTCGCCAGGCCTATCATCCGCTGCTGGGATTTCTCTATGGTTGGGTCTTGCTGCTGGTGATCCAGACCGGCGGCATGGCCGCGGTGACCGTCACCTTCTCGCGCTACTTTCTGCAACTGGTCGGCATGCAGGCATCGGAGCGGATCGTCGGCGTTGTTGCGCTCGCGGCGATCACGATCGTTAATTGCCTCGGGGTGCGCACCGGCAGCACGGTGCAAAGCGCGCTGATGGTCACGAAAATTGTCGCGATCGCGTTTCTCGTTGGCGCTGGATTTCTGCTGCTGCACACGCCGAAGCTCGCGTGGACACCTGTTGCCGATCAACCGCTCTCGCTGGGCTTGATCTCGGAATTTGGCGCCGCGATGGTGCCGGTGCTCTTTGCCTATGGTGGATGGCAGACCGCGAACTTCGTCGCCAGCGAGCTGAAAGATCCGCGACGCGATCTTCCGCGAGGGCTGCTGCTCGGGGTGATCGGCGTAATTATTCTCTACGTGTCGGTCAGCTTCGTTTGTCTGCGCGCGCTTGGTCCGGTGGGACTGGCGAATAGCCGCACGCCGGCATCGGCAGTGATGAACGCCGCGATGGGTGGCACCGGCGGAATGATTCTGGCGTTCGGAATCGCGATCTCTACACTAGGATTCCTGAGCCAAGGCATTCTCACCGCGCCGCGCGTTTACTTCGCGATGGCGGAAGATGGAGTCTTCTTCCGCAGCGTCGCCTGGGTGCATCCGGCGACGCGTGTGCCGGTGGTTGCCATCGTGCTGCAGAGCATTTGGACGATGGTGATCATGCTCACGGGTCGCTACGAACAGATTCTCAATTATGTGGTCTCGATGGACTTCATCTTTTTTGGGTTGTCGGCAAGCTGTCTGTTCGTCTTTCGCAAGCGGCGCTTCGGCGAAGCGAACGTGTTAATGCCTGGACATCCGTGGACCACAGCGATCTTCTGTTTCGCGTGCGCGCTGGTCGTGATCAACACGATTGTGCGTTATCCGGGCAATACGCTGATCGGCATGGGCATTCTGCTCACGGGAATTCCCGTGTTTTACCTTTGGAGGCGGGCGCGTGCAAAGGCGATATAAACCGGAGTGGTCTGGACTTTTAATACAGCTCTGTCATCCTGAGCGAGGGCGCACGCCCGAGTCGAAGGACCCCGACGCCGTCGCCACTGGCGAAATGTTCACAGATTTCACGCCGCATTGGTTTCGCTTGGAACCAGGAGAAGCATTTCGGTAGAAACCAAAACATTCATCGTGGCTCCAGCATTTGCGGGGTCCTTCGACTCGGGCGTTCGCCCTCGCTCAGGATGACAGTTTTTTCAAAAGAGGCACTAGAGCACAAAACAATGACTTTCACCCGCACTCACGCGCGCTCCCCTTACATGGAATTCGCCAAGCTGCGTTCGCCGGCCAAGTTCAATTTGGCGACCAGCGGCATGGCGAATTTTCCTCTTTCGGAACTGAACGTTTCCATGGACAAGCTCGAAATCAATGGACCGACGGTTTACGGTTATGAGCCACCAAATCGCGCGATCGCCCAACGTTATCGCGTACCCATCGAGTGCGTAGTGGCAGCAACGGGAACGTCGATGGCCAATTATTTAGCTCTGGCGGCATGCGCCGAACCGGGAGAGGAAATCCTGGTCGAACAGCCGACTTATGGCTTGCTGCTGGATACGGCGAAGTATCTCGGCTTAGAGATCAAGCGCTTTCAGCGACCACCCACAGCCGATTACCAGATCGATCTTCCTGATCTGGAACGACACCTTTCGCCTAAAACCAAGCTGATCGTATTATGCAACCTCCACAATCCGACCAGCGTGCTCACGCCCGAAAGCACGCTGCGCGAAATTGGAGCGATGGCGAAGCGAGTTGGCGCGCGCGTGCTCGTCGATGAGGTTTACCTGGAGATGCTCTGGGAATCGGAGCCGCACAGCGCGTTCCATCTTGATCCCGACGTGTTTATCAGCACAAATAGCCTCACCAAGGCCTATGGCCTGAGCGGATTGCGATGTGGCTGGGTGCTTGCCTCCCCGGAACTGGCGGAACGCATATGGCACATCAACGATCTGCACGCCGCAACTCCGGCCCATATCCCCGAACTGCTCAGCGTGATTGCCTTCGAGAAACTCAGTCAGATTGCCGCGGTGCAAAGGCAGCGACTCAATCGCAATCGGAAGAAGCTGCGCGAGGTCCTCTCTTCACAGTCGCAGCTCGAATACTCCTGGCCGGAGCACGGGACCGTGGTGTTTCCCAAATTGAAACACCAAGATGCGGATACTTTCTGCACGTGGCTGCGGCAGAATTATGAGCTTAGTGTCGTTCCGGGAAACTTCTTTGAGGACCCGCAGCGCATTCGTGTTGGCGTGGGCGGAATAGAAGACAGCGTTTCTGCCAGCCTCGACCAATTGGCCAAGGCGCTACGCGCAATCGGGTGATTTCGCGATTTTCCGATTTTCCGATTTTCCGATTTTCAAATCACGAAATCACCCGATCACGAAATCACGAAATCTATCTCAGCCCGTACTTTTCCAGCCACCTCAGCTCTTCCCGCACTTTGATCCGGCCGTGCCAGGGATTCACGTCGAGTGGATGTCCTTCACCGGGAAAGACCAGCAGCGTCGAAGGCACGTGCAGGGTGTGCAGCGCGCGCTCGAGCAGGTACCCTTCGGCGGCGGCGACCCGAATGTCTTTCTCGCCAACGACGATGTGTGTGGGAGTCTTCACTTTATTGATCTGCCAGATCGCCGCTTCGGCGTTGTAGTTCTGCTCAGCTTCCCAGGGCGCGCCGCCTAAATACCACGCGTCGTCGTAGGTGAGATCGTCGTTGCCCCAATTGGCCGTGTGCTCGACCGCGCCGGCGCCGGTGACCGCCGCTTTGAAACGTGTGGTCTGCGTAATCAACCAGTTCGTCATGTAGCCGCCGTAGCTGTAGCCGCCAACCGTGAGCCGTGCGGGATCCGCGTAGCCGTCTTTGACCAGCGCATCGACTCCGGTGAGGATGTCGTGTCCGGGCACCGACACGATGTGCGGACGAATATCGGTAAGAAACTTGTCGCCATATCCGGTCGATCCGCGATAGTTCGGCTGGAAGATCAGCCAGCCGTTGGTCGCCGCCAGCGCCGACCACTGATACCAGTCGGCCTCGAAGTGATCGCCATCGGCATCTTCAGGACCGCCGTGGATGAGCGTGAGCATCGGCAGATTCTTCGCGTCGAACTTGCCCGGAGGAAAGATCAGCATGCCTTCCACCGTGGTGCCGTCATCGGACTTCCAGCGATAAGTCTTGCCCTGCGGCAGATCGCTCGCGGCGAACTGACGATTAAAGGCCGAGATCGGCTTCGCGTTCTCCAGTCCGGCAACGCTGTCCGCGATGTACACCTCCGCCGGACGCGTGAGCGAGGAATACACGAATGCGATCCGGCTGCCATTCTTGGCGGCAGAGATGTTCTCGTAAGTGCCCGGCCAGCCACGGTGCTCGTCGAATGCTGCGGTGGGCGCAGTTTCCGTGTACATCTGCACCTGCGTTCCGATTCGGGAAGGCGCAACAAGGCTGCCGTTGGCATCGACGCTGTAGCTCTCGATCGCGCCCGGAAACTTGGGCGCCCAGCGCTCCGCCTGCCGGCTCTCGACATCGATCGAGTACACGCGCTTCTGCAGCTCTTCGTAAGCGCCGTAGAAATCCCCACTCACGGCAAAGAAGAGCCGGTGGCCATCCGGACTCCAGCGCAGAGCGTCTTCGAGCGCTTGATTGTGTGTGAGTTGCACCGGGGCGGAGCTGTTTCCTGGATTGGGAACATCGAGCAGAAAGATCTCGTAATCGAGCACGCCTTCCTGCCGATGCGAAGGAGCTGTCGTGCGAAATGCTAGTCGCGAACCGGTGGGCGAAGCGGCGATTTGCGCGACTTCATACGGCGTGGATGCGATCACGCTGGCGCCGGGCGTCTCCGCAGTTTCGGGTTCGGCAGGCTTCTGCTTTTCTTTTTCCTGTTTTGGTTCTGTGGCTGGGGTGACGTTTTCTTCCGTAGGCGTCGCGAGCTGTGCGTTCAGCGCCGTGTCGAGATCGAGGCGGGCGAGCACGTCTCCGCGAAGCTGCTCGCGGTATTGGATTGTGTCCTTCCATTCCGTCTTGTACGCCTCGCGCTTATCTTTGCTCCACGGCTCGCGAGTAGCGAACACCAGCGTGCGCGAATCGGGCAGCCACGCGAAGGCGTGAACGCCTTCTTCTCCACGCGTGACCGGAAACGCTTCGCCTCCACTCGATGAGATCACGTACAGCTGTGTGACATCTTTCTTTTCCGTGTCGCTGGTCGAAGCCTCGAGCGGAATCTTGCGGTCGGAGAGAAATGCGATCCATTTGCCATCGGGTGACCACTGCGCGCCGGAGTCCTGTCCGCTCTGCGTGAGCTGAATCAGCCCAGCGCCATCGCGATAGAGCCACAGGTCCCGGCGAAAGCGCTGCGCAGCCCAGTCGGCACGCGTCGTGCCGAAGACGACGGCATGACCGTCGGGAGAAATGGCGACGTTCTCAAATTCGACGTAGTTGAAAAATTGGTCGAGGGTGAGCTTGGGTTTTTGGGAGTAGAGGGGGAGCGTGGAAAGAATCAGCGTGAATAGAGCTAGGGTTCTTTTCAAATTGTGACTCCATGCTATAGCGTCAGTACCGTTCGCAGTAGCGAACGGGTGACTGTTGCCTCGACGCTGCGTTACCCGTTCCCTACCGGGAACGGTACTGACCTTGTGTGCCGGTTCGGGGCCGCCCCGGATCGTTTACTTTCCCGATTCCATGCTCTCCAACTTCTTAGCCGCCTCTTCAATCATCGAAGCCTCGTGTTGGAGCACTTTCCCGACAACCTGCGTCCCTTCATCAGCTTCGGTCCATTTCTTTTGCTCGATGGCCTCGCGAACATACGGGATCGTCTTCACGCCATATCCTGTATAAGCGCCGGGAGCGTAGATCTGGTTCTTGAACCACGGACGGCCGGGCAGACCGTTTTCATCCAAGTAGCCGCGCTCGGATTGCATGATCTTTTCGTTGAGCTGCTGCACCGCGCTGTTGGCGTACGCGGTGCCGCCTTGCTGCTGAGCTTTGGCCAACGCCTTCTCGAATTCATCAGAGCTGCGTTTCAACGCCGCGCTGCCGTTTTCCAGCGGAGCGAAGTTGATGAACGGCGGCACTTGCTCGCGCTGCGGAGCGACGGTCGGATGCTCCGGATCGGAGGTCGCGACGAACACGCCCTCATCGAGTTGTTTGTTGGTTTCCGTTGTTTTCTCCTGCTCGGTCTTGAGGAGAGCTTCAATCTGCTTGACGTACTGCGCGATCGTATCGGCCGCATCGCCGTAACTGAGCGGGATCATCTCGGCGTCGGCCATACGCATCATCGCTGTGCCGCCTAATTGCGCGAGCGCGCGTTCATAGACGAACTTGGTGTCCCCGAAATGCGTGTACCAGTAGAAGTCGTCGTAGATCGAGTGATACACGCCGCCTCCGCCTTCACCACCGAATCCGATATTGAGCGCGGCGACTCCGGCAAAGTCGAGGAACGAAGTGTAGTCGCTGCCATCGCCGAGCGCGCCGATGTGCAGATCCTGGCGCGTGCGCAGTTCGGTACGCTCTTCCGCGTTATTGGCGCGCGAGAAGCGCACATCTCGCGACCGCTGCCAGACGGAGATGTTCTTCTCCGGATCCTGAATATCTTTCGCGACATCGTTGATGAAGCGCTCCAGCCGATGATCGCCCGAAGCGTACATATAACCGCGGCTGCTGCTGTCGGAATTCACGTACATCACCGCGTGCTGTTGCAGCTCCGCGCGGTGGGTTTCCACCCACTCGGTCGAGCCAAGCAGGCCGGGCTCTTCGCCGTCCCACAGGCAGTAGATCATCGTGCGCTTCGGTTTCCAGCCTTGCTTCACCAGTTCGCTCAGCGAGCGCGCCTCTTCGAGCACTGAGGCCGCTCCCGAAACGGGATCGTCCGCGCCGTTCACCCACGCGTCATGATGATTGCCGCGAATCACCCACTCGTCCGGATAAGTCGAGCCCTGAATGCGGGCAATCACGTCATAAACCGGCTTGAGGTCCCAATTCGACTTCATCACCAGATGCACTTGCGCGGCGCCAGGTCCAATGTGGTACGTGATCGGCAGCGCGCCGACCCACTTTTGCGGCGCCACCTGTCCGGTGATCGCGGCGAGCAGCGGCTGCGCGTCGGCATATGAAATCGGAATCACCGGAACTTTTTCAATCACCTTGCTTTCGCTGATCGGCAGACGCTTCGCGTCTTTAGTAGCGCCGACGCCGGGCGTAAGCGGATCGCCAGGATATTCCGTATCTTCGACACTGCCGCGCTGCACGCCCTCCGGCGGACGGTAGGCCCCTTTTGGGAAAACGTCGCCGCGGTCGTAGCCATCATCGGCCGGATCGGAGTAGATGATGCAACCCTTCGCGCCATGCTCATAGGCGACCTTTGGCTTGATGCCTCGCCATCCGGCGCCGTAGCGTGCGATCACGATCGCGCCTTTCACGGATACGCCGAGCTTATCGAGTTCGTCGTAGTCGTCACGCATACCGTAGTTCACGTACACGAGCGGGCCGGTCACGTCGCCATCGGCGGAGTAGGCGTTGTAGGTGGGCAACTGCATCGCCGTCTGGCTGGACGTCGGATCGCCCGGCACGGTCGGTTCCTGCAGCTTCGCTTTGAAATGCGTGGGCCCGACCAGCTCCACCAGCCGCTCTTTCGGCGTGGGAAAGAGCACGTCGAAGGTCTCGATCTGCGCGTCGAAGCCCCACTGCTTGAAGAGGCTCAGCATCCATTCGGCATTGTCTTTGTCATAGGGCGAGCCGACGTTGTGAGGAAATGCGCTTAGCCGGCGCATGTTCTCGCGAATCGTATCGGCAACAGGAAGATTGCGAAACTTCTGTTCCCATTCCTGCTCGGTGCGCGAGGCTTCGGTGCTGTAGCCGATCATCGGCTTGGCATTCGCGTTTGTGCTCGCCTGCTGCGCCGCGCCGTATTGCAGAAATGAGAACGTAAGCAACCAACAAAGAATGGACCGAGAGAAAGACAAGTTCCCTCCTAGAGGCAAAATTTTGAACCGCCACTTGTAATTGTTTTGGGACAAGAGTGCAAGAGGGAAAACCAAAAACCGGGGTGAACACGGAGGTCACGGAGGGCACAGAGGAGCCGCTGATCATCTCCTGTCGGTCCACCAAGTCCACTACGTCCACACCGTCCACGCGCGGAGTGCCCCACTGTTGATCCCAGCGTCTATAATTCCCGTTTTCTGAAAACTTCCCGGAGGATTCACGAATGCTCGATCGCAGGCGCTTTCTTGCCGTCTGTTCACAATTGGGACTGACCACCACCTTGTTGCCCGGTGTGCTGTGGGGGATGGCGGAAGAAAAAGGCGAGATCACGAAAGAGATGATCGCCTGCGCCGCCGACATTGCCGATGTTCCCATTCCGGAAGAAGACCGGCAGGCAATGCTCGACGATCTGACACAACAACGCAAGGACTACGACGAAATCTACAAGCTGCACATGCCGAACAGCGTCGCGCCGGCGTTCATCTTCGATCCCGTGCTGCCGGGGATGAAGTTCGAGACCGTGCGGCGTCCGATGCACGTTTCGAGCGCGCCGGCGCTGAACCTCAGCGGCGCGCCGAAAAATATCGAAGAGGTCGCCTTCTTCAACGTACGTCAGCTCGCGGAGTTGGTGCGCACGCGCAAAGTTTCGTCGGTCGCGCTGACCGACATGTATCTCGCGCGGCTCAAGAAATACGATCCCATGCTGAAGTTCGTGATCACGCTCACCGAAGAGCGCGCGAAGGCGCAGGCGCAAGAAGCGGACAAAGAAATCGCTGCCGGCAAGTATCGCGGTCCGCTGCACGGACTGCCATGGGGGGCGAAAGACCTGCTCGCCGTGAAGGGATATCGCACCACCTGGGGCGCCGGTGGATTCGAGCAGCAGATGATCGACGAAGATGCGACGGTTGTGCAGCGTCTCGACCGCGCCGGTGCGGTGCTGGTCGCGAAGCTCACGCTCGGCGCGCTGGCGATGGGCGACAAATGGTTCGGCGGACAAACGCGCAATCCCTGGAATCCGCATCAAGGCTCGAGCGGATCGTCGGCGGGCCCAGCTTCTGCTACGGCCGCAGGCTGCGTAGCTTTTTCGATTGGATCGGAGACGCTTGGTTCCATCTCCTCGCCTTCGACGCGATGCGGCGATACCGGATTGCGTCCGAGCTTCGGCCTGGTCCCCCGCACCGGCGCTATGGCGCTTTCATGGACCATGGACAAGCTTGGTCCGATCTGCCGCGCGGTCGAAGATACGGCGATCGTGCTCAATGCGATCTACGGTCCCGACGGCCACGATCGTACTGTCCAGAACGCCGCCTTCAATTGGGACGCGAACCTCGACTGGCGCAAGCTGCGCGTCGGTTACTTCAAAGACGAGTTCGAGCTTAAGCCGCCTTCGCAGCCCGAAGCGCCGAAAGAACAGAAGAGCGCGACGCCTGAAGAAGTCAAGAAGCGCGAGGAAAGCGCGCGCCAACGCGCACTCGCCCAGGAACGCAGAATATACGATCAGCGCTTCAATGACGCTACTCTCACCAAGCTGCACGAGATGGGCGTGAACCTAATTCCTGTCGAGCTGCCGAAATTTCCTTATGGCGCGATGACGCCGCTGCTCACCGCCGAAGCCGCCGCGGCCTTCGACGATCTCACTCGCTCCGGACGAGACAAGCTGCTCACGGAACAGTCGCCCAACGATTGGCCCAACGAATTTCGCGTCGCCCGCTTCACACCTGCCGTCGAATACATCCAGGCGAACCGCGCGCGCACGCAAGCGATGGAGCTGTGGCAAAAGCTGTTTGAAAATCTCGATGTAATCGTCACGCCCACGGCAGGACAGCAACTCGTAGCCACGAACCTGACCGGCAATCCCGCGCT
This sequence comes from Terriglobales bacterium, assembly GCA_035716645.1. Classification (GTDB taxonomy): domain Bacteria; phylum Acidobacteriota; class Terriglobia; order Terriglobales; family Acidobacteriaceae; genus Gp1-AA112. Next base: position 74,049 of record DASTJH010000053.1, on the reverse strand, counting down.
AATCCTGCCCAACGGATTTCGCGACTCCGACGCGCCACGTGCTCCGCGGAATGATAATGGCGAGGACGACAGCATTGCCGGTCCGGGCACGCCGGTGAGTCTCACGTTCCTGGGCCCGATCTACGGCGAGGCTAAGTTGTTGGTTTTTGCCCGCGCGTATCAGGACGCAACCGGCTTCCAGCTCAAGCATCCTGACCTGGACGCCGAGCTGGCGGCGATGCCTAAGTCATAGAGTCTGCTCTCGTTACAGGTAATAACGTAGCTTTGCTATTTCTTAGGGCGTAAGCAAATGCAAGCTGCCCCTGGCGAGCCGTTCTTATAGCAGGAGTGGTGCGGATCCCCGCCCGACGCCGCCCATGAGGAGACTACGAATGAGCGTGCGTCGCAGCATCCGCGCCTTTGCTGCGCTGATGGTTCTCAGCGCGGCGGCCCGTGCCACAGCGCAAAATCCGGTGCCGTTTCCCGATCCGGAAGTCTGGCAGCATCGCCTTTCGCCGATGCATCTTCTGCATACCGAGAGCTTCGATCCGCGTTCCATTTTGGTACAGGACACCGTTACGCTGCAGCTGGTCGTTGGCGCCGACGGAAACGTCGAGTCCGCGCACGCCATTGCTGGACCGTCGGAGTTCTATACACAGGCAGAGAGCCTGGAGCGCCAGCAGAGGTTCCGTCCCTTTGAGAAGAAAGGCGTTCCGGTTCGCGCTTTAATCAAAGACTACGTCCGGCTCGCTCCCACGGAGCAGTGGCTTTCACCCCGAGTTCCATTTCCGGAAATTAAAGATTGGTCGTCGCTCCGTATGACGCTCGCGCGCACGGCTTGCTATGGCACGTGTCCTGCCTATTCGCTGGAGGTGGACGGGGATGGCACGGTTAAATATCACGGCAACGCCTTCGTCCTGATCACCGGTGAGCACGAGAGCAAGATTTCGCGCGCCGAGGTGGAGCAGCTATTCGCCCGTTTCCGCGCGGCCGATTACTTTTCTTTGAAAGACGCGTACCGCGCCGGCATCACCGACAATCCCACAGAAACCACGAGCATCGAGTTCGACGGCCATCGCAAGCAAGTGGTGGATTACGTGGGCAGCTATGTCGGTATGCCGGATGTGGTTACCACATTGGAAGTAGCGATTGACCATACCGCAGGCAGTGAAAAATGGGTACACAGCACCAGCGCGACGTGGCCGGCGCTGGTGGCCGAACACTGGAATTTCAAGGCCAGGACGAGCGAGAACGCGGAACTGTTCGCGACCGTGATCGCGCAAGGAACGCCGGAGTTGGTACAGCAGTTTCTCGCGGCCGGCGCTCCGGCAACGATCATGAGCAATTCGGTTTATGGGCAGCGTAGCGCACTCGAAGTGGCGGCCGGCAAAGGCAATCTGGATTTAGTGCAGCGCATGCTCGACACCGATCCGAACGTCTCCGCTCCGGTTCTCTACCAAACTCTGCGCGCCGCTGCGGCCAGCGGGAATCTCGCGCTCGTGCGTCTGCTGATCGAGCATGGCGCCAACGTGAATGGTTCGCCTGCGGACCCCAACGACCTGCAAACGGTGCTGGTCGCTGCCGTCGGCTCGGGCAAGCCTGACGTGGTGCAAGAAATCCTGCGGCATCATCCTGACGTGAATGCCAGAAGCTACAACGGCAAAGCTGCGCTAGCGCTGTATCTCCAGGGAGGTCACCAGCAGGACGTGCAGGAGGTCGTCTCCGCGCTTCTCGCCGATGGCGCTAATGTCAGCCAGACCGATGACCAGGACCGCACGCCGCTCTTCGACGCGTGCAGCACGCCGCCAGCGGTCAAGCAGCTCATCGCTGCCGGCGCGGATGTAAACGCGCGCGATCGCAATGGCGACACGCCGCTCATGAATTGCAGCTTCCGCAAAGATTACGTAGCCGCCATGCTCGAAGCCGGCGCCGATCCCTCGCTCCGCGACCGCTACGGCACAACCGCTCTCGATCATGCCAAGCGCATGAGCAGCAAGGACGCGGCCACGCTTCTGGAAACGGCGATGCAAAAACGAGTGGCACAATAAAAGCGAGAGATCTCTGGATACTAGAGATCAGTTCAGGGAAGCACACGTTTTCATCCGTGACGTTACGGAAAAGTAGAAAGACACGAGCGCCGTAGGCGCGCAATAGGAAAGCCCAATGCGGGAGCATTGGGTAGCCAAGATCAATAATCCGAGTCCCGGAGGGACGGCAGAAGGCGCTTGCAGCAAGGATACGGAAGCCACGTTGGGAGAGCGCCTTATACCGCCTCCGGCGCTCTGGCACCTGATTACTTCGACCCGAGGCTCCCGCGTTGGGCTTTCTTATATCGCGTCCGGCGCTCCCCGTGTTGCAGGCCTTTCGTATCCGGTCCGCCCCAATTTTGAAAATGCTCTGATCAGATTAAAAGAGCTATTTTTGTGCTTGACAACGCATACACATTTGTGCTTGACAAATGATCTAGAGTGCGGTAAGAATAATAATGCAACTGTCTCCTCAGTTCGCAACCTGTTTTCAAGTCCCAGCTTCTGGCCTCCCAACGGGTGCGGACTATCCCACCTCGTTTAATCTTGATCTCCGGTTGCGCTCCTGGTACCGCCAAGTCAGGGGAACGGCAGGCGGCATCGGTTGGCAGAACCCGGAGGCACCCCGGAATAATTCCGGCGTGATTCCGAGGAGGGCTCGGAATAATTCCGGCCAGATACCGGAAGCGCTCCCGGTATTCTCCGGTATTTTTCCCTACAAGTTGTTGAACCGTCGGTATCGACCAACGAATTCGGCGGCAGCGAATGCAGCTTATGAATTCCAGACCGGCGCACCTGGCCGCTCGCAGCCGGAAGCGCTTCGTCATTCATCTTGGAAAAGTGGATGGGAACAACCCAAACCCAACCCAAGCAATTCTTGGGTTCAACCCAATCTAAACCCAAGCAAAGTTTGGGTTAACCCAACGAAAAGTTGGGTTGCGATTGGGTTATCCCAAAGTAAGTCCTTTAGATTTTGGGTTCGGCCAAGAAATAAGGATTTTTTGGATCCGTTGGTCGGGTGGCGTTCCTGGGATCGAGAATGAGCAGCGCCGGAGAACAACGCCGGGCTGAGGGGAGCTTCCCACGGACTAGCGGTCCACAATGGCTCTGAGAATGCGGCAAGGCGGCACGCATCGATCTACACAAATTCGAGCGATATCGGTTAAGACTTGTAACGAAATCATGCTGAAAAATTTGCTATAATCAAAACAGCGCATCGGGCAGCTAACATCCTGAGAATCCAATAAGATACATCTTTCATTGCGGCGTTCCGGAACGGTCGGAATCGAGGCCGCAAAGCTGCCTGGAACAAGCTTCGCAGCTTACAACTTTAAGGAGCCGGCAGCTAGCAGCTAGTAGCTAGCAGCTTCGAAAGAATGCCAGACGATCAGAATCCCCAACTCCCCCTGACGCCTCCGGGCGGCGAGCCGCCACAAGGACCGGGCGCGGCCAACATCATCCCTATCAACGTGGAAGAGGAGATGCGCCGGTCGTATCTCGACTACTCCATGTCGGTGATCATCGGACGCGCGCTGCCCGATGTGCGCGACGGCCTCAAGCCCGTGCATCGCCGTGTGCTCTACACCATGAACGAGATGGGGCTGCAGCACAACAAGAAGTACACGAAGTGCGCGAAGGTCGTGGGACAGGCGATGGGCGTGTACCATCCACACGGCGATAGCGCGATCTATGACACGCTGGTGCGGCTCGCGCAGGACTTTTCGCTCCGCTATCCGCTCGTCGATGGACAGGGAAATTTCGGATCGGTAGATGGCGATCCGCCGGCGGCGATGCGTTACACCGAATGCCGGCTGAAGAAGATCGCTGGCGAACTGCTCGCCGACATCGATAAAGAGACCGTCGATTTTGTGCCCAACTACGACGAATCGACCACCGAGCCGACGGTGCTGCCGACGCGCATTCCCAACCTGCTGGTCAATGGCTCGGAAGGTATCGCGGTGGGCATGGCCACGAAAATTCCACCGCACAACCTCACCGAAATTGTGGAAGCGGCGATCATGCTGGTGAACGATCCGCAGACGCAGCTCGCGAAAATTCTTCAGGTTGTCAAAGGCCCCGATTTCCCCACAGGCGGCATCATTTACGGACGCTCGGGCATTCACGAAGCTTACAAAACGGGGCGTGGGAAATTTACCGTTCGCGCCAAGGCCGCCATCGAGACACTCACGCAAGGACGGCAAGCGATCGTCGTGCAGGAGATTCCGTTCCAGGTCAACAAAGCGAACCTGGTCAAACGCATTGCCGAACTCGTCAACGACAAAGTGATCGACGACATCTCTGACGTGCGCGATGAGTCCGATCGCGACGGCATGCGCGTTGTCATCGAGCTGAAGCGCGGAGCCGAACCGCAGATCACCCTGAATCAGCTCTATAAGCACACCTCGATGCAGGAAGGGTTCAGCATGATCTTCCTCGCGGTGGTGAACAATCAGCCACGCGAGATGGGGTTGATCCCTGCGATCCAGTACTTCATCGACCACCGCGTCGATGTGGTGCGCCGACGCACGGCGTTCCTGCTGGCACGCGCCAGGGAACGCGAGCACATCCTCGAAGGCTACAAGATCGCGCTCGACAATCTCGATCAGGTGATCAAGCTGATTCGCGGATCGGCCTCCCGCGCCGATGCCCGCGAGGCGCTGCTTGCCGCCAATTTCAAAGTCACCGACAAGCAGATTCACTCCGCCGGCAAGCTCAGCGGCAAGCAGGCGGACGCGATTCTCGATCTGCAGCTTTATCGCCTGACGCGGCTTTCGACTGAAGAAATCTTTAAAGAGCTGGGGGAGATTCGCGAGCGCATTGCCGAGTACGAGAGCATTCTCGCTTCGGAGAAGAAGCTGCGCAACGTAATCATCAAAGAGCTGGAAGAGGTCAAGAAAGAGTACGGCGACGAGCGCCGCACTGCCATTCAAGATGAAGGTGTCGAGATTACGCTCGAAGATCTCGTGGTCGACGAGCAGGTGGCGGTCACGGTTTCCCATTCTGGGTATCTGAAACGGACCCCGATTTCGACCTATCGCGCACAGCGTAGAGGCGGCGTAGGCCGCAAAGGCATGAGCACGCGCGAGGAAGATTTCGTCGAGCAATTGATCGTTGCCTCGACGCACGCGTATCTGCTCATCTTTACCAGCGCCGGACGCGTGTACTGGCTCAAGGTTTACGAAATTCCCGATGTGGGACCTGCCGGCAAAGGCAAGGCCATTGCCAGCCTGATCTCGCTGCAGCCGGGCGAGACCGTACGCTCCATTTTGAACGTGCGCGACCTCGAAGACGAGAGCAAATACGTCTTCTTCTCGACCCGCGAGGGCACGGTCAAGAAGACCCCGCTCAAAGACTTCTCGAACGTGAGGTCGATGGGCATTATCGCCATCGGCATCGAAAAAGGAGACGAGTTGGTTACCGCCCGCATTACCAACGGGCAGAAGATCGTTTTCCTGGCTACGCACGATGGCAAGGCGATCCGCTTCGAAGAGTCGGACGTGCGCTCCATGGGCCGCGTCGCTCATGGCGTTCGCGGCGTAAGTCTGAAGGAAGGCGATTACGTCGTGGGCATGGCGCTCACCGATGCGCCGGACGCCAAGCGCACGAACGGCAAGAAGGCCGAAGGCACGGAAGAAGAGCAGCCCGCGCCCTCGCTGATCCTGTCGATTACCGAGAACGGCTGGGGCAAGCGCACCGACGCCGAAGAATATCGGCTAACCTCGCGCGGCGCGCAAGGCGTGATCAACATAAAAACCAGCGAACGCGCGGGGAAAGTCGCGGCGATCATGCAGGTGGACGAAAACTCCGAGTGCATGATCATCAGCCAGTACGGCAAGATCATCCGCATCGACACGAATCAAATTCGCGAATGCGGACGCCACAGCCAGGGCGTGCGCCTGCTGCATCTCGATGCGGGAGACCACGTCGCCGCAGCCGTCGTAATCCCGCCGGAGGAGAAGAACGGGAACGGAACGCTGCTGCAGTAGGCCTGTCATTCCGAATCCGCGCAGCGGAGGAGGAATCCCTACCCTTATAGAGAATCGTGAGGGTAGAGATTCCTCGCTGCGCTTGGCATTGCAAAAACTGGGATAAAGTACATTGGGTGAGTGCCGATGGAAGAACCGCGCAAAACGAAAGAGGCCTTTCAGATCATCGGGCAGATGCAGAGCGATGGCGTGATCGGCAAATACGCGATCGGCGGCGCGATAGCTGCGCTATTTTATCTTCAGCCATTTGCTACGCAGGATATGGATGTCTTTCTTGTGCTTCCTAAACCTGCCGGTAGCGAAATTTACAGCCTCTCGGAGATTTACGAGTATCTCGAAAAGCATGGCTCCAAGCCGGAAGGGCTGTGGATCACGATTGCCGGCTGGCCGGTGCAGTTCATTCCGCCAAGCTCACCATTAGATCAAGAAGCGATCGATCAAGCCGTGCAGGCTGACTTTGAAGGCGAAAAGGTGTGGATCATGACTGCCGAGCACCTCACCGCTATCTCTATTGAGACGGGGCGACCCAAAGACATTGATCGCGCGCTCCGCTTTGTTCAGCAGGCCGATCTTGATCAGGAGAAACTGCGGTCCATCCTCACCCGGCACGGACTCATGAAGAAGTGGAACAAGTTTGAGCGCGAGCATCTATCCCGTGAGCTTCGCGCGCCAAACCAGTTCCGGCAAAGGGTTGCGTACCGGCGGAAGATGGCGAAGGCAAGTCCCGAGAGCAAAATGCAAATCATTGAGGAACTCCGCGAGGTAGGTGCGCGTGCGCGCCGTTCCCGCCGAGAAAGCTAGGACAAGCGCCGTCGCCGATTTGCGATTGAACGACCATTCCCATGAGCGCCTTCCTGTCGACGGTACCTTTTTATGCGCGTTATCGAGAGCCGTATCCCGCCAGTTTTTTTGAGGCGCTGGCAAAGGAACTTGGTTTGTCGGGTCGTGAGCGGTTGTTGGATGTGGGGTGTGGCCCGGCGCAGTTAGCGATTGGATTCGCGCCGTTTGCGGCCGAGTGTACGTGCGTAGATCCGGAAGGAGCTATGCTCGCGGAGGCTAGGTCGGCAGCATCACGAGCAAACATCGATATCGAGTTCATCCAGTCGCGGGTTGAGGATTTGCCGGAAGATGTCGCACAGTTTGATGTAGTCACCATCGGGAGAGCGATTCATTGGATCGAGCGCGAGCGGGCTCTTCCCATTTTGGAACGAATTGTGTGTCTTGGCGGCGCAATCGTGGAGTGTGGGTGCAGGCCTGTCCACGAGGATTGCAATCCCTGGCTTCTGGCCTATCGCGACGCATGGCAGAAATATGTGCCCGACTTCAGCGAATCCCGGTACCATCCTGATCTCAATTTGTGGTTCGCCGGGTCGCGATTCGCGAAGACCAAGGAAGTTGCAGTTCGCGAAAGCCATGTGATTTCAGTGGACGATCTGGTGGGCAGAGCGCTTTCTTTCTCGATGACCTCGCCGGAGCGACTGGGCAACCAGCGGGCTCAATTCGAGTCCGGCTTGCGGGAGGCTTTGCAGCCGTTCGCGACCGATGGCCAAATGACGGAAGAGCTTATCGCACTGGCGGCAGTTATGAGGTGAGCATGTGGGTTTGAGTGGCGCATTGAAGCGACACTGGGCGTCGCGTTATAATCAAGAGCTTTGGACCGCTGTGTCCAGCCCTTCTAGAGTTGTCGCCCAAGGGGCAAGGCTTCCTGAAGACATCCTGTGACTCTGACCCGCTGGGCGAGTCCGCTAAAAATCTGGAGTTCGTATCATGGCACGCGTATGCGAAGTGTGCGGCAAAGGGCCGCAGTTCGGAAACAACATCAGCCACGCTCACAATGTCACCAAACGGCGCTGGGACGTGAACCTGCGCCCGGTGCGCGCGATCGTAAACGGCACGCACAAGCGGGTGCGCGTCTGCGCGTCGTGCCTGAAGAGTGGGAAGGTGCAGAAGGCGTGAAAAGGCAGCTATTAGCTACTAGCCGCTAGCTTTTCCTCGACGCCTCCGTGGGGAGCAGAGAAAGGCTAGAAGCTAGTAGCTAGAAGCTAGTAGCTGGTTCGTTTGACTCTCCCCTGCTGCTCCGTTATCCTCTATACTTTGTGTAGTCCTGCAAGTGCCCGCCTGGGTGGTCCATCGCGCTTAAGCTAGCCGGTGATTTCAGCCTGCGGTTTCGTTGCGTTTTTACTTTCGTGAAAACAGGCATCTCTGCTTGGCAGAGGCCCTGTTAAAAATTTAGCGACAAGCCTTTGTTTTTGCAGCTTGATCCGAGGCGCACAACGTCCTCGGATGTCAGCCTTCGTTGGTTTGGCTGAAAGCTGAAGGCTGAGAGCTGTCAGCTTCTTTTTTCGGAGAACTGGAATGTCCACCACATTCCCCAGCGAGGGGAAGATCGCGCGCAAGTGGTACGTGGTTGATGCCGCGAACCAAACTTTGGGACGTCTTGCTACGCAAGTCGCCCATATTCTCGCGGGCAAGCATAACCCGCAGTACACGCCGTTTATCGACACCGGCGATCACGTGATCGTGATCAATGCCGCCAAGGTGAAGATCACTGGCATGAAAGCCGGGCAGAAGATCTATCGCCGCTACACCGGATTCCCCGGCGGCCTGCGCGAGGAACAGTACGAGAAGCGGCTGGCCCGCCGTCCTGAATCGGTAGTGGAAGAGGCGATCAAAGGCATGCTGCCGAAGACGAAGCTCGGAAGAGCGATGGGCGGCAAGCTGAAGGTTTATCGCGACGACAAACACGTCCACGCGGCCCAGAAACCGGAGCCGCTGGCGCTAAAAGCAGCTACTAGCAATTAGCGATTAGCAATTAGCAAACCGAGCCTGGGTTTGCTGCGGCTGGCAGTTGGTGGTTGAGATTTTGATTTTTAGCCTCGAAGCTTCGCGGCTTCGTGGCTTAGGAGCTTAAGAGTGGCTGATCTGGTTCAGTACTACGGCACGGGACGGCGCAAGTCGAGCATTGCTCGCGTTTTTCTGCGTCCTGGCAGCGGAAGTTTTCAGGTGAACGGGCGTCAGTTCGAGAACTATTTTGTGACCGAGGCGCAGCGCGTGAGCGCGAAGTCTCCGCTGGTCAACTCCGAGACCGGAGCGACCTTTGACGTGGTCGCCACCGTGAACGGCGGCGGAGTCGCCGGTCAGGCAGACGCGGTGAAGCTCGGCATTGCTCGGGCTCTGCTCGAATTCAACGTCGAACTGCGCAAGCAGCTTAAGGGCGCAGGATTGCTCTCCCGCGATGCGCGCGGCAAAGAGCGAAAGAAGTATGGACAAAAGGGAGCACGCAAGCGCTTCCAATTCTCCAAGCGGTAAGCTACGAAGCTTCGTAGCTGCGAGGCTTCGAAGCTATCTTTCCCGAACCCGAAATCCAAATCACCGGGTCCGGGCCGGGAATGTAATCGGCGGGACGCAACAATGGTCTTCCGATGCAATCCATCGAAGGAGGTCAATTGGCGAACATAACCATGAAGGAATTGCTCGAAGCGGGCGTCCACTTCGGGCACCAGACCAAGCGCTGGAATCCCAAGATGAAAGAGTTCATCTTTGGCGAGCGCAACGGCATTTACATCATCGATCTGCAGAAGACGCTGAAGATGTTCAAGGACGCGAGCAAGTACGTCCAGGATATGGCCGCGCAGGGTAAGAGCATCCTGTTTGTCGGCACCAAGCGCCAGGCCCAGGATGCGATTGCGGAAGAGGCCGGCCGCTGCGGCATGTTCTACGTGAACCAGCGCTGGCTCGGCGGACTGCTCACGAACTGGGTCACCGTACAGAAGTCGGTGAAGCGGTTGCAGGAGCTCGACGATATGGCCACCGACGGCCGCTACGAGCTGCTCCCAAAAAAGGAAGTCATCAAACTGGAGCGCGAGCGCAAGCACCTGCAGGCGAACCTGGCCGGAATCAAGTCGCTCAAGCGGCTTCCCGACGCGCTGTTCGTGATCGACTCGAACAAAGAGCAGATTGCCGTGCGTGAAGCGCGCAAGTTGGGCATCCCAGTGGTCGCCGTGGTGGACACAAATTGTGACCCGACTGAAGTCGATTACGTGATTCCCGGCAACGATGACGCGCTGCGCGCGATCCGCCTGTTCGCCTCGAAGATTGCGGACTCGGTGGTCGAAGGCTCGCAAGCCGCGACCGATAAAGAATCGGCCGAACTGGCTGGCGCTATGGGCGGGACTACGAGCGACGAGCAACTCGCCAGCGAGGCCCAGGATGGCGAAGCTGCTACGGACACCGAGAGCAGCGGAGACAACATCAATCTCGAAGAGGTTCTGGGCGGGCATATCCGCAAATCTCCCGCAGCCGCGGCCAGCGCGAGCGAAGCAGAAGCCGCAGTGGAATAACCGGTCGCGTTATTTTGCTGCTGGAACTTATTCGATAGCGAGCTACACAAAGCGAAATTCATGGCCCGAGCCGCTGTGACGCTCGGGCCATCACTTATCAAACCGTTTTATCCGACTGAAGGTATTTTTGTTATGAGTACTGCAATCATGAATCCTGACGACAATTCACCCCGCATCGATGCCAAGCTGGTCAAAGAACTGCGCGACAAGACGAGCGCGCCATTTGGAGATTGCAAGAATGCACTGGTCGAAGCCAATGGCAATATCGAGCAGGCGGTGATCATTCTTCGCAAGCGCGGAGTAGCTGTTGCGGGTAAGAAAGCATCGCGCAGCACCAATGAAGGCTCCGTCGCCAGCTACATCCACGCCGGCGGCAAGATTGGCGTCTTGCTTGAGCTCAACTGCGAGAGCGACTTCGTCGCGCGCACCGATGACTTCAAAGAGCTGCTGCACGACATCTCCATGCACATCGCCGCGAGCGACCCGAAGTACATCCGGCGCGAGGACGTGACGCCCGAAGACTTCGAACGCGAAAAGGAGATCTATCGTTCCCAGGCCGCAGCTACAGGCAAGCCGGCCAACGTCGTCGAGAAAATCGTCGAAGGCAAGATGGGCAAGTTCTATGAGGAGGTCTGCCTGCTTGATCAGCCATTCATCAAAGAGCAGACGATAACGGTCTCGCAGCTCATCGCGACCCAGATCGGCAAACTCGGCGAGAACATCTCTATCCGCCGCTTCGCGCGCTTCAAAGTGGGCGAGCAAAGCTGGACGATCGCACAGACGAAAGCCTCCGGCGGCGAAGAACAACAGAAGCAGTAGCAACGGTCAGTACCGTTCCCGGTAGGGAACGGGTGCCGAACCCAGCGCAGGGCATCACCCCTTCGCTACCGCGAACGGTACTGACTGGAGCAGACAGTACCGAGAGCCAGCATAGCCAGAACAGCCTTCTCGTGCCCAGCGAAATTCGATCCTTCTTTCTCGACGGTCCTGCGGGAAAACTCGAAGCTCTGCTCAATGTGGGCAAGCCGAACGCGCGCTACGCTGCGCTCGTCTGCCATCCGCATCCGCTGTTCGGCGGAACGATGCACAACAAAGTCGTCTACCACGCCATGAAAGCGTTGAACGGCTTCGGCATTCCCGTTTTGCGCTTCAACTTTCGCGGAGCAGGACTGAGCGAAGGCGTGCACGATGAAGGACGTGGCGAACGCGACGATGTTCGTGCCGCTCTCGATTGGCTCGCGCACGAGTACGCCGTGCCAATCATTTTCGCAGGGTTCTCGTTCGGCGCGGCCACGGGAATGAAGACCACCTGTCCCGATCCGCGCGTCGTGGGAATAATTTCGCTGGGTACTCCGGTTGCTGCCGAAGGCCGCATGTACGCTTACCACTTTCTTGCGATCTGCACGAAGCCAAAGCTGATGATCAGCGGCGACCACGATCAGTACGGGCCGCTAACAAACCTGCGCGAGGTCTTCGCGCAAGCAGCCGAGCCGAAAGAGCTCGTGATTGTTGAAGATGCCGATCACTTCTTTGAAGGGCACCTTCCGAAGATGCGCGCAGCCATCGAAAGCTGGCTGCCGCGCCAGTTTCCCGATCTGCTGAGTCTCAATGGCGTCCGTGATAGCCTGCACCGGTGAGCGACAGCGCGCCTTCTTCGACTGCTGACATGCGCGCCTTCGCCCGGCAGATCTTCCTCGATACGTTGCAGGAGATCAGCATCTCGCGCGTCTTTCAGAAAAAAGTCGAATACCTGCGCGGCGTGCTGCGCGTGGAAGACGATCTCTACAATCTGGACGAGTATGAGCGCGTGTCGGTCATCGCCATGGGTAAAGCGGCGAACGCGATGCTCGAGGCGCTGATCGCGCAAACCGGTCCTAGATTCGAAGGCGTCGTCGTCTGCTTGCAAGAGCCAACCTCACAGATTGCAAGATTCCGGTACTTTCTTGGTGGGCATCCGTTTCCTAATTCGGAATCAGTGGCAGCGGCACGAACGATCCTCAAGCATGTTGCCGGCGCGACCGAGCATACGCTGGTCATTTACCTGATCAGCGGCGGAGCGTCGGCGATGGTCGAAGCTCCCTTCTTCGAAGAGATCACGCTGGACGATCTGGTCGCGACGTATCGCGTGCTCGTCCACTCCGGCGCGACGATCACCGAAATCAACGCGATCCGCAAACATTTCTCCGCCATCAAAGGCGGACGGCTCGCGCGGGCAGCGTATCCCGCACAGCAGGTGAGCATCATGGTGAGTGACGTTCCCGAGCGCTGTCTCGACGCGCTCGCTTCCGGACCCACCATGCCGGACTCGAGCACCGTGGACGATTGCTACTGCATCGCCGACACTCACGGCCTGATTCCGCAAATGCCTGCAAGTGTGCGCGCCATCTTCGAGGAGCATGCGCTCGAAGAGACGACCAAAGGTGACGATCCGGCATTCGTGAACTCGCGCTGGTGGCCGGTTCTGTCGAGCGCGACGGCAGCGCAAGCGGCTGCCGCATTGCTTAAGAAGCACGGCTTCCACGTGGAAATCGACAATACGCCGGACGATTGGCCGAGCGAAAAGGCTGCGGATTATCTACTCGCACGCATTCGCGAGTTGCGTGGAAGAGGCCCGAAGGTCGCGCTGGTTTCAGCCGGCGAGATCATTCTGAAGCTTCACCGCGAGAGCGGCATCGGAGGACGCAACCAGCACTTCGCTCTGCAATGCGCCGAAAAGATCGCAGGCGAGAACCTCACTGTGCTCAGTGCCGGAACGGATGGCATCGATGGCAACAGCATCGCCGCAGGCGCGGTGGTGGATGGAACGACGTGGCGGCGGGCGAAGGAGATCGGTCAGGATGCGCGACAGGCACTCGCGAATTTTAATGCATTTCCTGTTTTGGAACGGCTTGGCGATGCGATTGTCACGGGGCCGACGGAGAACAACGTGCGGGATATCCGGTTGCTCCTTGTAAACGAGTAGAGTAGGGGATTCGCCAATCCCCTGCGATTAGAGGCGCGTAGCGCCGATTGCCAAAGGTCAACTCCGGCAGCGGCATAAACGTTAATCCAAGGCTTTTTTGGGTGGGAGCCCCCCGCATTTATGCGGGGGGAAGGCGGACTTGAGTCCGCCGGGAACGATGGTGATCGTGATGGGGCTTTAGCCCCGGAGCTTTCCGGCGGTAAAGCGCAAAATCAATGGGAGATGAAAGTCCGTGGCTGAAGCCACAATCCAAGGAGCAAGTGCAGTTGCTGCGAGGCTTAAAAGCCTCGCTCCCCCGCATAAATGCGGGGGCTCCCACCAAGAACAATCATATGCTAACGCTTATTCCCCGGCAGGAGGATTCGCCAGATTTTGATGGACAGCGACGTCCACCGGCACATCAAATCTGGTTCTGCTAGAAAATTCCCATCTTCTTTTTCTTCTTCAATTTTTTCCCGGCCGTCAGTGGTTGATCGGTGAAGACCGGCTCGGTCTCGTTGGGACTGGCGGCCGTATCGACGTAGCCTTTCGCGATATGGATGAACGCGTCTTCGCGAAGTTTGGTCAAATACGCTCGCAACGCCGGCTGCAGCTTGTCGTAGTAGATCGCGTTCTGAATTTGGTTCTCGACCTGCTTGAGTGGAGGCACGCCGGCGGCTGTGTGTTCATTTACTCTGAGAATCACGAAGCCTTGCTTAGTGCGAATCACATCGGAGAACGTGCCCGGCTTCATGTTGAAGGTGAGATCTTCGAGTTGCTTGGCTAGTGTGCCGCGCTTGAACGCGCCTAGCTCGCCGCCTTGCCCAGCCGTGGGACCATCCGACGATTTTTTCGCTAGCTCATCGAACTTGGCTCCGCCTTTAAGGCTGGCGAGCAACTGGTTGGCTTTTTCCTGGGCAGCTGCGACCTTGGCCGCGTCTTCCGGCGGAGGGGGTGCGTTGGGATCGACGTTCACATCGTTCTCGCCGGTCGAAACCAGGATTTCGGACAGGTCCACCGATTCCGGCTGAGTCAGCTCGCTCTTATGCGCGTCGTAGTACTTCTGCACTTCCTCGGGTGTGATCTGGATGTGCGGCGCAACCTCTTGATTGATCACTTGCTGAGTGATGATCTGGTTGCGAATGCCTTGTTTGAAGTCCTCGAATGAAACTCCTTGCTTCTGCGCCTCTTTTTCGAGGTCGTCCATGCTCGCCAGGTTCAACTGCTTACGGATTTCATCCAGCTTCTTGACCAGTTCCGTATCGCCAGTGACTCCGAGGTCTTTTCCCTTTTCGAGCAGGAGTTGCTGATCGATTAAGTCGCGCAGGGCGTCTTTCTGTTTTTCCACCGCTCGGGGATCGGTGTCGGGGATGTTCTGCTGCCGCAATTCGTTTTGGATCTCGTCTTTACTCTTCGTCAGGTCGGCGCGCGTGATGATGGAGTCGTTGATGCGCGCAATGATCTCCTCGACGATGGTGTCGGCGGCGAGAGAGACCGAGAGCAAGAAGATGCAGCAAATGGCGAGCAGGGACTTCAGCTTCATAGAAACCAGCTTCCATTTTACACCGCTGAATTTAGGCATCTACTGCGGTAAGAGAGGCAGCGCGGCAGCGTTTTTGTCAGCTTCAGGATAGGGCTTGTTGATGGGAACATGCACCGATGCTCCGACTCTAAAGTTTTCTTTTCAACAACTTGGATTCCACAGCATCCTCCAGGACAAACCCGGGTTTGGAACGGATGGGCGGTTCTCGTTCCCTAAGCAAGAAAGCCAAAAATGAGGAAGGAACCAAAATGGCTTCTCGTGAATCTAAGTAGCTGGCGAGAGAAGCTGAATTTGCGGGATTGAGTCTCTCCTGTGTGGTTGGTTTTCTCCAAGGGGTGTTCGATGAGTCTGGTGAATTTGCTCTTCGGTTGCTGGCACAAGCATTACAGTTTCCCCATCACGACGCGAGGCTCGCGTCGGTCCGGAGTGGCGTCGGTAACGGGGACCTACGTCGTGTGTCTGGATTGCGGTAAGGAGTTTCCGTATGACTGGCAGGAGATGAAACTCGTGAGCGCGACTCCACGCAAAGCCCAGGTGACGGTAATGCCGGAGCGGGCGCGTCCGCTGGCCAAGAGCGCCTGAGCTAATCGGCTTTGGCAGGCGTGAGTAGTTGATCGAGCAACGTGAGCAGGTCGGTCGTAGTGATGATGCCGACAAGCTTACCGTCTGGTTGCGTGACCAGCACAGACGAGATCTTGCGGCTATTCATGATGTTCACGGCCTGCTGGACGGGCGCTTCGGGATGAATGGTGATCGGGTCCTTGGTCATCGCCCTCGTCACCGGCGTGCCCTCGAAGATCTTGTTGTATTCCTCCGGAGTCAGTGGCGAGAGCACGGACGGCGCCAAACGCGCCACGTCGCGATCGCTGATAATTCCTACCGCTTTCCCTTCCGACGACACCACCGGCACATGTCGCTTGCCGGTGCGCCGAATCAACAGCGCAGCATCGAGTAGACGAGCATCGACCGTAAGGCTAGTGACTGTGCTGCTCATGAAATCGCGGACACGATAGCTGTTTCCGGTCGTCGCTGTCTGTGCCATAGGAGGGGCATGATAGCAGATTTAGGCTTTTGTCATTCCGAATCCGCGGAGCGGATGAGAAATCCCTGCTACCTATATAAAGAACCGTAAGGGGTAGGGATTTCTCATCCGCTGCGCGGATTCGGAATGACAAACGAACACACTGCTCAGAAGATCTTCAAATGGATAGTCAGATATTTCTTGGGATTCTGGCGAATGGCTTTGATCAGGTTGCGGCTTTCTGCCATCACGTCGTTCGCGTTGTTGTACAGTGACGGATCTTTGAGCAGCCTGCCGGCGCTGCCTTGGCCTGCCGCCAATTGATTCGAGATCGTTTCCAAATTGGTCGTTATGCGATCTAGCTTCTTTGCGTACTCTTCATCTTTCGCCAGCTTGCCGAGAACGCCGTGGCCGGCATTGATGTCGGTTATCAACTGATTGGCTTTCGCGATTGTCTGATTGGCGTTGTTGTAGAGCGTCGGATCTTTGATGAACTTACCGATCGAGCCTTGCCCGCTATCGATCTCACCGACGAGCTTGTTCAACCGCGTGACTGTATCGTCGATTTTGTTGTACATGTCATCGCTGTAAACCAACTTGCCGATGCTACCCTTGCCCCCCGAAATCTGCTCCGTCACTTTTTGCAGCTGAGCGACTGTGGAATTCATGCGGTTATAGAGCTGGGGATCTTCAAGCAGTTTGCCGACCGATCCTTCGCCGTTTTGAATATCCGCGACAATGTCGCTCGCCTGGTCGAGTAGCGCGTTCAGTTTTTGGATTGTGCCTTGCGTGGCTTTCATCACGTCCTGCAACGCGGGTGTTTCGGTCGTGGGCAGCACATCGCCATCCTGCGCCTCCGGACCTTTGGCTTGGGAGCTATCGATATCGACGAACGTGGCACCGAGCACGCCCTGGGTCGCCAGCGTTGCTTTTGAGTCCTTGTGCAGATCGCGAATGTAGTGCGTGCCAACCTTCATGTCGACTTCGACAGGCGTGAGAGGTTTTCCTGGAACGATCCCGATGTGATCGACGTTACCGATGTTCACGCCGGAGAGGCTGACGGGCGCGCCCTTCACTAATCCCGCAGCATTTTCGAAATACGCTTTAATGATGATTTTGTGGCTGAACGGGCTCACCGTGCCGCTCATGAAGAAGATCAGAACGGCAAGCGTGACGCTGGCGACCAGCACCGTAATTCCGACGCGAAGCTGTGACCATTTGATCTGCTGCTGGCTGGGCACCGTTCCTCCGGCGGAAGTCGTCGCGACCTCCGTCTAGGGCGAATGACCCTCGAATATAGCAAACCCGCGCATCAGAGTCAGCTAAACGGCAGCAGCTCGGCATCTAAACTAGGCAAGGGCTTTTGCGGCGGCTTTGCCGTGATCGTCTAAACTGTTTGTTTCTCTTTCTTAACTATGCAGCCCATTAAATTCGGAACTGACGGATGGCGCGGCGTCATCGCCGATGACTACACGTTTGAGAATGTCCGCCGCGCGGCCTCCGCGATCGGCAATTATGTCGTCAAGCAGGAAGACAGCAGCCGCGGCGTGGTAGTTGGCTACGACACGCGCTTTGGCTCGCGCATGTTCGCGCGCGCTGTCGCGGAAACTTTGTCACAGGCTGGACTCCAGGTTCGCTTAGCGAACGACTACACGCCAACCCCGGCGCTGTCGTTTGGCGTGAAACATTTTCAAGCAGCCGGCGGCGTGATGATCACTTCCAGCCACAATCCGTGGAATTGGAATGGCGTGAAGTACAAGGCCAGCTACGGCGGCTCCGGACGTCCGGTGATCATGCAAGCGATCGAGGCGGAGTTGGATAAACCTGTCGCCAAGACGGGTAAACCCGGCGCCGTCACCGAGACCGATTTCAAAGAACCTTACATCGCGGCGATCAAGAAATTTGCCGATCTCGATTCCATTGCCGCAGCCCGTTTCAAGTTTCTGATTGATTGCATGTACGGTGCTGGACGCGGCGTGCTCTCCGGCATCTTCCGCGAGCGCGGCATCGAGCACGTTGAGATTCGTGCTGAAGTGAACCCGCTATTCCCTGGCATCAATCCCGAGCCGATCGAGCCGCATGTGCGCGAGGCTCAGGAGAAGGTCGTCAGCGAGCGCTGCCATGGAGGTTTCATCACCGATGGCGATGCCGACCGCATCGGCGCCGTAGCTGAAGACGGCAGCTACGTTGATTCGCACAAGATTTATTCGATCCTTTTGCGCTGGCTGCTCGAACGCAAGAAATGGCCCGGCGAAGTGGTGCGCGCGTTCAACACGACGAAGATGCTTGATCGCATTGCCGCTGAGCACGGACGCAAGCTGCATGAGTGCGGCATCGGTTTTAAGCACATCTGCGATCTCATGCTGGAACGCGAGATTCTCGTCGGCGGCGAAGAGTCGGGCGGCATCGGCATTACGCGCCATCTGCCCGAGCGCGACGGAATTCTTAATGCTTTGCTGCTCGCCAACGTCATGGCGGACGAGAAGCGCACCCTCGCCGAACTGGTTCGCGACCTGCAGCAGAAATATGGCGAGCACTATTACGCGCGGCTGGACATGCACATCTCCAACGAACTGAAAAATTCCGCGATCGAGCGCGCGAAAAACGGCGTGCGCGAGATCGGCGGATATAAAGTGCTCCGCGTCGAGACTCTGGACGGCGTGAAGTTCTTTCTCGATGCTCCCAAAGGCAAAGCTGGAACCGCAGCTCCTCCTGCAGAAGCATGGCTGCTCCTGCGAGCCTCCGGGACGGAACCGCTGCTGCGGGTCTATTCCGAAGCCGGCTCGCCGGAAATTGTGCAGGAGTTGCTGAAATCGGCCGAGGCGTTCGTGTATGAAGGAGAAATGGCAGCGGCGCGTTAGTCGGCGTGAGTTGTACACCGATTGTGGGTTGATGTTGCAGTGCCTCACATCGTAGATAAATGCAAACCACTTCTGAAACACAAACGAATGCGCCGCACGCTCAGGATTCACCTGAAGCCAAGCAATACAGTCGCATTCACCGCTGGCTTTCAATTGCCGACACGAGCCTCGGGATTGCGTTCCTGATTGTTCTGCTCGCGACCGGCTGGACGCGCGCGCTGCGCGATGTCGCTTGGCGAGCCTCCGGCGATCGCTATGCGCTGGCGCTGTTTCTTTACGTGCTGCTGCTGGTGGCAATCGGCAAGATCATCAGCATTCCTCTCGATTCGTACGGATTTCGGCTGGAGCATCATTTCCATCTCTCGAACCAGAAGACGCGCGCGTGGATTCTCGACGAAATTAAAGGCTGGCTGGTCGGCCTGATCATTGCCGCCGCATTGACTGAGCTCGTGTACTGGATCATCCGCAGCTCGCCCAATTATTGGTGGCTCTTCGCCTGGGCGGCGTTCACCTGTTTGTTTGTCCTCTTCGCGCAGCTCGCGCCGGTCGTGCTCTTTCCGATCTTTTACAAGTTTGTGCCGCTCGAAGACGAAGAACTGCGCAAGCGATTAGTCCATTTGAGCGAACGCGCCGGCACTCGCGTGCGCGGCGTCTATGAATGGAAACTGTCCGAGAAAAGTAAGAAGGCCAATGCCGCGTTGACTGGATTAGGAAAGACTCGGCGCATCATTGTTGCCGATACTCTCCTGCACAACTACTCGCACGACGAGATCGAAGCGGTGCTCGCCCATGAGCTTGGCCACCAAGTGCATCGGCACATCCCGAAGAGCATTTTGATCCAGATGGGCGTTACGCTCTTTGGTTTTTGGGCAGCGAACGAAGTGCTTCGCTACGCCACCTTCCAGGCGGGCATGTTTGACATGCTCTCGGATTTCGCCAACTTGCCTTTACTTGCGCTGGTCTCGGCCGCGCTTTCGTTGCTGCTCCTGCCGGCGATGAATGCGTACTCGCGGTTCAACGAGCGGCAGGCTGACCGCTACTGCTGGAAGTCCGTGCCCAGCGTTGAACCGTTCATCACTGCGATGGACAAACTTAGTGTTCAGAACCTATCGGAAAAATCTCCTTCGCGGCTCGTTGAAATCCTATTCCACTCTCACCCCTCGGTCTCCCGACGAATCTCCGCCGCACGCTTTTTTCAGAGCCACAGCCCCGCTTCGTAGATCGGATTTTGAGCTAGTGTGCCCGTCGGCTGCGAAGTGAGGTTTCCCTCAGAACAGCGAAATTAACAGGGCGGGCAAGTTTTTTGGCGCTGTTTTCTTCAACAAGGACGAGGGGATCGCGTTTTCGCTCAGCGAACGAGCAGCGAAAGAACAGGGAATTGCTGATTTTCGATGTAACTGCTTTGCTTTCAGCTGACTATCCGTAGGCAGCAGATCAATGCACATTTCCTGAGCGAAAGGCGTAGGGAAATATCAGGGAAAGTCGTCCTTGTACAGGAACCAGCTGCCGTCTGTTTGGCGGCACGGCCCAGGTCCTTGCCTGCCCAGTCAGGGGCGTTCGCCCCGCCGGACGCACAGGTGAACCAAAAACTGCGGCAGGGATGTAGGAAAACAATGTGCAAATTGTTGCACATTGCGCCAGCTGCCCACTCACCTAGCCTTGTAAGTGACTGACTCGATTAACCTAACTAGAATCTCGGTTGGCACCTCGCCTGCGATAGTTACTTTCGGCATACGACCTTACGAAAGTTCAGTGGCCGGGAGGACAATACCGCCATAGACTTTCGTGCAGCGGGGGTGGCTGTGCGGTTGATTCCAATCATTCTGCTGGCAGTATCGTTGGCTAGCGCTCAGACGAATGCACCAGAGAAGGTGCAGATTGCCGAGGCCAGCTTTGCCGGCCTGCCTGATGCGCCAGTTCCGGTCGTCAACACTGGAAATTTGGGCGGGGAGCCTTCACTAACCGTCGCGGAAAACGCTGTTGCCGAGGGCGGCTCGTCGTCGAGCCTGACATCCCTGGCGGCTGGCGCTACAGCCGCGCCTTTGCTCATTCGCCCGGTGCTGAAAAAGCAGCCTCCGGTCATTTCGTCCCGGCAAAAGATGGTGTGGTATAGCCTGGCGTTCGCGGAGCATGGGGCGGCGCTGCTCGACGCGGTTTCAACGCGTGATGTGCTCCGGCAAGGAGGACGCGAGCTGGATCCAGTCGTGCGCCCATTCGCACATTCGCCTGCGCTTTATCCGGCTTTGCAAGTGGTGCCGTTCGGCCTGGATTACCTAAGCCTGAAGATGATGCGCAGCGAGAATCCGATTGTGCGTCACATTTGGTGGGTGCCCCAATCGCTCTCTGCTGCCACGTCAATCGCGGCCGGAACATCGAACCTCGCCGCCAGGCGTTGGTGAGGAGAAAGCTTCTAAGCTACTGAGCTTCTAAGCTTCTGAGAACTGCAAAGCTGCTTAGCAGCTCAGCAGCTTAGAAGCTGTGTGCTACAACAATTCCTCTGAGACACGCATCGAAAAAATCAGGTATGCTACCCCAGTGAGTCTACGTGCGTCATTATCGGTGTCTCCGCCAGGCGCGATCCATTCGGTGCATTTCTACACGCAGGACGAAGCCTTGGTTCAGAGGCTTTGCGGCATCTTTGCGGCGGCCATCAACGCAGGCAATTCTGTCCTCCTCGTGGCCACGGAAGCTCACGAACGTCAAATCACTTCGCGTTTGGAAAATGAAGGACTCGATCCCTCTAGCCTGCGCGAATCGGGCCGATTCATTCTGAAAGATGCCAGCGAGATGCTCAAGAAATTTATGGTCCGGGGTTTGCCTGATCGCGAGCGTTTCGAAGAGACCGTCAGACCTTTGCTGGAGCGCGCCCGATCGGCAGCGTGGAATCGCGAACGAGGCGTCACCGCTTTCGGCGAGATGGTCGCTGTGCTTCTCGAAGCCGGTAATCACAAAGGCGCGTTGCAACTGGAGACGTTGTGGAACGATCTTTTGAGCGACCACTCTTTTCACTTGCACTGTGCTTATCCTGAAGGTGTGCTCACCCAGCATGCCGATGAATCGGTGCGCCGCGCGATCTGCGTACAACATTCCCACATCGTCGGTCAGACGGCTTAATCTCCCCTTTCTTCTCTCTGTTCGGCTCTGAACCTTCTCGGCTCTGAACCTTCAGTGCTATCGATTTCCTCAAAGCTGAGGAAAAGTCTGTGCATAAATCGTCGCCGAGAGCGGGCACACAGCGATAATGGCTGCATGAGGCACACGTTGCACTCAACGATGGGCGACGCTGACTGTGCCTGTTCCGTCGCGTGTGCCCGAACTGTCGATGGCAGGCCCCTGCGGCCATGAAGCTGCGCCTTGATCAATTGCTGGTGCAGCGCGGCCTGGTGCCCTCGCGCGAACGCGCTCAGGCGATGATTCTGGCCGGACGCGTGCTCGTCAATGAACAGAAAATCGAGAAGCCCGGAACTTCGGTTCTTACCGATGCGGCGCTGCGTCTGCTGGGCGAAGATCTTCGTTACGTCAGCCGTGGCGGACTGAAGCTGGAACATGCTCTCCATCACTGGTCGATGCATCTGGCGGGCAAAGTGTGTCTCGACGTGGGCGCTTCCACCGGCGGATTCACGGACTGCATGCTGCAACACGGCGCTGTGGGCGTGATTGCCGCCGACACCGGTTACGGGCAGATCGCGGCTAAGCTGCGGCAGGATGCGCGAGTTGTCCTGCTGGAAAAGACGAATGCGCGTTATCTCACTGCTCCTCAGTTAGATACTCCAATCGATTTCTTCGCGATGGACGTGTCATTCATTTCAGCAACGCTGGTTTTGCCTGCGGTGATTGCTGCTGTGCGAGAAAAGGCAGCGCAAACCAGCAAAGCCTTGGAAGTGGAAGCTGTGATCCTGGTTAAACCTCAGTTTGAAGTGGGACGCGAACACATCCGCAAAGGCGGCATTGTTCGGGACGAAAAGCAGCAGCTAGACGCCGTGGCGAAGGTGAGAGCGACAGTCGAGCAACTCGGCGGCGAGAGCGTCGAGTCCATCGATTCTCCCATTTTGGGAGCTGAAGGCAATCGCGAGTTCTTACTGCACTGCTGGTTTCGGTAACCGTAATGGCAAAACTCTCGTCTTGCGCAACGGTTTCATATTGAGCAGTAACCACTTCTACTTGTTACCTCGTTCTTGCTTTCGTCTCAAATTGGAACTTACCGAAATCATTGACTTCTGGTATTTTTGGTCGGATCATTTTTGCGCGAATCGCGGAATGGTCCGCAGTTCCAAACTGAAAAAACATACTTGGAGGAAGATCCATGGCAAGTCGCTCAGGTCGAGTCACAATCGTTCCCATTGCGGAACTGGAAAGAGAGGCGATCCAGGACGCGCTGCGCCAGACCAAAGGCGACATGCTAACCGCCGCCCGCCTGCTCGGCATCGGTAAAACAACGATGTACCGGAAAGTAGCACAGTACGAGCGCCAAAAAGGGAAAAAGTCCGGACGCAAGAAGAAATAATCAATCCGGCTGAGCCACGCTACGGATCTCCTCGGCGCTCAAGTACGCTTGCGCGCTGGAAACACAGATCTCTAAAGTCTCGTCCGAATCGATCGTCAGTTTGGGGCCGAGTTCGGGCTCACGCTCGAAGTCGGCCTTCTTGATCTGGTACAGCTCCGGAGTTCGATTCGCAGCCAGATGACTGCCGGCCTGCAGGTCGCGCGCAATCCTATCGAGCGCAGTCGATTCCCTGCACGTGCATTCGATCACCGCCAGCGGCGCGCCGATGCGGCGCGCGCATTCCCGCACACGATCTCGCTGATAGCGTCGCGAGAAAGGTCGCCCGTCTAAGAAGACGCGCAGCTCCGGATTACGCGTCAGCAAATATTCCGCACTTTCCAGCATCACCTTCTGACAAAAATCATCTTGTTCTACCGAGTACTCAATTTGGGAAGGGCCGAAGAGCGCCGGCCGAATCACGTCTTTATCAATCACGAACCCGCCATAGCGCTCGACCAAAGCACGCGAGATTGTGCTCTTTCCCGTTCCGGGCAATCCAATCATCAGGATCAGCATGGGGACGTAGAAGCTACAGTTTCACTGTAACCCTTTACGGGCCACGGCAGGATTCATGAGAGAGAGATAAGGCGATGAGGAATGTTTCCGAGGTAACGAGCTGAACGGACGTCTCAGCCGCGAGTGCGACGGAGCAGAACCGCAGAGAGTGACTCGAGAGCTTTTTCCAACGAACCTAACTCTGGCTTCCCTACTTCCATTGAGCCGGAATCCAAGTCGCCTGCCAACTGATTGGCAAGCTGTTCGGTGATGCGCATGCGTTCTTTCAGGAGCATGGTCGGAAGCGCAGCTTCGCCGCCTGGTTCGAGGCTCTGCTGCACGCTCCAGCTTGTGGTGCGAATCCGATTGACGGCTTCGCGAAAATTGACGAGTACGCGACGATCCACCATCCCCGCCAACAGCAGCTGCTCCAGCTTGTTGAGTTCTGCGGTGATGCGCTGCGTCAGGCCGGTAACCTGCTCCTGAAAGGCGGCATCGTCAACGCCGAATTCTTTTAGTGAAATCATTGACTGCCTTTGGCATTCCCGATTCGCACCGTGGCGGACTTGGCTTCGAAGGTCATTTCCACCGGCTCCGTTGAGGCTTGCGCAGCCGGAGCAAACTTCCACTTACTCACGGCTCCGCATGCAACTTCTGCGAGCATCGGATTGCCGCCCTGAATCTTCGTTTTCTTCACCGTGCCGTCGGCGGCCACCAGAGCGCTCAGCTTTACTGTTCCGCCAATCCCCATCTTTAGGAGCAGTTCCGGGTAGTGCGGGGTTTTCTGCATCAAGACCGCCCGATCCTGGGCCAGCAAAGATCCCGCGAGTACGCCCAGGACAACGATTACCTGTAAGCTCTTCCGCATGGCCCCTCCTCCTTTTCGGCAATTTATGCTGCCCGCAAGTGCCGCATGGCGGCATTATCCAATTGGATGAGGAGAGCGTACGTCCAAAGTGACTGAGGGTCAATGTACCTGGGTAACTGACGAGTACACGCGCAGGTAACCGATTCGGTAACCGGATGAACGTAATTTCGTCACCTTTGCGCATGGATTGCTCCGGTGGGTTCTTGTGCTCCATTTTGGGAATTCTGCAGAAACCGGCGTCATTTTTGGCCAGTCCTTCCGGGCCACTTTGAGGCCGGGTCTTAGCCGAATGATCTCCCGAAATTTCGGGCTGCAAGGCTGCTGCGCTACAATGCAAGCCCACCAACATGTCAGAGCGTCAGAACTACTCCAGCGGTACCTCGTGGGAACCGGTGGTCGGCTACTCGCGCGCAGTCAAAGTTGGGCGCCAGATTTGGATTTCGGGAACGACGGCAACCAACGAATCCGGCGAGATCGTTGGCATTGGAGATGCCCCGGCACAAGCGCGACAGACGATTCGCAATCTCGAACGTGCCTTGGCGAAAGCCGGAGCTTCGCTCAAAGATGTCGTGCGCACGCGCATGTTCGTTGTGCGCCAGGAAGATGCCGACGCCGTGACACGCGTACATGGCGAGTTCTTTCGTGACATCCGTCCTGCGACTTCTCTGCTCGTGGTTCAAGGACTGCTCGACGCGCGCATGTTGGTCGAAATCGAAGCGGAAGCTGTGCTCGCTGATCCGGAGGAGAAATGATACGAACTACGCAAGCCATTATCTTGCTCGCCCTGGCCTCGCTGTTCGCTGCGGCGCAAAGCCAGAACACAATGGGCACTCACGCCACAAACGAGGCAAAAACCACGATCATTCGCGCTGGGTCGCTCATCGATGGAGTAAGCGCGCAGCCCAAACGCAATCAGACGATCGTGATTCGCGGTAATCGCATCGTCAGCGTTGGCGATTCTGATTCGGTTCAGGCTCCCGCCGATGCGCAGGTCATCGACCTCGGCGCGGCGACAGTGCTACCCGGGCTGATCGACACCCATACCCACATCTTCCTGCAGGGCGAAGATCCCGCCGAAGGCGGATACGACATTCAGTTGCTCAAGTACCCAGCGTCGCTGCGGGCAGCACGGGCGACGGTCTCCGCGCGCCGCGCTCTGGAGCAGGGGTTCACCACGCTGCGCGACCTCGAAACGGAAGGCGCTGGGTATGGCGATGTCGGCATCAAGGAAGCGATCAATGAGGGATATATTCCTGGTCCGCGGATGTTCGTAGCTACGCGCGCGATCTCGTCCACAGCCGGATATTCGCTGGATGGCTACGCTCCGGAAATCCAGGTGCCGATGGGCGCGCAGCTTGTCGATGGTCCCGTCGAGGCGCGCAAAGCAGCTCGCGAGCAGCTCGGCAACGGCGCCGATTGGATCAAGGTCTATATGACGCATCGGTCCTGGCTCGACGAGAAAGGCAATCTCGTCTCGCAGCCGACGCTCACCGTCGAAGAACTGAAGGCCATCGTCGACGAAGCGCATGGATGGCAGAAGAAGGTCGCTTGTCATGCTTACAACGGTATTGGCCTGCAGCGCGCGCTCGATGGCGGGTGCGACTCCATCGAGCACGGCCTCGGGCTTACCGACGCGAACATCCAGCAGATGCTCCGGCAAGGCACGTGGTACGTCCCTACTCTCTCGGTCTACTACTACGACTGGGCGCCGGAGAATACCGATGACGGCAAGCGAGATCGCAAACGGGCGGCGATCCATGGTCCCTCATTTCAGAAAGCACTCAAGGCCGGCGTGAAGATGGCCTTTGGTACCGACATGGGCGGCATTCCCTGGACCGATCCCATTGCCCAGGAATTCGGGCGCGAAGTCGAGTTCGGTATGACGCCGATGCAGGCGATCCAGTCAGCAACATCGCGCGCCGCCGAACTCCTCGACATGCAAGGCAAAATCGGGACGATCGCTCCCGGAGCCTACGCCGACGTGATTGCCGTTCCTTCCGATCCGTTGAAAGATGTGAGTGTGCTGAAGAACGTGACGTTTGTGATGAAGAATGGCGAGGTGTTTAAGTCGGCGGGGAAATAGATCGCAAGCTTTATCGCAGCCATTCTTCCAGCTCGATCGACTGATCGGTCTTCTCGTCGCGATATTTCACGATCACCGGCGTATAGAGCGCGATGCCCCACTCCGCGCCTTTGCCCCGCGACACTGGACGTGAGCCGGGCACAACGACGGCGCGTTCGGGAATTAGGAGTCCGCGATCCGGAGTTGAGCGGTGGACTTGTCCGCGAACGAGATCGTACACGGGGGTTGATCGGGTAAGGATGGTTCCGGCTCCGAGCACGGCTCCGGCGCGGACGAGCGTCCCTTCGTAGACGCCACAATTGCCGCCGATGAGCACGTCGTCTTCGACGATCACCGGAGAGGCATTCACCGGTTCAAGGACGCCCCCAATCTGCGCGGCGGCGCTCAGGTGTACCCGTTTCCCAATTTGGGCACAGGATCCGACGAGTGCATGGGAATCGACCATCGTGCCTTCATCTACGTAAGCGCCGGCATTGATGAACATCGGCGGCATGCATATGACCGATGGCGCCACATACGCTCCACTGCGCACGGATGATCCACCGGGCACAACCCGCACCTGATCCTGTAATTCGAATTTGCGCGGCGGGTACGTATGTTTATCGACGAATGAGAGCGGACCGCCAGTCCACTCGTGCAGTTTGCCCAGACGAAATCCGACGAGGATTCCCTCCTTCACCCACGTGTTCACATCCCATTCGCCGTCGCGCTTTTCGGCCGCACGGATTTCCCCATGCGTGAGCAGCTCACGGAAACGCTCAAAGGTTGCGTGCGCCTGTGGCACTTCGCAGGCGTGTGCTCCCGCATCGTAGAGACGGACGATCTCCTCGCGCAGGCTTGCAGTCTCCGGTGAGCTATGGGACATTGGCAAGGGAGTATATCGCTATCGTACTCGGCGCCGCATCTCACGAAACCATGATGCCGCTTCGGCCTCTACTCGGACAAACGCTCGTCGTGGTTGCCCATCCTGACGACGAGAGTATCGCCTGCGGCGGACTGCTCCAGCGCATGAGCGCGCCCTGCGTCGTGTTCTGCACCGACGGCGCACCCGAGGACGAATATTTTTGGGGAAAGTATGGATCGCGCGAAGCCTACACCAACGTGCGCGAACAAGAAGCGCGCGCTGCGCTTGAAGCCGTAGGCGTGCGCAGTGTGGAATTTCTTCGGCGGCAAACGAACGCTCCACTGATCGATCAGAAGCTTTACCGTTCGCTACCGCAGGCGTTCGCTGCGCTTTCCGCGTTGGTGGAGCGCTTTCGTCCGGAATGTCTTCTAACTTTGGCCTATGAGGGCGGCCATCCGGACCACGATTCCGTGAGCTTTCTTTCCGCCCAGCTTGGGCGTAAGCACTCGCTCCCAGTTTGGGAAGCGCCGCTCTATCATCGCGACGAGCACGGCAACGGCGCTCATCAGAAGTTTGTTGAGGAGCACGGCAAGGTGCTGGAGCATCCGGTCGGCGGAACCGAACTTGAAGCCAAGCTGCGCATGTTGAGTTGCTATCAATCACAGTTCACGGCCTTGCCGCCGTTCCATACGGAACTCGAGAGATTTCGTCCGCAAGCCGCTTACGACTATGCCCGGCGTCCACATTCGCACAAGACCAACTACGAGCTGTGGGGATGGAGGATTACACCGGAAGAAGTCTGCGCCGCGTTCGTCGAATTTTCTGCCGGAGCCGGGGTGAAGACGCAAACATAATGGAGTGGATCACACACTAGAGCACGACCTTGCTCGTGCACTGATTGTTGGCGTTCTGATGAGTGCGTCGGAATCAAAATGGAAAGCATGTGAATTCTTCTTCCCGCTGTTCGAGTTCCAAGCTCCGCATCCTGTACATCGCTTATCCGCTCCTTCCCCTCTCCGAGCACAGTGCAGGCGGCGCCGAGCAGGTCTTGTGGACTCTGGAAAGGACGATGCACGCTCGCGGGCACTCGACTGCCGCGGCGGCCTGTGATGGCTCTCACGTTTCCGGAGAACTCTTCGCGACCGGGGCACCCGCCGAGCAGTTGGAGCAATTCCACGCGCGCGAACAGGAACAGTCGGAGAAAATTGTGCGCTGGCTGCGAGCCGGAGCGGCATCGCGCTTCGATTTCCTACACGACATGAGCGGAAGCTTCTGGCGGCACGGCGGAGAAGTTCCTCTTCCGATTCTGGCTACTTTGCATCTGCCGCGCTCGCTTTATTCCGGTATCGACTTTTCTTCTGTGCCGGAGCAGGTTTCATTTCATTGCGTATCGGAGAGCCAGAGAACCGAGTTTGCTGATCTGCCGCGCATGCTTTCGGTAATCCGCAACGGAATTGCGCTCGACCGTTTTCCCGCTCGGCTGGTTCCTCGCGAGAAACGTGAATATTTTTTGTGGCTGGGCCGCATCTGCGAGGAGAAGGGCACACACACCGCGCTGGACGTCGCCCATGCTGCCGGCGCCAGGCTGATCGTCGCTGGAACGGTTTATCCGTTCCTCTACCACCAGAAATATTTCGCCCGCGAGATCATCCCGCGCTTTAAGCGTGGCGGCAGCCGCGTCAGGCACATCGATCGGCCCACTTTTGTCGAAAAAGTCGAAGTGCTTGCCAATGCGCGGGCACTGCTGATCACCAGCGAAATCAACGAGACCAGTTCGATCGTGGCCATGGAAGCGGCTGCGTGCGGTACGCCGGTGATTGCACTGCGCCGGGGAGCGCTGCCGGAGGTTGTGGCTGATCGCCTTACAGGATTGCTCGCCGACAATGCAGAAGAAATGATTGCCGCACTTTCCCGCATAAACGAGATTGACCCGGAACAATGTCGGCGCTACGCCGAGGAACACTACTCCGCCGGGCGTATGGCGGATGATTACGAAACGCTCTATCGACAGATGCTGACCGAGTGCTCGGCAATGAAACAGTTGTGATCGAGCGTCACCCTTTTCACAGACCAGGCTTCGACTTCGGACATGCCACGCGTTCCGTTTGTAGACGAGTATCGGGCCTGAAGCTCTGCGGAACGATCAGATGAACTTCGAACTTAATCCACTGGATCTGTCCGCAATGACCTGCCTCGCAATTGGAGTAGCCGGGAACCGGAGTTCCGGGCGTGATCTTCGAGTCCAGTACTTTGAACTCACCCGTTCCATAAGGAAATCCTGCCAGGATGTCCAATGCCTTCTCCATTGCGTGATGGGAACTGGGCCACAGAACTTGATCTAAGACAGCTTCGGCTTTCGGAGCCTGCTTCTCGGAAAGTAGGAATTTGAATTCTCGCGGACGCTTCACTGCGTCCTGCGCCGTTACTCCCCAGCCTGTATTGACTTGGGTGGCGTTGCTGTCACGATACGGCGGCGTGAGCAAGCCGATATAGTTATCGACATCGCCGGCTTTGCTTTCAGTCGGTCCGATTTCGAATTGCCAGCCTGCTTCATCGGCCCAGGGTTCGATTCGGAAAATGAGCCCAGATCCGATCTCTTGCGAGAACTTGTCTCCCGCTTCCAAATCGCCGCCAAAGGAAATTTGTGTACATTGTTCGACGCGCTGAGCAAGCGCTGTACCCGCGAGGACTAGGAAGACGGCAAGGATGCGCAACATCGATGGCGAGAACACATTGCGGCGGCCGAAGTTTCTAGAGAGCACTATTCCGCGGCACGCTCATCCCCAGAAAACTTGGCAATGGAAGCAAAAATCTCGGCGGCCGCATGATTCCGGTTTTTCGCGGCTGTGATCGGCCTCCCGATCACAAGATGTGACGCGCCGGCACGGATCGCAGCTTCCGGCGTAGCGATCCGGGCTTGGTCTCCTACATCACTTCCGGCGGGCCGAATTCCCGGGACTACGATTGCCATCTGCGGACCCAGGCTGGCGCGCAGCGCTGCTGCTTCCTGCGGTGAGGCCACTACCCCCCTGCATCCGGCGCTTTTGGCAAATGTCGCCAGATTCTGGACTTGGTTGGCGATTGGGACGCGTACGCCGATATCCTGAAGCTCAGTCTCGGAAAGGCTCGTCAGCACCGTTACCGCGAGTACTTGCGGAGGATTTACGCTCTGCGAGGCCGCTTCTACGGCAGCTTGCATCATCTTCTTGCCGCCGACGGCGTGGATCGTCAGCATGGAAACGCCTAGCTCGCCGGCCGACCGGACCGCACCGGCTACCGTGTTGGGAATATCGTGCAGCTTCAGGTCGAGAAACACCTTGCGGCCGGAGTTCACCAATTCCGAAACAATTTTCGGTCCTTCGGCGGTGAACAGCTGAAGTCCAACTTTGTAAAAGCAGATGAGATCGCCAAGCTCATAGACGATTTCCTGAGCTTCAGCGGCCGAAGGGACATCCAAGGCGACGATCAGACGCTCGGAGGGGGGAACGTTCACCAGGAGATTTTATCGTGAGTGCCCTGAACCCATTCCCTACCGGGAACGGTACTGACCGGGATGCGTTTATCGTGCGCCGGAGAGCATGGCCATCTGCGAGGGTTCCACAGAAGTCGAGACCATCTCCAGGCGAACTTTGGCGATTCCGTCCATCCGCAGCTCCCTGGCAGCGCTGTAGGATAGGTCGATAATCCGGTTGCGGATCCAGGGACCGCGGTCGTTGATCCGGACCAGCACCCAGCGATGGTTGCGTAGGTTGGTGACCTTCACCCAGCTTCCGATCGGATAGGTCCGATTAGCGGCCGTCAGCTCGTACATGTGGAAAGGCTCGCCGCTGGCGGTCTTATGGCCTTCGAACTTCCGGCCATACCAGGAGGCGATGCCGACCTCAGGAGCATACTTGGTATTCGCCGGTTTGCGGCTGCTGCGGACGCAGCGCTTCGATAGTACCGGCTTGTCCGCCCGAGCTTCCGAAGATGGAGTCGGCGCGGCATGGTTTTCAGGAGCGGTCTTAGGCTGCGGATTGTTCTGGGCCGAGACACCGGCTGCCCCCAGCAGGAGCGTGCCGATTACGGCGGCAGAGATCGCGAATTTGCGGGTTGGTTCCAAGCTGAATTCGTTGTCCATAGGCCAGAGACTTACTCGAACAATTATAAAGAACCCCAGTCATGACCACAGGCAGTTTATTTTTTCTAAGATGCTGATTTAGCTTGCCTTTTTCGAGCGACTCTGATCCAAAATGCGCCTCCAGAAAGCGGTTATGGGGCGGTTCCAGATTAGAGCTGCTGGCTGGAAAGGTGGTTGTCTGATGAAATCAGCCAAAGGTCCAATTCCCTGCTAGCAGGGAATTTTGCAGGGAATTTTTGCGTCCGAATCGCACAAACTCACCAATGACGCGGGTTTCCGAAAAGCGACCAGGGAACTTGCAGGGAATTAGCAGGGAATTTACAAAGTTTAGCGTAAGTAGTTGTAGTTTCAATGTAGTAGCTGGAAATCAGCAGTGAGCGGCTCGCCTGAGCAGGGAATTGGCAGGGAATTAGCAGGGAATTTCGTGCTTGCCAGGCAGCACCGCTCTGACAAGGGATCCGATGCCTGGTCCGCAGCCAAGTCGCCCCAAACCGTCGCTGGTCCTGACCATTGCGGGATTCGACCCTTCGTCAGGAGCCGGGACCACGGCCGATCTGAAGACCATCGCCGCCCATGGGCTCTATGGCCTCGCCTGCATTACCGCGCTGACCGTCCAGTCCACCCAGGGGGTCCGGAGGGTCGAACCGCTCCGTGGAGAATTGGTTCGGGAGACCCTGGAAGCGTTATTTGAGGATTCTCCTCCAGACGCCGTAAAGATCGGAATGCTTGGCTCGGCAGAGGTCGCGGCGGCCGTCGCGGCTTTTCTCCGCGATCACTGTCCGGCGCATTTGGTCATCGATCCCGTTTTGCGCTCGTCGTCGGGAGCGGATCTAATCGACGCCAAAGGACTCGCAATCCTGAAGCAGGACCTGCTTGCTTTGGCGGATGTCATCACCCCGAACATAGAAGAAGCCGTCGCGCTATCCGAAATCCCGGTCGCCGACGCCGGAAGCGCACAGCTTGCCGGCATCCGGCTTTTGGAGCTTGGAGCCAGGAACGTAGTGGTCACAGGCGGACACTTCGCGTCGCCTGATGATCTGCTGGTTGAATCCGGCGACACAGGCCCGGTTTTCACCCGGTTCCCGGGCAAACGCATCGACACCCCAAACACCCACGGTACCGGCTGTGCCTTTTCTACTTCCCTGGCCTGCCACCTGGCGCTTGGGATTTCTGTGAGGCAGGCCGTGGCAAAGGCCAAGGAATTTGTGGCTTTGGCGTTAGGGAACTCTTTCGCCACCGGCAAAGGGCCCGGACCGGTGAACCCTTCGCCATTAGAGCAGTTTCATGGTTAGTGTAGAGAGGTTGAGGTTTAGGGAAGGGCACGCATTTATGCATGCCGATAACCCTTGTACTTATTGGTGTTTAGCGGCTTCAGCCGCCGGCTGAAGCCGCTGCACTTCAAATTTGTATGAATTCCCGCTACGGCGCGGATAAATCCGCGCCCTTCCCTAAACCCTGCCCCCGGTCTATACCAACTATGAATTCGTTCTAGTTCAGGATCGGGTGATTCACATCCAGTAGAATCCCTGCCGTGGCGCATTCGGTAGTTGGGATCGGCGAAGCTCTTTGGGACCTGCTGCCCAGCGGCCGTCACCTTGGCGGGGCTCCGCTGAACTTCTGCTGTGTTGCGTCCCAACTCGGCGAATGGGCCATCATCGCCAGCCGGATTGGTGCCGATGAGTTAGGGCGTTCGCTGACGCAGGAACTACAGCGGCGCAAGCTGGAAACGTCCCATCTGCAGATGGACCCGACGCTGCCGACCGGAACCGTCAGCGTGACCGTGCTTGATGGCCAGCCGGACTACGAAATTCACGAGCCGGTCGCGTGGGATGCCCTCGAGTGGACCGACGATTGGCAACGGCTGGCGCGGTCGGCGGATGCCGTCTGCTTCGGCACGCTGGCCCAGCGCTCGCCTACGTCGCGCGAGACGATCGGGCGCTTTCTTCAAAACACTCGCCCGGACTGTCTTCGCGTTTTCGACATTAACCTGCGGCAGAAGTTCTATTCGCGCGAGCTGATCGAGCAATCACTGGAGCTGGCCACCGTTGCCAAGCTGAACGAGGCTGAGCTTGGCGAACTCGCAACCATGCTCGCGTTGGATGGACGTCGGGGACAGAGTGGACTGGGTGGACGCAATTCGCTGAACGAAAAAACCATTGAATTCCAATTGCAAGAGTTGATTTGCCGATACGGCCTAATATTGGTTTGCCTCACGCGGGGAGAGCGTGGCAGTGTTTTGGCCTCCGCGGACCGAGTTATCGGCCACCCCGGCATTAAAGTTCAAGTAAAGGACACGATTGGCGCCGGCGATGCCTTCACCGCAGCAGTCACACATGGCCTACTGAACAAATGTACGCTGGAAGAGATCAGCGAAAGAGCGAACAGATGGGCGGCAGAGGCGATAAGCAATAAGCAATAAGCAGTAAGCAGTAAGCAGTAAGCAGTAAGCAATAAACAAAACCATCACCAGCGATCGCAACGGCATGTCGTGCCCCGATGCCTTTGGGCTTGGTTTTGTTTTTGATTTTTGGGGTCAGCTAATTGCTTATTGCTCTTTTTGTATAATTCCCAGTTCCGCCCTCCGAATTCCGTGCATCGGAGAATTCGACAGCATTGCGCGTTCTGCGCACAGGACATCTGCACATGGCCATGAGAGTACGTAAGGCGGTCTTTCCTGCCGCCGGACTGGGCACTCGCTTTTTGCCCGCCACCAAAGCTCAGCCGAAAGAGATGCTCCCGATCGTCGATAAGCCGATCATCCAGTACGGCGTGGAAGAGGCGCTGGCCGCAGGCTGCGATCAGATCATCATCATCACCGGCCGGGGCAAGAGCGCGATCGAAGATCACTTCGACGTCAGCTACGAACTCGAGAAAATGCTCGAGGAGCGCAACAAGACCGAGTTACTGATGATCGTCCGCCAGATTTCGGACATGATCCACGTGGCCTATGTCCGCCAGAAAGAAGCCATGGGACTCGGTCACGCCGTGCTCATGGCGCGCGAACTGGTCGGTAACGAACCCTTCGCCGTGCTACTCGCTGATGACGTGATCGACGCAAATCCACCTTGCCTGCGGCAAATGATCGAAAAATTTAATGAGACGCAGTCCAGCATTATCGCTACGCAGCAGGTCGAAGGCCCGGGGATTTCTGCGTATGGAGTGATCGATGCGCGTCCGGTGAATGGCGACGCTCGTCTGTACGAAGTCAAGAACATGGTCGAGAAGCCCAAGCCGGAAGAGGCGCCATCGAATCTGGCGATCATCGGACGCTATATTCTGACGCCGAAGATTTTTGAAGTGCTCGACCGCACTCCTCTAGGCACCGGCGGCGAGTTGCAGCTCACCGACGCCATGCGCCTGCTGCTGCGTGAAGAAAAAATGTACGGCTACCGCTACGAAGGCACTCGCTACGACGCCGGCGACAAGCTCGGCTTCTTGAAAGCCACAGTCGAATTCGCGTTGAAAAAACCGGAGCTGCGCGATCAGTTTCGGCAGTATTTGAAGGGGATGAAGTTGTGAGACAGCAACTAGCGATTAGCAATTAGCAACTAGCTGAACCATATCCGTTCCGCAAAGAGCTAATTGCTAATCGCTAGTTGCTAATCGCTGCTTTTCCCAAGGAGCTCAATTATGAAACTCATTCGTGTTCTTCTCTCTCTGCTGGCGCTTGGATGTTTGGGCGCTGTCGCGCAGTCAGATTCGGGTAGCACCGCGGCCCCCGCCACCGCGGGTGCTTCTGACAATGGTTATCACGAGGTGCATCAGTACAAGATCGGCGGAGAAGGTGGGTGGGACTACATCAACATGGATGGTCCTTCGCGCCGACTCTACATCTCTCGCGGCACTCACATGCAGGTCTTGAACATCGATACCGGCAAAATCGAAGGCGACATTACCGGTCTCAAGGGCATTCACGGCATCGCGCTCGATAAAGCCGATCACAAGGGCTTCATCAGCGACGGACGCGACAACTCCGTCGTGGTCTTCGATCTGAAGAAAATAAAGCAAACGGGAAAAGTGCCGGCGGGAACGAATCCTGACGCGATCATCTTCGATCCCTACAGCAAGCGCGTCTTCGCCTTCAATGGCCGCAGCGGCAATGCTACAGCGATCGATGCTAAAGACAACAAAGTTGCCGGCACAATCGATCTCGGGGGCAAACCGGAATTTGCCGCGTCGGATGGAAAAGGAAAAGTCTTCGTCAATTTGGAAGACAAGTCGGAGTTGGTGCAGATCGATCCGAAAGCGCTCAAGGTAGTCAACACGTGGCCGCTGGCGCCAGGTGAATCGCCCAACGGATTGTCGATCGACGCCGATCATGACGTTCTCTTCTCCGGTTGCCACAACGAGATGATGGCGATCGTCGATGGGAACTCAGGCAAGGTGATAACGACGCAAAAGATCGGACGCGGCGTGGACGCCACCGCCTTCGACAAAGGCGTGCAGCAGGCCTATAGCTCGAATGGCGAAGGCAACATCACGGTCATAAAAGAAAATTCGCCGACAGACTTCAGCGAAGTTGCTACCGTGCCCACCAAGCGCGGCGCGCGGACGATGAGCGTGGACGAGAAGACGCACAACCTGGTCACCGTAACCGCCGATTTTGAACCGGCGCCAGAGCCTGCTCCCGGCCAGCAGAGGCAGCGTCCCAAAATGGTACCGGATTCGTTTGTCGTGCTGGTGTATGGGAAGTGATTCTATTGTCATTCCGAGTCCGCCAGCGGCGGACGAGGAATCCCTACCCTAAAGATTAACTACAGGGTAGGGATTCCTCGTCCGCTTCGCGGATTCGGAATGACAAACGTGAAGTTCACGAAACCTGCTTCTTCTCTTCCGTCACGAGCTGCGAATACGCGAGCACCTGATTGCGGCCTCGGGATTTGGCCGCGTAGAGAGCGGCGTCGGCGTATTCGATGAGCTGCTGGCGTGAGGCGGCGTCGCGTCCGTAAACAGCGATGCCGATGCTGATCGTCAGTCTCTCTTTGCCGTCGAGTCCCTCAATTTTGAAATCGGCGTTCTGCACGTTCTTGCGCACGCGTTGCGCGACAGCGGCCGCTTCCGGCTCGGAGGTATCAGGCAGGATGATGACGAACTCCTCTCCGCCATAGCGCGCGACCGTATCCACCTCGCGCATGTCTTTTACGAGCAGCGCGGTGATCTGGCGCAACACGGTGTCGCCTACCTGGTGTCCGTAGCTGTCGTTGAGCTGCTTGAAATGATCGATGTCCACCATGAGCAGCGAGAAGAGTTCGCCTTTACGGTCGGAGCGTTTGACTTCGAGATCGAGCTGCTGCTCGAAGTAGCCGCGCGTTCGCAATCCGGTCAGATAGTCGGTGAACGCGAAGCGCAGCAATCCTTCATTGGCTTGTTCGCGGGTGAGCAGGTTTTCCGAGACCACTGCCAGCGTCCACAGAAGCTGCGCGTCTTCTTCGCAGAAAGTGTCGGTCTCACGGCAGAAAAGCTGCAACGACCCGAGCACGCGGCCTTGTACGAACAACGGCAGTACCAAAACGGAACGAGCGCCGGCGGCATCAAGTTCGGCGTCGGCTTTGGGGTGGCGTCCGCGCTGGATCAGCAGCGGCGCCGCTTGCTGTGTCACCCAAAAATGAAGCAGATTGCCGCCCCACGGAACTTGCGGCGTCTCTTCGATGTGCCCGCGACGAAGGCGCAATTCCATTTTTTCCTGCGGCTCATTCCAGAAATAAACACACGCGCTATCGAATTTCGTTATGCCCATCGCCATATCGCAAATCAGATTCAGCGCCGGGCTGAGCTGCATCTGCGAGCCGGTCACACTGGCTAAGCGCAAAATTGACTGCACGCTCTGAGGGCGGCGCGCAAGGATTTCTGCCGACAGCTCACCGCATCCCGGAACGGCGAATTGGGACAGATCGAACTCCGGATCGACAGGCATTGGGGCATGCACACGAAGGAATCCGCTCTCGCAAAGGAGAACGGTCGTGCGATTGTAAGATGCCGAATTCGAGTGAAGTCGTGGTATCCAAACT
Organism: Terriglobales bacterium; assembly: GCA_035716645.1. Taxonomy (GTDB): domain Bacteria; phylum Acidobacteriota; class Terriglobia; order Terriglobales; family Acidobacteriaceae; genus Gp1-AA112. Next base: position 36,390 of record DASTJH010000053.1, on the reverse strand, counting down.
GGTTACCGGCGTTCATCGGCCTTCGGCCAAAAACCGGGACTTTCGGTCATTCTCGGCAGAAAACAGGAATTTGCTGGGGAAAACACGGAAGGCCATTTTGCCGCTTCTGCCCCGAACCCGGGCACTTGCTCTAGGTGGTCTGTAATGAAGGACTTGCAAACTACTCTGGTCAGGGGCTAGGATAAGCCAAGCTGTGAACACGTTGCTCCCCCGAAAACGTGTCGCTCGCGTCGCCCGTTCAACCGTAAGTTAACGCAGTCTTTCGCTCGGTCTTCCCGTGCTGGACACCTTGCGTCCCGGCACAACCACGGAGAAGCGTCATGTCTTGGTATGCGTACTGTATTACGGAACAGAAAGCATTCCTGGGTTCGGTTCGTTCTCGTCGCCCTTTTCCCATTGAACAGTTAAGTGGAGTGAACGGTAGCCAAGTCTTTGCTTATCCGAGCGGAGAGCTGGCGGTGATCGTCAGCGAATACGCGCCGGGGGACTTGGATCAGCAGGCCGTGATCGAGCACGCGCGCGTGGTTAGCCAGTGCTTCCGCAATACGACGGTACTGCCGTTCCGTTTTGGCACGGTCTTCGATAACGACGAAGCATTGCGGCGCGCGATCCGAGCGAACCGAAAAGCCTTTACCGATTCTGTTTGCCGCCTCAAGGGCAAAGCCGAGATGCACCTGAAGCTGGTAGTCAAGGACGGATCTCTGCGCGAGGCGATGACCGAGATCGAGCTGCCCAGTTCGGTCGGCGGCGAGTACCTCACGCGGCTGCGCGAGAAAGCCGCTAGACATCGCGAGCGCCAGACCAAGGCTCGCGCGATTTCCGTACAGGTGAACAAGCTGTTTCATCCGCTGGAAGAGGAAGTCTGTTGCCGCAAGGACAATTCCGGCGGCATGCTGATCGACATCGCGCACCTGATCGATGAAAAGTCGGTCGAACGGTATCAAAACAGCTACAACAGCGCCGCCCGCCAGCTCAAAAACTGCGAAATCCTCATCAGCGGCCCATGGCCTCCCTATCACTTCACCCCGAGCAAGCTAAAAACACCGGGAAATCACGCCTGATTGACATTCTTCGTCCGCCGCGGCGGACGAGGAATTCCTATTTCGAAGCGAGCGCTCCGGGGCGAGCGATCCCTCGTTTTGCGAGGAAACAATTCGGAATGGGAAGAGGGTCAGTTTCACCTCAAATCAATGCGCTCGGTCCTCTCGAACGGCTAGAAGCAAAACCACGATTTCTGTCGACCGACGGCGCAATCGAGGATTTTTCATTAACAGCAACGGAGAGAGTGGAAAGGCACGAATCTTTACGTGATTTGAGGCGCGTAGCGTCGGGTGCCAAACGTCAGCCCACACCGGCAGGTGTGGATGGAATGAAGCAAGAAAATTGCGACGAGCGCCGGAGGCGCGGCACCAAACTCGCGCAGTGCCGCGTCTCCGGCGCTCCTATCTCACGCGTAATCGGAACCCACGCCTTCCAGCGTGGGTTGACCTTTGGCGAACGGCGCTCCGCGCCTCCAGAGAACCCTGATTCACAGCTAGCCGCAATTTATTGGTCTATATCAAACCTGGTTCTGCTCTACCTCGGGAAGATTCATTCCGGCGGTAGGGATTCCTCGTCCGCCGTGGCGGACTCGGAATGACAAAGACAAAAGCTCCAAGACAGGCTAAGATAGGCATCCAAGTACCACTTTTTGGAATCTGAGTACATTATTTCGGGTGCTGCTCACGCCCTTGGTTGAGCCACGCCCCGATTTTGCTGTGTTTCGGCGCGTTTACTGGCGGGGATCATCGAGGACAGACTTGCAAGCTAAAGCCAAGATACTGATCGCGGAAGATGACGAAGCCATGGCGAAATCGGTAGGAGACTTTCTCTCCCGCCGAAACTTCGAGATCGCCTTTGCCGTGAACCACGAAGAGAGCCTGCGCAGTGTCCGCTCGTTCGACCCCAGCCTGGTGCTTCTGGACTACAGCCTGCCGCCGGTGGATGGAACCGAAACGCTGGAGAGAATCAAGCAGGTTCGTCCGGATACGCCGGTCATTGTCTATTCCGGGCACACCGCGCCGGAGATCATCTTTCGGGTTTCCAAGTTGGGAGCGGAAGACTTCGTGTCCACTCCGTTCCAGCTTCCTGACCTCTACTCGCGGATCGCGCGCGTGCTGGAGAAATCTACCAACGGCGATGGCGCGCAGATTCGCGATCGCGTACGCGGCCAAAGCGACTTCACTACCCTCTTCGGCACCAGCCCGAAGATGGAGGAGATCAAGAACACGATCGAGCAGGTAGCGGACACCAACGCGACCGTGCTCATTCGTGGCGAGAGCGGCACCGGCAAAGAGGTAGTCGCTCGCATGGTGTACCGGCACTCGGTTCGCCGCGATAAGCCATTCGTGAAGGTCAACTGCGCCGCTATTCCCCACGAACTGCTGGAAAGTGAACTGTTCGGCTACGAGCCGGGAGCGTTTACCGGAGCCAACCGGCAGAAGCTGGGTAAGTTCGAACAGGCGAATTACGGTACGTTATTTTTGGACGAGATCAGCGAGATGCATCCGGCGCTGCAAGCCAAGCTGCTGCATGTTTTGCAGGATGGACAGTTTTCGCGTCTTGGAGGCAAGCGGGACATCGCCGTCGACGTGAGAGTGCTCGCCGCGACCAACAAATTTCTCGAGCAAGCCGTCGGCGCCGGGGCTTTCCGTGAAGATCTGTTCTACCGGTTAAACGTAGTCACGATTCACATTCCGCCGCTGCGCGAACGGCGGGAAGAGATTTTGTTATTCCTGGAATTCTTTCTGAGTAAGTACAGCGAGTTCTACGGCAAGCATCCGCCGCCATTCAGCGACTATGCGATGCAGCGGATGATGGAATACGCCTGGCCAGGGAACATCCGCGAACTGGAAAATCTGGTGAAGCGGTATGTGATCGTTGGCAACGAGGCGCAAATCATCCGCGAGATTTCGACGCATAAACCGATCATGTCGTCGAACTCGGCCGCGCCCCCGTCTGTGCCAGCTGTTACGCAAGCGTCTGCTGCTGCGCCGGTGCCTACACCGGCAGCCGGTGAGCCGGAGCCGGAAATTCTGGACGAAAACTCACCATCGCTGCTCGAGATTGGTCGGCGCGCTGCCGCGCAGGCGGAACATGAGGCGATTAGTCGCGTCCTGCTCAAAACGCGTTGGAACCGACGCAAAGCAGCGAAGATCCTGAAGATCAGTTACAAGGCATTGCTGAACAAGATTCAGGAGATGGAACAGCAGAATGCTCAATATGAGCAGCCCCAGACCTAAAGTTGGTATCGAAATACCAACACGCTCGTTCCCTCTATTCTGTTTTTATTGCTTCTGACTTTCGCCTTAGGGTTTTCTCCAGGCGGAAAACCCGCATGAATGCTGCACGTTTCTAAGTTGCGCGTTTTCAACACCTAGCGCAGCTTTGTTTGGACAGGCAAGTGCTTAAGGGTAAGGCAACGAAAGAGGCAGCATTATTTAAGACCTATGGTCTTTCAATTTGGAAAGCTATTCCACTATTGCCTGTTGGTTGCCATTATGCGACCCGGCGTCTTGCTCTTCCTTCCCTGAGTGCTCCCCTCCCCTTCTGCCTCTTTGAAACAAGCCCTCGGATCGAGGGCTTTTTTCTTTTAGTAGCTCCCAGCCATCGGCTACGAGCTTCCAGCTTGATTTCGGTTGAGGCAACGGAGTCGTTGCTGGCGACATTCGTCTTCTAGATATAGGCATACCGTCGTCGCTCAGTAGATTGCAGGAGCTGGACGCCTGAAACGCGTAACTTTCCCGTCTGTTGTAAGGAGTACAACTCACCTGACAAAACCCTTTCAGCCTGTCCACCCAAGCTGGAAGCTGGTAGCTGGCGGCTGGAAGCTCTAATCGTTTGACGTTCTCTTCTACTGCAGCTTATGATTTTTGTTTCCCTCCAGGCGCATTTTGGCATCTATATTTGTTCGGATTTTTTAGGGGTGCCATGGCGATGCAGGCAACTATGGATAAGAAGCGGCTCGAACAGTTCAAAAAGCAGCTGGAACAACGGCAGCACGATTTGCGGCGCGTAGTCACGCGCACGCAGGAAGACGGTCGTATTGCCGACGCCGAGGCGGCTCAGGACATCGCCGATCGCGCCGCGAACTCCTACACGAAGGAGTTTCTTTTTGCGCAAAGCAACAACGACCGTCAGCTTTTGTCGATGGTCGAAGGCGCGTTAGGACGCATTCGTGAAGGCTCCTTCGGCGAGTGCATCAACTGCGGCAACGAGATCAATCCCAAACGCCTCGAAGCGGTGCCGTGGACGCGCTACTGCATCCAGTGCCAGGAAAAAGTCGAGCAGGGTGCGCTGGAACCCTCTCGGACGTAAGGCTCAGGTGTTAGGGAGCGACTTCACTCCCGCACAGATTCCTGCCATTCCGCATACAACCGGTGAAACTGGTGCACGCCTCGTTCCTGCCTGGCGCTGAACCGTCCGCGATGGTAGCTGCGTGAGCGCAGATTGCGATGGACCACTTCACAGATGTGTCCATCTTCCTGCTGAATTTCATCGCTGAAGCGCACGGTGCTCGAAACTGCCTCGGCGGATGCGCTTTCCGGAAAATACCATTCGAAAATTGCGACGCACGTTTCTGTCTCCAGCGGCAGCACGATATTGAGCGAGACATTATCCGGATAACAGTTCAGCATCCAATTCGGAAAAATCCAGAAGTACTCAGCGGCATCATCTTTTGATGCAGCGCTGTAGCGCCGCTGAGCGTCCTTCTCGTTCTCCGCACCACGAATCGGACTGGCTTGGCGGGAGTGGCTCTCGAAGGTCTCGGTCACGTATTGACCGTAGTCCAGTTCGCGATTGAGTCCCGGATGCACGCTGGGCAGGTGATAGCCTTCAAGATAATTGTCGATGTACACCTTCCAGTTGCAAGCCATGCGATATTCGCGGCGCTCGGTCAGCGTGAGACGTTCCAAATCGTATTTCTTCGTCTGAGCCGGTAGCTCGTGCAGCGCGGCAACTAGTGGTTCGGGATTGGGGACGAGGTTCGCGAAGACCCAGGCTCCCCATTCACCGATCGCAATCGGCTGAAGCCCAAATTGGGAATAGTCGAAGTTGGCCGTGCCATCCATCTCCGGCGCGTTCAGCAGGCGTCCATCGAGCGAGTAAGTCCAGCCGTGATAGCCGCAGCGAAAAACTTTGCGCGATCCGCAGCCTTCCGCCGGGGGACCGGCGCGGTGACGGCACACGTTATAAAAGCCGCGCAGCACGGAATCGCTGCCGCGCGCGATTAGCAGCGGTTCTCCGGCGAGTTCAGCGGTGAAGTAGTCGCCAGGCTTTGCGACTTGGTCTCTGCGGCCCACGATTTGCCAGGTCTCGCCAAACAGGGATCGCTGTTCTTGCTTCAGCAGCGATGAATCCACGTAAACCTCTGCTGGCAGGGTCCAGGATTGCTCTACCGCAGCATCGATTTCATAGGCCATGGTTGAGTTTCCGATTATAGAAGCTGCGAAACCGCGAAGCTGTGCCGCCAAAAGCACCGAAGCCCCGAAGCTCCGAAGCTGCAGAGCTAAGAATCAACAGCAAAAACGAGAGGCAACGCCGCCCAGGGTTGGGTCCGCTTACTTTGCCTTGATTCCACCTTGCGTTTTTTGGCAATGGTTTGGCGTTGGTTTTGCATTTGGTTCTTGGCTGCGGGGCTTCGGGGCTCCGGAGCTTCGCAGCTAAGTTCTTTTGTGGTAAAAGCGATGAGACATGACATCGCGCACGGCAAGGATCATAAGTGGCTTCGGCAATTGAGGTTCCGGCTTCACAGCGGCGGCGCGGGCGGTTGCTGCGGATTCTGGGCTTTGGATTTGGGCTTGCCGTAATTGTCGGCAATACGATCGGCGTCGGTATTCTGCGGACGCCGGGTGACGTCGCCACTCAGCTTCCCAATAAGGCGCTTTTCCTCTCCGTTTGGATCGCCGGCGGGGTGTTCACGTTCCTCGCCGCGATGAACATTACCGAATTGGGAACCATGCTTCCCTCGTCCGGCGGACACTACACGTTCGCCCGCTACGCTCTCGGCGAGTATCCCGGATTCGTGATTGGGTGGACCGACTGGCTTTCCACTTGCGGCAGCGAAGCGGCGGTTTCCGTCGTGATTGGGGAATACCTGGGATTGCTCTTTCCCGCGCTGGCAGGCAAAGCTCGGCCGATAGCCGTGGCTGTTGTGATCTCGCTCGCCGCGCTGCAGTGGCGAGGCGTGCGCTGGGGCAGCGCCTTTCAGCAGGTCAGCACGCTGCTTAAGGGATTCGGGTTTCTGGCGCTTGTTGCCGCCTGCTTTCTGCTCGCGCCGGGAAATCCGCCGCAGGCCGCTGTCGCCAAAGTCGCTCTGCCGCAGGGATGGCCGCTGTTCGTCGCTTTCCTCCTGGCGATGCAATCGATGATCTATACCTATGACGGGTGGGCAGGCGTGATTTACTTTTCCGAAGAAGTTGAAGATCCTGCGCGCAATATCCCGCGTTCAATGTTCGGCGGCGCGCTCGCCGTTGCGGGTATTTACATCTCGGTCGCGTGGGCGATCGTGTATGTGTTGCCGATTTCGTCGGTAGCGGGTCAGACGATGGCGTTAGGGACCGCCGCCGATCGCATCTGGAGCGGATACGGCACGCGGCTGATCGCGATTCTCACGATCATTTCGGTCATCAGCTTCATGAATGCCTGCCATCTGATGGCGTCGCGCGTGCTTTACGCGATGTCGCGCGATCGGCTGATCATTCGCCATGCCGACACAGTGAATCCCGGAGGCACGCCGACGACGGCTCTTGCTCTGAGCACCGCTGCCGCCCTGCTGTTCATCTCCTACGGCGGATTCAACAAGATCATCGCCGTGCTCGCCTTCTTTTTCGTGATCAATTACATCGCCGATTTGATCTCGATCTTCGTCTTGCGCCGGCGTGAGCCACAGCGGGAGCGTCCCTACCGCGTACCGGGATATCCATGGATAACAGGTGTGACGCTGTTTATCTATGCGTCGTTTCTGGCCAGCATCCTCGCCGCCGATACGCACAACAGCATTTATGCGCTGATCCTGTTGGGCGCTAGCTATCCGGCGTTTTGGGTTTTGAGAGCAATAAGCAAGAAGCAATAAGCAAAGTCAAAAGCAACCGCAAAAGCAATGTCCGCCAAGAGCAGATTCTGCTTATTGCTGGTTCCTCAGTTCCCCTACTCCGAAAACAGCCGAAAACCTGCTGCGGTGAAATCGGAGTCGAACGCGAAAGCGATGCTCACATGTCGCTTCCTCATTACGAGAAAACTGATGTGATCCACCAGGCTGACCTGTCGCTTTTTCGAGCGCTCCAGTTCTTGCACGGCACGCGCATGCAACTCCTCGTCAACCCACTCCAGGGCGAAGGTTCGCGCGTCTTTGGCGAGCTTAATCGCGGTGGAGAGCCCGAGCCGGGCTTGCAGCAGCGCCATTGACTCGACAAGCACATAGTTATGGGTTAGCAACTCTTCCCCTGCTTCGAGGATTGTGTCGAGTCGCCGCAGTGCGCTGGAGTGGTTAGGATCGGCGCTATCTGCCCACGCATAGATGGCGGAGGTATCTACAAAGATCATTTGTCGAATGCTGCTGCCAGAGCTTCGTCGTGCCCTTCCGAAATGGGAGAGTGTCGGCCAGGTTTCGAACGGCCTGCGGCCACGGATAGAAGTTCACTCGCCCGCTTAGGTTTCGCGCGCCTAGCCCTCCCTTCCAAACCCTCCTCCACCATTTCCCGAACGACTGAAGAAATAGACCGCTCCTCCTGAAAAGCCTTCTGCCTCAGCTTTCCATACGTGGTCTCATCCAGTTGGATCAATGCGCGTCTCATGTATACATGATATCATGCTTGACAAGTTTGATAGTGCTCTCATCCCTTGCCTAGTGCCAGACTTGGAGCTGTCCATGAAAAACCCCACTGTGGTGCATTCTGCCTCTGTCTTGATTGATAAGAAAGTCGAGGAACTTGGCGACTGGCGCGGGAAGACGCTCGCGAAACTGCGCGCGATCATCCACGAGGCCGACCCTGAGATCGTCGAAGAGTGGAAGTGGGTGAAAGCAACAAACCCCGGAACACCGGTCTGGTCCCACAGCGGCATTGTCTGCACGGGAGAGACTTACAAAAACGTCGTCAAAATGACCTTTGCCAAAGGAGCCGGGTTGAAAGACCCTGCCGGCCTCTTCAACTCCAGCCTTGAGGGGAATGTCAGGCGCGCTATCGACATTCACGAAGGCGACAAGATCAATGAGGCAGCTTTGAAGGATCTCATCCGCGCTGCCGTGGCACTCAACCGCAAAGGCAAGCCGAACAAGCAGACATAAGCAACTAGCGATTAGCGATTAGCAAACCCTCTCCGTGCAGGCTTGGAGCCGCTCCTGTTTTTCGCTAGTTGCTAACGGCTAGTTGCTAATTGCTGCTTTTTTCACTTCTTCTTCGGCTTTCCAAAAGCTCCTAAGATCTGGTTCACGGGATTTTGCTGCTGCTGCTGTTGTTGCTGCTGCGCTCCCTGCTGCTGATTTTTCTTGCCGGTCAGAGCGCCGAGAATGCCACCCACCGCTCCGGTTTGGCCGCCAGTTTTGCCTCCTAACAACCCGCCCACCAACTGTCCCGGATTTCCCGTTGTGGGAAGCAAGCCGTTCAGCTTCATTTGCGCGATCTTTTGCACATCAGGTGCGAAGACTGGGTGGTTCATCGTTCCGGTCACGATAGCCGGAATCACCAGTTCGCCGCTTTTATTGGCCAACGCCGTCTGCATGAACCCGCCGATACCGGTGCCGCCGACTTTGTCGCTCAGCGCCTTTCCCAAAACGGCATTCACGTGCATGTTCAATATTTCACTGACTAGGTCCACGGTGCCTTGCGCGCCGAGCGTGCCACCGTCGATCACTGCTTCGAGATTGTTGGTGCTCGCCAGGCCGTTCTTCACGTTAATCAGACCACCGAGCTTGATGATGTTGGTGAATCCCTGCGAGCTTTGCCCGAACTGCGTGAACTTTGCAATCGACGCCAGTTCATGCAATAGGTCGACGCCTTGGAATTTCCCGTTGCCAGTATCGAATTTAATGTCACCATTGAGCGTGCGCATCAGATTCCCGGCAGGATCGCCGGAAAAACTTAGATTCGATTGGAAGTTGCTCAACGCGAGCTGATCGAAAATGATGCTGCCCACATGCAGCGCGCCGGTGCCCGCGATATGACTGATGCCGGAGTCGCCGCTGCGTCCCTCCGCATAGGCGGACGGTACGAGAGAGAACCGATGATCGTTGGCTGCGGTCTTGGTGGCAGATTTGCCACTGGTGATCTGTTCCAGTTCGCCGATGTTGAGCTTATCGGCGTTCACGTTGAATTGAATTTGCGGTGCGGAAAAGTTCTTCACCGTCGCCGTTCCGGTCGCATTGGTGCTGCCGAGCGAGGCCTGCAGGTTCTCCAGCACCGCTGAGTTCTGCGCGAATTTCAAGTTGGCCGTGTGGATCAGCACGGGCTTGGTCAGGTTCGGTGTGCTGAGCGACGCATTCTGAATCGAGCCAGTGCCCGTGTAGGTCATGCGCTCCGGCTGCTTGAGCGGCCCTTGCACGCGAGCGTCGAGCGAGAGCGACCCCGATCCGCTCATGCCTTCCACGGCGGAAACGCCGTACGCTTTGGCAATGTTGATCAACTCGCCAATATTCGCGCCTGTGGTTTTGATCGTGGCATCGATAGCGCTATTCGGAGTCGTGTAGTGGGACATGGCGAAGTTGGCCATTAGCGATGTCGAACCGCTCTGCGCAGTGAAGTTATTGGAACGGACGACATCCGGCGTCAATGCGAGGTCGATCGACGGAATCTTCACACTCTGCGGCATGTCCTTGCCGCTGATCACGAGATTGTCGGCCTTCAGCGTTCCATTCAGCGCCGGCTGCGAAGATGCCCCTTGCGCGTGGATGTCCGCATTCAACGTTCCGGCCACCTGTGTGCCTGGATTGAAGGCCACGCCAAAAGCGCCCGCGAGCTTCGCGAGTTCGGAAATCGAGGCGTTGCTGGCCTTCACCTGCACGTTCAATTGCGCCGGCGTGGGATGCGCGTTGAGTTCGCCGGTAATGCTGATCGGCGTTGGCCCAAAGTTGATGTTGGCTTTCGCAATTTTAATCAGGTCATTATTGAGGTCGTCACTGACATCGTAGTCAGTTTTGATCGGATACCCGATGTCGACCCCCTTCACTCGAACGCCGGTCAAATCGATGTTGCCGGTCGAACTCATCGTGCCTTCATGGTTACGCACGCTGGCCTCGCCGGTTGCGGTCGCCTGATACTGGGAAAGCTGCGGCGAGTTGAGAAACTTCTGAATGCCCGCCAGCGAAACCTGGTTCAACGTCAGCCGCCCGTCGACCGGAGTGTTGAGCGAATTTTGCGAGTTCAGCGGGCCGGCTTTGCCGTCGAACTTCACATATTGATCTCCTGTTCCGGGCAGGTGCGCGGCCAGCGAAAGATCGAATGGCTGTCCGGGAGCGAAGTTGGAAAGATCGAGGTCGATGTTGTCATAGACGGCGCGGCTCTGATGCTTTTGCTCGTCTGTAATCGCCACTTGACCGTTCGAGATCTTCAATTCTGCGATCGAGAGCGATTGCGCCGGTCCTGCATTCTTGTTTGTACTCGGCTGTTCCGGGGGATTCGCTGGAGTGGGTTTGCTCTTCGGTGTGTTCTGCGCTGTGGTAGTCGGCGCGGGAGCGTTCTCGGCCTTGCCTATCGTGGAAAAATTCCAGACGCCTTGCGGATTGCGCACCAGCTCAACCTTCGGATTCACGAGATTGATCGAGTTGACTTCGATATTGCCGGCGAGCAAAGGAAAGAATTTGACGCTGACAGAAAGATCCTGCGCCGTAGCAAACGGGCGATCGGTGTGGAAGTTGGGATCCTCCCCAATCGTCGCGTCGGCAACCTTCACCGACAGCGGAATGATCCGCAGGCTCATATTGCCGAGTGTGACCTTGCGATCGAGCTTCTGCTCCAGCTCTGCCTGAATCTTGTCGTGGTACTTGTTCACGTTCACGAACGCGGGCACGGCAAACACGACAATTAGAAAAAGAATGACGAGACCAATAACCACATACCAGAGCTTGCGCATAAAACCTCCCGAAGTCCGTGTGGGATCGCTTTGCGCGAAGTCAGCGGTGGGCACAAACGTGCCATACGGACGCCCAGAACTCTAAATGAAGGGCCTAGAGGATTGGAAGTTGCAGATTTAGCGACGGTTGCTTGCATCAGCCGCCATAAGTGATCAGCAGACTCAGCTTCGGTTCTGGCTGCCGGCGCCCTGGCCTGCGTCCACCAGGGAGAAAAAAATCCTTATTTTCTGTCGAACCCAAAATCTAAAGGACTTACGTTGGGATAACCCAATCGCAACCCAATTTTTCGTTGGGTTAACCCAAACTTAGTTTGGGTTGGTCTTGGGTTGAACCCAAAAGTTCTTTGGGTTGGCCTTGGGTTGACAGAGGGAACAGGGAGAGTCTTGTCACAGAGAAACCCTGCTCACGCTCCGCCGATGTAACTTCTCGGCCTGCCTTTCTGTCTGCATTCACAGTCTCTATCATAGCACCTTACGATTGTCAAGTCAAGAGCCTCCTAACCCCTGAAAGCCCAGTATTTGCGGCGTGCTTCACAGCTTCCTGCTCTGATGAGAACGCAACACCCTGTAAGCCTGTCATTCTGAGCGCCTCCTTTGCGCGAAGAATCTTCGCCAATGTTTCAGACTTAAACGCAGTATCTCGGTTCCTCGATAAAAAATTGCGCTAGAAAAGCCTGGAGAAGGCATTTAAGTCTGAAATGTCCGCGGAGATCCCTTCGCCCAAAACCGGGGCTCAGGATGACAACCTTACAGGTGTATCTATCGACCACACGAATAATTCGGACTCCGGCGCGGGCTGACCTTTGGCGAACGGCGCTCCGCTCTCCAGGGCAGAACCGCGATTCACCAACCCCGGCGGGCAGCGATATTCATCGGTCTACGGCAAATCTGGTCCCCTCCAGGAAGCGCGGTTCTCGCGCCTCCCACCCCCACAAGATTTTCATCCGTGCACGCCATCGCGGAACATCGGCGGCGTTTGACAACTCCGCGCTTATTGCTTATTGCTTATTGGTCTTCGCGAAACGTTGACCTATGAGAGTCCTGGTGCTGGGCGGCGGAGGCCGCGAACATGCTTTGGTGTGGAAGCTGCGCCAGTCGCCGCGGGTGACTGAGGTCTTCTGCGCTCCGGGCAACGCGGGCATTGCTCGCGAGGCGGCGTGTGTTCCCGCCGATCTGAAGAACATAGATGAGCTGGTGCAACTCGCGCACAAGATTGCTCCTGGATTGACGATTGTCGGCCCGGAACTACCACTCAGTTTAGGCGTCGTCGATGAATTCGAGCGACGCGGGCTACCCATTTTTGGACCGTCACAAAAGGCCGCGCGTCTGGAATCCAGCAAGGCCTTCTCCAAAGAGTTCATGCAGCGCGCGAACATTCCCACCGCGCATTATGCGATTTGCCGCAATGCCGCTGAAGTGCAGGACGCGCTCGCCCTGGTCGGAACGCCTGTGGTCGTAAAAGCCGACGGACTCGCGGCTGGCAAAGGCGTCGTGATTGCCCAGAGCAAAGATGAGGCAGCCTACGTGGCCAGCGAGATGCTTTCGCAGAAGCTGGTCGGCGAAGCCGGTTCGCGAGTCGTGATCGAAGAATTTCTTCACGGAGAAGAGCTGTCGTTTCTTGTGGTCAGCGACGGCAACCGCATCGTGCCGCTGGTGCCATCTCGGGACCACAAGCGTATTGGGGACAGCGATACTGGTCCCAATACCGGCGGTATGGGCGCGTATTCCGACGATCGCCTGCTCGACGACAGCATGCGTGAGTGGCTGGTCCATCACATTGCCCGGCCGGTAGTCGATGCCATGAGGGCGGAAGGCACGCCTTACAAAGGAGTGTTGTACATCGGGCTGATGATGACCGCACGCGGACCGATGGTGCTCGAATTCAACTGCCGCTTCGGCGATCCGGAAACGCAAGCCGTGCTCTTCCGGTTGGAGAGCGACTTAGTCGATGTGTGCGAGTCGGCATCGCAGGGTGCGCTGCCCGAGGCGCCGCTGCGCTGGTCACCCGATCCTTCGGTTTGTGTGGTGATGGCAGCAGCCGGATATCCACATGCGGTTCGCACGGGCCAGCCCATTTTCGGACTCGACCACGTAGCCACGATGCCCAACGTAAAAGTTTTCCACGCAGGCACGGGATTGCGGGGCGATCAGATCGTCACTGCAGGCGGACGAGTGCTCGGCGTTACTGCCAGTGGCCCGAATCTTGCCGCGGCCGCTGCTCGCGCCTACGACGCTGTAGCGAAGATTCGGTTTGAAGGCATGCAGTTTCGCAGGGACATTGCGCGAAAAGCTGTGGAGAAAAAAAGCAAAATCATTGAACACGAAGGTCACGAAGGAGCACAAAGGCAAAGCTAATACAGGGTTTTATCCTCTGTGCTCTTCGTGTTCTTCGTGTTCACCCATTTGGTTTCCTCTGCCAGACACTGTCCACATGGGAGTTCTGAATTTCCATCCGTTAGAATTTACCTATGCACCTGCGCAGTTTTGCGAAGGCCACTGGCCTTCTTCTTCTAGCCTCCGCTTTGTGGGCGGAGGGGACACAACTCTGGACACAATCCAATTTCGATGAATTTGAAAAAGGCACCAGCAACGGCGTAGCCATCTCCAGCGATGGACAATTGCAGCTCGCGCCCGCGCTCAAGTCGTTGTACACATCGCCTTCTACCTACCTGTGGGCCGTGGTGAGCGACGCGCAGGGAAACGCGTACCTCGCGGCCGGATCGCCGGCCCGCGTCTACCGCGTTACGCCCGACGGACACTCCGGCATCATCTTCGAAGCTAAAGAGCTTCAGGTGCAGGCGCTGGCCATCGACGCTGACGGCGCGATCTACGCGGCCACCTCGCCCGATGGACGCGTTTATAAGCTGCAGCCTAATACGCCGCCCCCTACGAATAACAAGAAGCCAAAGAAGGGATCCGAAAGCGAAGCAGAACCTGCGAATCCCGAAGTCACTTATCGTTCCTCCGTGTTCTTCGATCCGAAAACCAAATACATTTGGGCGCTGGCGCTGGATCCCGCAGGTCCGCTCTATGTCGCGACCGGCGATCAGGGCGAGATTTACAAAGTGGAACGGAGCGGCGAAGGATCGTTGTTCTTTAAGAGCGACGAGGCGCACATCCGCTCGCTGGCATTGATCCGTCCGCCTGCTGCGCCGGTGGACAGCAAACATAAAAAGAACGCTCCGCCGCCGGCTTTGAGCACGCTCATCGCCGGATCCGATGGCAGCGGACTTGTTTATCGCATCTCGCCGAGCGGCGAGGCTTTCGTTCTCTACAGTGCTCCGAAGAAGGAGATCACGGCGCTGGCCACTGATGCTGCCGGCAATATCTATGCGGCCGGCGTGGGCGAAAAGCGTTCCGGACCAGCGTCCGCGCCGATACCGATTCCCATTCCAGGAACCGCGCAGCCCGGGACGGCGCCCGCACCCCCGCCGTCGATGCAGCCGCAGATCAGCGGTGGCTCGGAAATCTATGTGATCTCCAGCGACGGCTCGCCGAGCGAACTCTGGAGTTCGAAGGAAGACCTGGTTTACTCGCTCGCTTTCGCGCCCAATGGGCAATTGCTGGCGGGCACCGGAAATCGCGGACACATTTATTCCATTGGCACCGGGCCGCGCGCCGGCATCTATCGCGATCTGCTTAGACTGAGCGCCAACCAGATCACGTCGATGGTCACTTCCAGCAACGGATCCATTTACGCCAGCACGGCCAATTTGGGAAAGCTGTTTGTGCTCGGTCCGGGAAACCAGCAGGAAGGCACCTATGAGAGCGACATCTTTGACGCGCACACATTCTCGCGCTGGGGACGCGCCGAGGTGCGCGGCAGTGGCGACTACGACTTTTTTGCGCGCAGCGGGAATGTCGATAACCCCGATCGCAATTGGAGTCCATGGACGAAGATCGATCTGAAAGACGATCAGCGGCTCCCCATTCCACCCGCTCGCTTTGTGCAGTGGAAGGTCGCGCTACATCCGAGCAATGTCGGATCGAGAATTGAAAGCGTCGGCATCAACTTCTTGCCGAAGAACATTGCTCCGGTCGTCGACGATGTCGCGGTTCAGGTTGGCGCTCGGTTTACATCAGCGCCCGCGCAAAAGACCGGGGATGAACCCATCACGATTCCGTTGGGGAATACCCCGGCGGCAACTCCGGCGCGCTTTGAAGCCCCCCCGGCGGCGGTCAAAGATCGTGACTACATTGCCGTACGCTGGGCTGCCCATGACGACAACAACGATGATCTCATCTATTCCATCTACTATCGTGGCGACAACGAAACCGATTGGAAGCTGCTGAAGGGCAATCTCACGGAGAAGTACTATTCCTGGGATTCGAGCCTGCTGCCCGATGGCGGCTACACGGTGATGATCGTCGCTTCCGACGCTCCCTCGAATGCCCCCGATCAGGCGCTGACCGACCAAGAGATCAGCCCACGCTTTGAGGTGGATAGCACTCCGCCGCAAGTGCAGGCGCTGCAGGCCAAGATTGAAGGCAACGAAATGCATGTAAGCTTCCGCGCTGCCGACAGTTTTTCGCCCATCAGCCGCGCCGAATACTCCGTCGATGCCGGCGACTGGCATTACATTGAGCCCGTGGGGCAAATCTCGGACTCGAAAACGGAAGAGTACGACTTTGAAGCGCTGCTCCCTCCGGGCGAGGTCCCGAACGGCAACAGCGTGGAAAATCCGGCGAAGCAAGTGGCGAAGCGAACGCCCAGAGAAGCTGCTGAATCCGATATGCCGCAATCCGATCTGGCCCAGGTGGCCAATCCCGGCGAACACGTCGTGGTTGTGCGCGTTTGGGACCGGTTCGACAACATGTCGGCGGCCAAGACGGTGACCAAGTAGCGGGAGTCTTTCCACAACATCCGTCACGAAACCTGACAACCAGAGCTGCTGCTTTCGGCATCTCAGCTCCAAAGGTTAAGTGTGTTCGGAATCATGGCTCACGGTAAGACCAAGGAAAGATCAAGGAAGACGGGCAAGAAGCCACAGACTAGCAATGGTCTCTGGATCGATTCGGAACGGCTCCCTACCGCGTTGGCGAAACGTAAGCACGATTCAGCTCCTTTTGCCTTCGCCGCTGCAGCTCTCTCGCGGCCGCCGGACAACGATCCGCAAGCGCATTATCTGTCGCTCGCCGAGCGAGTGCTCAATCCCGGCGAAGCATCCGATGAGGAAGCTCTGGAAGTGGATATTTCGAACCATAACACCCGCGTCTAAGACGATTCTGTTCACAACCGGGCGCCTCGACTTTGGCATCCTGAAGAGGGTAGCTGGGGCCTTCACCTGTCTTTAGGCTCATTTACGTGAACGAAGCAAAAGATAAGAAAGAGGCAACACCGGGGAGCATCTCCTCCGCACCTTCCTCCCTCCCTGGGATCGTGATGAAGCCGGAGCGTCGGCGCGCGGAAAACGCGACCATCCGCCATTGGATGAACTTGGGCAAAAAGGCCTTGGACAATCCAGCCGATGGATTAAACGGGCACGAGGAAGTCTCTGAAAACTCCGATGACAACTTCAACCCAGACGCTTGACTCCAACTGCCCGGTTCAAGCATTTGCGCAGCGTTAGCGCCAATTGCTGCACATCGCGATCACTGACCAGGAAATCTACTCCGGCCGGAAGCTGCACAGAGCCGGGCAGCGGGTCATGGCAGAACAGCACGACCGGCACCCTGGGCTTAACCAGCTTAATGGATTGCGCGACGGACCAGCCGTCCGCCTTTACCAGCCAGCATTGATCGAGAACGATGGCTTCCACCGGATTGGCGGCGCAGAGCGCGACCGCATGCTCAGCCGAGTTCGCGGTCGCCACAACGTATCGCTTAGATCGCAGAAACTTCTCGAGAAATGCGGAATGGTCCTGGAGAAGAACGAGGATGAACGACTCCGTGGGACGGGAAAAATTGCGCTTATTCTTGCCCATTTTCTTGGTCGCGGACACACTGCCGCCATGTGAGGAAGTGGGCCAGTTCATTATGCCATGTCATGAATCGTGACAATTGTTCATTGGTGTGGAAATCACGACTATGCTGACGCATCAAAAGCAGAAGCAGAATTGGTGTAGTCCTGTTGGATATTGTCATCCCTCGCACCGCCGCGCATCCGCAAGAGCTTGACAATCGATTGTGCGGTGCGGGGATCTGCTTTTTGACCGGGCAAAGAAAGCAGATCCCCCAGCCCGCATTACATTTTGTTGTGGTCGGTAGAGCAGCGCGGCGGGCTGAGGGAGGACAATATTAAAAAGGGCGCGACCGACCAGCATCGTCTCAAAACGCTGGTTCTGCTCAGCCTCGTGTCAGATCGGCTGCGCAGCGCCAGGCTCTGCTTCACTGCAATTTGGATCGGCAATTGGCATCGCGTTTTCGGGTACCGGAAGCGCCTCGGGCCGGTGCTTCGCGTAGGCCGCTAGGCGGGCGACATAAACAAAATCCGCGCTTAAACAATAAAGGCCGGAGATCGCGACCAAATCTGCGAATAACAGTCTCGGATCGGCAACGGCACGCACCAGGGCAAAGCTCGCAGCAAAGGCTGCGGTCAGCAACGCCAGGCGAATCACTCCCGTAGCAATCGAGACGGCGAGAACCTCGTCACTCCTGCCGGCAGCCAGCTTCCAGGCCTCACGAACAGAAATGTGCCAGCGCTCTTCCGCAAACAGCGGAGCGAGGGACAAGTACCAGTTTGCTACTGACCATGCGACGACGAGAAGGAACAGGATAGGAAGCAGCACAAGCGCAATGCCAATGACGTTAGGCGGACTTGGAGCTCGCGACGCGGCAAAGCCCACACTGAAACCAACGCCGATCCAGATCGCCACGGCGACGGTAGTCACCAACGCGCGCCAGGTACTAATCGCGAAGCAAGTGGACTGGCTCGCGCCGGGCGCCAATGCCGGACGAAGTAACGTCGCGTGGCGACCCAACGCGCTCAGCACAATCCAGCAAATCGCGAGAACCGAGGCGTCGATGAGCAAAGTCCCAAACAGGCGCAGACCCAACGCGATTGTCGCGTTCGCGATGGTGGTGGCGACGTCCAGCGCTGCCATTCCCGCAAGCGCATCCAGACTCTTCGTGCTCACGGTCGTGCTGCCAAGCAAAAATGCCAACGACGCAAAGAGCACCACGATAACCGCAGCGCCGAATGTCCAACGCCAGCCAATCTCGATCAGCAGCAGCGCGGGATCGCGTGCTACTTCAGCAAAGCCCTCGCGCAGAATGTTACGAGACATACGGATAGTGTAGGGCTAATACCCAGAAGCGGCAGCACGCAAGTGTTCCGTTGATCTGCGGGCCGGAGTTTGATCCCATACTTCCCTTCCCGGCAATTTGACACATTGCTTATGTCAGTTACATTGTGTTTTGACAAGTGCGAGTGCTTGCTCGTTCTTGCAAAATCACTGATCACCAGAAGGAGAGAACGACCGTGTCCTCCCACGATGCCGACAGCAATGAAGCTACGATCTCTCCAAAGTCACATGTGCGTTGGCAAACCCCTCTAATCGTCATCGTGGTTTGCGCTCTAGTTGCGGCAGCGATCGTTTTCTCGCGTCGTCACGATTCGCCGAAGTCTGCGCACGTCAGCGTTACTCACTATGCCGGGCAAACAGCGCCCGACTTTTCTTGCAGACTTCGCTCGGCAAGCCCTTCAGGCTCTCAAGCCTGCGCGGCCAAGCCGTGTTGCTGACCTTCTATGGCAATACTTGTGTGCCGTGCCGAGCCGAGACTCCGTGGCTTGTGGAGTTTCAAAACAAATACAAGGAAAGCGGCTTGCAAGTCGTCGGCGTGGAGATGTACGGCTCATCGGCGGCATCGATCCAGAAATTTGCCGCCGAATTCCACGTTGATTATCCGCTGCTGGTCGGATCAGACGCTGTGGGCGACTTGTATGGAGTCGGGGGACTACCGGTGAACTACTACATCAATCGACGAGGCATACTCACTCGCGCAACAGAGGGCGCTATGCCAAAAGCCGATATGGAGACGTTCGTCCAAAAGGCGCTCGATTAGGCTGCTTCTGCTTGCGGTTCACTGTCGTCCATAGGGATGCAGCGTGACTGAGTCCGGCGCAACCAGTCACTCCACCACTACGGACTTCGACAGATGCCGCGGCTGGTCCACATCCCGTCCGCGCAGCACGGCAATGTGATACGCAAGCAGTTGCAGCGGCACAACTTCCAGGATCGGCTGCAGAAGAACCGGAACATCGGGGACTTCGATCACGTGCGGAGTCCATCGCGGCGTCTCGCGATCTCCTTCGCTGATTACGGCGAGCACGGGCGTGCCGCGTTCTGCAATTTCCCGGATGTTGGAGATCGTCTTCTCAAAGCGCAGGCACGAAGCGGGATCGGACTCGTCGCGCGTGGCGAGCACGACTAGCGGCAGGGTCTCGTCGATCAACGCGCTGGGTCCATGCTTCATTTCCCCTGTGGGATAGCCCTCGGCGTGGATGTAGGAGACCTCTTTCAGCTTCAGCGCTCCTTCGAGCGCGATCGGATAATCGATGTCACGACCTAGGAATAAGAACGATTCGTAGTTCGAGAAGATTCGCGCCAGCGCCAGACAGCTCTCATTGGCGGCGAGCACGCGCTCGATCTCGTCGGGCAATTTTCGAACCTGACGCAGCGCGGCATCGATGGCGGCATCGGAGCTGCCGCGCACCCGAGCCAGATGTCCTGCCAGAAGAAATAGCGCCGTGAGTTGCGTGGTAAAGCTCTTGGTTGCGGCGATCGAGGTTTCTACGCCTGCATACGTGAGCAGCATCGCGTCCGCTTCGCGCGTGAGCGGCGTATCGGGTACATTGCAGATCGCGAGGGTCTTCGAGCCTTTATCGCGGGCCACATGCAGCGCCGCTACGGTGTCCACCGTTGTCCCAGATTGGGAAATGAAGACCGCCAGTTCGTCTGGCTCTACGATGGGATCGCGATAGCAGTACTGGCTGGCAAAATCCACATCAACCGGTATGCCGGTCATGCGTTCGATCATGAATTCGCCCGCGAGTCCCGCATGGCGGCTCGAGCCGCTGGCTGCAATCTGAATCTTCCGCAGCTTCCGAACTTCGGTATCGGCGATCTTTGGCGCAGGAAGTTCGACGTGACCGGCAGAATTCACGCAGGCTTCGATCGTCTGCCGAACAGCCTGTGGCTGCTCAAAAATTTCTTTGAGCATGTAGTGCGGAAAGCCATTCTTATCAGGACGGCTCGCGACGGGGTTGGTCATTCAAACGATTCTAGCGGAGAGCCCACAATAAACCTATCCACCACAGAGACACGGAGGCACACAGAGAAAAGTCAGAAGTCAGATCGGGCCAAGTCAGAAGTAGGAAAACTGGACTGAACCCACTTCTTGCTTCTGAATTCTGACTTTTGATTTTCTCTGTGCCTCTGTGTCTCCGTGGTCAATAGTTCTTAAACCACGCGCCCGGCAATAATCGTATGCCGCACCTGGCCATCGGGAGTCAGTAAGACCAGATCGGCATCTTTTCCGGCCGCGATTGCACCTTTGTTTTCTGCGCCAATGAGCGTCGCCGGATTTCGCGTGGCCAGAATGATGCTTTGCTGAAGGTTCCAATCGGCGAACTTCATTACGTTGCGCACGGCTTTATCTAAGGTAAGCACGCTGCCCGCCAGCCGGCCCTGATACTCACACCGTTCCCCGCGCAGTTCCACCTGAAACGGACCCAGTTGATAGAAGCCGTCGGGCATACCGGTGGCACTGATCGCATCGGTAATCAATACAGATTGATCGAGACCTTTGGCTTTCAGGAAAACCTCGACGACCGCAGGCGCCACATGGATGCCGTCCACGATGATGTCGGCCATCAAACGGCCTTCGCTGAGCACCGCGCCCAGAATGCCGGGTTCGCGATGATCGAGCGCGCGCATGGCATTGAAGGTATGCGTGGCACTCACCGCGCCCGCGCGAATTCCCGATTTGGCTTCGTCGTACGTGGCGTTCGAATGCCCGAGGCTTGCGTACACGCCGCGTTCGCGCGCGGCGGCAATGGTCTCGCTCGCGCCCGGAAGTTCGGGAGCGATGGTCATCATCTTCAGCGTTCCTCCGCTCGCGTCCCAGACTTCGTCGAAGAGCTTGGGAGAAGGATCGAGCAGATATTGAGTGGGATGGACGCCGCATTTTGCTGAGCTGATGAAGGGGCCTTCCAGGTGGATACCCAGAGGTTGCGCGCCCGAATAGCTGCCTTCAAGTTCCTCTGCGGTAATGAGGTTTCCCAGTCGATCAAGCGCGCCGAGAATGCGGTCCATTGGCGCGGTGACCGTCGTCGCCAAATAGCTCGTAACCCCGTGGCGAGCTAGCGCCTTCTCAAAGGCAATCCGTCCAGACGGGTCATCCTGCATCACGTCGTGTCCAGCGCCGCCATGGACGTGGATGTCGATATATCCCGGCACAAGGACCAAATCGGGAAAATCGAGATGATGCGCTCCATCCGGTATCGCCGCTGCCTCGCGACTGGAGACAGATTCGATTAATCCGTCTTCCATGACGACGAGAGGCGAATCCAACGCCTCCATCGGCGTGAACAGGCGAGATGCGGTGAGATAGGTCCTCATGCGAAAACGAGAATTGTAGCCTCTTCCCGTCTCGCTCTGCACACGATATACTCCGTGCGCCCATGCTCTTTCGCACCGTCAGCGCTGCTGTCTATGGAATCGACGCGAACCTCATCGATGTGGAAGTCGATGTAGCGGGATTTCGTCTGGAGAAAGACAACTTCATGACAGTTGGGCTGCCCGACGCGGCCGTGCGCGAAAGCCGCGAGCGCATTCGCGCGGCACTCAAGAACTGCGGGTATGACGTTCCGCCAACCAAGATCACCATTAATCTCGCGCCGGCCGACTTAAAGAAAGAAGGCTCGGGATTCGATCTTCCGATGGCGATGGGCATCCTTGGGGCCTATAACGCGCTGATCAAGCGCGAGCTGCCGGACTACGTATTTGTCGGCGAGCTCAGTCTGGATGGCGGCATTCGCGGCGTGCGCGGAGCTTTGCCGATTGCGATCGCTGCGCGCGAACGGAAGATTCCCAATCTGATCGTGCCGGAAGCGAACGCTCGCGAAGCTGCCGTGGTAACCGGTTTAAAGGTGTATCCCGTGCGCTCGCTGATAGAAGTCGTGAACCTGATCAATAGCGGCAACGGCGTTGCGCCTGTGGAAGTCAACACGAGCGAACTGTTGGACAAAGCGCAGTGCTTCGGCGTCGATTTCAAAGATGTTCGCGGACAGCAATCAGCGAAGCGTGCGCTTGAAGTCGCGAGCGCCGGCGGACACAACATCCTCATGATCGGTCCCCCGGGTTCCGGCAAGACGATGCTGGCCAAGCGCATGCCAACCATTCTGCCGCCGCTGACTTTCGAAGAGGCCCTCGAGACCACGAAGATACACAGCGTAGCCGGCGTGCTCGAATCCGGAGCGGGGCTGGTCGGGACGCGTCCATTTCGTGCACCGCATCACACGATCTCCGACGCCGGCCTGATTGGCGGCGGCATGATTCCCCGCCCTGGCGAAGTGTCACTCGCGCATAACGGATTGCTCTTTCTCGATGAGCTGCCGGAATTTCCGCGCAACGTGCTCGAAGTGATGCGCCAACCGCTGGAAGATGGACAAGTGTCGATTGCCCGCGCGGCGATGTCGCTGACTTTCCCTGCGCGTTTCATGCTGGCCGCTGCCATGAATCCATGTCCCTGCGGATATTTCAATGACCGCAGCCGCGAATGCCAGTGCACGCCGGAAATGATTCAGCGATACGTTTCAAAAATTTCCGGACCACTGATGGACCGCATTGACATTCACATCGATGTGCCGGCAGTGAACTACAAGGAGCTGCGCAGCAACACCTTGCCGGAGGATTCGGCGGCGATCCGCGAACGAGTGCTGCGCGCTCGCGAAATCCAGCTCAATCGCTTTGCCGCCGCGGGCGAGCGTATTTATTCGAACGCGCAGATGGGACCTCGGCAGATTCGTACTTACTGCGACCTCTCCACGGACTGCGAGCGCTTGCTCGAACGCGCCATGCTGCAACAAGGCCTGAGCGCCCGCGCGCACGATCGCATTCTGAAAGTAGCGCGCACAATCGCCGATCTCGAGGGCACAGCCGAGATCCAGTCCAAGCACATCGCGGAAGCAATCCAGTACCGAACGCTGGATCGGAGCTACTGGACGTAAGTTGTAGTTGTCATTCCGAGCGCAGTGAGGAATCCCTACCCTTTACGCAAGATTCTCCAGAATAGGGATCCCTCGTCCGCCGCGGCGGACTCGGAATGACAAAGGGGGATTATCTCGGGCTGTCCCGATGCACGGCCTTTACCGCGTAGCCGCCTTGCTTGATGCGTTTTGCGACCTCTTCGGCAATCATCACCGAGCGATGCTGCCCACCGGTGCAGCCAAAGGCAATCGTCAGATAACTCTTGCCTTCACGGACATAATGAGGAAGCAGATAGATAAGCAAATCCGAGATGCGGTCGATGAACTCCTGCGTCTGCGGAAACTGGCGAATGTAAGCCGCGACCTTCGGATGCTTGCCGGTGAGCGGACGAAACTCCGGCACGAAATGCGGATTCGGCAGAAATCGCACATCAAACACAAGGTCTGCGTCATTAGGCACACCATTCTTGAAACCAAAGCTCACACAGGAAACCAGGATCGTCTGGCCGTTCTTGCCTTCAAATTTGTCAATGATGTGCGCGCGCAGTTCGTGAACGTTGAACTTCGACGTATCTATGGTCACGTCCGCAAGATTGCGCAGAGCATCAAGCCGCTTGCGTTCCGCGCTGATCGCCGTCGCTACGGATGAAGTCTTGCCCAGGGGGTGAGGGCGCCGAGTTTCACTGAACCGGCGAACAAGAGACTCATCGGAGGCTTCCAGAAACAGCACTTGCGTGCTGATCATTTTGCGGACTTGCTGAATGATACTAGGCAGCTTGTTGAGCGCTTGTCCTTCGCGCACGTCGACCACGAGAGCAGTGCGTTCGATCTCCGGCGACTGCCGCGCCAGGTCGGCGAAGCGGGGAATAAGTTCCAGTGGCAGGTTATCGACGCAGTAATACCCGAGATCCTCGAAGGCGCGCAGCACCGAACCTTTGCCCGAGCCGCTCATGCCGGTGATGATGACTAGCTCGGTCGGGCCGCGCTTGCGCAAGCGTCGCTCTTTGCCCGAATAGCGAGAGGCTTTGCGTTTCTTTGTGGCCGTTGCGCCAGTCGCCATGCGGGAATGGTACCATCCCCGGCCAGGAGCTTCGCTCCGGCGGTGTGCTGAGCTCTCAATCCTCACTTCCGAGTGCTATGATCCGTGGTTGATCTCAACCAGGAGACGACGATGAAAACCATCCTCGCAGCCGTTGTAGTCCTCTTCTCCGCCGTTTCGTTTGCCGCAAGCTCTGGACCGGACACCCGCACCGCGACAAATCCGAAGAGCATCCTGTCGCAGACAAATCCTTCGGCGAAGCCAATTCCGATTGACGATCTCTACATGACGAAGTCAGTCGGCGGTGGCGCCTGGTCGCCGGACGGTAAGGAAATTCTTTTCGACAGCAACGCCAGCGGCAGGCTGAATTTGTGGAAGATGAATGCGGATGGCAGCCATCCCACTCAGATGCTGCATTCTGATGATCGCCAGACCGGCGCCGCGTGGTCTCCCGATGGCAAGTCGATCGTTTATGCGCAGGATAAGGGTGGCAACGAAATTTGGGATCTGTATGTCGTGCAGGCATCCGGCGGCGAGCCGCAGGACCTGACGAACACGGACACGATTGCCGAGAACAATCCACTCTGGTCGCCGGACGGAAGCCGCATCGCGGTCACGTACAAGCCCAAACAGTCGCCGATCCGAGACATCGCGATCCTGGACTGGAACACGAAGCAAGTTCGCAATCTCACCAACGAAAAAGAGCAGGACAAGACGTGGGGGGCGGTGGCCTGGACTCACGATGGCAAGCAGATCCTCGCAACACGCGGCAACGATTCGTTCACCGACTCCGATGTTTATCTCGTTGATGTGGACTCCGGCAAAACCGAGAACCTGACCACGCACAGCGGAACGCAGTTGAACCAGCCAGCGGACATTTCGCCCGACGGCAAACTCGTCCTGATGTCCTCGAATCGTGATGGCGGCTATTTCAAGGTCGGGCTTCTCGATGTGGGCAGCAAGAAGATTCGCTGGGTCACGGATTCAAAATGGGAAACCTCTCCTGAGCATTTTTCTCCCGATGGCAAGAGCTTTGGCTACAGCATCGATCAGGATGGCCGTACAGAAGCTTTCCTGGCCAACACAGCAACCGGCCAGGCGCACAAGATTCAGATGCCGGAAGGCCTGACTGGCTTCTCCGGCAATCCCACACCTTTTTCCCCGGATGGGAAAAAACTGCTGATGAGCCATCAAAGCTCACGCCGGCCGGGAGACCTGTGGTCCTACACGATCACCACCGCCAAACCGGTCCAGCTCACCCACTCCGCGAATCCGAGCGTAGTCGCGAGTTCGCTACCCCAATCGCAGCTTGTGCATTACAAGAGCTTCGATGGAACGATGATCAGCGCCTTCGTCTGGGTGCCGTTCAATTTGAAACGCGATGGCAAGAATGCAGCCATCGTGTTGCCCCACGGAGGACCAACGGGCCAGACAGTTGACTCGTTTAATCGGCAAGCCGCAGCGCTGGCCACGCATGGGTACATCTGCATCGCCCCGAACGTGCGTGGTTCCACCGGCTACGGTCAGAAGTTCCAGGAGATGAACGTGAAGGACCTCGGCGGTGGCGACTTGCAGGATGAAGTCTACGGCGTGAAATTTCTGGAAGCCACCGGCTACGCCGACTCGAAGAAAATTGGCATCACTGGCGGTTCGTATGGCGGATACATGACGTTGATGGCCATCGGTAAGACGCCAAACGTCTGGTCGGCCGCCGTCGAGGAATACGGCATCATCAATTGGCTGACGATGCTGCAGCACGAAGATGCCTTCCTGCAACAGTATGAAAGAGGCCTGCTGGGCGATCCGGAGAAGGACAAAAAAATCTACGAGCAGGATTCGCCTCTGGCTTATATTCGCCAAGAAAAAGCGCCACTACTGGTTCTGCAAGGCGAAAACGATCCGCGCGTTCCAAAAGAGGAAGCCGAACAGGTGGTGGACATTCTCAAGAAGGAAGGCCGCACTGTTGATGTGCACTATTACCCGAATGAGGGCCACGGCTTCGCCAAGCGCGAAGACCAGATCGATGCGATGAAGCGCACGCTCGATTGGTTTGATAAGTATTTGCACGGGAGCGGTGGGTCCGCGGCGGGAAAATAGCCGGTGAACTCAAAAACTCTGTCATCCTGAGCGAGGGCGCACGCCCGAGTCGAAGGACCCCGACAATGTGACCTCTTTGATTCGCCTTTGGCCGCGAGCTGAAATTCTTTGCGAAATCTACGGGTTCGGAATAGCTGCCAGGAATAGTAGACGGCAAGTTACAGACTTAGAATTCCCGGGGTCCTTCGACTCGGGCGTGCGCCCTGGCTCAGGATGACAAATTTGTTGAGAAGCAAGGGACCTGCAATTACCCAATTTCGAAATTGCCCAATTACCATATCCCTACACTTCCTGCACCGCCAATGCCAAGCTCGTCAGCGACGATTTCGCGTCTCCATATAGCATTCCCGTAACCGGCTTAAAGAATAGTGGATTCTCCAGTCCGGAGAAGCCCTTCCCCTTTCCGCGCTTCAGCACCACAACCGACTTTGCGCGATCGACCTCGATGATCGGCATTCCCGCAATGGGACTGCCGGGATTGTCACGCGCGTCAGGATTGACGACGTCGTTCGCGCCAATCACGACGGCCACATCGGTTTGCGGCAAGTCAGGATTGATCTGATCCATTTCGTAGAGCAGCGAGTAAGGCACGTTGGCTTCGGCCAGCAAGACATTCATGTGTCCGGGCATGCGTCCCGCAACCGGATGGATGCCGAACTTCACGGTGACTCCGCGACTCTCCAGCAGGTTCGCCAACTCGCGGCAGGCGTATTGTGCCTGGGCCGTGGCCATGCCGTATCCGGGAACGAACACCACTTGTTTCGCGTAAGCGAGCTGAACGGCAACGTCGTCCAGCGAGACCTCGCGCATGGCACCGCCCGCGGTAGAGGTCGAGGCAGTCTTCACCGAACCAAAAGCCCCGAAGAGAACGCTCTTCATCGACCGGTTCATCGCCTTGCCCATCAGGATCGAAAGGATGAAGCCGGAAAATCCGTCGAGCGTGCCGGCGATGATCAGAATGTTGTTGCCGAGAACAAATCCCGTGGCCGCAGCAGCGAGGCCGGCATACGAGTTCATTAGCGACATCACGACCGGCATATCGGCCGCGCCGATCGGGATCACCAGCAGTACGCCGAAAACGAAAGCCAGTCCCATCATCAGATAGAAGGCAATCGCGGAATAGGAGTCATACACCAGATAGCCAAAGGAACCGAGCATCACCGCCAGCAACGTCATGTTGAAGACGTTCTGACCTTTGAAGGTGATCGGAGGTCCTGGCAGCGTGCCGTAGAGCTTGCCAAAGGCAATCATGCTGCCGGTGAACGTAAGACAGCCGAGCATGATTTCGAAACCCAGCGCGCTGACCTTCACTACGCCCATGTTGCCGCCGTAATTGGCGTATTCGCCCGCGCCGACCAAGGCCGCCGCGAGCGCGCCGCAAGCGTGCGAGAACGCTGTCCGTTCCGGCATCGCAGTCATCGGCATCCAGATGGAGATCACCGCGCCAATCACGCCGCCGATCACCAGTCCCCAGATGATCCAGGTGTACGAGACGATCTCGTGCGCAAATAGCGTGCCGATGATGGCCGCAGCCATACCCGCGCAGGCTAGCAACATGCCGCGCCGGGCAGACTCCGGACGCGTGAGACCTTTCAATCCGAAGACAAACAGGATCGAGGCGAGCAGGTAAGTAAGCTCGATGTAAAAGCTCATTTCGTGTTGCCCTTGTCCTTCTTGCCTTTGTCGGCGGGGATCTCCCGTTTGAACATCTTCAGCATGCGGTCCGTGATAAGGAAGCCGCCGACCACGTTAATGCTGGCGGAGATCACCGCAGCAAAGCCCAGCCATGTGCTCACCGGATTCTCGTTGTGGCGACCGGCTACCACCAGTGCGCCGACCACGGAGATGGCCGAGAGCGCGTTGGTCGCGGACATCAGCGGCGTATGCAGCAGCGGCGGCACACGCGAGATGATCTGGTAGCCCAGGAACGCAGCCAGGGCAAAGACGTACAACGAGGCCATCAAAACTTGCGGATTGAACGCTAGCTTCTCCATGATTCAGCCCTTTCCCTTTTTGGTACAGCCTCACGACTACCGTGCCGCCGGCTGCGCAAAAGCAGCGGCCACTCGCGGATTTACCACCTGTCCCTGGTGCGTGACGCAGGAAGGCCCGACCACATCGTCGGACATGTCGATGTTGAGTTGCCCATCCTTCAGCAGCAATTGCAAGAACGAGGCCATGTTGCGCGAGTAAAGCTGGCTGGCATGCGCCGGAACGGTGGCCGCAAGGTTGACGGGCGCCATAACCGTTACGCCATTGGCGGTCGTGACAATCTCGTCCGGACGGCTCAGATCGACGTTTCCTCCGGTCGCGGAGGCCAGATCGACGATCACCGATCCCCGCCGCATCCCATGCACCGCGTCGGCGCTCATCATCAGCGGCGCGCGTTTGCCGGGTACGGCCGCGGTGGTGATGATCACGTCGGAAGTCCGCGCGTGCTTGGCCACCATCTCTCGTCCGCGCTGCAAAGCTTCGGGAGTCAGCTCGCGCGCGTAGCCTCCGGCGTCTTCCGTGGCTATGCCGCCGAGATCGACGGCGAGAAAGGTCGCGCCCAGCGACTTCACCTGCTCGCCCGCTGCGGCGCGCACGTCGTATGCCTCGACGACAGCTCCAAGTCGACGCGCGGTGGCAATCGCCTGCAGTCCGGCGACGCCCGCGCCCAGTACCAGCACCTTCGCCGGAGGCACAGTTCCCGCTGCCGTCATGAGCAAGGGAAACATGCGCGGCAACTGCGCGGCGGCGATCAGCACGGCTTTGTATCCGACGACAGTGGCCATTGAGGAGAGAGCGTCCATCGCCTGCGCACGGGTGATGCGCGGAATCAGCTCGACCGCGAATGTCGTGAGCTTGAGTCCAATGGCGGGCTCAAGCGCAGTTGGCTCGTCCAGCGGACGCAGGAAGCCAAGAATCACCGATCCTGGCCGTAAAGCTGCCATGTAAGACGGCGAGGGCCGCTGAACCGTGACGAGAACGTCTGCTGCGGGCAGCAACTGGGTGCGGTCGGTGGTGACCTTGGCGCCCGCAGCCTGATAGTCGGAATCGTTCACGCCGGCCGCTTCACCGGCGCCCGCTTCTACCCAGACTTCCACCTTCGCTGCTGCCAGCTTTTTGATCGATTCGGGAACAAGCGCCACCCGGTTCTCACCCGGCAACGTCTCGCGCAACACCGCAACTCGCATGAGATCTCCGAAACCCGTGTTGATTCGACAGTGTAGCGGGGGGGACGGCTTTGGTGGAAGTGAGAAGATCGGGACGAAGTCAGAAGTCAGATCGGGTCAAGGCAGAAGTAGGGCCCGATTCCCTTCTGCCTTCTGAATTCTTCCTTCTGACTTCCTATTGGTTACTTTTTGGTTACCTCATATTCCTTTACAGAAGCAGCAACTCACATTATGCTGCGCTCGTAGGCAGTTCTGGGGGAGGGCTGCCGGGGCGCTTGGTTTCCCTTTTGGGAACCAGGCGCTTTTTGTTTGGACAGCATTCAGAGACTCAGTCGCCGCGGCGTACGACTTTTCCGCCAAACCTCGCGATCCGGTCATCGTCTTTTCGTAACCTCTCTTTCGCACTCGCGAATCCAGAGTGCTAACAATCATTAGGAGGTGAACGAATAGGTATTGCATTGGGGAAACCAGTCGATGTAAGTAGTGTTCCAACTAGTAGATATTCCCCTCAGGTAATCGCCGTTTCGGCGATGTGCTTCCGCAGAATGCGGGAGCGGGAGGAAACACCGGTGAACTCGGGAACGAAACTGCTGCAGGATTTTTTTGACGGACTGGTCGCCCAAACCTTCGACTCCGTAATCGGAGTGCGCGACCAGGAGATTACAGGTTATATCTCTGCGTTGCTGGCCAGCTTCTGCCAGGCTGAGGAGTTGTGCAAAATTCATAATGCCGCAGGCAGACCGGTCACCGACGTTGGCGAGATGCTGCTCGAATCCGATCCAGTCTTCGGTCCGGCGCCTTCGTTCGATCGCGAGCGCGAGGTGCGCAAGCACATCGGCGATTACACGTTGTTCTTTGCCGGCATGTTCCCGGAGAGCATCAATCATTACCGCTTGCGTCGCCAGCGGCTGGAAAGCGTGATCGATTTCATCAAAGCGGGAAAAGAGAGCTATTACATCGTGTCGCAATTCGATGTCTTCGAGTACGCGAAGGCGGCGCCACTGTTCGCGAAACTCTCACGCCAATTCGAAGACTGCGTCTGCGGACTAAACATGGTGAAGAATGAGCTCGACGTGATGCAGCACCCGATCGCGAGACAGACGCGCGAGTTCTTGATGTGAGTTCTGTCATTCCGATACCGCGAAGCGGGAGAGGAATCCCTGCCTCGAAACATACTTTTCCTGGGTAGGGATTCCTCTCCCGCTTCGCGGGATCGGAATGACAGAGGCGCAGAAGCTAGCAGCTGCCTTTGTAAAAACTCAGCACCGCATCTCCCTGTTGCAGTCTTCGATAACGTTCCAGCGCGCCATAGCGATCCAGCAGATCGGAGTGCTTGCTGTGTTCGGCGATCACGATGCTACCGGTGCTCATCAGACGTGATTGCGAGAGGAAGCCCAGCGACTGCTCATAACCATTTTCGTCATCATAGGGCGGATCCAGAAAACAAAAATCGCAGACTACGGCCGCCGCGTCCAGCGCGCGCAGGCTTTGCGTTACATCACGTTGCTGAAGCTCGAATCCTTCGTCAATTCCCAGCTCTTTCAAATTCTTGCGGATCGCGTTCGCAGCACGGCTGCTGCTCTCGACGAAATACACCATGCGCGCGCCGCGGCTGAGCGCTTCGATACCCACCGCGCCTGAGCCAGCGTAGAGATCCAGCCAAACCGAATCGGGAACGCCGGCGGCCACCACGTTGAAGAGCGTCTCGCGGAGCTTGTCTGAGGTCGGACGAGTTCCTGAGTCCGGCGGCGCGATCAGCTTGCGGCTGCGGTATTGTCCTGCGATGACTCGCACACTCTGAATTATTCACCAAGTCATGCGAGGTCGGAACGAGGGTTGAACCATTAACCACACACACAGAGACACGGAGAAATTCGAATGTTGAGGCAATCCCTTCTCGCTTTCTCTGTGGCTTCGTGTCTCTGTGGCCAAGAATTTACTTCCCCTTGCTTTCCCATACGAATCCTGTCACACTGCTCTTGTCTTCCCATAGGAGAAAGCATGGGCGAAAAGCGAGACGTTCAGCAGGGCACGCTGGCGTTGATGGTGTTGAAAACTTTGGAGTCAATGGGGCCGCTGCACGGCTACGGTATTGCGCGGCGCATCGAGCAGATCAGCGGCGAAGCCTTTTCGCTCAACTACGGCACTCTCTATCCGGCGCTGCTGAAGTTGCAACAGGAAGGCGCTGTTTCTTCGGAATGGGGGCTTTCCGACAACAACCGCAAGGCTCGCTACTACCGGCTGACGCGCGCCGGCCGCAAGCAGCTCGAACGCGCGACCCGCGAATGGCAGGAGACCTCGGTCATCATGGCCCGATTCCTCTCGCCGGAGGGATCGCGATGAAGACGTTTCGCACCTTTCTCTCGCGAGTCGCGGGAATCTTTGGCCGCCAGGAACGCGATGCCGATTTCTCCGCCGAACTCGATGGTCACCTGCAAATGCACATCGACGATTTTGTGCGCGCTGGACTGAGTCCTGGGGAAGCGCGCCGCCAAGCATTGCTAAAACTGGGAGGAACCGAACAGGTGAAAGAAGCTTATCGTGAACAACGCGGGCTGCCATCACTCGAAAGCTTTGCGCAGGACGTGCGCTTCGCGTTGCGCAGCATGCGCAAGAATCCAGGATTCACGCTGATTGCAATCCTTACGCTCATGCTCGGCATCGGCGCGAACACCGCGCTTTTCTCCGTTGTGAATGGCGTATTGTTGAATCCTCTGCCGTATCCGCACCCGGAGCAGTTGGCCCTGCTTGCCGGTAAAACCACGCAGTTTTCGCGGGCCTCAGTGTCTTACCCCAATTTCCTGGATTGGGAACGCGACAACAAGAGCTTCTCGTCGATGGGCGCATTCCGCAGCGATGACTTCAGCTTCACCGGTCGGGGAGAAGCCGAGCGCCTGCACGGCTACATGATCTCTTCGGGGTTCTTCCCCACGCTGCAAGTACGACCGTTCCTTGGCCGCGATATTCGCCGTGAGGAAGATCAGGTGGGCGGCGCACCCGTCGTTGAGATCAGCCAGGGACTTTGGAAACGCAAGTTCGGCTCGTCGCCCAGCGCAGTGGGGCAGACGATAATGCTGAACGGCACGTCGTACACAATCATCGGAGTTGTACCCGCCAATTTCCATCTCTACAGCGGGAGCGATCCGCAAGTGTACGTGCCGATCGGGCAGTGGAACGACCCCACCTTTCGCGATCGTCGCATCGGCATGGGTATGAACGTTGTTGCGCGGTTGAAGCCAGGCATCACGATCGCGCAAGCGCAGTCCGACATGGACCGGATCGCCCGCCAACTGGCGGCTGCCTATCCTGAGGCAAACGCCAGCACAGGCATTGCGGTGGGAACGCTCAAGCAGGAAGTAATTGGTGACGAATCCGTCAACCGCACTCTTTACATACTTCTCGCGGCCGTAGCGTTCGTGCTGCTGATCGCTTGCGCCAACGTCGCCAACCTCTTGCTCGCACGATCGACCGGACGCGCGCGTGAGTTTGCGGTGCGTAGCGCTCTCGGCGCCAGCAAGAGTCGTCTTGTCCGTCAATTGCTTACGGAAAGCGCGCTGCTGGGACTGGGCGGCGGCGTGCTTGGCGTCTTGCTGGCATGGCAGGGAACACGCGCGGTTCTTGCCATTTTGCCCGACGCGCTGCCGCGCGCCGATGAAGTCGGCATCGATCCGCGCGTGCTCGGCTATGCTCTGGGATTGTCGCTCCTTTCCGGTTTAATCTTTGGACTCGCGCCGGCATTCCAGATCTGGCGCACCAATGTGCAAGAAACGCTCAAGAGCGGAGGACGAGGACTTTCAGGAGCGCGTCATCGCACGTTGAACGCGTTTGTGATCTTCGAAGTCGCGACGGCACTGGTGCTGCTTGTCGGAGCCGGGCTGATGATTCGCAGCTTGGCCGTACTTTGGAATACCGATCCCGGATTCGATCCTCATCACGTGCTGGCCTTCAACATCGCCGAACCGCCAATCAAAGGCGCAGACGCTGCCCAGATTCGGGCCTCGCTGCGCTCATTAGAAGACCGTTTGCACAGCATCCCAGGAGTGCAGGCGGTTTCCTGGAATGGAGGTTCTTTGCCTCTGGATGGCAGTGACTCGGAGTTGCCGTTCTGGTTGCAGGGCTCGCCCAAACCGTCGAGCGATTCTGACATGGATTGGGCGCTCTTTTATCTCGTCAACTCGGACGACTTGAAGACTATGGGAATCCCGCTGCTGCGCGGCCGCAATTTCACTCGAGCCGACAATGAACACTCGATGCCTGTCGCTCTCATCGATGAGAAACTGGCGCGGCAATACTTCGGTGACAAAGATCCGATTGGGCAGAAGCTGAACCTGAATCTGATCAACATGCAGGTCCAGATTATTGGCATTGTCGGTCATGTGAAGCACTGGGGACTCGACACCGACTCGACCAACAAAATTCAGTCAGAACTCTACATCCCGCTGCTCCAGATTCCCGACAGCTTTATGCCTTTGCTTGCGACCGGCGGAATGCAATTCGTTCTGCGTTCTGACCGGGACCCGAGCTCGTTGATCTCTGACCTTCGCCATGCCGTCGCGCAGGAGAACCCGGAAGCCGTTGTTTACGGGACGAAGACCTTCGACCAAATCATCTCCGATTCGCTGGCCGCCCGGCGTTTCTCGATGACGCTGCTCGGCATCTTCGCGGGATTGGCGCTGCTGCTCTCGAGTATCGGCATCTACGGCGTGATCGCCTATGTGGTGGGACAACGCGTGCAGGAGATCGGCACGCGCATGGCCCTGGGCGCGCAGCGCGGCGACGTGCTGCGCATGGTGCTCGCTGGCGGCGCGAAACTGGCTTTAACCGGAGTCGCGATCGGTTCAGCCCTTGCGCTGGCGCTCACTCGCGAGATGCGCCAGATGATCTACGGCGTGAGCGCTACCGATCCGCTCACGTTCACCGGAGTCGCGCTACTGCTCGTGATCATCGCTCTGCTTGCCTGCTATATTCCCGCGCGCCGCGCGATGAAAGTCGATCCGATGATTGCGCTGCGGTACGAATAAACCGGGGGTGAACACGGAGGTCACGGAGGACACAAACGAACGGCCGCAAGTAAATTGTTTTCTTCGACCTTCTACTTAGGAATTGTCATCCCTCGGGCCGCCGTTACAAATGCAAGCACTACGAGGGAGTGGATGCGGCCCGGGGGACCTGGTTTTTGCTGGCGACGTCGAACAGCAGATCCCCCGCGCCGCAGAATCCAATTCTTCCTGTCTATACGTTCTCCAAGCGGCGCGAGGGATGACAACTCACGCAAAGACTCAGAACTGTTTCTGAATTACCCTGTGTGCTCCGTGACCCCGTGTTCTCTTTCCCCGAGTCGCGCTGCTTGTGTTATCAATCGAACGTGTCCAGCTCCCTGCTTGCGGTTGACCATCTCGGGATTTCCTTTGCGCACGTACAGGCCGTAAGCGACCTGTCATTCTCGATTGCCGCCGGAGAATCGGTTGGAGTCGTCGGCGAATCGGGCAGCGGAAAATCCGTCACATCGTTGGCAGTCATGCGGCTTTTGCCCGTGCAATCAGGGGTGAGCGGCAGCATTCGTTTCGCAGGCGAAGACTTACTCGCTGCTTCGGAAGCGCGCATGCGCGAACTGCGCGGGCAGGCGATGGCCATGATTTTCCAGGAGCCGATGACCGCTTTGAATCCGCTAATGCGCGTCGGCGACCAGGTTGCCGAGGCAGTGCTAGCGCATGAGCGCGTCGGACGAAAGGCCGCGTGGGAGCGCGCCATTGCCGCGCTGGACGAAGTCGCCATTCCCAACGCGCGCAGCCGCGCGCGCGATTATCCGCATCAACTTTCCGGAGGCCAACGCCAGCGCGTGATGATCGCGATGGCGATCGTCAATCGTCCGCAATTGCTGATTGCCGACGAGCCGACCACGGCGCTCGACGTCACCGTGCAGGCACAGATTCTCGAATTGCTGGCGCAGCTTCGCGAGAAATTCTCGTTGGCGATGCTGTTCATCTCGCACGATCTGGGTGTGGTCTCGCAGGTCTGCGATCGCGTGATCGTCATGTACCGCGGACAAATTGTCGAAACGGGAACTACGCGCCAAATTTTCGCCGCGCCCGCCCACGAGTACACGCGCGGCCTGCTGCACGCAATCCCAACGCTGCGCAGCCGACGCGATCAACCTCTCGCAACTGTTATGTCCAAGCAATATGCCGATCTACCGTTGATTGAAGTCGAACTTGGACATTGGGCTCGGGTCAACGCCTGAGACACAAGGTGGTATTGCCCAATGACCAAAAAAACTCATGGTATGATGCGTCCGTCTGACCACCACCTTGGAGTGTTCCTATGCCGGCCCCTTTACGCCCGTTGAGTACGGGAGAGTTGCTCGACAAAACCTTTACCGTTTACCGCCAGAATTTTGGCGTGTTCTTCGGCATCGCCATTCTGCCGCAACTTGCGCTTTATGCCGTGCTCACGATTATGGGTGTTTCCTTGAAGGGAAGAAGCGCCGCCGCGGCCGGCGCAGCGATCGGCGCAGCGCTACTCTATTTTGCCGGATCGATCATTGCGGGAGCTGTCACTCAGGCCGCGACTACCTTTGCCGTTTCCTCGGTGTACCTGGATCAGCCTACGAGCGTGAGATCTGCGTACAGTCACGCAAAGGGACGAATCCCCGCGGTGATTGGCGTCACGATAATGTTTGCGATCGCATTCGGCATCGGTTCCATGTTGCTGCTGATTCCTGGATTACTTGTCTTGATGTGGTATTCCCTGGCGCTTCCGGCCACGGTGATCGAGCGCACCGGCGTGAGCGCCTCTTTCACGCGCAGCAAGCAGCTTAGCCAGGGCAGCGGCTTCCGCGT
>DASTJH010000052.1:0-74803 GCA_035716645.1 Terriglobales bacterium | reverse complement strand
GCTGGCCTCCGCTTCCTCAGCCAGCCTCATGCTCAACCAACAACTTTCGTTCGTCCAGCACTATGCAGCGAACGGCAACCGGGGAATGTCCCTACTGTCTCACTTCAGGGGGTCACCCCATTCCCTGCTAATTCCCTGCTAGTTCCCTGCTCTCCCCCGCCATTAGCTGCCGGTTTGCGGCTAGTAGATTGGGAACAAAGTGGTTACGCCGGAAATTGGAAATTCCCTGCTTTTTCCCTGCTACTTCCCTGCCCATTGTGTGCGGACCCGCGTGAACTGCGGGTTCCCGCAATTCGTGACAAAAAAATCCCTGCAAAATTCCCTGCTAGCAGGGAATTCTCAAAATTCGGAGTGTAACCCCCGGTTCATTTTGTAACCGAATACCCGTTTTCGGCATCTAAGTGCTCTAGAGCGAAGTGTCTGCGGGCGGCGGAACACCTCAAGAAAATCGAGAACTGGAGTGCGGTTCACCCATTCCGGCGGGCTGTGTTATCCTGAATTCTCCCGGATCGGTGTGCCTTCCAGCTATTCATTCTGAAGAACTTAAAAGGTCTCGCAGTACGCGGTCGACGTTCGTTCTAAAGAGCTGCTAAGGCTGCTCAGCTTTCCGGGCTGCGCGGCAAAGTCTAGCGATGTGTAGCTCGGCAGCTTGGAGGCGTAGAAGCTTACAAGCGGGAACCGGCGATTAAAGGGCAAAAACGTGAACATCGATGAACGAATCGAAAAACTCACCGAGCGGCATGAGGCCCTCAGCCAAAGCGTGGAAATTCTCAGTCGCGACATTGAAGCAATGCGCCAGGTGAACAAAGGAATGCAGAGCTTCATTCAGGACATCGCAGAATCCACCGCCCGCCTGCTGCACATCGCGCAAATTCACGAACATCGCATCACTAAGCTCGAAAGCGATTAATTAGGAGCTTTCTTTTGGCGCTTGACGACAAATTCGACGATATTCAAAAACTGATCGACGCAGGCAAGGAGAAGGGGTACCTCACATATGGAGAGGTCAATGATCTCATTCCCCACGACGTCCATTCGCCTGATGATTTAGACGACCTGCTGACCACGATCGGCACGCAGGGTATCGATGTCCTCGAAGGACCGAAGATGCCCGGCTCCGATCTGAAAGACAAATTCGAAGACCTCGAAGCCGGCGAGGACGTGGAGCTCGATCTCAGCCCCGGCACGCTGGAAAAAACCAACGATCCCGTCCGCATGTATCTGCGCGAGATGGGAACCGTCCCGCTGCTCACGCGTGAAGGCGAAGTTGAAATCGCAAAACGAATCGAACGCGGACAGCTCCGCGTGCTCAAGGCGATCTCGCGCTCGCCGATCGTGATCAACGAAATTCTCGCTATCGGTGAGGACCTCAAGCGCGGTGTGCGCTCGATCAAAGAAGTCGTGATCTTCGACGAAGAAGAGATCACCGACGAAATCATCGAAGCGCGCATCAAGGCGACCACTGGCCGCATCGACGAAATGCATAAGCATTTCAAAAAGGCTGAGGCGCTCGAAGAGAAACTCGCGAATGTGGACAAGAAGAAGCGTCCGGGCGAGCATCGCAAAACGCGCTGGGCGCTGGGACGCGAGAAGGTGCGCGTCTCGAACATCATCCGCGAGCTGCGCTACACGAACCAGCAGCGCAAGCGGCTGATTGATCGCGTCGGACACACGTCCGAGTCGATGCGTTCGCTTGATCGTCAGTTCCACAACCTGGAAAAGAAAGTTGAGTCCACGCGCTCGGAGGAACTCAAGAAAGAGTATCGCCGCCAGCAGCGCAACTGCCGCGCCGATCTCGAGAAGATGGAGCAGGAGGCTGGCCTCACCTTCGCCGAACTCAAACGCACGCAGCGCGAGATCGTGCAAGGCGACATCGATGCAGAGTATGCCAAGCGCGAGCTGATCGAAGCGAACTTGCGACTCGTCGTGTCGATCGCGAAGAAGTACACGAATCGCGGATTGCAGTTCCTCGACCTGATTCAGGAAGGCAATATCGGCCTGATGAAAGCCGTGGACAAGTTCGAGTATCGTCGCGGCTACAAATTCTCGACGTATGCGACGTGGTGGATTCGCCAGGCGATCACTCGCGCGATTGCCGATCAGGCGCGCACGATCCGGATTCCGGTGCACATGATCGAGACCATCAACAAGCTGATCCGGACCTCGCGTCAGCTTGTGCAGGAACTCGGTCGTGAGCCTACTTCGGAAGAGATTGCGAAGCGCATGGATATTCCTGTAGCGAAAGTTCGCAAAGTGCTGAAGATCGCGCAGGAACCGATCTCGCTCGAAACGCCAATTGGCGAAGAGGAAGATTCGCATTTGGGCGACTTCATCGAAGACCGCGGCGTCGTCTCGCCCGCAGAAGCCGTGATCAACGTGAATCTCAAGGAGCAGACCGCGCACGTGCTGCGCACGCTCACTCCCCGAGAAGAAAAAGTCATCAAGATGCGCTTCGGCCTCGAAGACGGCTCCGAGCACACGCTCGAAGAAGTCGGCCAGTCGTTCGCGGTCACTCGCGAACGGATCAGACAAATCGAAGCGAAGGCTTTGCGGAAACTGCGGCACCCGTCGCGCTCGCGGAAGTTGCGCGCGTTCATGGATGGAGTAAGAGAGTAAACAAAAGCTGCTAAGCTCCTAAGCCGCTAAGCTTCGAAGCTCAAAGGCGCGGTTCCCCTTCGGGAATCGCGCCTTTTTTGTCATGTCTGCCTGTGGCCATGTGGCAGATTGTCAGGATGTGACAGATTTGTGCTATGCTGTCACCATGGAAGAAACGAGAATGCGAGTGAGTCCTAACGGACGTGTAGTTATCCCCGCATCTTTTCGTAAAGCAATGGGCATCAAGGCAGGCGATGAAGTGGTGCTTCGTCTTGAAGACGACGAGCTGCGCATCACCACCCAAGAGCGTCGCATTCAGCGCGCTCAGAGCCGTGCCCAGCGTTATCTCAAACCTGGTGTTTCACTAGTCAAGGAGTTGCTGTCGGAACGGCGCGAGGCTGCCAAGCGTGAATGAGATCGTGCTCGACGCTTCCGCCATTCTAGCGATTATCCAGCGCGAACCCGGGCACGAAGCTCTCACCCCTGATCTGCTGGCTCATGCCACCGCAAGCGCGGTCAACGTCGCCGAGGTGCATGGCAAATTAATCAGCCGAGGTTGGAGCTCGCAAGAAGCATGGGAAGATGCCATCAGCCCGCTCCATCGGATCGTCTCCTTCGATAGTACCTATGCGAGAATCGTGGGAGATCTAGTGTCATTAACCAAACAGCTCGGCCTCTCGCTGGGTGATCGCGCCTGTTTGGCTCTCGGAATCGCCCTAAAAGTTCCCGTCTACACCGCAGAAAAAGCGTGGAAGAAACTCAGATTGGGCGCCGAAATTCAGGTGATCCGGTAACGGCCCCAGGAGGAAATCTACTAAGCTACTAAGCTTCGAAGCTCAAAAGCGCGGTTCCCGTTCGGGAATCGTGCTTTTTTGTTATGCTACATCGCTGTGATCCGCTGCCGGCCTTGGCGACTCTCCTTCTTTTTCTATTGCGTTCCATGCCCTGCATCGCATGGCAAAGTCAAAGCCCATCGCAATCCGCGACGTACTCCGTCCTCTGCAATATCGTTTCGTCGTCCAAGCAGTCGAACACGGTAAGCTCCCCGGTCACATTCCACGTGGTTGTGCCCGACCATGAAATCTCGAATCTGTCGATCACATCGTCAAGCGCACCGCGCAGGATCATGGTTCTACAAGACATCAGCGGCAGCTTGGGAAAGAGCAATGCTCATACCGTCACAATGGAGGTTGTGCGCGATTTTGTTGAGGCTGCAGCTCCTGACGACCAACTTGGCTTGGTGGATTTCTCTAACCAGGCCTATTTCGATATTCCACTGGAATCGCCGGGTGCATTCACGGAACAATTGAAAAAGATAAAAGGGAATATACGCCCGAGCGGGCCAACAATTCTGTTTGACGCCTTGGAAGCCTCCGCAGATTATCTGCACAAAAGCAGCGAGGAAGGAGACAGCGTGTTCGTAATCTCGGATGGCCTGGATAACGCGAGTACCAACAACCAGCAACAGCTTGCTGCTGACCTCGCCAAGGACAACGTTCGTGTTTATCTGTTCTTACTGGAAACGCCTGTAACAGACAAGCAGAGGATCCAGCTCGGAGCAACACTAAAAATCATTTCATCAACGGGTGGCGTCACTGTCCCACTACGTTCACTGGACCCTACTTTGCAAACGCGGTTTGATAATGCACCTCATTACGCATTCAAAGAGGACCAACTCCGAGCCGACGTGGGCGACATATACCGGCTGATCCGTAATCCGTACCGGATAATGTTTGAAATGACGGACAGAATCAAAACGCCGACCAGCGTGAAGATTTCCTTATCTGGACCGCAAGATGCCAACGACAGACTGTTCTGTCCAGACCAAATCCACCCGTAATGAGAGGACACCAGCAAGAGCAAGGGTGACCTAACGAAAAGCGCTACTAGCTTTAAGCGTGTGTGGTCGTATTGCTCTGCGACTGCTGCTGTGTCGCGTCAACCGTGGCCTGGCTAGCTGGCAGCGGTTTCGGTTCTTCTTTGATCGCCTCCTTAAAGCCGCGAATGCCTTCTCCGAGACCCTTGCCCAGATCGGCTAATTTCTTCGGCCCGAAGACCAGCAGGGCTATGAACAAAATCACCAGCAGGTGCATGGGCTGAAAAATTCCGTCAAACATAAAGCTCCTTGTTTCTTGTGGCAATCCGAGTCCAACGCCGCGGCCTAGGACAGCCAAAAGCAAACACCATCATACCGTCTTTTTGACCGTTTTCCCCAGTTTCCTTGTACTTTCCAACCCCGTGGTTCTCTCTCGGTTTCGTCGGTTAGCAACAAAACTTTAAGACTCAAAACAGAGTGAAAATCATCCCACCGATGGCAGGTTGGAGAGACTACTGTTCCGGAACAAGAGATAAC
This sequence comes from Terriglobales bacterium, assembly GCA_035716645.1. GTDB lineage: Bacteria > Acidobacteriota > Terriglobia > Terriglobales > Acidobacteriaceae > Gp1-AA112. The sequence continues at coordinate 69,855 of DASTJH010000052.1, read as the reverse complement.
CGATGTTCGGCTGCCGCGTTGACTGCATTTTCGCTGAACGGGAACTGGTACGTCGTTCCGTTGTACCAGGCCGGGAACTGGTCTTTGTAATGCGAGCTCAGCAAATGGCCGGATTCGCCGACGACGATGTTCAGGGTCGAGGAATCCAAGTTGGCGAGGTCCACGGTCATGCGCTCTGACGGGCCAAAATTGTTACCGATCTGTTTGACGGTGGTCCCGCTGCCGGATTGCCAATATTCTCTGGTCCCGCTGAACCAGCCCAAAATGGGAACGCTCCCCAGGACGGGATTTTGTAGTTTCACCGGAAAATGCTCGCCCCAGCGCCAGCTTGCTAGCTTTGACGGGCCGCCGCTGGCTTGAACCGCCTTGGCCACCGCGGAGATGAGGACATCGTCATACGATTTGAAGCCGGGCGGCAGCCAGCGCGGCGGACGGTGCGTGATGATGTTCTCCAGCGCCGACAGCGACAGCCCCCAGTCATAATTTTTGTAGTCCGTCCCGAGCTTAGGATCGAGCAGCATTCGCATCAGGTTCTGGCGGCTGAAATACTCGATTGCTGCCGCGGGCGAATTCTTGTCCATGCGTCCATTCCAGCCGCGCATGATCTCCGCCGCCTGCCGCACCTTCCCCGTCAACTTCCCCTGATGGCGGTCGATCGCGTAGACAAACCGGTCGGCAAAAAATCGCTCCAGCTCTGAGGTAATGTCGAGCTGAATCTTCAGCATGTCGGCAGGTTTGAACTTCACGTCTTCGTCTTCGGTGAGCAGTTGGAAGATGCGCGCCGTACGATAAGGCGACCACCAGACATTCGCGAGCAGATGCGGATAACCATCCGGCGTGATTCGCCCATTTGCTGTAGCCAGAATTCCCGATGGCGGATCGTAGACGCTGGGAAGCTGATCAAACGGAATATAGCCGGTCCAGTCATGCGCGGCGTTGCTGCCATCCTGCGGCTCGAGTCCATCGCCGGAGGCGCGAATGGGAATTTTTCCCGTTGCCTGATAACCGATATGTCCATCCACATCGGCATAAACCACGTTCTGCGAAGGCCCGCCAAATTTGGAGAACGCTGCGCGGAACTCCTGCCAATTATGAGCGGAGTTCACGTCAAAAAAGGGATTCCCGATTGTCGTCGGGTCGTATAGGGTCCATTCGAGAGCAAGCTGTCGTGTCTCTCCGGGAATTATGGGCGTGATGATCGGGCCATGGCGAGTGATCAGCACATCAAGCGAATGGTCCGGGTGATCCTTTACGTGGATCACTTCGTGCACGCGCTTCGGCTGCTCGAAGCCCGAAGGAGTGGCCACCTGCCCCGCAGCATTGAAATGTTCGACGAAGAGATCCTGCACATCGGGACCGAGATTGGTAAATCCCCAGGCAATCCGGCGATTGTGGCCGACGATCACGAAAGGAAGTCCAGGCAGAGTGACGCCGCCGACATCGTACTGCTGGCCATCGCCTTCCGTCAGTTGGGCCTCGTACCAGACATCCGGCAGCGTGTGGTCGAGATGCATGTCATTCGACAGCAGAGGCTTGCCGCTATACGTGTGCTCGCCAGAAACCACCCAATTGTTCGATCCGGGCACACACATGGGACAGCTCTTTTGTGCCGCTGCAACTGAGACAGATAAATTCCCAGTTTGGTCCTGAACAACAGCGGTGGTCTTAGTTGTGGCGGGAGCGTTATCGTCCGAGTGCTGCTTGTCTTCCTGCTCGGCTCCGAAATTCGCTTGTTGTGCAGGCGGCAGGTCGCGCCAGGAGGTTGCCGGATACAAATCCGCAATTTCTTCAGGCGTGAGATGGCGAATTACTTTTTTCCGTTTCAGTTCGAGATCGTACTGCGTGTTGAGCATCTGACTCATGTTGGCGCCGATGAGCAGCGAATCCTCGACGCGCCAGGGAGCTGGCCTGTAATGCAGCAGCTTGAACTCGAGCGGCAAACGGTCGTGAGTGCGATCGATGAACGCATTCACGCCGCGCACATAATCCTCCAACCAACGGCGGGTTTGTGGATCGAGAGCCTGGGCGCCGCGCTCGCACGCCTCCTGAATCTGCAAATACCGTTGCCGACGATCGTGCGGCAAAAATTGTTCGCCCAGCAGCTCGGCCAAATTTCCGGAAGCGTAACGGCGCAGCATGTCCATCTGCCAAAGCCGGTCCTGCGCTGTGACGAATCCTTGAGCGAAAAAGAGATCGTCGTAAGATGCCGCGCGGATATGCGGCACGCCCTGTTTATCGCGCACCACGATGACCGGGGCAGAAAGCCCCCGAACCGAAAGGGAACCATCCACCTGCGGCAATTCCCGGCGCTCGGTTTGGTAAATCCACGCAGCGCCAGAGATCACGCCCAGAACCAGAAGCCCGCCGATCACCAGGAGAAGCGTTCGCAAGGTGCGTTTCTTCTCAGAAGGAAAAGGCGAAGGAGCCGATGTCGGGGTTGCCATTGAGCGCGATTGTAAAGCAAAGATCTCGCCACGGAGTCACGGAGAACACAGAGAAAAACCACTTAGAAAACGCAGGAGCAGGCCAATGGTTATTTCCGATCACAATTCATAAAGGCCGAAGCGACCCACCCTTGTTCTGCCTCCGTGCTCTCCGTATCTCCGTGGTGAAACCGCAGTTCTACCGATGTTATGCTGATTCCGACCCATGCCTGTCCTGCAGAAGCGCATTGATGATCAGACGGCGATCTCGCGTGAATCGCTGCGCGAGGCGCAGGAGCGCTTTCATCGGCACCTGAAGCGGGTGGGACTCAAGCAAACCGAACAGCGCGACACGATCCTACTCACGTTCCTCGAAACTCACGAACATCTTTCCACCGAGCAGTTGCACCAGCTTGTTCGCAAGCGCGATCCGCGCATCGGATTTACCACCGTGTATCGCACGCTCAAGCTGCTCGCCGAATGCGGACTGGCCAGTGAAGTTGCGTTCCACGACGGCATCGCCCGCTACGAACACCAGCACAACCGCCGCAGCCATCACCACATGGTTTGCACGATTTGCGGAGGATCAGTCGAGTTCTTCTCTCCCGAAGTCGATCATCTGGAGCAGGAGATCGGGCGCAAGTACCACTATGAGACCAAGCGTCACACGTTCCAGATTTACGGTATTTGCGAAGATTGCAGGAAAAGCAGCAACCGTGTGGTTTGACGATTATTCCGCGTTCAGAATCGTCTCAAAGAGCAGCAGGCAAACCGTGGTGAATACCACGTCATAGACGGCGAGCAGCTTGATCCAGTCGAATGGCGCGCGTTCGCCGGTAAGAATATTCGTGGTGGCGAGCACCATGCTTAGCAGCGCTGGCAATGAAATGGGAAACAGGACCAGCGGCAGCATCAGCTCGCGATTTCGCGTGCGGATCGAGAGCGCGGAAAAGAAAGTTCCGTTGATCACGAGCGCCCACGTGCCCAGCGCCGCGACCGCCAAAAGCTGCCACCCCGAGCCGATCACACGCAGGTTGTAGAAGACCACAAAAATCGGAGTGATCACCGCCTCAATTACGGCAACAAAGAGGAAGTTGGCAATCACCTTCCCAAGAAACAAGGCATTCGGCGGAGCCGGCGCCAGGCGCAGAGCGTCGAGGACGCCGTCGCGCAGTTCCCGCGCCCAACTCTGGTTCAGCGCAACAACTGTGGCAAAAAGCATCGCCACCCAGCCAATGCCGCCTGCAATTAAGCGAGATTCTTCCGCCAGCGGATCGAAGGAAAAAGTAAAAATCACGAGCACTAGCAAAGCGAAGAACAGCATGGAGTTGATCGCATCCTTCGATCGCCACTCCAGGCGAAAGTCTTTACGCAAATGCAAACCGACTGCCCGCGCCAGCATCATCGCTCGCCTCCGCGTACGGCCATCATTGGCGCACTTGGAATCGAGCGCTGGCGCTGAACAATCGTTCCCGCGCGCATCGTGATCCACTCATCGGCGTTGCCGGCCAGAGCTTCGATTTGATGAGTAATCACAATCACTGTGGCTCCGCCATCGCGCAGCCGTGCTAATAGAGCCGACATTGTTGAGATGGATTTCGAATCGACATTCGAAAACGGTTCGTCCAGCAGCAGCAACTCCGGTTTCGCGATTAGCGCGCGAGCCAGCGCCAGACGTTGTTTCATTCCTTGCGAATACGCGGTGACACGCCGGTTGGGATCGACTTGCGCCAGATTAACTTCTTCCAGCAGTTCTTCCACCGAAACTTTCGGGCGATCGGGATAGAGGCCGCGAAAATATTCAAGATTCTCTCGCGCCGTGAGCTCGTCGTAGAGAAGCATCGCGTGCGCCATGTAGCCGATTCGTCCGCTTACATTTTGCGGCTCGGCCCCAAGCGCTTGTACGCGCCCGTGTGTCGGTTTTGCCAGTCCCGCAAGGATGCGCAACAAAGTAGTCTTCCCAGCACCGTTTTCGCCGAGCAGCGCGTAAAGGCGTCCTGCGGCGAACGTTGCCGTGAGGTCGTGCAGCGCGGCAAAACGTCCGAACAGCTTGCTGATTGAATCGAGAACAACGGCGGGCGTAGAGGTCGAGCTTTCAAAAACGGAAGTGGAGAGCTCAGTCAAAGGCTAATAAGAATTCTGACTGGCAGCAGCGCTCGCTGCTTTTTGCGCGGCATTCGCGGACTTGGTCTGATTAGCTGCTGGAGCGTACTTGGAGGCGCACTTGGCTTGGAGTTGCTGCGCGTGAAAAACTCCGTCGGAACCGTAGGTTCCTTCCGCTAGTGCTTGGGCGTTGTCTTTGAAAGTATCGGGCGGCGGCTCAGACCCGCGATACGCAACGTTCAGCTTTAATCCGTTCTCGTCAAGCTGGAAGTCCGCGCCGACTCCGCGCCGGTGGATGCTGCCTGGCACCACCGTTCCCGCCACGCGCAGTCGTTCATGCGACTGCGGCCCCATTTTCTGCAGTTCTTTGATCGTGACGTAGTAGCTCTTGCTCTCCTGAACTCCGGTAAACGCCAGATACGAGAGCGCTCCGACGATCACGACAATCGCCGCGCCAAATCGAAGATATCTGCTGGCTGAAGGCACGATATGAGAGTAGTCCGACCGTTCTCCAGGGTCAAGCCGAAACGGTTCATTTCGCGATTTCTTGATTTCGCAATTGTGTGATTTTGACCTTGAATCACGAAATCACCCGATCACGAAATCACGAAATGTTTCCATCGCCTATAATTTTTTGTTCGACTGAGGATAGGCCGATGACTACTCGCAACGGGAATGGCACGCTGGCAATCGACGCTCACAATGTTCCGAAACTTCGAACGGAATGGCTGACACGGAGGCAACAAGAAGCAGAGCAGCGCGGCGACGGCAACTTCTCCCAGATGCACTATGCCCGACTGGGGCGCGTAACGGAAGAAATGGAATACATTGCCGCCAAAGAAAAGCTGGCGCCTGAGGCGGTCCGAGAGGAAGTTGCCGCGGGAAGAATGATTATCCCAGCAAATATCCGCCATCCCGAATTGGAACCGATGGCGATCGGCGTTGCGTCGTGCTGCAAGATCAACGCGAATATCGGCAACTCGGCTGTCACGTCCAACATTGATGAGGAGCTGAAGAAGCTGCACACGGCGGTGCACTTCGGTGCGGATACCGTCATGGACCTCAGTACCGGCGGCGACATCCCGGAAATCCGCGAGGCTATCCTGCGGCACTCTCCGGTGCCGATCGGGACCGTTCCTATTTATGAAGCGATCAGCCGCGTGAAGCGGATCGAAGATCTCACGCCGGAAATCTACCTTGAAGTTGTCGAAGAGCAAGCCGCGCAAGGTGTCGATTACATGACGGTCCATGCCGGCGTGTTGATCCAGTATCTGCCGCTGGTTTCCAAGCGCATTACCGGCATTGTGAGCCGAGGAGGTGCGATCCTGGCGCAGTGGATGGCGCATCATCACAAGCAGAATTTCCTTTACGAGCGCTTTGACGACGTCACGAAGATCATGGCGAAGTACGACGTGTCTTATTCGCTTGGCGACGGGCTGCGTCCGGGCTGCATCGCCGATGCCAGCGACGAAGCCCAATTCGCCGAACTCGCCACGCTCGGTGAGCTCACGAAAAAAGCCTGGGAGCGTGATGTGCAGGTCATGATTGAAGGTCCCGGACACGTACCGCTGGACAAGATCAAGGAGCAGGTCGATAAGGAAGTCGAGCTTTGTTACGCGGCGCCGTTCTACACGCTTGGTCCGCTCGTCACTGATATCGCGCCCGGCTACGATCACATCACCAGCGCGATTGGCGCGGCGATGATCGGCTGGCACGGCGCGTCTATGCTCTGCTATGTCACGCCGAAAGAGCACCTCGGGTTACCCAACGACAAAGACGTAAAAGACGGCATCATCGCCTACAAAATCGCCGCTCACGCTGCGGATGTAGCCCGCCATCGTCCCGGCGCTCGCGATCGTGATGACGCGATCAGCTACGCGCGCTACACCTTCGACTGGAACAAACAGTTTGAGCTCTCGCTGGATCCGGAAACCGCGCGTTCCATGCACGATGAAACGCTCCCCGATGACTACTACAAAGAAGCCGGATTCTGCTCGATGTGCGGACCGAAGTTCTGCTCGATGAACTACTCCAACAAAGTGGACGAGTTCAATAAACGCGTCCACGGGTTGGAGAAGAAGGATTTGAGCGGATTGATGGAAGAAAATCTGGTGAAGCTGGGGAGAACGGCATCCTAGACCGGCTCTGTCAGTTTACGGCTCTGTTTCAGCGATGCTCTTTATTTAATGTCATCCTGAGCGCGTCTTTTGCGCGAAGGATCTCCGCCGAATGCTTCCTCTGCAAGTGCGGTCTCCCGGCTCTTCTACGAGAAATTCAGCGTAGAAAGCCGGAAGCAGCTATTTAGGCCTCAGCATCGCGCGAGGTCCTTCCGCCAAAACCGGGCGTCAGGATGACAGTCATATGGAAGTTGCGCAGTCATTGGTGCTATAACCTCGCCAAGAGCGATGTCAACTGCTCATGGATGACATCGCACCCCTCACGCTACAGGCAAGGCACTTCGAAATTCCCAGCCACTCGCCTCATCGGATAATCCCCAACCTACCGCCTACCCGCTTCAACGTCGCCAGCGCCTGATCCAGTTCGTCGCGTGTGTGCGTCGCGGTCATGATCGTCCGAATCCGCGCTTTCCCTTCCGGCACCGTCGGGAACGCGAGGCCGGTTGCCATTACGCCTTCGTCGAAGAGTTCGCGCGAGAACTGCATCGTGAGCTTGCCGTCCCCAACAATGATTGGCGTGATCGGGGTTTCGCTGGCGGGTGTATTGACGCCGCCGATGTTGAATCCTAGATTCCCGAGTTCTTTTTTGAAAAAGCGCGTATTCTCCCAGAGCTTTTCCATCAACTGCGGCTCCTGTTCGAGTACGTCGAAGGCCGCAATGCAGGTGGCGGCAACAGACGGAGGGTGAGAAGTCGAGAACAAAAACGGTCGAGCGCGATGGTAGAGAAAATCGATCAGATCGCGCGATCCGCAGACGTAGCCGCCGAGGGCGCCAATGGCTTTGGACAACGTGCCGACTTGGACATCCACGCGTCCGTGTACGTGGAAGTGGTCGATGGTGCCGCGTCCGTTGCGGCCTAGCACGCCCGAGGCATGCGCGTCATCGACCATCATGATTGCGCCGTATTTTTCTGCAAGCTCGCATAAGGCAGGCAGCGGGCCGATGTCGCCGTCCATCGAGAAGACGCCATCGGTGATCAGGAGCTTGTGTCCGGGCTGATCTTTCACCGAGGCAAGCTGCTCTTCGGCGTGGGCCATATCTTTGTGGCGGAAGACGAGAATCTTGGCGCGCGAGAGCCGCGCGCCGTCGATAATTGACGCATGATTCAGCTCGTCGGAAATGATGAAGTCTTCTTTTCCCAAAATGGCAGAAACGGTGCCGGCGTTCGCCGTAAAGCCTGACTGAAAGACCACGCATGCTTCCACATTCTTGAAGCGCGCAATCTTCTCTTCCAGTTCCATGTGAATGCGCATCGTCCCCGCAATCGTGCGCACGGCTCCCGAGCCAACTCCGTATTTGCGGGTCGCTTCCAGCGCCGCTTCGCGCAGCTTCGGGTGTGTGGTCAGGCCAAGGTAGTTATTTGACGCGAGATTAATCACTTTTTTGCCGTCGAAAGTACAAACCGGCTCCTGTTCGTCGTCGAGGACGCGAAGCCGAAAGTGCGTGCCTTTTTGCTTCAGTTGTTCGATTTGCTCGCTGAGGTAGGAAAGAGGACTGACGCGGGTCGTCGTGGTAGCCATAGCTCCACTAGTCTAAATCTTTGAACCGGCGGCGAGGCGAATAGGATTTGTCCTGAAGATTTCTTCTATGCCGTCCCGCGCGACAGGCTGCGGCCTTGCAGCCGTTTTTGCATGTCTTCCAGCGTGATGCCCTTCGTCTCCGGATAAACGACCAGGACGACGAAGAACTGCACGACCATCATTGCCGCGAAAAACATGAACGGATATGCACCAGAATGCGCCGCCATCAGCGGGAACGTCCAGGAGATCAGCGCATTCATGGACCAGTGGCTGAAGCATCCGAGACTCTGGCCTTTTCCGCGTACCGCATTGGGAAAGACTTCGCTGATGTACACCCAAATCACCGCTCCCTGCGAGAATGCGAAGAAGGCAATGAACGCGACGAGGAACCAGACCAGAAGGTTTTCATGACGATGTGTGGCAAACACACTAGCTACGCCGGCAAGGCTCGCTGCCGTTCCCACCGAGCCGACCAGCAGCAGCGTTTTGCGTCCAATCTTGTCGATCACGGACATTGCGATCACGGTGAACACGAGATTGGTGGCGCCAATCGCCACCGCCTGCAAGTCGCCCGAGACTTTGCCGAATCCAGCGCGAGCGAAGATGTCATTCAGGTAATAGAGAATCGCGTTGATGCCGGAGAGCTGATTGAAAAAGCCAATAGAAATCGCAAGGAAGATCGGCAGAGCGTACCGCCGCTGAAACAGCGGCTCTTTCCCGATATGCTGGGCTGTGGCAATCGAATCAACAATCGCCTGCAATTCCCGCTGATGGTCGGCTGCCCCGATCTGCTGCAGGACCGTGCTCGCCTCCGGCACGCGTCCAACTTCCACCAGCCAGCGCGGGCTGCGCGGAATGCCAAACAGGGTGATGAAAAACAGGAATGCCGGCACTGCGGCAACACCTAGATCCCATCGCCATTCGTGGGCTCCGAATCCTTGCAGGCCAATCAAGTAGTTAGAAAAATACGCGAGCAGGATACCGAAGACGATGTTGAACTGGAACAATCCGACCAAACGTCCGCGCCAGGATGCCGGCGCAATCTCCGCGATGTACATCGGCCCGAGCACAGACGAGCCACCGATGCCCAATCCACCGATGAAGCGAAAGATCACCAGTGCCGACCAGTTCCAGGCAAAGGCGCATCCGACTGCCGACACAAGATAAAGCACTGCCATGACGCGCAGGCTGTCGCGGCGCCCGTATCGGTCGCCGGGAATGCCGGCCAGCGCCGCCGCGATCAAAGTGCCGATCAGCGCGCTGGCCACGGTAAATCCCAGCAGCTTTGGCGTGAGTTGATACTGGAGCGTAAGTCCGTGAGTCGTGCCAGAGATGACGGCTGTATCAAAGCCAAAAAGCAGCCCGCCCAGCGCGGCGACAATCGTGCTCTTCAGAAGAGTTCCGTTGAGTCTCATCTTTAAGGATTTGGGTCCGCAGCAAGCTCACCAATCTCGTTCGCTCCGGAGTCCCCACATCATACCCGCAAAGTCAGAAGTTAGATCGAGCCAAGTCAGAAGTGACGACGGGATTTGGCTTTGGTGGACAGCTCGTACTTGGCGAAACCCACTTCTGACTTGACCCGATCTGACTTCTGACTTTCCTTGATCTGTTATACTCAGCCCTGATCTATCGTTGAGGGCTTTCCGTCCTCAATCTTCCCGGAGGAATGTATCGACAAGCGTTTTATCCGCACCAATGAGCGTATTCGCGCCCGCGAAATCCGCGTGATTGACGACACCGGAACCCAACTCGGCGTTATGCCGCCTTACGAGGCGCTCAAGATTGCCCGCGAACGAGGACTAGACCTGGTAGAGATTTCTCCCACCGCGAATCCGCCAGTTTGCCGCATTCAGGACTACGGCAAGTTTCTCTACGAAAAGGAAAAACAGGAACGCGCGGCCAAGAAGAATCAGAAGGTCATCACGCTCAAGGAAGTCAAGTTCCGCATCAACGTGGACGAGCACGACTACGAGTTCAAGAAGAACCACGTGTTGCGTTTCCTCGATCAGGGCGACAAGGTGAAGGCCACGATTTTCTTCCGTGGACGCGAGATGACGCACACCAATCTCGGCCGCCAGATCCTGGAGCGCCTGTTGCAGGAAGTCGGCGATCGCGCGATCGTCGAGTTTCGACCGCGCATGGAAGGCAATACCCTGCACGCGATCCTTGCGCCGCCTAAGAAGATCGAAGGCAAGAAGCAGCAACAACCGCCACGGCCGCAGCAGGGCAATCCGCCAGCCGCGCAGCAAGCCTGAGGACATTTCGTGATTGCGTGATTTCGAGATCGGGTGATAACGCGTCAACTTGAGTACTCGCAGCAAATATGCATTGACTTTTGTTGTGCTGGGCCTCGGCCTCATTATTGCTAACTACATCGACTTGAAATGGGGAGTGGCGTGTTGGGACTGCGACTCGCATGTCGGAGTTCCATTCACGATTTACCACGAGGGCGGATTCGTTGGCGGCGCCGGATGGGTGTGGACTGGCTTATTCGGCGACATTGCGCTCTGTACAATTTGTAGCTTCTTGCTCGGGTTCCTCTGGTCACAGTTAGACAGCCATTCCAAGTGACCGAGAGCCGATCGCTTCCTCTGGCCTAAAACTGAGGTTAACCCTTATACTGATTAGACGTGACGTTCGATTGATTTCTCGCAGTCGTGTGCTTCCCAATGGAGAAATCGCCCGATCACGAAATGAACTTATGCCGAAACTGAAAACCCATAAAGGCGCTGCCAAGCGCTTCAAGAAGACCGCGAGCGGTCATGTGAAGCGCGGGCATGCGTTTATGCGCCACATTCTCACTTCGAAGTCGAAGAAGAGCAAGCGGCGCCTGGATCTTGACACGCTCGTGGACAAGGCTGACGAAGCCAAAGTCAAGCGCATGATCCCCTACTAGATTTCGCAATTGAGTGCTTTGACCAAAAGCTGCCAGCTATCAGCTTTCAGCCACCAGCAAAAATGCGGTGTGGCTGGAAGCTGGTAGCTGGCAGCTCAAACGCAATTTCTCACTTGGCGAAATTCTTGACCTGCGTGTGAAGAGGTAAATCCTACCTCCAGCCGCATAACCGTAGTTCCCAAAAAGGAGACTCACCCATGCCTCGCGTAAAACGCGGAACCAAGCGGCGCGCTAAGCGGAAAAAGATTCTTGAGCGCGCAAGTGGATACTTTCTAACTAAATCAAAGCTCTATCGAGCAGCGAAAGAGAGCGTCGAGCGCGGGCTCAAATTCGCCTACTCCGGACGCAAGCAGAAAAAGCGTCAATACAGGTCCATTTGGATTGTGCGCATCAATGCCGCCGCCAACCTGAACGGACTGAGCTACAGCCAGTTCATTCACGGACTGAAAAAGTCCGGCGTCGAACTTGATCGCAAAGTTCTCGCTGAGCTCGCCGCCAATGACGCGCCGGCGTTCGCCACTCTCGCCGCACAGGCGAAGACGGCTCTGGCGAAGACCGCTTAAGCAGTCCAATCTCATCGTCATTCCGAAGCGGACGCAGTTCGCCGCGAGGAATCCCTACGCTCACGGGAAATTTTTCCGTTAGAGTAGAGATTCCTCTTTTCTTCGGAATGACACGCGCGACCATGTACACCGTTCCCACGCTCGACGAGTTCTCCGCGTCGGCGCTCGACGCCGCAGCGCGCGAATTGACCGCTGTCCTGAAGAGCGAATCTGCCGCGATCTCGGGCGAGAGCGAGTGGAAAGCGCTGCGCGATCGCTGGATGGCGCGCAAGAACGGCATCCTCACGCAGCTCAATGACAAATGGCTGAAAGCCGCTCCTGGACCGGCCAAGCGCGACGTCGGCCAGCGCGTCAACGAGCTGAAGAAGATCGTCGAAGAGCAGATCGACTCGGCGCAGGCTCGCGTGGAAGCTAGCGCTGCCGTGGCCCAGAACGAAAGCGAACACGTTGACGTCACGCTGCCCGGCACGCGACGCAAGCTGGGCACCGAGCATCCGCTCATTCGCACGCTCAACGAGATCGTCGATGTCTTCAAGGACATGGGATACTCCGTCGCCGAAGGTCCCGAAGTCGAGACTGACTATTACAACTTCGAGTCGCTGAACTTTCCTCCGAATCATCCGGCGCGCGACACGCAAGACACGCTGGTCATCGCGGGCCAACAGAACAAGCCTGCGCGCGAGCGGTTACTCATGCGAACCCACACCTCGCCGGTTCAGATACGCGTGATGGAGAAGCAGCCGCCGCCTATTCGCATTGTAATTCCCGGCAAAGTCCATCGCGCCGACACCGCCGACGCGACGCACTCGCCGATCTTCCACCAGGTCGAAGGACTGGCAGTCGATACGAACATCACTTTCTGCGATCTGAAGGGCACGCTCGACTATGCGATGAAAGCGTTGTTCGGATCAAGCGTGAAGACACGTTTTTACCCGTCGTTTTTTCCCTTTACGGAACCCAGCGCAGACGTGCAGATTTCCTGCTTCAAGTGCGGAGGAACCGGCAAGCTCGATGGCGGCCGATGCTCGCTGTGCAAGGCGAGTGGATGGATCGAGCTGCTCGGCTCGGGCATGGTCGATCCCAACGTGTTTCAGTTTGCCGGGGTCGATCCGAAAAAGTACAGCGGCTTCGCCTTCGGCATGGGCGTCGAGCGAATCGCGATGCTGAAGTATGGCATCGACGACATTCAGTTGTTCTATCAGGGTGACGTCAGATTTTTGGAGCAGTTCGCATGAAAGCTGCCGGCTACCAGCTTCCAGCTGCCAGCAAAACACCTTGCCTTGGCTGGAAGCTGGTGGCTGGTAGCTCGCAGCTCAGAGCATGAGAATCTCTCCCCAATGGCTTCGTGAGTTTGTCGATGTAACCGCCGACGATCGGCGGCTGGCCGAAGATCTTACCCATAGCGGCATCGCCGTTGAGGGGATCACCGGCACTGGCGAGAGCACGGTCTTCGAGATGGACATCACGACGAATCGCGTCGATGCCATGAATCATTACGGCATCGCGCGCGAGTGCGCCGCTATCTATGATCTCGACCTTCAGCCGATCAAGCCCAAACTGCCGGCGTTCATCCGCGAAGAGCCGTTCCCGATCGAGATCCTCGAGCCGGAGCTGTGCGCGCGCTATACCGCCCGCGTGATCTCCGGGATTCGGATCGTGAAGTCGCCGCGCTACATTGCCGAACGGCTAATGATCGAGGACCATCACGGCATCAACAACGTCGCCGATGCGACCAATTACGTGCTCATGGAGATGGGCCACCCGACGCATGCCTTCGATCTCGACTTGCTCGAAGGCGACAAGATCATCGTTCGCCGCGCGCGTGCCGGCGAGAAACTGAAGACACTGGACGGCGTTACCCGAGAGCTTCATCCGGAAGACCTTGTCATCGCCGACGCAACCAAGCCCGTTGGCCTCGCCGGCGTGATGGGCGGATTTGATTCGATGATCACGCAAGCTACGCGTAACGTGCTGATCGAAGCCGCCTGGTTCGATCCAGCAACTGTGCGCCGTACCGCGCGCCGCCACGGGATGCACACCGACGCCTCGCATCGCTTCGAGCGCGGCGCCGACTGGGGTGCCACGACGCTCGCCTGTGACCGAGTCGCCGAACTGATCCTCGAAACTGCCGGCGGCAAGCTTGGCGCCTGCCACGACGCGGTTGCGCGAGACCTCACGCGGCTCCCAATCCAACTCGATCGCGCTGAGGTCATCCGCATTCTCGGGCAGGAGATTCCCAGCAACGATCTCACCCGGATCCTCCGCCGGCTTGGCTTTGCCCTGACTTGGGAACGAAGTTCGTCCTCGACCGGGTCGGGCACCACTGTTGTCGCGGTCGTCGAGAAGCCGCTGGCTTACTCAGTCGAGATTCCGACATGGCGCATGGACGTCGAGCGCGAGATTGATGTGATCGAAGAGATCGCGCGCGTCTACGGCTTCAACAATTTTGAAAATACGCTGCCGACATTCTCCGGCGCCGTTATTGAGCTGCCGCACGCGCGTGCCGAAACCCTCACGCGGCAACGCATGCTCGCGCTTGGTTATGACGAGGCTGTCTCCAGCACATTTAGTTCGGCTGACGACACGCGCCATTTCACGGGTACCGAAGCCGTTCCACTGGAGAACCCCCTCAGCGACGAAGCGCCGGTCCTGCGCAACTCGCTCGCACCGGGAATGCTTAACATGCTGGCGTGGAACTTCAACCGTGGCGCAAACGACGTGCGCTTGTTCGAAATGGGAAATGCCTTTTCCCAAAATGGGGATGCTGTCGCGCATCACCGGCGTCTCTGCTTTGCGGCGACGGGAAGAACCGGGCCTGCGGGAGCAGACCGCGCTCCTCTGCCAGTTACTTTTTTCGATCTCAAAGGCGACGCCGAATCGTTGCTCAATCTCTTCGCCAGTGAATCCATCAAATTCGAAGCGCCGGCATCAGCGTACTTTCATCCAGGCCGCTCGGCAAGGGTTCTGCTGAATCGCCACGTCGTAGCAGAGCTGGGACAACTGCATCCCAAGTTCGCTGCCGAGCGCAAGCTCAAGCAGGAAATCTGGCTGGCCGAATTCGACCTGGACCGTCTGTTTGCCGCACCGTTGCGCAGCCCTCGGTACCAGCGCTTATCACGGTTCCCAGTCATCGAGCGTGACTTCTCGCTCGTACTCGACGATGGCGTCGCCTATGAAAAGCTACGCCGCACGATTGAGGCGCTCAAAATTCAAGAACTAATCTCGATTTCGCCGCAAGAACTCTTCCGCGGCGGCACCGTGCTGCAGGGCAAGTATTCGCTACTACTAAGGCTGACCTTCCAGTCCGTCGAACGCACGCTACGCGATGACGAAGTATCCGCCTGGTCACAGCAGGTAATCCAAGCGATAGAATCGCTGGGCGGCGCTCTTCGGAGCTGACCTGCGTGAACGTGGGATCTCCAAAGCATACAAAGGAAAGAACTCATGGGTTTCAGCGGGTAAATCTCCTGACGCGATGACACCGTTTTCCGGTTGGGAAAATTTCTACGTGACCGTCGGCTCCTCAGCGGGCGCGCTGATTGGACTCCAGTTTGTCGTGATTACCCTCATTGCCGACGTGCCGCCGGGAGGAACCAACTCGTAGGTGTTCTCGAAGAGAACTGGCACCTCGACGACGACATGTCGCTGCCAAGCGATAGCCGCTCTCTCCAATATTAGGAGCGAGACTCTATTTGCACACAACAGTGCGGAGCCATTGCACGTAGCTTTGGCCTACGCCCAGTTCTGGATGGTAAAAGTTTAGCGTGAGCCGGCCATAGAATTTTCCTTCGGAGTCTACGATCGCTGGCGGATCTGATGCGTATGGATTGCACACACCCTGGTCCGAATAGCGGGAACCAAAATCGGAATATGAGTTCCAGACGCTGTCGGTGCTGTATGCCGACCCATGTTGGCCGTACGCATTGAAGATTGAATCGCTGGAATACTTACTGCAATTTAAGCAGCCGAGATACGTGTGGTGCTCTTCTCCCCCGAAGAGCATCAGCGCTGGCGGAGCCTGCGAGTTTGCTGCTGCTCCTATGGCAGCCGCCGAGATCGTGTTGCCCAGCTGCGTTCGGGTGCAGCTAATCAGGCAAATCGCAACAGGAAGGAACAAAAGGAAACGTCGGCATCGCATAATGACGCCCTCCAGGCTTCTTACGGACTACTGCGTTTATCAAGCTTCTCGACTTGCTTTCTCATTCGGTTCACCAAAGCGCTCGCGGTGTATGTAGCGGTCATGGTGCGCTGGTGATCGACTGCTAGCAATTGCCGATGGGATGCTCTATCGAGGACGATCAAAAAACGCTTAAAACTCATGAGAGGAACCGCGAATCCAGTACCACTGGCATAATTCCCGGTGCCGCTCACTGAAGCTGTGCTCATGGAACCGAGCGCTACATTGGATTCTGCCAAAACCAGAATTATGTCGGCGTCTTCGGGCCGTTCTACAAGCTTCCATTGGCCCCACTTCTCAAGTTTCGTCGCGAGGTCGTTGTACAGCTTTAGGTCGGTGCTCTGATTGACTAAATATGCGGTCTTCGCCTGGCGAATATCGGTAATCCCAACCGGCACTGGTGGTTTTGTCACTTCGACCATCGCGAGAACAACCGCATCCGGAACCCCATCTGTCTTGAGCCGTTCGAGCGCAGCGGGAGAGGTATCGCATTGGCACTTTGAGGCTTTCACCTTGGCGGCCACGATGTCTCCGGATAGTCCCGCTTTGACCATTGCGATAACGTCTTGGTTCGTCACAACTGTCTGATTCGCGCTCAGTTGTGCTTGCGCCGATTCGCTCTTTGCAACGGGTGACCTTTGCGCCGTCGCTAATGAAGCGAGAAGTGTTAACGAATAAAGGACGCCGCAAGTTTTCATGAAATCCTCAGCAGTTGCGAATGCTGCCCTTCGTCCTTGTGACCCTACGGAAAAAGCGCCAGAATCTTACTCCATCAGGGGCGTAGATCAAACGGCAAATGTGGAAGTTTTGTGTCTCAGACGGTTGAGGCGCTCACCGGGGCATCCGAGAGCGAAGCGCGAAAGTACGCGCTAGGGCGGGGCTGAAGGTGGTAGCGTTCCTAGGAGGGTCGCCAATTGTTTTCTATTTTCCCCTTACCCTGCTCAACTCCTTGCTGACCCGGGCGGGAGGCCAACTCCTTCCCGACCGGGAGCGACCCCTGCCGGACTGTTTTGGTGCGAAACACTCCGGTAAAGCGGGTAGCGTAACTGCCTGATTCCAAAAGCTAAACTTCGGGGTTGCAAGCCGTTGATGATGCCGGTCATTTATGGCTTGCACATCGGGCCATTTTCAGGCATCCTATGTATGGCAGTTAAGCGTAAGTCCTGCGGGTGCCGCGCGTAAGCGTAAGCCGGGTTTCCCCCGGTCGGTCGCAGGTGCTAACTGCTTATTTTTTGCCCGCAGCATTCACTTTCTCATCGAAATACAGGTGATGCGAGCAGGTGACCTTTCCTTGAATCAGCGAGTACCACTGCTGATTGCCATTCTCGTACTTCCACTTTATCGCCCAGCAGACGAGATCAGCTGCTTCCAAACCCCTCACGCCAAATTCTGCTCTCGGCCGATCTTCGGGTTTGCATTGCTTCGGTAGGTCGGAATGATAGTGATACGTCGCGAGTGTCAGCGCCTCGCGTCCCTTGTTGGCACGCCCTTCAGCGGCCATGCCTTCTACGTAACCATCGAACTTCAAGTATTCATGGCTTTCGCGATTACGGCGATCGATGTAGAGATCGATTCTTGGAAAGTAGCACAGAGGGCGCTTTAGGAGCTGCCATGCAAAGAAGTTGTAGAGAATCCCGTATGGCAGCTTCCGCAGGTGAGTCTTGATGGTGTCCAGCTTTACCACCGCGTACTCGATCTGAACGTCCAGGGCCGCAATCGCCTTCAAAACGTATTCCACCGGCTCTTCGCGTTTGTTCTTGTATTTATAGTCTGCCGGCACTGCGCCGCTGTTGGGTGCATGCCAAAGATTGCTAGCTTTGACTTCGAGATCCTTTGGCCAGCCATTTCGGATTAGGTGCGCATTAAAATTCTTGATGCATTTGCTCAGGCGTGTTCCGTCTTCAGTGCTGACGAACGCCAGAACGAAGTACTCCGTGCCGCCTGGTCCAAAGCTAATGCATCCGCTTTCATCAACGAATATGTGCCTCACCGCAGTGTTGGTCTCCCGATCTACAGCTTAGCAACTCAGAGAACATTGTGACGATAAGCGAGCAAGTGTGGGTGCGGCGACGCCCCCCCGTCCGGGGACACAAACGAGGCAAATTGCACCAGCACTCCGCGATTTATTGGAACGTAATGGAACGTGATTCCCGAAATGCACTTGCAAGTGGTTGAAATTTGGTGGAGCTAGTCGGGATCGAACCGACGACCTCATCGTTGCGAACGATGCGCTCTCCCAGCTGAGCTATAGCCCCACTTGGCGGGTCTTTTTATTTTAGCAGCGACCGGCGGTGACAACGATTTCCCGCCCTCGTCAAATCCCAAGCTCTTAGCGGCGGCGACGATGCTCTCGCGATGGCGGAGCTGCGACTGTGCCCTGGTAGTCGCGCGGATAAACGACAACGAATCGCCGTTCCGCCTCGCCGGAGCTTTCGGTACGCAGATCGGAGTGCTCGCGCATCGCCAGGTGCACCATGCGCCTCTCGCGGGCGGACATCGGAGCAAATTGATACGGAGTTCCGGTCTTGCGCACGCGTTCGGCCGCGACTTCGGCGGCGAGCTTCAGCTCCTGCGCTCGTACGGCTTTGAAGTTCATGCAGTCGAAGCTGACCTTATCGTGCTCGTCCGATTCGAGGCGCAGGATCTTTAGCGAGACGTGCTCCATCGCGCGTAACAGCTCACCATTGCGTTCCACCAGCGCGGCGCCGTCAGGTCCGGCAAATTCGACGACAATTTCGGGCTTCTCTCCGAGAACATCATTCGCCGGCGGATTGGCCGTGATGCGGTACTTCAAACGAAATCCGCCGTGGTGAAGGACGACGCGAAGCATCTCGTCAATTTTTCGGGCAGCGGCGATGCGGTCTTCAATCGGCATAGATCAGCAGATGGTCACTCCACAAAGTTACCAAAAAAGTTCCCAATCCGGTAAAAGCTGCGAAGCCCCGAAGCTGCGAGGCGGCGAAGCTCAACACCGACGGCAAAACCGAAAACAACAAAATCGCGAAATCACGAAATCGCCAAATCGCGAAATCTCCTTCATCTTTTCTTCTTCTGCGCCGCGCGCAGCAGCATGTGCTCGCGCATTTCTCGTCCAAACTTCGTTTTGTTGAAGCCGAGCTGTTGCACGATCCCGAGAATGTTGCTCGCCGCCCAATAGAGGCTCAGTCCGGCAGACAGGTTCCAGTCGAAGACGCCGAGCAGGACCGGCATCGTGAACTGCATCATCTTCTGCTGCGCCGGATCGATGCCGCCTGTCGGCGTGATGCGCTGCATCACGAACATCGACGCCACAAACATATACGTGATGATGTGCGTGGGATCGGCCGAGGAAAGATCGTGCATCCAGGCCCACGATGCGTGGCGGAGCTCGATCGCGCTGCCGAGCATCGTGTAAAACGCCCAGAGAAACGGTAGCTGAATCAAGTTGGGCAAACATCCGCCTAGCGGGTTCACGCCCTCCTTTTTGTACAGGTCCTGAATCTCGCGATTCTTCTCGGCCTGCCGCGGATCGGTGAGCTTGTACTTCTTGTACTTGGCATTGATCGCACTCACCTGCGGCTGGATCTTCTGCATCTTCATGCCCGACTTAATCGTCGAGATGCGCAGCGGCAGCATGGCAATGTTAATGATCACCGTCAGAATCAGAATCGCCCAGCCGTAGTTCGGCACCCAATGTTCGTACGTCCAGCGCAGCCACAGGAACAGCCATTTGGCGAAGAACGAGAAGAAGCCGAAATCCACCAGCTTTTCCAGCGAAGGTCCATCCGGCGCGACACCGGCGACTGCGGGAACTGCGTATGAATGGATCTCCGAGACCACATCGAGCGCCTTCGGTCCGACGAAAATGCGCTCGCTGGTGACGCCGTTCGGCGTGCCCACGGCCGCGCCCAGCACCGGAACCTTCTCCATGTCATTCGGATCCGGCTTGTCGAGGTTCTTGGGGATGCGAATCTCGTTGTGGAAGGTGACCAGCGCTGTTTTGTCCGGATTGTCAGGCAGAAAGACTGCCGCGAAGTACTGATCGGACGTGCCTGCCCAGTTGAACGGACCATTGATCGTCGCGCCGCCGCTCACCTTTTTATAAGAAGTCCGGTCGATTTTGTCTTCGCGGTTGATGTCGATCTTGCCCCCCGCATAGGACGAGCTGACCGTCTCGTCGCCGAATCCTGCAGTCCACACCGGATAGGCACTCACCGGCGTTCCATTTTGGGTCACCGAAATCTCGCAGCGGATCTGGTAGTTGCTCCCAAATTGGAACTTCTTGCTGACGACCAGCCCGCCGTCCGAGTATTCGAAGGTGAGCGTTCTGTCCGTACCGGAGCCGGTTTCTGTCGCCACATACAACGATTGGTTGAGCCGATTGCGCAAACCTTCGTCATACGCGTACAGCGACAGCGGATACCCGAATTGCGGAGCGGCGATCGAGTTGATCAGTTCCAGCGGCTGACGTTTGTCGTTTTTGTATTTCTTGAGAATCCAGGATTTCGCCAGCCCGCCGCGATTCGTGAACGCGATGCGATAAACGCTGTTCTCGATGACGGTCTCAGACTCGGCGCTAGCCTGCCTCGTCTCGATGGGAACCGTAGCCTTCGTAGCAGCCTTTGTCTTTGCCGGAGCGGCCTTCTTCTCCGCCTGGGCTGGAGCCGCGGTGTTGGCCGCCGGAGTTGTCGATGAGGCGGGCGACTCCTGATTCGGCGAGCTTTGCAGCGACTTCTGCGCCGGCGGAGACGGAGGCTTGTAGTACTTCGATATGTACTGTTGCGCGATGAAGATGACGACGAAGACCAGCGCGAAGGTAAGCAGGAGCCTGCGCTCGGATCCCGGGTCTTGATTGGGGTTCTGAAAATCGGTCAACTTTTTCTTTTTCCTACCGGAGTCCTATCGATCTTTTTGCGGCACCGGATCGTAGCCGCTGGAGCCAAGCGGATGACACCGCAGCAATCGCCTGACCGCCATCCCACTGCCCCTCAGCCATCCACGTTCGACAATCGCCTGCGCGGCATACTCCGAGCACGTCGGGCTATAGCGGCAGGATTCGCCAAACATTGGTGAGATCCAACGTTTGTAGAAACGCAGCAGCCGCTCCACCAGTTCCTGCCGGGATGATGCCTGCATCGCGATGCTCAAATCAGACCTTCGACTATGTCGCACTTCGTGAAGCTCGCGGGAGCTCCAACTTCCAAAGCTTCTACACTCTACAGGATTGTCATCCTGAGTCCGCCAAGGCGGACGAAGGATCTCCGCGGATTCTCAGGACTTACGTGCAGCATCCCGGCTCCTCCAGGGGAATCGTCGTAGAGGAGCCAGGAAGACGCATTTTAGTCTGACGCATCGGCGGAGATCCTTCGTTCGCTTCGCGGACTCAGGATGACAGTCTTTAGGGAACGTTTATCCACGAGGAGGTTTTAAATCCTGGAGCAAATCTCCAGGAATCCGCCTACTTGCTCCCCGGAGCAGCCGCCTGTTTGCCGGCGCCACACGCCGACAACTTCCCCGTAATCGCCGCGAACGCGCGCTCAACTTCCGCGCACAAAACCTGGAAATCCACTTCCTTCGCCGACTTCTTGGGATTGATCACCACATCCACAGGGACTTCCAGCACATGCAGATTCTTCCCTACTGCCTCGCGCAATCTTCTCTTGATACGATTGCGGGCCACAGCTTTTCCCATCTGCCGACCGACCGTGAATCCCACTCGCGCGCCGCTGGCCGGAGAATCGGCGACATCCGTGTCAGGCCTCCCCACGCGCGGCAGATAAAACGCGGTCAGCAGCGACGAAAAGTGGCGTTTCCCCGAGGCATACACCAGTTCAAAGTCTGAGTGCTTTCGCAGTCGATGATCGCGCGGAACAGACATTCGGGCTGTTCATCCTCCCGAGCAATATTCATTTCCAGGGTGAGTCGCGCTGGCTTTCACATGTTCGGAAGAATTAGGAGAGAACGAGGCGCCGGCGCCTACTCGCGAAATCCCGGCTTCACAGAGATGCGCTTGCGGCCCTTGGCGCGACGGCGCGACAGCACCGCCTGACCGGACTTGGTCTTCATCCGGGTACGGAACCCGTGGGTTTTGCTCCGCCTCCGGCGGTTCGGTTGAAACGTGCGCTTCGGCATCGAGTTGCTGCACTCCTACTCAGAAATTTTCTGCTTGAGCAAACCTTAAGTATAAACAAGCAGCGCAGGTGCGGCAATTTCCGCCACGTTGAAACCCGGGCTCACCATTACAACGCTATATCTTTCCCCGAATTTCGAATTGACGCAATGTACTTTGTACGGTAAAGTACGCGGGATGATCACACCGACAGATTGGACCGCCCTCTTCTCCTCCCGAGCAGTTGCTCATGAGTTTCTGCCGTGGTCGCATCCGCGAAGGCTCACCAACAGTGAGCGGCGGCTGGTAAGCGCATCGATCCAGCAGTTTCAGCTCGGTGAGGGTTCTGACGGTTCCGGGCTGATCCGCCGCGGACGCTCGTCGCGGCTGCCTGCGCTTGATGCGAATTTCCTGCCGGCGCTGGAGCTGTTCATCCAGGAGGAGCAGCGGCACAGCCGCCATCTGGCGCGCTTTCTCGAGCGCGAAGGCGTGGCGCTGCTTCGCAATCATTGGGTCGATCGGGTCTTCCGGCGCGTGCGCAAGTTCGCTGGACTGGAGCTCTGCCTGCGCGTCCTGGCCATGGCTGAGATCGTCGCCGTCCCATACTATACGGCGCTGGAGCGCGCTACGGTCTCGCCGCTTCTGCAGCGCATTTGCGCCAATATTCTCGCCGACGAAGCTGACCATTTGCGCTTCCAGGCGGAGAACCTTAAGCGCCTGCAGAAGAGTCGGCGATCGCTTCCCTTTCTGGAACTAATACTCTGGCGCTGCTTCCAACTCGCCACGCTTCTGGTGGTCTGGCATGAGCACGGACCGGTACTGCGCGCCGGAGGCTATGGCTGGAAAACTTTCCGTCAAGAATGCGTTCGTCTCCTCGTCGCCATCACGAACAACGACTTCGAGCCAAAGGCAGCGGAGCAGCCAGCACTCTTTGCCGCGGATTAGAAAAGCGTTTGGCGCTAATTCTAAGACTGGTTGACTGCTGGGTTTTCCAAAGACGGGACGAAGGTAACCTTGATCGAATTCCGTGCGCCACTATGATTCGGATTGCAGTCCGTGCATGATGGGAATGCCCCTCAGAACAAGGCTCAATCGGTCACCATGAAGCGAAACGTCACAATTATCTTCTGCCTGGTCAGTCTGGTTTTTATCTGGCGCACAGGATGGCAGATTGCCGCGGCGGAGTTAGCCAATGTGGAGCTGCACGAGGACATGAAGGATATAGCGGCCCACGCCGGAGATCGCATCGGGCTTGTAAACCCACGATCGGATGAGGAATATCGAGATCGTGTTGTGCTCAAAGCCAAGGGCTACGATATCGATCTTGACCCCGATCACGTGAGAGTCGAACGAACCGGAGAGGGAGTCGCAACCCAGATCTATTTAGCGGCCGATTACGATGTGCCGATCCATGTGTCCAGGTTCTCGTTCTCTCTTCACTTTTCGCCTTCCACAGCGAAGACCCAGACAGAGTGAGCATCAATCCGCTCTAGCGGGTGCCCCATTCTTGCGTGCTTTTCGCAAGGGTGGGGTAGGAAAACTGTTGGCGCATAACGCCTTGATTTTGCTTTAGAAATTAAAGAAATGGAACCATCTTGGGATGGTCAACATTCCTTTAAACCCCACCCTCGCGAAAACCGCGAGGATGGGGCACCCACACTTTTTTCCGGAACTGACGAGTTTAGGAATTTTGATTTCCCGCCGCTAACTGCGCGAACTTATCCAAATCTATGTTGCCGCCGGAGGCAATGGCCACGACCTTGCCGGATCCGGCTCTGCCCGAGAGCGCCGCAGCTACGGCGCATGCGGCTGCTCCTTCGAGAATTACGCGATTGCGTTCAGCAACGAGCTTCATGGCTTGCGCGGCTTCGCCGAGCGTCACGACTAGAGAGCCGTCGAGAAGCTTGCGCGCGTGGTCAAACATGTTCGCAAAAACAGTTTTGCTGCCGATGCCATCGACGAACGATGGCCGGTACTCGATCGCACGCGGCTCGCCCGCTGCCAACGAAGCGGACAGGGGCGCGGCGCTTTCGATTTCGGCAGCATAAATCTTCATGCGCGGAGCACGAGCGCGCAACACCGCCGCGATTCCGCACGATAGCCCTCCACCACCCCACGGGATCACCACCGCGTCCAAATCGGGCAAGTCCTCTAGTAGCTCCAGAGCGATCGTGCCATTGCCGGCCATCACATGGGGATCGTCGAAGGCGTGAATGAAGGTTGCGTCCACATTCGGGAAGGTGCGAGTTTCGAAGGTGCGCCACCATTCCGCAAATGGAACTTTGATGACGCGTCCGCCCATGCGCTCGACAGCGCGAATCTTCGTTGCTGGAGCCGTGTCCGGAGCCACGATGGTCGCCGGGACGCCGAGTCGGCGCGCGCAAAATGCTACCCCCTGCGCCATGTTGCCCGCCGAAGCGGTCAGGACTCCGCGCGCAAGCTGCTCGCGAGGCGTGAGCGCCATCACGTTAGCCGCGCCGCGAATTTTGAACGACCCAATCGGCTGTAGATTCTCGAGCTTCAGATACACCGCAGCAGAAGACTCGAAGTTGCCACGAACCAGCGGAGTCCGGAAAACAACGTCGCGAATATTGCGGCGAGCGTCCTCAGCTTGAGCTACGGAAATGGGCATGCGGGGAATGTTAAACCCTCAAACGGCTTGCCTATGTTGCGGTAAGTTTCTCAGAGACCCAAGGGTCAGGGAGTGTTGACGATTCGCCTCGCGATTCATGGGCAGCACCGCGTCAAATTCGAAACAGGCTACGGCACCGTCACCGCGTAACATGTGCCCAGGTCAAGAGCTACATCCGCCTTCAAGGCAACATCACAAAAGTCGCCTTTGAGGAGGAGTTCGTCTCAATGCTGAAGAAAACTGGCGTCGGAATACGATTCCGAAATATGTCTTCGGATGACTGTCCCTCCTGGGACAAGGACACGAGTTTTGTGCCGCGCCTCCGGCGCTCGACTTCATCGCGCTCCGATCCCATGCCTCCCGGCATGGGCTGACGTTTAGCATCCGGGCCTCTGGCCCTGAGATCCCGCACCAGAAATCTGATCTTACTTCGTGTGCGAGCCTTCGATATATAGGCAGGGTTATAGAAATTCAAGAATGCCACCGCCCCAGTGGCACTAAAATAGGTCCATGGAAGTGGCGCTCTTTGCCAGTCCCAGCGCCGACGTTGCTCTCAATCGCTACGATCCGGCTCTTTTTCCAATGTTTCGCCAGATCTTTGAAGGTTCCAAACAGGAGAGTCCTCTTCGCCACCTTGCTTGTGACCCGAGGAGGCCAATGCTGCCTTCGTGGTGGAGAACCGTTCCAAGAAAGACATTACGGCCCTTCGATATTGCTGGCATGTGAAGGACGAAGACGAGTGCGAGAAAAGGCACACAGTTTCGATGGACAGCTACATGGTTGATGTCTTTCGCGCTGTGCTCGCACCGAGCGACCGCAAGTTAATAAGCTGGTCAAGAACCGTTGACGAGAGTCTGCTCGAACACGTACTCCGGGGTGGCGGCACCATGGGCGGCGGAAATCTTCGCCAATCGCTTCCTGCGATGAAGTCGCTCCAATTTGAGATCGACTTCGTTCTCTTCGTGGACGGTGAGATCGCGGGGAAAGATAGAGATCACTACGCGGAGGAACTACATTGCCGCAAACCCGCTGCGGAGTTCGTAGCCAAGCAGATTCGCCTGGCGGAGAGAGAACGTCGGGACGTTACGCCCGTGCTCTCAGCTTTCGCAGCGATGCCGCACGCAGGCAACCGGCGACATGGGCAGGGTGACCCATTGGTTCACTGGATCCAGAGATACGCCCGTAATTATTCGCACGCCTTGCTCGGCAACTTCCCTACATCGGAGGCAAGCCTCCACCATCTTGAGAACTGCCCGGTGCTGCCTAAGTTTTACCGTCGTGGTAGCGCAGCCTAAGCGCGTAGTTGTCGCTTCGAATAATAGGCGACGAGCTCGAATTAGCTAATCGCTTGAGCCAAAACATTTAATCTCCTCCGTCTCCTCCGTGGTCAAGCCGCCGTCCGCGGTTTGTCGAAATTCTTCGGCCCATGTTAGTCTGCTAAAGAGACTTAAAGGACTCGAAACGAATATAGGAGTGTCAGCAGCTTCAGTGTTAGCCAGAGAGCGCAAACAAGACGTCATTACCCGGTATCGCACGCACGAGACGGACACCGGCAGTCCGGAGGTCCAGATCGCGGTGCTTAGCGAGCGTATCGTGGACTTGACCGAGCACTTCAAAACGCACACCAAGGATCACGCCTCCCGCCGCGGTCTCCTGATGATGGTCAGCAAGCGTCGCCGTTTGCTCGACTACCTCAAAACCTACGATTCCGAGCGCTATAAGGACGTAATCCACAAACTCGGGATTCGCAAGTAATCAGGACTCTGGGACTCAACGTGGAGCCGGGCGCCCTCGCCCGGATTTTGCCGTTGCTTCTGCTTTCAATGGTTATGGACCAGCAATCCCTTCGTTCTGAGTTGAGGTTAAGAAGAGTCAAAACCCGGGCGAGGGCGCCCGGCTCCACGTTGGACCGACACACAGCATTGACTTCCGTTCCATGTTCCCGGCGCCCGCTCCTGCGGATCGAATCCGTTCACCCATCATCTTCTGCACCGCGATTGGCGGCCATTCCCTGCGAACAGGGACTCCGGCGAAGCGTGAACTTCGCAGGAAAAATGCACAGCAAACAATGAAAAGAGGAATTCATGAAGCAAGACGCAAGCGTTGAACTTGCAGGTGGCAAGCGGCTGGATTTTGAGACTGGCCGTCTCGCCAAACAGGCGCCTGGCGCCGCAGTCGTCCGGATGGGCGACAATGTCGTGCTCGCCACCGCCGTCGCCGCCGCCGAGCCCCGCGAAGGGCAGGATTTTTTCCCACTCACAGTCGATTATCGCGAGTACACCTACGCCGGCGGACGCATCCCCGGCGGATTCATCAAGCGCGAAGGCCGTCCCAGCGAGCGCGAGATTTTGACCGCTCGCCAGATCGATCGTCCGATTCGCCCGCTATTTCCCGAGAATTTTAAGAATGAAACGCAGGTGATCGCGCTCGTGCTCTCGGCCGACACCGAGAACGATCCGGATGTGATCGCGATCAATGCGGCATCGTGCGCGCTCACCCTCTCGGACATTCCGTTTGCCGGTCCGGTCGGCGCGGCGCGCGTGGGCCTCGTCAATGGCAACATGGTCATCAATCCCGGCTACGAGGAGATGCGCGAGAGCAAGCTGAACATCATGGTAGTCGGCACGAAAGACGGCATCGTGATGATCGAGTCCGGCGCGAAAGAAGTGGCGGAAGATCAGGTGGTGGACGCGATTGAGTTCGCGCACACGGAGATCAAGAAGATTTGCGCGGCGATCAGCGACCTGGCTTCACGCGGAGGCAAGAGGAAGCGTGATGTTGCGCCGGTGGAGTTTGACGAGAAGTACTACCAGCAGCTCAAATCCAAAGTGGGAAGCCGACTGACCGACGCGCTGGACACGAAGAAGTATCCGAAGATCGAGAGCTACACGAAAGTCGCCGAGATCAAGAAGGAACTCAAGGCTGCATTGCCGGAAGACGACGAAGAAGCGGCGGCCAAGCTGAGCCAGTACTACGAAACCTTGCGCGAGCGGCTCTTCCGCGAGCAGGTCACGAAGGACCGCGTTCGTCCGGACCGGCGGCAGTTCGACGAGATCCGTCCCATTTCGATTGAGGTCGGTGCGCTGCCCCGAACGCACGGTTCTGCGATCTTCACTCGCGGCGAAACGCAAGCGCTGGTGACGACCACTTTGGGAACGTCGGACGACGTGCAGCGCCTCGAAAACTATGAAGGCGAGAAGAAGAAGAATTTCATGCTGCACTACAACTTCCCGCCGTTCTCGGTGGGAGAGACCGGACGCATGACCGGCGTCGGCCGGCGCGAAGTCGGACACGGAGCTCTTGCCCAGAGAGCCGTCACTGCCGTGCTTCCCGACGAAGCGCAGTGGCCGTACACGATGCGCGTGGTCTCCGACATTCTGGAGTCGAATGGCTCGTCGTCGATGGCTTCGGTTTGCGGCGCGACGCTTTCGCTCATGGACGCCGGCGTTCCGATCAAGGCGCCGGTTGCGGGCATCGCGATGGGATTGGTGAAGGAAGGCGATCAGTACGCAATCCTCACCGACATCGCGGGAGCCGAAGATCACTACGGCGACATGGACTTCAAAGTCGCCGGCACGGCGCAGGGCATTACCGCTCTGCAGATGGACATCAAGATCTCCGGCATTACCGGCCAGATCATGCGCGAGGCGCTGGAGCAGGCGCGCCACGGACGGCTGTTCATCCTCGACAAGATGAATCAGGCGCTGCCGGAGCCGCGTCGCGAAACTTCGAAGTTCGCTCCTCGGATTCACACTCTACAGATTCCGGTGGACAAGATTCGTGACCTCATTGGACCGGGCGGCAAAGTCATTCGCGGCATCGTCGAGCAGACGGGCGTGAAGATTGACGTCGAAGATTCGGGCAAGGTGAACGTTGCCTCCAACGACGAAGCGGCGATGAGCAAGGCTCTTCAGATCATTGGCGACATCACCGCCAGTCCCGAATTAGGAAAGACTTATTTGGGAAAGGTAGTCCGCATCGCCGACTTCGGCGCGTTCGTCGAAATCTTCCCCGGCACCGACGGCCTGCTGCACATCAGCGAAATCGCTGAACATCGCATTAAGGATGTTCGCGACGAGCTGCACGAAGGCGATCAGATCCTGGTCAAGGTTCTCGCACTCGAAGGCAATCGCATCAAGCTGTCGCGCAAGGCGATCCTGCGCGAGCAGCGCGCGAAGATGGCTCCCGCCGGCAACGGCGGCGGCCCGGAATCGGGCGACGGAGCTGGACACGCGGCGAGTCACGAAGGAGGCGCTCCCGAAGGCAGCTTCACGATAGAAGGCGGCGGCGACTTCACCGAAGAAGAAGGCGAGCCCAACTTCAATCGCGAAGGCGAGCCCGCGCACGCCGGCGCCGGTGATCGTCCGCAAGGACGCCCTCGCGAAGGCGGAGGCGGTGGCCGTCCCGGGGGTCGCGGACGCCGTCATCACGGACGCCGTGGCGGCAGCGGAGGCGGGGGAGGCAATCGCGGCGGCGGGGGCAATCGCCACTAGAATGAAAAACGCGTAGAGACGCAGCATGGCTGTGCCTCTACGCGGTGTTCTCGAATATTTCCCGAACAGAACTGCCGAACTGGAGCCTGGGCTCTCAAAGCGGGCATATTACGGAGAATCCAGTTAGAGAGAAGGTCTAATCGCCGCCTTCCAATTTCGAGATCCGATGCTCGCGAATTTGCGCGATGTGCAGAAGTCTGGCCGTGGATTCCGCGATGTCTTTGATGAAACCCTGCATGTTCACTATGTCGCGGCTCAGAATTTCGACTGTCTGGCTCAAAGCCTCGTGACGCTCCGTCAACTTTTCGAGTCTTTCGTCGATATTCATCTGTCTGCTTTCGCCGCTGGTTGCGGCTTTGCTTAAATAGATGCGGCTGGCGCCAAGCCGTTCGCAAGCGTATTCTCCACGCAATCAGCAAGTTAGACAATGAAAATCGCTCTAAGTTCCTGACGGTCGTGTACTTGTGACCATCAGCGGCCAGACTCCGGAATGCTATGTTGTAACCACACCTGATGGACACTCTCCCCCAGCGGCGATGGTCGCCTTTTCTTTTTGCGGGTAGAATCCGCCGCTTTCGCGGCATTCATTTTGTCTGGCTCACGGTTATTGCTGTCCTTTTCTTTGCGGTTACGTTCTTCTTCGAGCGTGCCTACGCGCAGCGGCAGCAGCAAATGAGCGTCGATTGGTTTGAGCGAGGGCAGCAGGCCTTGAGCCAGGGCCAAGCGAAAGATGCTGTCGCCGATCTGCGCACTGCGCTTATCTATTCGCACCAGAATCAGGAGTATCTTTTTGCACTCGGGAGGGCGCTGGAAGCCGATCACCGCATTCCCGAAGCGCGCGCCTATTTTCTCAGCCTGCTGGATCAGCAGCCGGGCAGCGGTCCGGTCAATCTGGAACTTGCGCACCTCGAAGCCAATCGCGGAGACGTGAATCGTGCGATGCGCTACTTCAATGCTGCAGTCTATGGAGCGTGGGAGTCCGATCCTGTCGCGCAGCGCGAGCAGGTGCGCAAAGAGTTCATCAGCTTTCTCACGGACAAAGGACTCACGACGCAAGCTCGCGGCGAGCTTCTGACGCTGAGCGCAGAGATGACGAAGTCCCCACAGTCCGACCTCTGGCTTGCGCAGGCGTTCGGACGACTCGGCGACGATCGCAACGCGCTCGGCTTCTATGACGCGAGTTTGCGCGTCGATCGCCGCAATCCCGATGCGCTCTTCGGCGCTGGCCAGGCGGCATTCCGGCTCGAGCAGTATCGGCAAGCGCTCCGCTACTTCCGGCGCGCGGCCGCGATTCGCGATGACGCGAATACGCAACGCATGCTGCAACTCACCAGCATGGTGCTCGACATGAATCCGTTCGAAAGCGCGCTTTCCGTCAAACAGCGCAAGGATCGCCTGGTGCTCTCGATGGATGTCGCCGACCGACGTCTTCGGCAATGCGAGCAGGGTCAGCATCCGCCGTTGAACGCGGCGCAAACGGCTGCGGTGCAGACGGAGCGCACGCAATGGATGCAGCTCGATCGCCAGCTTCGGCAAACGCGCACGGACGCGTCGCTCTGGCTTGGGCCCATTACGCAATTGATTAACAGCGTCGAACAGCAGACCGCTTGCGGTCCGTTCACAGATACCGATAAGGCCGTGCAACTAATTTACGAAAACGCGGAGCTGCAACCATGAGCGCCGGCGAGCCCACAGTTGTCGTTGCTCCCGCGGAGCCGGTTGCCCCTGTGCCCTCACCAGCACGCGGCGAGAAATTCTTTCTGCTGCTCGCGATTTTTATCGGCGTGTTTTCCGGGCTGGCCGTTGTCTGCTTTCGCATCTCGATTGAGTTTGTCCGTATCACGTTGCTGGGATCGTCGGTCTCTCCGAGCTTTCCGCGCATTCTGCTTGCGCCTGCGCTTACGGGACTGCTCATCGCTGTTCTCGTGATTTTCCTGTTTCCGAAAACGCGCGGCAGCGGCGTGAATCAGACGAAGTCCGCGCTTTACATCTACGACGGATTTATTCCGTTCAAAACCGCCATCGGCAAATTCATTTGTTCGGGACTGGCGATCGGATCAGGACAGTCGCTCGGTCCCGAAGATCCATCGTTGCAGATCGGCGCGTCGATCGCCTCGGCGCTCGGCAGACGGCTCAAGCTCAATCGCGAGCGTCTGCGTTTAATCGCTCCCATCGGCGCGGCAGCAGGATTGTCGGCGGCGTTCAATGCTCCGATTTCTGCCGTGTTGTTTGTAATCGAGGAAGTGATCGGACGATGGAGCGCCGGCATCTTTGGCGCGGTCGTGCTCTCGGCAGTTTCGAGCGTTGTTGTGGCTCGCTACTTTCTTGGTTCTGAGCCGCTCTTCCGCATTCCTCCAGTTGAGTTCATTCAGCCCACCGAGCTTTTCGCCTATGCCGCTTTGGGAATCGTCGGCGCGTTCGGATCGGTAGTCTTCGCGAAAGGCATTGAGCTTCTTCGTCCGCGCATGAAGGCCATGCCGCGATGGACGCAATTTCTGCAGCCTGCGCTCGCGGGTCTGATCATCGGCGCTATCGGACTTGCCGGACGTCCCGAGGTCATGGGCGCCGGCTATGACTTCATGGATCAGGCGCTGCACGATCAGTTCACCTGGCAAGTAATGGGCATCCTCGCCGGACTGAAAATCCTGAGCACCGTGCTTTCCTTCGTCAGTGGAACACCCGGCGGCATGTTCGCGCCGACACTCTTCATCGGCGCAATGCTCGGGGGCGCGGTCGGGGGAGTCGAGCGTCTGCTCTTTCCCCACCTCACCGGATCGATCGGAACGTACTGCCTGGTCGGCATGGGCGTTTTATTCGCCGCATTCTTGCGCGTGCCGATGACCTCGGTCTTCATGGTGCTGGAAGTCAGCGGGAACTATTCGATCATCGTGCCGGTCATCATAGCCAACACGATTGCGTACCTGATCTCACGCAATCTTCAGCCGGTGCCGATCTTCGACATGCTCAGCCGGCAGGATGGTATCGAGCTGCCGTCGATGGAAGAAGAGCGCGAGGAGCGAGTGGTGCGCGTGGAGGACGCGATGCATCCGGTCAGCGTGCCCGTAGTCGACTCACAGCAAAGCGTCGCCGAAGCTCTGCGTCTGGCGGAAGAGCATCATGCCGGCGACGTTCTCATCGACGATCCGCCGTTTGGCTGGGCGAGCCTCAGCGTCGAATCGTTGCGCAAGACTTCCGAAAATGGGAAAGACAAGGTGACGCTCGCCCATCTGTTGCCTGAAAGCCGAATGCCGCAAATCTATCCTGACAACCGCATCGAAGTCGCGCTGCGCCACGTCGCCCACTGGCCGTTTCTGCCCGTTCTGCACCGCGCCGATCCGCGACAGCTCGTAGGCATGATCTCGCTGAACGACATCATGGGAACGTTCGTGGAATAAAATCTCGTGTGTCTCGCAGGCTTTCAACCACCTTGTCATCCTGAGCGCTTGCGCGAAGGACCTTGCGTTTTCGCGGCCTCACACAAAGGCAACCACAAGGTCCTTCACTCCGGCGCAAAAGACGCGCCTCCGTTCAGGATGACAACCTCTGTGGCTGCGTTGTGCTTAGGGCACTGTGTACGAGAATCGCAGCTTAAGAAATCTCATCCCGTTTGCATATATCCATATGTTGACAATCGAGTGGCGTGTTCGTCCAATGCGGCAGACACCATGATCCGAAGAGCTTTTCTTTTACTGTTCGTTTCCGCGATAGCTGCATCAGCGCAGCAGACCGACGCGCACCATGCCGGCGTAGTCGCGCGCGGCGATCACGTGATGGGCTTCTCCCATGAACAAACTGTTCATCACTTCCAGCTGACAACAGACGGTGGAATCATCGAGGCTCTCGCTTCCGACTCCGCAGACGCGAAGAGCCGCGAAGAAATTCATACGCATTTCGAGCACATTGCGACGATGTTCGCCAGCGGCGACTTCAATGCGCCTATGCTGATTCACGATCACGTTCCGCCGGGCGTGTCCACGATGAAAAAGCTGCGCAAGCAGATTAGTTACCGTGTGCAGGACGAACCGAATGGCAGCCGCATCTCGATATCGAGCGGAAATCCTGAAGCCGTGAAGGCCATCCACAACTTCCTGCGCTTTCAGATTCAGGACCACCAGACCGGCGATTCGATTGCCATCACAAATTGATCCTTGCCTGACTACCCTCTCCGTGACAGCCATTTTCTTCATCTAATGTGCGTGACTCGGGTCGTTGTCACTGGATTGGTGCTGCTTTGCCGCGACCCGGAATGGAGTCCTCATGGAGAAATCGGGGAAATTGGCATTCGAGGCTTTGGGCGAAGGCGCTCTTCTGCTGGCGATCGGCGCGATAGGATGGGCGGCGCATCAGCCGCTTGTCTTTGCCAGCCTCGGGCCCACAGCCTACGAACAAGTAGACCAGCCACACTCGAAGAGCTCGCGTCCTTACAACGTCCTCATCGGTCATCTCGTCGGCTTGGGCGCAGGATTTTTGGCTGTTTACATCTTTAATGCTTGGAATGAGCCGAAGGTGCTGAGCACGGGCACGATTACCGCTGCGCGTCTTTGGGCTATCGTGGTTTCCGTTCTGCTCACCACGTTGGGAACGATGTTGCTGAAAGCCAAACAACCGGCTGCAACGGCTACCACCCTATTGGTCGCTCTTGGCTCGATGCAGACTACGCGCGATGCTCTGGCCATCATCGCCGGCGTGGTGTTAATCACGATCTTAGGCGAACCGCTGCGTAGAGTGCGCGCGCGGCAAAAGGCTCCAGAGAAACCAGAAAAGAGCAACGAGCAAGTCCGCCTCGTTGCGTGACACGAAGGACACACGTTTTACGAAGTAGAGACGCAGCCC
Organism: Terriglobales bacterium; assembly: GCA_035716645.1. Taxonomy (GTDB): domain Bacteria; phylum Acidobacteriota; class Terriglobia; order Terriglobales; family Acidobacteriaceae; genus Gp1-AA112. Next base: position 35,949 of record DASTJH010000052.1, on the reverse strand, counting down.
CCTAGTGAGGGTTGCGTCTCCATCGAGTGTGGGTTAAATGTTGGTTAGCTCACCTTGCGAATGCCGCCGTCTCGGCGATTCGCATCATTGCGGCTCACATCATTGCGATCCTGCGTGGCACGAACGGCCGGATCGTTGCGATCGATGGCCGCGCGCGGCCGAGAGCGTGCAAAGATTAAGCCTATTACGAATAGGCCGACGATAATGCCCAGAGCAATCCAGAACCACTGCATAGTACCTCCCGTATGAGGACTGGTGAACGTCTGCGGACCGCGACCGCTGGCCATATTGTTGCCATTCTGATCGGGAGTCATGCCGTTATTATCGTTTCCCGCATTGGGATTCGTCTTCGCGGCATTCCCATTCTGGTCCGGCGCTACTGCCTGGCCATTCGCGGTTCCATTATCCGCAGCGGCGTTGGCCGGATTCGTGTTCCCCGGTAACGCCTGGTTATCTCTTGTAGCCGCGCGTCCATTACGCGTTGGCGCCGTCGTTTGCGCGCCGGAAACGGCGCTGCTTTGCGTATCGGGAGCCGGCGTAGTCGCGGCACTCTGTCCAAAGGCCATCGCGCCGCTGATCAAGCACGCTGCGGCCAGCGTGAAAAACCTATGCATATCCACCCTCCTGAAAATCAGGACCTCTTGTAGGTAGGAGAGTTTAGAGACACGATCTGTTGCCACAAACAATCGAGCAGAATACGAATTTGCGAGGCAACGTGGAAACCGGTGACTGCTTAGACCGGTTTCTCGAACTCCAGTGCACTCGCCGTCGGCTCGTCTTCCAGAATGGGATTTTCTGCCATCAGCGTTGCCGCGGATTCAGAGCGCCTGTTTTTTCGCTTGCACAGCAGGTACACCAGCGCAAACGTCAGCGGCGGCGCAACGAAGAAAGCGGTGCGCAGGGCCGCGCGAATGATCACGACCGATCCTCCGGTGGCGACGGCGATCACGTCGTCGCTGCCCGCGAATAAGAGCGTCAGGAAGAAGATGAACGCGCCGCATCCAAATGCCGTGTTGAACGGCTGCTGATACGGCAGGCGCAGGACGTTATGCGGCTGGCGATCGAGCGAGATGAATCGTTCAAAAAAGGGAAAGAGATACAGCGCAAGGAACACCAGGCAAGGAAAGAGGAACGCCGGAAAGAAGACTTCAGGAACGAGCCAGTTCCAAAAATGGAGATTGACCGCGGGGAACATTCTCATCGCGCCTTCGATCCAGCCCAGATACCAGTCCGGCTGCGCTCCCGGGGAGGCAGCGGCCGGGTCGTACGGTCCATAGACCCAAATCGGATCGATCTGCACCAAAGCCCCGAGCAGGGCGACCAGGCCAAACAGGAGAAAAAACAAACCCAGCGACTTCGCCGTGTAGGACGGCCATAAACGCGAGCCGACAATGGTGGCATCCGTGCGTCGCGGACCGGGATAATTCGTGTGCTTCTGCCTCCAGATGATCCCGAGATGGAGCCCTAATAAAATCGAAATCAGCGCTGGGACGAGGAAGATGTGCCAGCCATACATGCGGGGAATGGTCATGTCCGACGGAATGTTCCCGCCGAGGAAGACATAAGCGAGCCACGGGCCGATGATCGGTACGGAGATAGTAATCGAGTAGGCGACGCGGAGCCCGGCGCCGGAGAGTAAATCGCCGGGGATCGAGTAGCCGAAGTAGCCATTGCCCAGCGCAAGCAGCAGGAGCGTAAGACCGATGATCCAGTTGATCTCGCGTGGACGGCGATACGCGGCCGTGAAAAAGATGCGCGCAATGTGCGTGACAATGGCGCAGACGAAGATCAGCGCTGCCCAGTGGTGCATCTGGCGAACGAGCAGCCCGCCGCGCACGTCGAAGCTGATGTCGATCGCCGATTTGTAAGCAGCCGACATGTGCACGCCTTGCAAGCCGGCATACGATCCGTGATAGACCACCTTTGCGGCGCTGGCATTGAAGAACAGGGCAAGAAACGCGCCGGTGATCACAAGAATGATGAAGGAGTACATCGCGATCTCGCCGAGCAGGAACGACCAGTGGTCGGGAAAGACGTGGTTCACCGCCTTGCGCACGAACTTCGCGAGATGCAGGCGCGAGTCGAACCAGCGGCCGACCATGCGGCTGAACAGACCCGTCATTGCTGAATCCCCCAAAATCCCGGACCGGTAAATTCGGAGAAGCCGCCAGCGGCACGCAACGTTCCATCCGCATCGGCGTAGAGCGGCAACTGCGGCAGCGGACGCGCGGCGGGTCCGCTCGTCGGCTTCGCCGCTCGCAGCACATCGAACGTAGACTGATGGCAGGGACACAGCAGCATGCAGGTCGTCGTCTCGTACAGGCCGACCGAGCAGCCGGCGTGGGTACACACGCGCGAGTAGGCAACGTACCCGCTTGGAGCCCAATTGACGCGATCGCGCGGCATATCGAGGAGCCGCTCGTCCACGCGGATCAGAACGGTTTGCCCGTCTTCGGACCCGATGCTGTCCTCAGGGAAGACGGTATTCGTCGCGCCCACTTCCAGCGAGTTCACAGTCATCGGCTTGCCATCAATGGTCATCAGCCGCTGTCCGCGCTTCCAGATGTTGTTGTAGAGCGTGGGCTCGGGAGGCGTGGCCAGCGAACGCAGGACTGATACAAACATCGCGGCAAAGACGCCTACGACGCCGGCGACCATCCACTTCAGCAAGCTGCGGCGCTGGACTTCGTGCTTACTCTCGCGCAGATCTTCGAACAGAGCTTCGCGCTCGGGCTGCGGCGATGGCAGCGGCTCGCGCTCTTCCGTGGCCTCGCGCTGGCGCATCAGAAGATGAGCGTGGAGTACGAGCGCCCAACCGAATGCGCCGAAGAAAATCGCGAGCGTAATGCCAAGCGGAAAAATATCCGCGCTGGTCCAGTACACGACCATAAACGCAATGCCGGCAGCTAACGAGATCAGGAACAACAGCCCGACCCAGAATGTTCCCCAACGCTCGCGGCTGCGGCTGTCCACGTCCATTTTGCGATCGGCAGATCGGCCTTCTTCGCCTTCGACAATCACGGTCACTGTTTTCTCCGGTCGCCGCAGGAAGATCGCGCTTATCATGCGACCGAACGACTGGAACAACTTTCCCGCGAGCATCAAGGCCAGCAGCATCCAGCCCGGTTCGCGGGCGCTGGAATCGGAACTCCGTGTCATCCCTTGCCTCCTTTCTCGATCAGCGTGGCGACGCCGATGAGCACGAACATCGCGATCCAGGCAATGAAGCCCTCCGCGACCGGGCCGTAATAATTCATCGGAGTTCCGGCGCGTAGCGGCGGGCTCCTCATGTACCGGACATACTCCACGATTGAGGCCAATTGCTTGTCGTCGATCACAGTGGGCGGGAACGGAGGCATTGGCCCTGGTCCCCACCGTATTGCGCCCGCAATCAGTGCGGCCGACTTGTGGGTGATGTCCGGGGCGTTCACCCCGGTGAAGACAAGCGCTCCTCCGCGCGCGGCCGAGTTATGACAGGGCGCGCAGTACAAGCGAAACAGTTCGCCGCCGGAGCCGAGATTACCTCCCGAAAGGGGAATAACCGCGAGCTTCTGCGTCACATAATCGGCCACTGCGTGCATCTGCGGCATCGTGAGCAGGTACTGGAACTGCGGCATGTGCTCGGGGCCAACTTCCATCGCGGTCATCACATTGCCAGGATTGTGCTCAGCCTGTATTGATGGCCCGAGGATCGTTACCACCGAAGTGATTCCCTGTCCCCGATCACCATGACACCGCGCACACTGCTGTGCGAAGATCGTCGCTCCATCGATGACAACGGAAGTGTTGGGCGTAGGAGGGTTCTGCGTTTGCGCGAAACCGGCGAGGCTGAGAGCGAACAGCCACAACCCGACACGGGCTACAGAGTAAGCACGGATCACACGGGCTGTGGGAAAGTTACGACTAGAGAACTCGGGCGCGGGCCCGCCATCATTCTCACTCGGGTCGCCGTGTCTTCGGAGATATCCATGTAGTCCGTGTCTGCTTCTTGCACTCCGGAAAAGCAACGTGCTCGCACTCGTTTCCATGAACAGGTGGCGCGGTGGTTCGGATTGTATGGTAACTCGGGGCCGCAGCTCGCCCGACGCTCGTGACTGAGCCACGGATGATGCCAGGATTCGCCTTCAGCAGCTTCCCTGAAGGATGAATGTTTTTAGAATCCCCAGCAGGCCAGAGATGTTGCTCATTGGGTACGCCATCATGCGACATGACATTCCGATCTCTCCAGGATCTCTAGAGATGCACATCCACGATATGCATACAAGGCTCACACGCACTCGCGTTTCGTCCGCTCAAAGATTGTGTAAATCTCGAAATCCGCTACGATGAGACTCATGCCATGGATCGACATCTCGACGGAGATGGGATGAGAATCGTGTGCCTGGGCGGTGGCCCGGCCGGACTTTACTTTTCGATTCTCGCCAAGAAGGCGAATCCCACCTGGGAAATTACTGTCATTGAGCGCAATCGCGCTGACAGCACTTTCGGGTGGGGCGTGGTCTTCTCCGACGCCACGATGGGCGGCTTTCAAGTGGCCGATCCGGAGACACACGCGGCGATCACGCAGGCGTTCCGTCATTGGGACGACATCGACGTTTTCTTTAGGGGAATGAAGATCACCTCCGGCGGACACGGTTTCTGCGGCATTGCCCGTATGAAGCTTTTGCAGATCCTTCAACAGCGCGCGGCTGGAATTGGTGTGCAGCTGGTCTTTGAGACTGAAGTTTGCGATCCGGAGCGGTACCGCGCCGACTATGACTTGGTTGTAGGCTCGGACGGAGTTTCGTCGATCACGCGACGACGATATGAGGACGTCTTACGCCCCAATATCCAGGTGCGCGACAACCGATTTATATGGCTGGGCACGCGCAAGAAGCTTGACGCCTTCACCTTTGATTTCCGCGAGACCGAGTGGGGCTGGTTCACGCTGCACGCGTACCGCTTCGACGATGATTGGTCGACTTTCATCGTCGAGACTCTGGAGAAAAATTGGCTCAAAGCAGGAATCGACAAAATGGAAACAGCAGAGTCGGTCGCTTTCTGCGAGCGGCTCTTCGCCGAACGGCTCGACGGCCATACACTCGTCTCCAATGCCCGCCACCTGCGCGGCCCGGCGATGTGGCTCAAGTTCCACCGCGTGCTCTGCGAGCGCTGGCATCACGAGAACATTGTCCTGATCGGGGATGCCGCACACACTGCGCACTTCTCCATCGGGTCTGGCACGAAGCTGGCCATGGAAGACGCGATGGCCTTAGCGCGCTCTCTTTCCCAGAATGGGACGACACTCTCGACTGCACTGGAGCGCTACCAGCAGGAGCGCGAGCTCGAAGCGCTCAAGCTGCAAAACGCCGCGCGCAATCGCATGGAGTGGTTCGAGGATGTCGAGCGCTATGTGCATCTCGAGCCGGAACAGTTTGCTTACAGCCTGCTCACCGGCAGTCAGCGCATCGGCCACGAAAACCTCAAGCTGCGCGATCCCAAGTACGTCGAGCGCGTCGAATCGTGGTTTGCCGCGCGCAACGGGGTTCCTCGCGCCGTCCCGCCGATGTTCACGCCATTTACGGCGCGCGGGATCACGCTCAAGAACCGCGTTCTCTGCTCGCCGATGGCGACGTACATGGCTGAAGACGGGGTGCCAACCGACTTCCATCTCGTCCACCTTGGCGCGCGCGCGATGGGCGGCGCAGCGATGGTTGTCACGGAGATGACGTGCGTATCGCCCGAAGGCCGCATTACGCCCTGGTGCACCGGCCTGTGGAATGACGAGCAGCAGCGTGCGTGGGAGCGCATCGTCCAATTCGTGCACGAGCACACGACGGCAAAGATCGCGCTGCAACTCGGACATTCCGGCCGCAAAGGTTCGACCCGCCGAGGTTGGGAAGGCATTGACCTGCCGCTCAATAGTGGCAATTGGCCGCTTATCTCCGCCTCGCCAATTCCGTACCTCATGGGTGTCTCGCAGGTACCGCGTGAAGCGACGCGCGAGGATATGGAGCAGATCAAGCAGCAGCACGTGTCCGCCACGCTACGGGGCATCGCTGCGGTCTTCGATTGGCTGGAGCTACACTGCGCACACGGATACTTTCTGTCGAGTTTCCTCTCGCCACTCACGAATCAGCGGAACGATGAGTACGGCGGGAGTCTCGAGAATCGCTGCCGCTATCCGCTGGAAGTCTTTCGCGCGATGCGCGCCGTGTGGCCGCAACAGAAGCCGATGAGCGTCCGCATCTCGGCCACCGACTGGATGCCGGGCGGCAATACCGCGGATGACGCTGCGGCCATCGCACGCCTGTTTTTCGAAGCAGGTGCGGATGTGGTCGATTGTTCCGCCGGCCAAGTCACTCCGGATCAGAAACCGGTCTACGGCCGCATGTTTCAGGTGCCATTCTCGGACAAGATTCGCAACGATGTCGGCGTCGCCACAATCGCGGTCGGCAACATCTTCGACGGCGATCATGTAAACACGATCATCGCCTCCGGCCGCGCGGATCTTTGCGCGATTGCGCGCCCGCACCTGGCAGATTCGGCCTGGACCCTCCACGAAGCCGCGAAGCAAGGCTACGCCGAGGTGGATTGGCCGCCACAGTACCTGCAAGGCAAGAGTCAACTGGAACGCAATCTGGCGCGAGCGGCACTGCTAACCCAAGGGTAGGATTGTCGCGATCCGATTTCGAAATCGCGAAATCACAAATTCGCGAAATCACTAAATTCATCTCAGTCCATGACTGGCCGGTCGGACATCCGGAACTGTGTGCGGAAATGTTCTGAGAGAAGCCCGATGGCATCGCGATTGGCTTCGAGGTCGGTTTGCGCCAGATACTTCATGGCTTCGACCAACAGCTTTTGCCCATCGATGTAGCGCTTGTCGCTGATGCGCGGGGCGCGGCGACGCTTGGGTTCAGGGCTAACCGGAATGGTGAAGACTCTGGCCACTGCGCTTCCTTGGAAATTGGAATTACGAGAAAGACAATCTACTTAGGAGGCCAGAACTCGGCTCCACGTTGCCCAGTATAGGGTCCCATCTACTCTGGGAAAAGAGGATTTTCGGCACAGGTAGCCTGGCGATTACTCAATAGCCTTTGATCGTCTTCACGTGACCCGAGGTATGCAGTTTAAAGACGTCGTCTGAAATCTTGGTGTTGACCTTGACGTTGGTATAGTGGCTCAACCGGTAGTCACCGGACGGCTCAAATGCCTGCTGTTTCAAAGAGATACCTCGCGGTGCGTCGACCCAGATTACGATCTTGCTAAACATGTTCAGCACCTTGGGCGACTTGGGAACCAATTCCAGCTTGGCCGTTTTCACGCCATCTACATCTTCATTGCCGGCAAAGGTGACTTGGAATTCGCGTCCCAGGTCATGTCCGCGACCGCCGAACCCGAGAACCAGAAAGCTCTCGACCTCAGACTTATTCTTGCTCGCGTCGTACTCGTTCACTGTCCCGATTTTGGGCTGATAGATCTGGATTTTGCCTCCGGTGAACAGAATCGTCTGCTGATCCGGCGAGGTGATGTCCGCCGCCATCTGCGTGCCGCCGCTGCTGCGACGGAAGTAGATCGTTCCTTTTTGGGTATCGGTTTCGTCCACTACTTTGTGATACAGATCCCAGGTAAAGTCAGCCTCGGCATTCTTGAAGGTAGCCGCCGCGGCATCCATTTGGTTGAGAACTCCCTCAAGATTGGAGGCGGTTTGCGCGGAGGACGGCGACTGAGCGAAAACGCCGATCGCGCTGAGCAGGAGCACGCAAGCGAAGCCAGTGTGTAGCAGACTCTTAAGCTCTGTCATTCCAATCAAGCAAGCCCAGTCAGTACCATTCCCGGTAGGGAATGGGTGAGAGCACTCGGAGACACGCCTCATAGCGTCACCCGTTCCCTACCGGGAACGGTACTGACCGGCGCAAGATCACTTTCTCGTCCACACGCGATAGCCTGTAACCTTCCCAGTGGCATCGCGGAGTGGCTCGTACCGCGTGATCTCAACATTTCCGGCAATCGGCGCAATGGCACGCGCCAGAGCTGCCTGTTGATCAGATTCATGGTCGGACACGGCGGATGCGCTGATATCGAAAATAAACCCGTTCAATCCGTCGGCGTGGAGGACAATCTCCCCGGGATTCAGCGAGCGTACTCGAGGGGTGTCCTTGAAAACGCTGCGCGGCATGAGGAAGATAAATGCCAGGATGAGCGTGACCATCACGTCATAGTGGAAGCCTCCGCGCGGATGCGTCCATAAAAGATAGCTTTTAATCGTCCGGCCGAAGCTCAAAATCCGCTCCTCACAGTCACTGGGTTAGTGTAAAGCCACGAGGAAGCTGGGAGCAATCGCCGGGCCGTGTGCCCTCGCGCGTTCTGCTCTAGATTGGCGGGACGGTCAGCATAATCCGCGTGCTAGACTGACTTTGCAGTAGTTTCTTGCACTTCGCGGCCTCGCGCTACTCAACCGCGGCAACACGCGCGTCGCCGCCCACTCCACTTCTGGCCGGGGAAGACATGGCTGCTATGAACCGCGCTTCCAATGGAAGCAAAATCCTCACTGCTGTCGTTTGCGGACTGCTGGTCGGTGGCATCTCCGCCGGTATTCATTGGAGCACGCTCTCGCATGATCAGTCGCTGCTCACCCATGTGATGCTCGGCGATCTCGTCGCCTCACTCACCACCATGATCGTCTGTCTCGCCATCCAGCTCCGTCAGGAGGAACTACACTTCACCAGTGCCATGTCCCGTACCGCCATCGTCTCCGAACTGAATCACCACGTGCGCAATGCCATATTTCCTCTCTGCCTTGCCCTGCAGAAGTCGGGTGACAAAGACGCTACGCTGATCGCTAATGACGCCGTCGAGCGCATCAACATCGCTTTGCGCGAAGCTACCGCCGACGCCATCTCCGGACGCATCGCTTACACGGATGAAGCCCGCTCCAAGAGCGCGCAAGCCCACTAATGCTGCGGCTGCTGCTTGTCGATGACGAACCGGCGATCCTTCGCCTGCTGCGTACCATTTTGGAACTGGCCGAATGCGAAGTGCACACCTGCGCCTCTGCCGCGGAAGCCATTCCTAGATTGAAACAGGAAAAATTCGACCTCATCGTCACCGACATGCGCATGGAATCGGTAACCGCCGGTTACGATGTCGTTCGCGCGGCCGTGAAGTTGAAACCGCGCCCCGTGGTGGTCATCCTCACCGCATTCCCGATATCACCGGCAGACTGGAAACCCTCCGGCGCCGACGCGCTCATCGTGAAAGGAACGGAGATGGTAAACCTGCCGCAAAGATTGCAGGCGCTGGTAAAGGCGCGCTCCCAGAGCAAGTAGGTTGAGTGCCTGCTAAAGTCAGTACCGATCGCGGTAGCGATCGGGTGACGCATCGCTGAGCGCCCGATCGCCGCACCCATTCCCTACCGGGAATGGTACTGACCTGATCTCCGGGGCATGCCGCTCCACGATCCTATCGCCGCCGATAATGAATCGCAAACTCATATCCCGGATTAGGCGGGAATAGTTCCGCGCATTTGCGCAGCCTCTCGGCCAGCGCACCTGGGGCGAGCAGAGGATAATCGCGCTCGCGCAGATCGTAGTAGTCCACATCCACAGCAAGCGACAGCAGATACACGGCGATGGCGTCCGCGAATGCAGCGTGCAGATATTCATTGCGCGCCTTCTCACGATCGCCGGACTGCGCGGTTGCCAGCTTGCGCAGCTCGAAGGCATCCATGCTGCTCTCGCCACGCACATTCGCGTCCAGATGTTTGGAGACGACCGCAGCGAAATCTTCCGACACGCCGGCGCGCTCCACAAAGGCGTGACCGACATTGATAAAGAATTCGAAGGCGACCGAGAACTTGTCTTCCATCACGCGCGTCGAGATGAAGACGCACTGCGAGTTGCCCACCGTGTAATTGCGGTGACAAACCGCGCGTTCGCTCAGATCGGTTTCATAGCGCTCGGCGATGCGGGTGTCGTCTCCCTCGCCAACCGTGAGCGGAACGAAGTAGTAAGCCTTGCGCTCCAGTGCGGCCGCAATCGTCGGCGGCACCGCGCCTACGATCCGCTCGAGGTCCTCGCTGCTGATCGTGTTCTCGCCGACCATCGTGTAGCAGATGCCATTCGGCGTCTGCGCCACATGCGCCGTGCGCACCACCTCAGCGGCAGGTCGCGTAACAGAATTGGCAGTTTGGGACATCCGCTCAAATTTTACAGGAGGGACGCGCATTATTCCCGCGCCATCGCCGTGTCATCACCCTCATTGTCATCCAATCCATAAATCTGTCATCCTGAGCGAGGGCGAACGCCCGAGTCGAAGGACCCCCGCACTGTATCACGCCAGAAGCGGCGACCTAAGTTTTTGGAAAGTTGTCAGCTCTGTGTACTAATTCCGCGCGAAATCCTGTAGGAGCAGACTAGCATTGCTCTCCTTGGGGTCCTTCGACTCGGGCGTTCGCCCTCGCTCAGGATGACAGGAGGTGAAATAATCTCAGGACCTCTCACCGCGGCGCAGGCGACGCAAGCCGACTTCTTCACGCCGCCGCCGTCGGCTCCGCTTCAACAGCGCTCGCTTGATCCAGCAACGCCAGCGTCGGTGGAGTCAAGTCAAGGCGCGTGGACTCGATCAAGTCAGTTAATTGATCCAAACTAGTCGCGCTGGCGATGGCGGCGGTCACACTCGGACGCGCCATTAGCCAGGCGAGCGCGACTCGGGCCGGCGTCGAGTAGTACTCGCGCGCGATCTCATCGAGAGCGGACAAGATCTTCATGCCGCGTTCGTTCAGATATCCCGCCACTCCTTTTCCGCGCGGACTCTGGCCGAGATCATTTTGCGAACGGTATTTTCCGGTGAGGAATCCGCGCGCCAACGAGTAGTAGGTAATCACGCCCAGCTTCTCGCGCAGGCACAGCGCTTCGAGTTCTCCCTCGAATTTGTTGCGGTCGGCGAGGTTGTACCAGGGCTGGAGCGACTCGTAGCGCGGCATCCCATTCTGCTCGCTGATCCGAAGCGCCTCCGCAAGACGCGAAACCGTGTAGTTCGAAGCTCCAATGGCGCGTACTTTCCCTTGCTGAATCAATTGCGCGAAGGCAGCGAGCGTTTCTTCGAGCGGAGTGGTGGGATCGTCCTGATGCGCCTGGTACAGATCGATATATTCCGTTTGCAGCCGGCGCAGCGAATCCTCGGCTGCGCGCAAGATGTAGGCGCGCGCGAGTCCTTTCTTGTCCGGCGACATCTCCATGCCACATTTAGTCGCCAGGATCACGTGCTGGCGGTTGCCGCGTTGCTTCATCCACTTTCCCAAAATGGTCTCTGACTCGCCGCCGTGGTGGCCTGGCGCCCAGCGCGAGTACACATCGGCGGTATCGATGAAGTTGAAGTCGGCCGCGAGCAGCCCATCGAGCAGCTTGAATGACGTGCGTTCGTCGGCGGTCCAGCCAAAAACGTTGCCGCCCAGGCACAGCGGAGGAACTTCGATGCCGGAGTTGCCGAACTTGCGCTGTGCAGGAACTTTCATGACTGGCTCCGGTGGAGAACTTTTGTTATTGCCGATGCGTTAAACGTAAGCAAGCTGACGGCCTGCAGATTGTGCGTGACTTTTCACCATGCACTGTGGTACCACATCTCAGGATCAAAAAAGATACCGCTTGCGCGCTGCGGGCTGGTTCCACCGGGAGAACGTTCCCGATCGGGCCAGCGCCGAGCAAGCGGAATTGTAATCGAGTCTATGTTTCCCCTTTCATCTTCGCAACCGACGCAAAGCCGACCTTTGAGGAGGGAGTTACAGCCGCTTTGCGCCATCGAATGGAGAGCCAAAAACACCGAGCAGATACCGGTGAGGGTTCGGAATAATTCCGACGAATACCGAAGCTTTTTCGGAATATTACCGAACAGTTTTCGGAATCAATCCGGTATTTTGGCCTGTAAGTCCTTTGCATTCCGGAATACCTCGATTTTTTTCCGGAGCGCGCCTTTTGCGCGACTCCACAAGTCGATTCGAGAATGGAGATTGCGAGAACCCAAACTCAACCCAAAGGGCCTTTGGGTTCAACCCAAAGCGAACCCAAACAATATTTGGGTTAACCCAACGGAAATTTGGGTTGCGATTGGGTTATCCCGAAGTAAGTCCTTTAGATTTTGGGTTCGACAGAAAAAAGAATTCTTATTGCCGGGCAAGTGTCCATTCGCGAACACCGGCCAAGGAAACCGAACGCAGGGACTGGCCGACTCCATGGCGCGAAAGTCAAAAGACCTTGGGAGTGAGTTGGTTGCGAGAATGTGAGCCTGGAAGATAGATTGCTCCGGAAAGGATTGTCCCAAGCTTAGAGAAATTTTCTGGCTAATGTAGACAGGTTCAGGGAAGGGCACGCATTCATGCGTGCCGATAGCCGTCGTATTTAGTGTGGTGTTTAGCGGCTTCAGCCTCGGCTGAAGCCGCTGCACTTCCAATTTGACACCAATTCGCTACGGCACGGATAAATCCGTGCCCTTCCCTAACCCAGATCCGGTCTATACCAACTCTGAATTTTGCTAGGAAGGAAAGGGATCGCATTCATGCACAATTTGCTCCAGGACATCCGTTTCGCTGCGCGGCAATTGCGCAAGTCTCCCGCGTTCACCTTCACGGCACTGCTGACGCTGGCGGTTGGGATCGGCGCGAACGTCGTTGTCTTCGGCGTGCTGAACTCGATGCTGCTGTCGCCGCTTCCTGTTCCCCATCCGGAGCAGGTCTATTCGCTGGACGGCAACTCGTCATACTCCAATTACGTTGAACTGCGCGACCGAAACTCTATGCTGGCGGGCATAGCCGCGACGCGCCCCGCTCGGCTGGGACTGGAGGTGGACAACACCGCGCAGCCAGTCTGGGCCAACGAGATCAGCGGAAACTATTTTCAGACAATGCAAGTCGAGCCGGCCATCGGTCGTCTCTTGCAGCCCTCGGACGAGCACGGCAAGTCAGCGGCTCCGGTCGCGGTACTGAGTTATGAATGCTGGCGCGCGCGCTTCCACGCCGATCCCGCGATCGTGGGTCAGACCGTGCGCGTGAACAAGCAGCCGTACACGGTCATCGGAGTCCTTCCCCGAGGTTTTCACGGGACAGAGAAGTTTTTCTGGCCGGAAGTTTGGCTGCCGGTCCTGAACGAAGCGCAGATCGAGGGCTACAACTGGATCGATGAACCCAGCGACTACAACGCCTGGCTGATCGCGCGCGTGAAGCCTGGCATCAGCGAGGCCCAGGCCGAGGCCAACCTGAACAGCATCGCCGCGCAAATTTCACGCGAGCATCCCGACCGCGATAAAGGCCTGAGCTTCAAGTTGGCACAGCCAGGTTTTCTTGGCGACATGCTGAGCGGTCCGGTGCATGCATTTCTGTGGGGCATCATGCTCCTGGCGGGTTTGGTCCTGCTCGCCGCCTGCGTGAATCTGGGTGGATTGCTCGCGGCGCGCACGGCCGACCGCTCACGCGAGTTGGCCATTCGCATGGCCATCGGCTCGAGCCGCGCACGGCTCTTTCGGCAAGTGCTGGTCGAATCCGTTCTCATTTCTATTCTGGGCGGCGGACTCGCTCTGCTGCTCGGCGATTTCTTATTGCAACTCCTGAATGGATGGCAGCCTGTCGGGGGCACTCCAATTGAGTTTGTGATTGCGCCCAGCACGAATGTTTATGTTTTCGGGCTGCTGGTCTCTGTGCTTACCGGGGTATTGTTCGCGTCGGTTGTCGCACGGCAGATTTGGCGAAGCGATCCCAATTTGGCGATGAAGAACGCCGGCGGTACATCCGGTGTTGCTCCGCGCTGGGCGTTGCGGGACATTCTGTTGGCTGTGCAGGTCGCGCTGTGCTGTTTGCTCGTGACAGCGTGCTTTGTGTCCATGCGCGGATTGCAACGTGCGGTGTCGACGCCGCTCGGGTTTCATCCTCAGGGCATCACGCTGGCAGCTACTGATTTATACCTCGCAGGTTACAGCCAGGCGGACATTCCGCAGATCCAGCAGAAGCTGCTCGACGATATCGCGCACCTGCCCGGAGTGCAGGCAGCCGCATATGCCAATTCCACGCCTATGTCGATCGATTACTCGACGACTTCGGTCTCGCGCAAGTCGCAGCCGCTCGGCGAAGCTGAAAGGGCGAAGATTCATGCGGGCTATTATCAAGTTTCGCCCGGATACTTCGCTGTGGCGCAGACCCAATTCCTCGCCGGCCGCGATTTCACCTGGCACGACGATAAATCTGCGCCCCGAGTCGCCATTGTCAACCGAACGCTCGCGCACAAACTGTTCGGCGACGAGAATCCCATAGGTCAAACGATGATGTCCCACGGCAAGGAGCAGATTGTTGGCGTGGTTCAAGACGGCAAATATCAAACATTAACGGAAGAGCCTCAGGCGGCGATCTTCTACCCGATATTGCAAGAGTCCAATACCTCTACAGTGCTTCTCGCCGGCTCGACGCTGCCTTCAGCGCAGATCGTCGCCGAAGTGCACGACGCGCTCCACCGTTTCGACAGCAGCATTCCCATTTTCAGCCTGGGCGGCTGGTCCGACGAACTGGGCCTCGCCCTCTTGCCGGCCCAAGTCGCGACGGTTTCGCTCGGCGCATTCGGACTTCTAGCCATGCTGCTGGCGATTACCGGCATCTTCGGACTCGCCTCCTACACGGTCAGCAAGCGGCTGCGGGAACTGGGCATCCGCGTGGCGCTGGGAGCGCAGTCGCTGCAAGTTCTGCGCGCCGCGCTCACGCGTACGCTAATGCTGCTTGGTGTCGGTTCCATTTTGGGACTGCTGCTCGGCATCGCTGCGAGCAAGGTCCTGGCCAGCATCGTGTATCAGGCTTCGGGCAACGATCCCGTGGTGATCGCCGCTGTGGTGATCACGATGGCCCTCGTGGGAATCGTCGCGGCTTCCATTCCGGCACGGAGAGCGCTGTCGATCCATCCGATGGATTTGCTGCGGGAAGAATGAGCTTTGCCTTGTCATCCCGACTCCGCGCAGCGGAAGAGAAATCCCTACCCTGTAAATCGTCGTCAGGGGTAGGGATTCCTCTTCCGCCGAAGCGGACTCGGAATGACAATCTATTGGTGCAGCACGATCAGTACTCGGTACGCGCTGAAGCCTGTGCCGGGATCCGATTGGGCACACGCACCGATGTAGTACGCGCCTGACGGCAGCTCCAGGATTCTGCGCATCAGGTCCGCAGGCAATTGGTCGGGACTCGATCCAGTGAAGTTAAAGGCAAACATCTGCACGTTCTGATGCGGGACGGCGGCAAACGCAGTACCGGCTGAAGGATCGCCTGAGCATGCCAGTTTTCGCAATCCGGGCGACGAGGTCATGTGCAGTGGCCCAAGATGCCGTGTCTGGCGCCGTTTCGTGATCTGGTCAGCCACGGCCTTCTCAAATTCATCCGGCGAGAGGCGGTTGACGGCCGTCGTGAAATCTTCCGTAGCCCACAGCCGATCGCCAACCCGGGTGATGGCGATGCCGACATGGTCGTAGCGAGGATTGAGCAGGTTGGCGCGATGCGGCGGCGAGTGCATCCAGCCGCTCTGCAGTTCTTCCGCAGTGCCGGCGAAACCGACATTCTCCGCAGCGGCGCTGAAGCGGGCTCCGCGCTCGGAGAGTCGCTGCGACAACGTCGGCTCATCCTGGAACTGATGCGAGAGCGCGCTTTGCTTAGCCATCTCATTCGAGTGCAGTTGCGCGGCGACAGCGAGATGTCCGTCCCATGTGAGCGGGGACGCATGGACTTTGGCGCGTTCTTCGTTAGTCCACTGCAGGATTTGCTTGGCCATGTCGGTTGTGCTGGTGATGCTCTGGGCCGAGGCAAGCAGGGAACCAAAGCCAATCATCACAGAGATGCAGAGGCACAGAGCAGTCAAGAGCGAGAAGCGAGTCAGGGGCTTGGGCATTGAGTATTCATCGTAATACCAGAACAACATTTAGAGACGCAGCCAGGGTGACTTCCGGAGAGGTCAGGCGCTCAGGAGGATAATCTCCAACCATTGAGACGAGCGGTTCCACTGAGGAACGCGGGTTAGGCTGGTTTTTGCGTCCTATCCTGCTGCGCAGGCATTTCGTGGTGCTGCCGCCAGCCCGGCAATTGATCGCTGCCAGTAATCAGGCGCGCGCCGGCTTGCCAGCTCATGTATTGCCACGTCCAGTTGAGCAGGACGAAGAAGCGATTGCGGAAGCCGATTAGATAAATCAGATGAATAAAGAGCCAAGCCGCCCAGGCGATCAGTCCGGACAAATGGATTTTCCCGATTTGGGCAATGCCTTTGCTTCGACCTATCGTCGCCATGCTGCCTTTGTCCCAATAGCGGAATGGCTTGCTGGGCTCATTGGCGATGCGTCGGCGAATTTCCTTCGCGGTGTATTTCCCCATTTGGATCGCCACCGGCGCGACACCCGGAAGCTGCGCTCCGTCTTGCTCAAGATGCGCGAGGTCGCCAATCACGAAGACCTCGGGATGTCCTTCGATGTTCAGGCGGCCGTTCACTTCGACCGTTCCGCTCCGGGTGACTTTGGCTCCGAGTGCGCGACCGAGCGGCGAAGCTTGCACGCCCGCAGCCCATAGCGTCACGGCGGCATCGATCTTTTCGGCACCCACGTAAACAACGCCGGGCTCGACATTCGTGACCAGCGTGTTCGTGTGCACCTCGACGCCGAGTGATTCGAGTTGGCGCTGTGCGCTGGCGGAAAGATCAGGAGCGTAGGTCGGCAACACACGCGGTCCGCCTTCGAGCAGGAGCACGCGCGCGTGGCGGGGATTGGTGCCATGAAAATCTTCACTGAGGACGTGACGCGAGATGTCCGCGATCGCTCCGGCTAGCTCCACTCCTGTTGGACCTCCGCCGACGACGACAAAATTCAGCCGGCAATGTTCGTTTTCCAGCAGCGATTCGCGCTCGGAGAGTTCAAATGCCAGCAGCACGCGGCGGCGGATCTCGGTGGCATCTTCGAGACTCTTGAGTCCGGGAGCAAGATGCGCCCACTCCGGATGCCCAAAATAAGAATGGGTAGCACCGGCGGCGAGGATGAGATAGTCGTAGGGAACGTCGATTCCTTCTTTGAGGTGGATGAGCCGGCGATCAAGATCAAAGGCCGCCGCTTCGCCGATCAGGACATCGATGTTCTTCTTCCCGTGAACTGCGCGGCGAAGAGGCGCCGAAATGTCGGCAGGCGAAAGCGCGGCCAGCGCGACCTGGTACAGCAAAGGTTGAAACGTGTGATGGTTCTTGCGATCGAGAAGCGTGACGTGGAGCGGCTGGTTGGCGAGTCCGAACGCGGCGTTCAGGCCGCCAAATCCGCCGCCGATGATCACCACGCGCGGCACGTTCAGCTTCGGGGTTCCCGTCTCAACGGTCATGTTCTCTTGCCTACCCTGATGTTACTAAAGTGTAGAGAATCGTTAACCACTAAGTAGCTGAACCGATTGCCTCGCCCATATCTCCATGCTACTTTCGCTCAGGCTCAGCGGCCAGACATCGCTGTTCATGCTTGGCGTCAGCGGCTGAAGCTGAGAAACAGATTCGCGACTACCTGATGGCGAACTCACTTGCGAAGGGCGAACGATGAACATCGATGATCTGCTCCGGATTGCAATGGAGCGCAAAGCTTCCGACTTGCATCTGAAGGTTGGCAACTTCCCCCATATCCGCATCGATGGGGAATTGGTTTCGCTCACCGACCAGCCACGCATCTCCGCTGAAGACATGCTGAACATGGCGTTCAGCATGATGTCGAACCGACAAAAGCAAAAGTTCAAAGAAACCGCCGAACTCGATATGGCATACGGCGTCGCGGGACTCGGGCGATTCCGTGTAAACGTGTTTCAGCAGCGCGGCAACGTCGGCCTGGTGCTGCGCGTAATTCCCACCAAGATTCGCGTGCTCGAAGAACTTTACCTGCCGAAGATTATCGAGAAGATTTGCGAGGAAGCTCGCGGCCTGGTGCTCGTCACCGGCGTGACCGGTTCGGGAAAATCGACAACGCTGGCGGCGATGATCGACCGTGTAAACTCCCAGCGCCCCGAGCACATTATTACCATCGAAGACCCGATCGAATTTTTGCATCGCGATAAGCGCGGATTCGTCAACCAGCGCGAAGTGGAAGTCGATACGCCGTCGTTCGCGTCGGCTCTGCGCGCCAGCTTGCGTCAGGACCCGGACGTGATCCTGGTCGGCGAAATGCGCGACTTGGAAACGATCTCGACCGCGCTGCACGCCGCCGAAACTGGACACATGGTCTTCTCTACGCTGCACACGCTCGACGCTGTCGAGACGATCAACCGTATCATCTCAGTCTTTCCGCCCCCGGAGCAGAAGCAAGTTCGCATGCAGCTGGCCGCGACCATCAAGGCGGTCATCAGTCAGCGACTCGTTCGCAAGGCGGATGGCAACGGACGAGTGCCGGCCGTCGAGGTTCTCATCTCCACGGCCCTGATTCGCGAGTGCATCGTTACGCCTGAAAAGACGCGCATGATTCGCGAAGCGATCTCGCTCGGAACTTCCCAATATGGGATGCAGACCTTCGACCAGTCGCTCTACGATTTGTTTCAGCAGGGACTGGTCACCTATGAAGTCGCTATGGAAAATGCCACCAACCCAGACGATTTCAAACTCAAAGTCCAAGGCATCGGCTCAACCGCCGAAGCAGCCCGCGAGCAGATGGAAGCCGCGGGATTTGGAAGATAAACAGAAGATATATGTCATTCCGAATCCGCCGCAGGCGGAGAGGAATCCCTACTCGCATGGAAAGCGCCACCAGAAAACTTTTCGTCAGGTAGGGATTTCCCACGGCACGCAGTTCGGGATGACAACAAAGCTCCTGCTATTCTGAACAATAATGTCTCTTCCCCCGCTTACGATTGCACGCCGTTTTTGTGGACCGCCGACCAGCGGCAATGGCGGGTATAGCTCTGGCATGGTCGCGTCACATTTGGGTGGCCCTTGCGAGTGCACGCTGCGCAAACCAGTGCCGCTCGAGCGCGCGCTCCAAATTGAAACTCTGCCCGGCGTGGTTCGGCTGCTTGATGGTCAGGATTTGATCATCGATGCTATGAAGACTGAGATCGGTAATCATCTGCCGCCGGCTACGTCGCTGGAGATAGCTGAGCGTGCCGCCAGCCAATCTCTGGCATTTCAGAATCACCCTTTTCCGACTTGCTTCACCTGTGGCCCCGAGCGGGCGCAAGGCGATGGGCTACGGATCTTCCCCGGACGAGTGAATGGGCAACCGGAGGAAACCGGGATGTTCGCCGCGCCCTGGGTGCCCGATGCTTCGCTCACGAATGGCGGACCGATTGTGCGTCCGGAATTTGTATGGGCCGCCATGGACTGTCCTACGGGATTTGCCGCCGGATTCCCCTGGCGCGGCACTCTGGTCACCGGGCGACTCGCCGTGGAACAACTTCTGCCGGTGTACCCGTCACGACCGTATGTGGTGATGAGTTGGCCGGCCGGCAGCGAAGGGCGCAAATTCCATGCAGGCGCCGCGCTGTACTCTCCGGAAGGAGACCTCTGCGCCAAGGCTCGGGCGACATGGATCAAATTGGAATAAGAGGCTGTCGGCATTCGGCTGTTGGATTTCGGCGATGAAGCAGTTTGCGCGGTTCCAAATAGAGACTAGGGAATACATCCCGAAATGGGACTGCACACTGTTGCGCTGTTGCTCGATCGGGTTGCTGCTCCTCCTGATCGTGTCCGGCAGTTTGTTGGTAGCACAGGAACCGGCCAAGTCGTCGCCAAGCAGCAACGAGAATGCCCAGAGCTTGGTGGTGGTTCTCGATCCTGCGCATGGCGGCAGCGATCCGGGTGCTCGCATCTCTGACAGGCTGCTGGAAAAGAACCTCACACTGGAATTCGCCAAACGACTGCGGCAGGCGCTCGACGCTCGGGGAGTCTCGGTGAAAATGCTGCGAGATTCCGATGTTGCCCTTTCGTTTCGGCAACGAGCCAGCGTCGCGAATTTAGCGCGACCAGCGATGTTTCTCTCGGTGCACGCGGAGCCGGGAAGCGTGTTGCACATCTTCACACCGTTGCCGCCATCCGATAAGAGTTCCACCGAGTCGCGACGTTCGTTCTTGCCCTGGCAAACAGCTCAGAGCGCATTTCTTCAGCAAAGCTCGGCGCTTGCCGCGACCATAGCGCAAGCGCTGGCCAAGCACGACGTGGAAGCGCAACGACTGCCAGCTTTTGTCGAGCCGCTGGCTGCGATCGCCGCTCCGGCCGTGGCCGTAGAGCTTCCCTGCGATAGTCACGGCTTCAGTGTGGACGAGGACCGCGTCGTCACGGCGCTCACCGATCTGATCGTCGTTCGCACGGACGCTAAGGAAGGCTCGCATTGATTCCCCGCCACGCGCAGATCGCACTCATGCTGCTGCTCGCGGGAATATTCGGCAGCGGCTTGTTCATCCTGCACCTGGCGCATACTCATCCCAATCAGGTGTCCACGAATTCGGAACTACGATTCATGCCCACTAGTTCCGGACATGCGCAACCAGTTACACTTACCATCGCCTACGACGAAGATGGTCTGTTTCGCCATCGGCAGGCGATGATGTCGCTTCCCGAGGAGCCCGGCGCGCGGGCAAGACAGCTGTTGCAGACACTGATTGCCGAATATGTGAACAAACCCTCGCCGCACCCACTCGCGGACGGTGCGGCCGTAAATAATGTCTTCTTTGTGAATCCCGAGTTGGCGGTGATTGATTTAAATCAGAAGCTCGCCGATGGACACCGCTCCGGCATCATGGTGGAAGACTTTACTCTTCTTTCCCTGATTGAAACCCTGGCCGACAACTTTCCCCAAGTGCAAAGAGTGAGAATCCTCGTGAATGGACAGACGCGCGAGACGCTCGCCGGCCACGTCGATCTAACCCACGCCTACAGCACCATCGTGGTGCATAAGATTGTGGAGCAACTGGAGTGATGCGATTCCGTCCGCGATGAATTCCCGTCAGAAAACCTCCGGCTCCAATTCGGAACATAGGTGCAGCGAGGCTGGGTCTTTACAGCATCGGCCCAAGATCGGCGTCTTCGATTCGGGCTTTGGCGGTCTGACTGTGCTGCATGAATTGATGGCCGCGGTTCCCAACGCGGATTACCTCTACATCGGCGACACGGCACGGCTGCCCTACGGATCGAAGTCGCCCGCGACTGTGGCGCGTTACGCAACGTCGAGCGTGCAGTTTCTCGTGGACCAAGGTGCGGAGTATCTGGTGATCGCCTGCAACACCGCCAGCGCTCTAGCCATGGAAGCCATTCGAGCGGCAGTCTCAAGTCCCGTTTTGGGAGTAATCGAGCCGGGCGCGCGCGCGGCTCTGGCGCTTACACGAACGAAAAAAGTTTCCGTGATTGGCACCGTGGCCACTATCCAAAGCCACGCGTATTTGGCAGCGTTGCAGCGGCTGCA
Source organism: Terriglobales bacterium (assembly GCA_035716645.1). Classification (GTDB taxonomy): domain Bacteria; phylum Acidobacteriota; class Terriglobia; order Terriglobales; family Acidobacteriaceae; genus Gp1-AA112. The sequence continues at coordinate 14,556 of DASTJH010000052.1, read as the reverse complement.
GGTTGCGGCTGTTGAGAAAGCGTGTCCACTGCTGGTTCCGCTGATCGAGGAAGGCTGGGTTGATCATCCGGTCACCAAGCAAGTGGCAAAAATCTATCTCGACGAACTCTGGCGCGAGGAGCACACCAACGGTCACAAAGACTCGGATGTGCTCGTGCTCGGATGCACCCACTATCCCCTGATTAAGCCGCTGCTGCATGAACTCCTGCCGGCGAAGACCCAACTTGTCGATTCGGCACAGGCGACGGCGCATGAACTCGCTGGAGTTCTAGGAAAGGCAAACAGTTCGGGGAATAAGTCTGCGGTTCAGTTCTTCGCCACCGATTCCGTGGAGAAGTTTCGCGCGCTCGGTAGTCGGTTTCTAGGGCAGACCATCGAAAGAGTCGATCTGATCGCGTTACCGGAGTGAGACCTCCGGGATTCGGCACTCTACAACTTCTTCACCCCGACGCTTTTCACATGGCCGTCGTTGCCGAATACCAGTTCCGAATCACCCTTCGCGAGGTTCCAGGTATCGAGGATGTGCAGTTTGCACAAATGCAGGTTGAGCGCTGGACGGCCGAGATAGCTCACCGTGATCGAATACGAAGCTTCACGGTCACAGCTCTCGCTTGCGCGAAGTTGCTGCACTTCACACTGCATTCTGGCCGCTTTTCTAGGGGAATTCCTGAAAGTGTAACCCAGTTTTGCGAGATCGGGTAGGGGTTGTGAGTAGCGCCAAAATGCGCCACACGGCGATTTCACCACAGAGACACGGAGACCCAGAGAAAATCGGAAACTCGTTTTTCTGTGTCTCTGTGGTTACGCTGGGGACTTACGCCGCGTCTTCTTTATGCCGGTTCTGGAACTGCTGACACACACTGCAGCTTCCCACGATGCTGGGCCGGTCTTCGCGGAGCTTCTGCTCGAAGCGTTGCCAACGTTTGCCTTGGGAAGCATCCGGATAGTTCGGCGTTCGTCCCTGCATGGTCTGCGTTTCGGGACCACCGACGGTGGCATAACTGGGAACATCGGCATCGTGGACGTTCCCGCGCGCATGCTGTCGCTCGCTGACGTCCTCACAATTGAAGACGGCGTCGCCTTCGATGGTCCGCTCGACGCCGGAGGCCTGAATCGTGGACATGCGGTCATTTTCGCGATTGACGATATTCCCCTTGCGCTGCTCTTCTTCCTTTCGATTCTCGTCTTCGATGGCGCTGGTTTCGCGCGTTTGAATGTCGCCGCGCCCCAGATCCATGGCGTCGGGAACAAACGTCAGCGTCTCTTCATCGGTATCGTTAGCAACACCCATCGGCGTGGTATCCATAGGTCGCGACGGATGATGGTGGATCGGACTCTTGTAGCCGGAAACCGGCTTCCCGCTGATGTTCGTCGGCGTCGGACCTTCGGCAGGAATCGCATCCGACACGATGATGTTGGTTCCTCCAGCCTCGTGCATCACGCCACCGGTGACCTGATATCCCGAAGCTTGGTTGTACTCGCGGACGTAGTCTCCCCAACGCTTCTCATCTTTCAGGTGGTCTTCGTCATAGGCGGGAAAAGTTTCGATCTGCTTTTTCGTGAGGTCAGCGGAATATTCGTCCTCTTTGTCACCCCGCTGACGAATGCGATCGGAAGGGACAAGGAACTCGTTGCTGGTGAGCCAGCCGCCGGTATCAATGACCGCGTACTTCACCTGGCCGGTTTCGTGGTCGAACAGGATGTCGGAGATCTCGCCCAGCTTCTGGTCGTCTCGTCCGTAGAGGGTGGCGCCGCGAATGTCGTCGGCATGTTCGGAGAAGCGGAAATCGCGCAGAGTGCCAAGGTGAGCCATGAGTTTGCTCCTATCAGAAAGAGAATCGCCGGAGCGTCCGTCGGGATGAGGCTCCGGCACAGTAGTAGGATGCTCATTCTGCGGCGCGAGAAGCTTGGATGGTAGTGGGGCTTAGGCTGTCGCCTTAACGGCGTTGTGGATGACTCCGTTCTTCAGATATTCCTTGACCTGCTGCGCAATCTGCACACCGACCATTTCCTGAGCTTCGTTGGTCGAGCCGGCAATGTGTGGAGTCGCAATCACGTTGGGAGCAGTCAAAAGAGGGTTCTCTTTGGGAGGTTCCTGGCTGTACACGTCCACCGCCACTCCGCCTACGTGACCCGAATTCAGTGCCGCCACGAGAGCTGCGTCGTCGATCAACTCGCCGCGCGCACAGTTCACGATTTTCACGCCCTTCTTCATCTTGGCAATCGCGCCGGCATTGATCATGCCTAAGGTTTTGGGAGTGAGTCCGACGTGAAGCGAAATGTAATCCGAGGCCGCATACAGAGCGTCGAGCGTAGTAAGTTCAATACCCAACTCGTGCACCACTTCTTGCGCGGCGTGCGGATCGCACGCGAGTACCTTCATACCGAAAGCTTTGGCTCGACGCGCCACTTCCCTGCCGGTGCGCCCGAGGCCGATGATGCCCAGCGTCTTACCGCGAAGTTCGGTGCCCTGCAGGGATTTCTTCTCCCACTTTCCGGCGCGGGTGCTCTGGTCCGCTCGGGGAATGAAGCGGGCCAGCGACAACATGAGACCAAGCGTGTGCTCGGCCACCGCGACGGCGTTCGCTCCAGGAGTATTCATCACGATGATGCCCTTGCGCGCCGCAGCCGCGCAGTCGATGTTGTCTACGCCTACGCCAGCGCGTCCAATTACGCGGAGGCGGGCCGCTGCGTCGATCAGCTTGGCGTTGACATCGATGGCAGAGCGGACGACGAGCGCGTCGGCATCGCGGACGGCGGTCATGAGATCGCCCATCTGCTCGTGGGTGATCACTTCAAAATCAGGTTCTTCGCGAAGAACTTTGAGAGTGGCGGGAGATACTTTTTCGGCGATGAGGATTTTCATGTAGGTCCTGAATGTAGATTTTTAATTAAGACGGCGGTGTCATCCCGAGCGAGGGCGAACGCCCGAGTCGAAGGACCCCCGCCGATGCTGAACTCAGAGTAGCAGCAACGAGTTTTCTGGAATTCTTTCGCGACAGTCGTTCTCGTCAATGGCTGACGCCATTGTGGAACGCGATGAGCAATGATTCGTTCCGACTCAAGCTGCAGCGGGGGTCCTTCGACTCGGGCGTTCGCCCTCCCTCAGGATGACAGTCGATAGATTCAGTCAGCGCGCCATTACGCGCTCACCGTCGCCATGCTGGACGAGCACTCGGCAACCGCGCGTCCACAGGAGCAACGCTGATCCGCTTCGAGCAACTGCGTCAGCGTGCCGCCGCGACGCTTTGCATAGACTTCTTGCGCGGCTTTCAATCCAACTCCTAGCAGATCGCGCTTCAGCATTGGTTGCAATACGTGCTCAAGGCCGCCAATCATGGCAATGGTGTCCAGATAGTCGAAGAAGCCAAGGTGCGCGATGCGGAAGATTTGTCCTTTCATCTCGCCCTGGCCATTCGACAACACCCCGGCGAACTGTTCTTTAAATCCTTTGACGATCGCACCCGAATCCGCCCCCTCAGGCGCATAGACCGCAGTCACGGCGGCAGCAGGTGCTGACGGAGCAAAGAGCCGCAGTCCCAATTTGGTCATCGCTGCGCGGGTCATCTCGGCGACAACTTCGGCGTTGTGAATCAGCGCGTCGCGTCCGGCGGCGAGATCGCCTCCGGCGCCAGCGGCGATGTAGTCGAGCGCCGCGCCTAACGCGGCAATTAGCGCGACCGCCGGCGTGTAGGCCGACTCGCCTTTGGCTGCCGACTTTCTCTCCTTGCGCAGGTCAAAATAATAGCGAGGATTCTTTGACGTCTCCATCCGCTGCCAAGCGCGCTCGCTCACCGCGCAATACGCGAGTCCTGGAGGAATCATGACCGCTTTCTGCGATCCGCCGATGATCACGTCAATGCCCCAGCCATCCACCTCGAGCTGCGTGGTTCCCAATCCGGTAATCGCATCCACGACGAGCAGCGCATCGGTTCCTTTGGTGAGCGAGGCGATCGTCTGGATACAATGGCGCGCGCCGGTCGAGGTCTCGGTCGCCTGCACGAAAACCGCCTTCACGTCTTTATTCAGCCGCGAGCGCACTTCTTCGGTCGAGAATGTCTGGCCGTACGGCACACTCAACGTGTCCACCTGGCAGCCAAAGGCCTTGGCAAGACCTGTCCAGCGCTCGCCAAATTTGCCGGCGCTGAGCACGAGCACGCGATCGCCCGGCGAAGTAAGATTCGAGACCGCCGCTTCCATGGCGCCGGTGCCGGAAGATGCGATCAGGATCACGTCGTTGTTCGTGCCGATGAAAGTCTTGAGCTGTGCGAGCACGCGCGTGTAGATCGCGCGAAATTCTGGAGTGCGATGGTGAATGTCGGCCGCTGCCATCGCCAACTGGGCTGCGGGTAGCAGAGGCGTGGGACCGGGAGTGAAGAGTCGTACTTTCTTTAGCATGGTCCTATTTTAGCTGGCAGGTACCAGCTTTTCAGCTTTGTCATTCCGAATCCGCGCAGCGGATGAGGAATCGCTACTGTATAGCGGATCGCCGGGGTAGGGGTTCCTCATCCGCTGCGCGGATTCGGAATGACAAAGCAAAGCTGGAAGCTGGTGGCTGAAAGCTGCGTTTAAGATAATCTTCGTGATCTGACGTACCTGGTCTCTCCCGCTTGCATCTTTCATGAAGTCGGCGTTTCGCGCGACCCATGCATTTCGATTTCTTTAAATCCGGCGTGCTGGTCGCGCTGATCGCGCACGGACTCATCGGCATTTCCCTCGTCTGGGACAAAGTTCTCCTCAAAAAACGGGAGACTAAGAACCTGGTCAACTACGTGTTTTGGCTGGGTGCGATCAGCATCTTCGGACTGGTGCTGATCCCATTCGGATTCAAAATGCCGACGCTCGGCATCGCCGGGCTAGCCTTCGGCACGGGCATCCTTCACCTGATTGGGGTCTACTTCTATTACGCGGCCCTCAAGCGCGGAGAAGCTTCCGAATCGCTGGCCGCGATGGGAGGATTTAGTCCGGTCGCCACCGCGATCATTGCCGTCTTTCTGCTGAAGCAACCGTTTGCCGGCGGACGCCTCATCGGATTCGGTGCCCTCACCTTTGGCGGCTTCCTCATGTTTTTTTCCGAAGAGATGGACTTCCGCCGCATGATTGCCCCCGTAGCCCTCGCGTCCGGATTACTGGGCCTGGTGAACGTGCTGCAGCGGATTGTCTTCAAGGACACGAATTTCGTGAGCGGCTACGTATTCTTCACGCTGGGCACTTTCATTGGCGCGATGCTGCTGCTGGTGCCGCCCAAGTGGCGGCGACAAATCTTCCGCCACTCCGAAGAGGCGACCCCACGCAGCAAATTCTGGTACTTCGTCAACCGCTTCATCGCCGGCGTGGGATCCTTCCTCATCTTTTACGCGATCAGCCTCACGCATCCCGCGATCGTGGATGCCATCTCCGGGGTTCGCTTCGCGATCATCTTCGTCGGAGCACTGCTGCTGACGAAGCTTCGTCCAAAATGGCTGAGCGAAGACTTCAGCGGCCGCACGCTAGTGATCAAGACGGTTGCCACGGGTGTGATCATTGTGGGCATGGTCTGGCTCGCCACCCACGGCGGACATCAGGCAGCCGGCGCGGGGAGCGCGGAATTGTGGCGGGCATTCCGACCAATTCCCTGAGAACAGGGAATTTTTCAGGGAATTGCCTGTCACAAATCATGACAAACAAGCGCTCCTGTCGTGTAAGTCTTTGGATTTAAAGCGGCTAGCCAGCAGGCTAGCAACCGGCAGCTTCTTTCGCTGAGGGAATTATCAGGGAATTAACAGGGAAATTCTAATTTTTGGCGCAACTGCTTTGATTTCAAGCAAGTAGCCGCAAGAGAGCACCAATTAGCCGGTTTGCTGAGGGAATTATCAGGGAAATAACAGGGAATTTGCTCCGCTGCGGCCAGGCACTCAAATTTCCAGGATCACCGGCATGATCAGTGGACGTCGGCTGGTGCTCTTGTTGATGTAGCGTTTCAGATCGGTGCGGATTTTTTCTTTGATCACGCCGTAGTCAGCCTTCTCTTCCTGGCTGGACAGTTCCAGCGTGCGGCTGATCACGTCGCGGGCTTCGGCGAGGAATCCGTTCTCGGCGCCGGCGGCCGCGAAGCCGCGCATCACGATCTCCGGGATCGACTCGACCCGGCCGGTAAGCTTGTTAATCGCGATGATCGGCAGCACGATGCCGTCTTCGCTCAGATGGCGGCGGTCGCGAATGATGAGGTCTTCGACCACGTCGGCGGACGAACCCGAATCGATGCACACGCGTCCGACAGTCACGCGTCCGGACTTGCGCGCGCCTAGCTCATCGATGTCCAGCACATCGCCGCTCTCCAGCATCAGCACGCTCCCGACTGCGGCGTGCATCGACCCGGCCAGTTCGGCATGGCGGCGGAGCTGGCGAAATTCCCCGTGAATCGGCACGAAATACTTCGGGCGCACCAGATTGATGAGTAGCCGCAGCTCCTCCTGGCTGGCGTGCCCACTCACATGGATCGGCGAGCCGCTGCCGTCTTCGTAAATCACGTCGGCCTGGCGGCGATAGAGGTGATCGATCATGCGATAGATCGCCTTCTCGTTTCCCGGAATGATCCTGGAAGAGAGCACTACGGTGTCGCCTGGCTCGATACGCGCATGCTTGTGGTTGTCCACCGCTGCGCGCGAGAGCGCGGACATCGGCTCGCCTTGCGTGCCGCTGATCAGCACGCAGACGCGCTCCGGCGCGAAATCGCGAATCTGGCCGGGGTGAATGAGCGTGCCTTCGGGAATGTCGACGTAGCCGAGGTCCTGCGCGATGTCAGTGGCTTCGTTGATGGAGCGTCCGACGAGCGCGAGTTTACGTCCGTGCTCGAACGCCATCTCGGCGACAAGCTTGATGCGGTGAATCGACGATGAGAAGCAGGAGACAAATAGCCGGCGCTTAGCGCGCGTAAAAACCTCTTCGAATCGTGGACGCACCGCGCGCTCGCTCGGCGTGTATCCCGGACGCTCGACATTGGTCGAGTCCTGCAACAGCAGCAACGCGCCTTCTTTGCCATACTCGGCAAACTGATGCAGGTCGAAGAGCTTGCCGTCGGTTGGCGTGGGATCGACTTTGAAATCGCCGGAATGGATCACGACGCCGAGCGGCGTGTGAATCGCCAGCGCGACGCAATCGACCAGGCTATGCGTGACGCGCACCGGATGAACGAGAAAAGCTCCAATGCGGAAGCGCTCGTTCGGCTCAATCTCATTGAGCTGGGCATCGTCGAGCAGCCCGTGCTCTTCTAGTTTTCCTTCGACCAGAGCCAGCGTGAATTCGGTGGCATAGACCGGGAGATTCAGTTCGGAAAGAATGTAGGGTAATCCGCCGATGTGATCTTCATGTCCGTGGGTCAGCAGGATCGCGCGAACTTTGTCGCGGTTTTCGAGGAGATAGGAAATATCGGGAACGACGATATCGACGCCGAGCAGTTCCGATTCGGGAAACATGAGGCCGGCATCGATGACAATGATGTCATCGCCCCAGCGCAGGGCCATGCAGTTCATGCCGAACTCGCCCAGCCCACCTAACGGCACGACCTGAAGTTTGCCCGCAATCATCGATTCTCGATGCTAGCACAGGGAAAAGCAGCCCCGAAGCTGCGAAGCCCCGAGGCCCCGAGGCCCCGAAGCTAAAACCTGTTAACCGCAGCAGCATCCAAATATCCACACAAACAAATGAGAGTTGAATGGGTTCGTCGGTGACTTTCTGTGTGCTTGCGCGATGCGGAAGATTTTAGCTTCGGGGCTTCGCAGCTTCGGGGCTTCTCTGTGCCTCCGTGGTGAGATTATTTCTTCGGACCGGTCGGAAAGTTCTTCGATAGGTTCTTGATAATGTCCGCAGATGGTTGGCCGCCTTTGCAGTCGGGGTGGCCGAAGCCGCTGGGGCTTTGCCCATTTTGGAAATCCAGGATCATGTTGTCGTTGTGGTCGGGCGAGACTCCCATGGGTACGGCGTCTAGCGCCAACTGGTGGCGGACCTTCCAGGCGATTACATGGTCGGTGCAGGAGGTATCGCCGCTCAGGCCGAGCCCACCGACGATTTGTCCTTTGGAACTGTAGAGCGGCAGACCGCCGCCAAAAACGATCACCCCCCCGACGGCTTTGCCGACCATCGGATCGCCGGTGGTGCCGAAGGTGGAAGGATTACCGAATGCCGCCTGCGGATTCGGAGGCGCGCTGGTGGCCAGGCTATACAGGCTCTGTCCTGGCTGCGATGCCGCATAGATGTTCGCCGTCGAAAGGGCAAAATCCGGCCCGCTCAGCGCATTCGCCGTGTTTGCCTTGCTGGCAGCAATCACACGGCTGCCCGGCCACTCCTGGCTGCGAGTTTCGCCGCTGAAGACGACGGCGCAGCCAATGCCGTCGCGATTCACGACGACCGCCCACTCCTGATTGCCCAGGCCGCCGTTGCCCTGCTGCCCTTCTTTCACAATCGACTGCAAGACGGAACGCAGGCGATTATGATCCGGCAACTGCGAGCAGTCTGGCTTAGCCTGGGCCGAGAGCGTGGAAGAGGAGAACACCGTCAGAGCGAAAACGAAAAAAGCTCGAAGCAAAGTGCGGGACATTGATTTTCTCCTAGTGGGAAAACAAGAGCCTTAGCACGGAGGTCACGGAGAATACGGAGAATGGGAGAAGGCAGAATTCAGAAGGAAGAAGTAAGTTCGTAACGTGGGTGCCAATGTATTCGATCACGCTTCGGACTGTCGAAACCCAACTTCTGACTTGACCCGATCTAACTTCTGACTTTCTCTGTGCCCTCCGTGGCCTCCGTGTTAAAAGCCTTTGACTTTCACTGCAACTGCTGCAAGTAAGCGACGAGCGAGCGCAGGTCCGTGCCAGTAAAGAAGCTGAGGTTTGGCATTTCTGCGTCCGGCTTCATCGTTTGTGCGTGCGTGACCCAACCTTCCAGATTCGCTTTGTTGTTCTGGAAGGCATTCGCGGCGATGTACTGCCGGCTGGCGAGGTGCGTCAAATCCGGTCCGACGGTGCCGCCGGCCGAGGTTCCGCGCACGGTGTGGCAGAGAATGCACGGTCCTGCGAGAAAAACTTCTTTGCCGTGAACGGCCTCCGGATCGGTGGGCTCGGCCCCCGGCTGCAACTGGTGCTGATACCAGGCCTGATAATCCTCCGGAGTTTGCGCGACGACGAGCAGTTCCATGTGCGCGTGCTGCGCGCCGCAATACTCCGCGCAAGTGCCGCCATAGTTGCCGGGCTTGTCGGCTTGAATGCGGATGTAGTTCACCTGACCCGGCACGAGATCGACCTTGCCGTGCAGCTTCGGAACCCAGAAGGAATGAATCACGTCCGTGGACTCGAGCGCGATGTCCACTGGCTTGCCGACAGGGATGTGAAATTCGTTGGCCGTGGTGAAGTGTTGATCCACGCCGCCTTGCAAGTAGTGCGCCTCCCACCACCATTGATGACCGATCACCAGAATGTCGGGCTTCGGCTCTTCGGTTTTCTCGTTGTCACCCATGGGAAAGCTCGACATGGCACGCAGACCAACCACGAACAGGAACGTGAGCACGATGAACGGAAACAGGAAACCGCCAAACGTAACCCATCCCTGTCCGCCGCCGATGTCTATGGGCGCGTGCTCCGAGAAATTGCCGCGGCGCGTACGCTTCATCGCCCACATGATCAGCACCCACATGAAGAACGTGACGCAGAGGAAGATGAAGATCATCAGCCATTCGAGGTTGGCGAGCTTCTCCGCCGCCGGTCCTGCCGGATTCAGAGTCGAGCGGGGCACATCGCAGCTCGCGAGCAGCAGCGTCAGGCCGATCGTCGTAAGGGCAGACGCGCGACTGAGTCCCAGCTTCTTCATTGGGTGGCCTTCGGAGCGGGAGTAATGACCGGGTTGGGAACTTTGACCATTTCGGGAACGATCGGCGGATCGGCCTCCTCGGGCGTGCGCAGCGACTTGATATAGGCCACCAGCTTCCAAATCTGCTGTTGCGGAACGCGTGTGCCCCATTCGGGCATGCCCTTGCCGCGACCCGAAGCGATCGAGTCAAAGATTTGTGCGTCGGCATCGCCGTAGAGCCAGACGGGATCGCGCAGGCTCGGACCCATGCCGCCGCCGGCGTGTCCGCCATGGCACCCGGCGCAGTTGTACCAGAGGAAGAGGCGACGTCCCTCGCGGATGGCAATTTTATCGCCGGAATACGGATTGAGCGGCATAGGACGACCGGGAACCGTTCCCGGAATGGGACCCACGGCCGTGCCCATCGGCGGAGCGCCGCCGGCAGGGGCCGTGTCGAAGCGACGGCTGTTGCTGTTGCAGCCGGCGAGGAGGGTCAAGAGAACAGCCAAGAAACATATGCTTCCAAGGCCGACGGTTTTTTGGTGGGAGCCCCCGCATTTATGCGGGGGGAGCTGCGCTTTAGCGCAGCGGGAAAGCAAGCGTCTTCTATTTTGCGCTTCAGCGCCGGTCTGCAGGGCCAGCGCTAAAGCGCCAAACATATGCAGGAACTGGATCTTCCGCGATGCTGAAGCATCGCTCCCCCCGGCTGAAAGCCGGGGGCTCCCACCCGGCAAACGGCTCAGTCCATTGCGGTGCTTTAAGATTCGCATCTCAATCTCCGTACCTCACTGGCAGCGTTGCGCTTGCGCGGCGCTGACCAATGGCACGCCATAAGATTCCAACAAGCCGCGCACGTCCTTCTGTCGTCGCTCCAAAAAGTCGTTTAACTTTTGCTGCATGGCCGTATCGTTCCGGCGCACGCCCATCGAGATGGCGAACTCGAAGGGAATGCCGGCATCGCGCGTGCTGGCACAAACCGGAACTACGTCCAGCGGAACCGAGGATTGCCGGGCAAAGTAGCCGGCCAGCGGTCCCCAGACCACAGCGACGTCGACATCGCCGCTCGCAACGGCATCGATCAATTCGGCCGGCGGATTCGACATGGATAGATTTCCGACGATGTTGAAAGCCGAAACATTGCGCATGAGTCCGCGATGCGACAATGCCTGCGTCGGCGGCAGGCTGCCCTCTTCTCCGCCCACAACCTGCACGCCGATGCGGAGCGCCCTCAGCGCGGGATCGTCGAACGAGTGAAGGTCGAGATGGCGGTCGCGGCGGGAGACAAAAACATAGGTGGAGCGATAGTAGGGCCGCGTAGGCAGCGCTTCGTCGAACGATGAAGGCACGGACATGACAACGTCGCAGAGGCCGGCTTTCAGCGTTTTGCGAAAGAAGCCGTTGAGCTGCGGAAACCATTCGTAGCTGACGGTCATTCCCAAATCGGACGCGACCATGTCCGCCAATTTGTTCTCAAAACCTTGCTGATGGGAATTGGAGAACGGCAGATCATTGGGATCGGCGCAAACCCGGAGTTGGTTGGGAGCAGCGAAGGCCGTCGCGGCAGCGAAGAAGGCGAGTAGCAAGGAGCAGGCGAGGGCGCACTTGACGGTGCGACGGCATACGCCTTGCCGGGTGCGCGCCAAACCTGCTCTGTCATCCTGAACGAGGGCGTACGCCCGAGTCGAAGGACCCCGGGAATCTCGATTGCGAAGATTGCCGATGGGCATTTTCATAACCGACAAACCTTCCGTGTGCGATTGTCCATTCGAGGCAAAACGAGAGCGCGGGCGGAACCCTGAAGAGGAATCGAGGGCCTCAGCAGCTGCGGGGTCCTTCGACTCGGGCGTACGCCCTCGCTCAGGATGACAGAGTTGAAAAATATCCAACATGGTTTGTGACAATCGGATCGCCATCAGTTCGGCTCACAACCCAAACACATACAGCACATCTCCCGGCGCGCTTTTTTCCTTGATCTTCTTCATCGCCCCGACTACGCCTAACCCCGCGTATTCGTCGTCGGTCGAGATATCCGGCTGCGCGACGGCGCCCATCCATCCGCCAACTCCGGCGTAAATGGCAACGTACTGCTTGCCGTCAGGACCGACGAACGTCATCGGCGCGCCGACAATCCCTGACGCACACTTAAACTGCCAGAGAATGTTGCCGCTGTGCGCATCGACAGCGCGGAACCAGCCTTCCATGGTTCCGTAGAAGACGACATCTCCGCCGGTGGCGAGCACGCCGCTGTACACGGGCAGGTCGGGATCCTTGATGCCCCAGACTTTCTGCTCCTTGGCCACATCCCACGCCATGAACTCGCCCTGATAATTGCCCGGACCTGGATACATGTTCACGCTGGCTCCGAGATATGGCGTGCCGGCGATGTAGTTCACTTGCATGCCCTGGTAATCCATGCAGGTGTTGTGCGCGGGAATGTAGAGATATCCAGTGCGCGGGGAGAACGCCGTCGGCACCCACTCTTTTCCGCCCGTGGAAGACGGACAGATGCCGCGCGTGACCTTTTCGGAGTGCGTGCGTTTGTTGTCATCAATGTTCGGCAGGCCGGTTTGCAGGTTGTAGCCACTGGCCCAGGTGACCGGCACGAAGTTTTTCGCCGAAAGCAGCTCGCCGGTCTCGCGATCCATGACCAGCATGAATCCGTCTTTACCGGCATGCAGCAGCAGCTTGCGCGGCTTGCCTTGCCAGTCCATATCGACCAGCGTGTTTTCCTGAATCTCGTCGTAGTCCCAACTGTCGTGCGGGATGATCTGGTACGCCCACTTCGCGTATCCCGTTTCGGGATTGCGCGCCCACAGCGTCATCGACCATTTGTTGTCGCCAGGACGCAGATCGGGATTCCACGTGCCCGGATTGCCGCAGCCGTAGTAAATGAGGTTGAGTTCGGGATCGTATGAGATCCATCCCCAGACCGTGCCGCCGCCGCGCTTCCATTGGTCTGGAGTCCAGGTGGTGACGCCGAGATCTTTCCCTTGATCTTTTTTGTAATAAGGCTTGAAGTCGGGACCGATGCGCGCGTCCGTATCAGGACCGCTGTTGTACGCGCGCCAAAGCAACTTGCCCGTGTTCACATCGAGTGCGGTCAACTTCCCGCGGACTCCCAGTTCTCCGCCGCTGTCGCCGACGAGCACGACATTCTTAATCACCCAGGGAGCCATCGTGATCGTCTCGCCTAAATCTAGGTCGGTCACCTGCGTCTTCCAGACTTGCGCGCCGGTATTGGCGTCGAGCGCGATCGTGTGGCCATCGAGCGTGTTGAAGATGATCTTGCCGTTCGCGTAGCTCGCGCCGCGGTTGACGATATCGCAGCAGGCGACTCCGATAGACCGCGGATCGGGATGAGGATCGAACTTCCACTTCATGGGGTAGCCAGGCTTCGTCAGATCGAGCGCAAACACGTAATTCGGATAGGGAGTGACGAAGTACATCGTGTTGTTCACGACCAGAGGCTGGCCTTCATGCCCGTGCGCAATCCCTGAAGAGAACGTTCCCACAGCATGCAGGTTCTGGACGTTCTTGGCATTGATCTGCGAGAGCGGGCTGTAACGGGTGTTGGCGTAGTCGCCGGCGGGATTGACCCATTGGCCGTTAGGCACAGGAGTGATGAGATGAGTGCCGTTCTGCGCTCCGGGGACGTCGGTGGTGTAGCCGGCCTGCGCAAACGCGGCGGGACTCAGCAGTAGTGCCAGAATGGGAACAACGCTTAAGACGCCCTGGTATTTGTGTCTCGCCACGCAAAATCGCGGCCCGCTACCGCAGGCCGTTCTGTTCTGTCTGCTTCGATGTGCGTTCATACGCTCCTCATCGCAACGTGTACAGATAAGCGGCAACATCGCGCGCCTGTTTGTCGGTCAGTCCCAAATTGGGCATGGCCGTGCCCGGTTCGATCGATGGTGGATCGACGATCCAGCGCACCAGATTGTCGGGCGTGTTAGGCAGCTCGCCGCCGACCATAGTGCGGTCGGCAAAAAGAATCAGAGGCGGCCCCACCATGCCGTCCGCTCCGTTGATACCCGGAATAATGTGGCAGGCGCCGCAGCGGTAATTGAGAATCAACTCTTTGCCGTGCACTTCGTCGCCGCCGGTAACGACCGAGTAATGCTGCAACTCTTTGCCGCCAGTGCATCCCGCCATCAGGAGCAGGGCTCCCGCGAAGCTCAGCAGCAAAGCGAAATGAAATCGAGTACTCATCTGCTCATCGCTCTCTCGAACAGATATTCAGTAAAAAGATCGGCAGGCTCAGCCACACGATGCTCACGCCCATAGTGATGCTGATAAAGACTCCGATCAATGCCATGTATTCCCTGCGCCCCTTGCCTTCGGCTTCAGCGATACTTGGAGCGCTGGAGAGCCGACGCCAGTTCCGAAATGAAATCAGGCCGGCAGCCATCGAGGCCGCGAGCAGCGCAAACGTAAACCCGAGATACAGCCCGCGATAACTGCTCTCCATGGAGCCGCCGTTGCGCGCCGCAGGACAAGCCTGCCACGTAATCAGAACGTCGGCGATGCCGGTTAGAAGCCAGGCGATCGCCGCCGTCGCGAAGCCAAACCACAGCGCACGTCGGGATAAGGAAGCCGAGTTGTCGGTAGCTAAATGCATAGCTTTCGTGCTACTTCGCGTTATCCAACACTTGTCATCCTGAACGCAGGCGCGCCTTTTGCGCCGGAGTGAAGGACCTTGTGGTTGCCTTTTGTCAAAGGCCACGAAACGCAAGATCCTTC
>DASTJH010000051.1:0-17293 GCA_035716645.1 Terriglobales bacterium | reverse complement strand
CGTGGAAGAGTTCACGACCTTAACTTGCGCGTGATATCCGGCAGCCTCGAGTTCCTGATCGCGTGCAAGCAACTGTTGATTCAGATCGTCACTATGCGCAGCCGCCGATTCCAGTGTTGGCCGTGCAAGTTTGTGCAGCTCAGGATCGGCAGGGTCCAGCAGGATTAGACCAAATTGGGAAAATAATCTGGTCATCAGCAGCGCGAAAGCTGCCGTGAAGGTCCTGCCGGGACGATAGCTTTCGGCCACAGCATCCAGCAGAGGAGAACTTCCGACGACATCCACTAGTTGCGCCACAAGCCCCGCGACATCTTCGTCCAGCACAACGCTCCCTACCGGCTGTTCGAGAGCGCCATGAGATGCGGTCTGCAAGCGCCGAAGCTCGCCCGAGGCATCCGGGAGGTAGACATGATTCACTTCGGCCAGATCATGGTCCTCGGACGCCATCCAGAAAACCGGCACGGCATCAACGCCGCCCGAGGTGAGATCGCGGGCAATTCGAACAGCGGTGATGGCCTTGTACAACGTGTACGCGGGACCGAGAAACAGTCCAACCTGCTGCCCAGTGACGATGGCACAGGCTCCGCGTCGCAGCCGCTCGATATTGGCGATCGTTTGTTCGCCGGCGTGCCAAGCACGGTTCTGCCGCCCCAAAATGGCGGCCGCTGCCGCGCGGATTGCGGGGTCGAAAGTACGTGTGCGGGCGTGCGCGCTCAACTCATCAATTGTTCGAGGAGCTACGGGATAGAAAGTCCGGAGCTGAGGACTACACTGAAGAAAATCCAGGAAAAGGCGAGAGGCACCCGGCACATCGGCAAAAGAAAGACACTCAGTATCCACTCACGCCTCTTAATTCAGAAGATGAACTGATAGTACAACGTCGGTTTGGATTGCCGGGCAGAGGACTAGGATGCAGAAAAGCGTCTCTGTATGTCCACGGAAGACGCGCCTCTGCAGGTCTGACCGAGAGCGCGCTTTCTATCTTGCCGGCACGTACACACTGCGTGCAGCTACGAGTTGCGCATGCGGCACCTCGGTACTGAGTGTCACCGGTTGCAAACCCGTTTTGCCGGGTTGCGCCAGAAACGTGAGCACGTATTGGTGCTTCATGCGCTCGCTGATCTGGTTCAGATACGGCGTGAAGGTCACCGGAGTTTGATTGCCGAGATAATACGATTCACCACCGGTAGCGTCCGAAGTTTCCGAAAGATAATCCTGGCCCAGGTTGACTCGCCAGAGCGTGTGTCCATCGTGGCCCGCGCCCGCCGCGTAGATCGAGTACACAACCACGCCTGCGCGCTGCGCCTGTTCAATGGCTGAATTCACATAAGGATCATTGAGCTCGAAGTGATCGTAGTAGCGATCGATGCCATCGGTAAACATGACAACTTCGCGCGCGGCTGAGCTCTGCGGCCATTTTTTCAGCAAATCCTGAAGAGAAAAGTACGGACTGGCCTGCCCTGCACCGCTTCCCAGCGGCAGGCGCACGGCACGAGCAGCTTGCGCATGATCTTTCGTGAGCGCTTGGGTAATGTTCGCCGTTCCGTTGCGCATGTATGCGACGCCAACTTCAGCATTGCCGGGTACTGAGGTAAGAAAGCTGCGCAGCTCGTTTAAATTCGCGCCGAGATCGGACGGCGACGAGGAATCATCAATCAGCAGGAAAATTTGCAATCCCGCTTCATCATTCTCCAGCGGAGTCCACGAAGTGACTACATCCCGCTGCTTCCCCTGGTAGACCATCACATCTTCCTTTTGCAGAGTAGGCGCCTGGTTTTGCGGATGCGATTCCACCGTGACCAGCATCTTCACGGATGTTCCATTTTGGTCTTCAGGCTGCTGCGCGAAGGCCGCGAATACGAGAACCATGCAGGCAAGACCAACGAGCATTATCTTGAACTTCATACTTAAGTAGATTCAGGCGAGCAAAAGGAGGATTCTCGCGGTTAGAGCCATCGTACGCACTGGGACAGCGTCCCCCACGCGGCGCTTGCGTTGGCACGTGAACGCGCACGCCGCCATGGAGTTCTGTGCCGGACACAACCTGATTGCATCCACTTATCGAAACCCAAACTGCTGAAGTAAGTTGCGAAATGGGAATTCACGAAAAGTGAAGCTCTGAGTTACTTCGGCTGCTCCAAAAATCGTTCCATGAACTTGGTGTCGAACTTCCCGGCGCGGAAGTCCTCATTCTGCATGATTCGCCGATGCAGCGGGATCGTCGTATGAATCCCCTCGACGATGAACATCTCCAGAGCGCGCGACATGCGCGCGATCGCTTCCTCACGATCCTTGCCATGCGTGATTAACTTCGCAATCAGAGAGTCATAGTAGGGTGGAATCACGCCTTCGGCGTAAGCTGCGGTGTCCACGCGTACACCGGTTCCTCCTGGGACATTGAACGCGGTGATCTTGCCCGCGGATGGCGTGAACTTCTCCGGATGCTCAGCATTAATACGGCATTCGATCGAGTGGCCGCGCATCTCGATCGGCTTGGTAATAATGTCGCTCATCTTCTCGCCGGCGGCGATGCGTATTTGCGCCTTCACCAGATCGATGCTGGTGACCATCTCCGTCACCGGATGCTCCACCTGAATGCGCGTATTCATCTCGATGAAATGCAGGCTGCCGTCTTCGTCCATCAGGAATTCGATCGTGCCGGCGTTCATGTAGCCGATATCAGCGAGTGACTTTTCCAGCTTGTCGCCGATCTGCCTTCGCAGTTGCGGCGTGACTTGCGTCGACGGTGACTCTTCCAGCAACTTTTGATGGCGACGCTGAATGCTGCACTCACGCTCGCCGAGCGTGAGCACTTTCCCGTGCTGGTCGGCCAAAATCTGAAACTCGATGTGGCGCGGCTGCTCAATGAACTTCTCCATGTAGAGATCGCCATTGCCGAAAGCATTCGCCGCTTCCGAGTGCGCCGCTTGGTAAAGCCTGGGCAACTCCTCGGCGCTGCGCACCACGCGCATGCCGCGGCCACCACCGCCGGCCGAAGCTTTCAGAATGATCGGATAGCCAACCTGCTTCGCCCAGTCCATCGCTTCGTCTTCGTTCTGGATCACGCCTTCGGAACCAGGCAGGATCGGCACGCCGGCCTTCTTCATGGCGACGCGCGCCTTTTCCTTTTCGCCCATCAGTCGGATGACTTCCGGCGGCGGCCCGATGAACTTGATGTGCGAGGTCTCGCAGACCTCGGCGAAGTTGGCGTTCTCGCTGAGCAGTCCATACCCGGGGTGAATGGCCTCGACATTCAGGATCTCGGCCGCGCTGATCACGGCGGGAATGTTCAGATAGCTCTCCGCCGAACGCGGCGGACCGATGCACACGGCTTCATCGGCAAAGCGCACATGGAGCGAATTCCGATCGGCTTCGCTGTAGACGGCAACCGTACGCACGCCAAGCTCTTTGCACGCGCAGATCACGCGCAGAGCAATTTCCCCTCGATTGGCAATGAGAATCTTATTGAACATCGGCTGACTGCAGGACTTTCTATACTTGGCTGCGAAGCTTCGCAGCTTCGAGGCTTCGAAGCTCTACTTCGGCCGGATACTGAACAATCCCTGCCCGTATTCCACGGGCTGGCCATTGTTGACGAGCCGCTTGACGATTTCGCCTCCGGCATCGGCTTCGATTTCGTTCATCAGCTTCATCGCTTCAATGATGCAGAGTATCTGCCCGGCTTCGACCGTGTCTCCGGACTTTACAAACGGCGGCGAACCTGGTGACGGCGATTCGTAAAACGTTCCCACGATTGGCGACTTCACTATGTGGAGATTCTCTTCTGCAGGTGCACTCGCCGGCGGAGGCGCGCTTGCTCCCGGAAGCGTTGGAACCGGAGCGCCGACGCTGACTGGAACCGGCGCGTAGTTCAGCACCGGACTCTGCGCCACAATGGCGCCGCGCTTGATGCGAACCTTTACGTCGCCGCGCTCGAGCTCAAATTCGGCGATATCTTTTTCAATAAGAAACTCGATGAGTTCCTTGAGTTCTTTTTGATTCATGTAGTCCCAAATTGGGTAAACGGCTGGTGGAACAGGCTCCCTGCTCCCCTGAGTACGGCAACGGCTCACCGAGTTAGCAGCTTACGAATTCCTTCGGCGTAGAACTTAAGACTTCACATCCTCTTTCGGTGACGAGTACCAAATCTTCAATGCGGACTCCGCCGCGTCCGGCAACATAAGCACCCGGCTCGATGGTAATCACCATCCCCGGTTCCAGAACTTGCGTTTGCCCTTTGGCCAGGCGTGGCGCCTCGTGAATCTCTAATCCCACGCCATGTCCAAGCGAGTGCGTGAAGTATTTGTCCAGTTTTCGCTTCTTTAACACTGCCCGGGCGACCGCATCGACTTCGCCCACTGGCCGTCCCGACCGCACTGCGGCAATCCCGGCGAGCTGCGCTTCCAGAACTGCGTCGTATAGTTTGCGTGCCGCAGCATCGGCGCGACCCGAAAAAATGGTTCGCGTCATGTCCGAACAATAACCGTGGAGTATAACACCGTAGTCTAGGACGACGAATCCGCGTCCGAGTCGCTGCGTCGTCGGACGCGCATGCGGCAGCGCTGATCGTTTGCCTGCAGCGACAATCGTCTCGAAGCTCATCTTCTCCGCGCCGGCTTTCCGCGCGAGATACTCCAGTTCGGCAGCAATCTCGTTCTCAGTAGCCTGCGAGCTGATCTGGCGGAGAACGTCTGGGAATATGCCCGATGCCAGCTTCGCGGCTTCGCGCATCACCCGGATTTCGTCAGCATCCTTCTTCACCCGCAAGCGTTCGACGAGGTCGGATGTGGGAACCAACCGAAATCGCGAACGCGGCAGTTGCTCCGCTAGCGCGTTAGCGAGGCGCTGTTCCAGCGCAAGCGTAAAGTGCTCGGCTTCGACTCCGATCCGAACTCGCATTTTGCGGCGCTTAAACTTCGTTGCCATCCACCGCGCAGCTTCGGTGAGACTCGCTCCTGGACTGACGTGAAGACTCGCGCCTCGCACTTGCTGCATCGCCTGCTCCGTATAGCGTCCGTCGGTAAAAAACGCCCATTCTCCGGCAGCAAACGCCAACACGGCAGAGCTGCCTGCGAATCCACACAGATAACGCACGTTCGGTAAATGCGTGACGACGAACGAATCGAAGTGTCCTGCATCGAGCGAGCGGTCTAGCGCTTTCAGCCGGGCAGGGTGGTTCATTTTGGGATGGTTGACAATAAACTTTGATGATAAGACAGATTGTTGTCGCGCTCGCATGCAGGCGACATTGCCACAAGGCTTGCCAGTGAGCCTGCCTAAAATTAGAGAGCCATGCAAACAATTGTCATCCTGAACGCAGGCGCGTCTTTTGCGCCGGAGTGAAGGACCCTGTGGTTGCTTTTGCGGATGCGGTTCTAGGTCTAAGCCGAAAACACAAGCAACACCAAACCAAAAGCAACACCAACAGCAACCGCAAGATCCTTCGCGCAAAAAACGCGCTCAGGATGACAACTTAGTCGCATTGATCAGACTGTTAAGCGCTGGTCTTGCGGGCCGCGTCCGCAGCCGAAGTTCTATTGCGGCCGGACTCCTTGGAGAGGTACAGAGCCGCGTCGGACGCCGCCACGAGCTGATCTCGAGTTTGTCCGTGGGTAGGAAATTCCGCTACGCCGATGCTGATCGTCACCTTTACCGGCACACCTGGGAACCGGTAACTCTCGACCATGCGGCGAAGCTTTTCGGCGACTTCCAGGGCGTTGCTGCCAGAAGTCTGCGGAACCAGAATCGCGAACTCTTCTCCACCGTAGCGGCAGACAACATCGACTTTGCGCAGTTGCTGAACAAAAACGTTCGACACTTGCCGAAGCACCTCATCGCCGAGCAGGTGCCCAAACTCGTCGTTCACGCGCTTGAAATTGTCGATGTCCACCATGATTACGGTCAGGCGGCCATCGTAACGTTCGCAGCGCTCGATCTCGGACGCAATCCGCATCTCGAAGTAGCGGCGGTTGTAGATGCCGGTAAGTCCATCCACATACGCGAGCTGCTGGGCTTTTTCAAAGTAGTGCGCGTTCTGAATGGCGCCCGCGCAGATGTCGGCAACGGACTCCAGCGGCGGCACATCTTCCGGACCAAAATTACCGGGAGTCGCACTCTCCAATACCAACGCGCCGAGCTTCTCGCCGAAGAAGATGAGCGGCACGCACATCTCCGAACGCGTTTCGGAAAAGCCGGCGATGTAATCGGGCGCCAGCTTTACGTCATTTTCGACCAGCGTCTTGCACATTTCCAGCGCACGGGCGCCGAGTCCGGTTCCCGACGGGAAGACCGCCTCGGCAGTAAGAATCGGCGTGAGCTTGCCTTTGTGCGCGCGGATGGAAAGATGTTTGTCCTCGTCGAGCAGCATGACCACGACGTGGTCCACAGGAAAATCGTGCAGCACCAAATCGCAGACTTTGCCCAGCAACTCATCGAGATCCAAGACAGCCGTGGTCTGCCGAGCAATCGCATTGATGGCTTCCAGCTGCTTCGTACGGCGCTGTTCCAGCGTGTACAAGCGCGCATTTTCCAGAGCAATCGACGCCTGCGTCGAAAACAGTGCGAGCAGGTCGAGGATTTCGGAATCGAAAGCGTCGAGCTTCGTGCTTTGCAGGTCAAGAACGCCGACCACTTCCTCGCGAACCATTAACGGAATCGCGACTTCGCTGCGGGTTTCGGGAAATCCGGCGATGTAGCGCGAATCGCGGCTCACGTCCGACGCATATACAGGACGCTTCAACTGCGCCGAGCTGCCGATCAGCCCTTTGCCGAAGCCGATGCGAAGATGCGACTCATCAGCAGGTCGACCAATCGACGTGCGAACCACGAATTCCTGAGTCTTCTTCTGCAGCAGAAAGACTGCCGAGTTGGTGATGTGGAAGTAGTCACGCACGATCGACAGAATCTGGACGAGGACTTCGTCCAGATCGAACGTGGACAGCACCGCCTGGCTGGCGTCGTAAAGCAGAGCAATCTTCTGCATATGCGCTTTAACCGCAACAATCTAAAGCTACTCGGGTCCGGATCCGCTGCCAGGGGGAGTTACAGACAGAACAAAACACGCGACGGGTTAAAACAAATCCATTGTACCTATTTAAGCCCGAATTCCGGGGCAAAGACAAGCTTTTTCAGTGCCGCTGCTCGCTGCTGCGACGCCGCTGAGCACCCGGACGGAAGAGGAGAAGGATAATCCCGTAGATCACCAGACAGATCCAGAAATCGATCACCAATCCTAAGTCGGGGAACAGGTTATACGAGCGGTGCTGGGCCGCGACGGGCAGATGCGGCATGGCAAGAAAGTAAATGGCGTTTCCCAGAAGGACCGCAACCAGCGAAACGAGAAAATTCCTGGAAAGGCTCACTACACCATTAGACACCCGAAATCGCGGTTCAGGTTTCCATGCCTGCCCGTTGCCCCAAGGTGATGACGTCGCGACTGCCAGCCTCGCGAGAGTCGGTACCGTGTCCCGGTGGCGAAGGGGTGAGCAAAGGGCTGCCTCGACGACAATCCCTTACCCATTCCCTGCCGGGAATGGTACTGACCTGACGTTCGCTGTCAGCAATCAGGCGTAAGCCGGTTCAAGCAACTCGGCGAGGGCGTTGAGCAACACTTCGGCGCCGTGGCGCGAGTCGATCGCAGCATCCACTTCGTGATGCTTGCCGCTGGCGTGGATGACAAGAACTCGCGTCGCCGAGCTGGACTTCTTCGCCATGTAAGGAAGATGATGGCGATCGTCGCGCGAGAGCGTGTGCCCGAGAACAACCAGATCGAACTTGTCCTGCCGAAGAATCTGCTCCATCTCCTTGCGTCCGACGGCCTGCCGCACCGAGTAGCCGGCTTTCTCCATTACCGCCGCCTCATGCTTCAGAACCTGAGAATCGCATTCTCCATACAGAATCGTAGCTTTAGGTGCCGTCTTGGACATCGTCGCCTCCGCGAGGCTACAACGTACCAAGAAGCACAGAGATGGCGAAGATGACGAAAGACTGAGCCGGGGTAACAGAGGCAGCTGCCAGCTTTCAGTCACCAGCTAACCCGTTTTTCTGCTCGACCGTTGAGTGTTGGACGTGTTGGTTTTAGCTGGAAGCTGGTAGCTGGCGGCTGGTAGCTGTATCGTTTGACGAAATCTGTCCCGCTAGAGAGAATAAGAACGCAGCCCGTTAGCCGCAGTTCGCGAGCGTTTTCCAATCCAGCGAACCCTCAAGCGGCGCAAACGTTTCCGAGCCGAAGTGGCGGAATTGGCAGACGCGCATGGTTCAGGTCCATGTACCCGCAAGGGTGTGGGGGTTCGAGTCCCTTCTTCGGCACCAAGTAAAAATGTCAGCAAGAGTGGTTGTCGGAACCACTAGCTACCCAAAAGCACTATTCAGCGATAGCGGATGGGTGCGTGGCCTGTCCCACGCTAGGACGATGATCACCAGTTCGCTACCGCAAAACTGTACTGACTCTGTGGCAACACTCACGCGCTATGCGCTGGCCGACGACGCTTCCGCCGGCGCAAATGCCCGGTCATAGACCCACAGCAGCAGCGCCGTGAGCAGTCCCACTCCGGTTACCGACCACCAGACTAGTTGCGGCTTGTGCATGAGTTCTCCGAAGCGGTGCATGAGCGCGCCGCCGAAGACTCCTGCCAGTAGCGATCCGATACCGATTGGCAGGAACGCGAAGCCCATGTACGTTCCTTGCTGTCCCGAGGGAGCCAGGCGCGAAACGTACTCGTAGTAGCGAGGAGCTTGTGTGATCTCGCCGATGGCTACGACCACCAGCGTGGCATACGCTCCGGGTACGGTGGGAAACGCGACTAACACCAGCCATGCCGCTCCAGAGATTACGGCTCCCAGAACCACGGCGCGAAACGCGGCAATCTTCTGGGTGAGGATACCCATCAGCATTGTGAAGGCGATCACGATCAGCGGTCCTGTGATCAGCATGAGTTCGGTGTCGGTGCGCGGATTGATGTACTCATGCACGTACAGCGGCAGGATGATGAACTCCTGCCAATAGGCGATCCAGTAGCCGGAGAAGATGGCGAGGAAGAGCATGAATCGCGGGTTTGTGATCACAACTGCAAAATTTTCGAGTGTCTGACCGATGTTCGTGACCTGAACCTCGCCCGGCTTGTGTGGCTCGCGGAAGAAGAGCAGCACGGCGAAGAACATGAGGAAAACGCTGAACGCGGCTACGCGGAAGACATCTTCGACTTTCATCCGCGAGTGGACCCACGAGGCTACGTACGGTCCGGCTGCTCCGCCGATGTTCACCAGCGTGTAATAGATCGAGTAGCCGATCGAGCGAACATTCTCGCGCGAAGTCCGCGCCGTGGTACCGACGACGGACGGCTTAACCAGCGCGATTCCTAGTGCCGGCAGCGCGAGTACGATCAGCACCAGAGCAAACAGCGGGATGTGGTCGCGGATCGGAGACAGCCAGGATGCGCCCAGCGATCCAAGCAGGAAATACGAGCAGGTCAGGATCAAATAGGCCAGCGAGAGAGCCCGGCGAAATCCCAAATGGTCGGCAATGGCTCCGCCAAACGCGGCCAAAAACCACACCAGTCCTCCGAAGAATCCCGTCAGGCTGCTGGCCTGATCGACCGGAAACTTCAGCGACTCGTGCAGATACCGCGCGAGCGAAGCGAAGGCGGCGTAGTACGAGAGCCGCTCGAAGAGCTCCGTGACATTGGCCACCCAGAATGGGCGCTCAAATCCGGTCTTGATCTCGGCTAGGCGACTCGAAAAAGACAAGTTTGCTCCCGGAACAGGTTGACAGATTCTACAAGAGACGCGCCGCTTTCAAAAAATCAAAAGCAAAAGCAAAAACTCAACACGGAGGTCACTGAGAATACTGAGGCAAAGCATTCCAATCCTCCGTGTCTCCGTGACCTCCGTGTTAAACGCTTTTGACTTTCGTCATCTAGCGCCGACTCACAGTCATTCCGAGCTAATGTCGATTTGGTAAGCTGACTCTATATGGACATGAGCTGGGTGACGGACCGCATTGCCGTCGGAGGAGGCATCTGGACCGAGGACAAAATGATTGAAGTGGCGAATGCGGGCGTCACTCACGTGATCAACATGCAACTGGAATTCGACGATCGGCACCTCGGCGTGCCGCACGGCATCGAGATGCTGTGGAATCCCACCGATGACGATTTCCAGTTCAAGCCTGCCGAAATTTTCGAGCGCGGAGTCAACTTCGCTCTCGACGCTCTTCAGGAGCCGAGTTCGCGGATCTTTATCCACTGCGCCGCCGGCGTGCATCGCGCGCCGATGATGACACTCGCCATCCTCCGCGCCTGCGGATGGGAGCTGAAGGACGCAATGAAGCAAATCCAGAAACGCCGACCGGCGGTCGATTTTGCTGATGTGTACGTGCGCAGCGTCGAGGAGTTCATCGCCGGATACACCGCCGAAGTCGCCGGAGCGGAATAGTCCGCGTTTTCGGCTATCATCCTTCTTCGCGTGCATTTTCGAACGGGCAAACCCCGGCGCGAGATGACGAAAATCAAAAGCTTTTAACACGGAGGTCACGGAGGAGCACCGAGGATTCACGTTTCCTTCTCTGCATCCTTCATTTCCTTCGTGACCTCCGTGTCGAGATTTTGCTTTTGATTTTTTCAGTAAATCGGGATTCCTGTGATCCGGGCAACTCAACATGTGCGGCCGATGCGCGGAGGCGCGCAGAGCCACCTGATGCTGGCCGAAGACCAGCATTATTACGTCGTCAAATTTCAAAACAATCCTCAACACATCCGCGTGCTCGCCAACGAACTGCTCGCGACGCGCATTGCCGAACGTGCAGGCTTGCCGGTACCGGCGATGGAGATCGTTGAAGTCAGCGAATGGCTCATCCAGAACACGCCGGAGATGCGCATCCGCTGTGGGGGCTCTGCCGAGTTTTGCAAGCCGGGACTGGCGCTCGGTGTGCGCTTCGTGATCGAACCACTTGAAGGGCACGCCTTCGACTATCTTCCGCAATCGGCGCTGCCTCGCGTGCGCAACCTGAATGCCTTTGCCGGGATGCTGGCGCTGGACAAATGGACCTGCAACACGAATGGACGGCAAGCCGTCTTCTGGAAGAAATCGCGGGAGAAGCTCTATACCGCGACGTTCATCGATCAAGGCTATTGCTTCAACGCCGGCGAATGGAGTTTTCCCGACTCGCCGTTACGAGGCGTGTATCCGCGCAACGAAGTCTATGCCGGCGTGCAAGGCTGGCAGTCGTTCGAGCCGTGGCTGTCGCGAATGGAGAACATGGAAGCGGACGGGCTTTGTGAGATCGCGGATACTGTGCCGCCGGAGTGGTATGGTTCTGAGGCGGAGGAACTGGAACGGCTAATCGAAAAACTCATCGAGCGTAGAGGACGCGTACGCGAACTAATTGAATCATTCCGCGATTCAAATCGGGAACCGTTCCCAAATTGGGATCGGACGGCGGCGATGAGGGCATGACGAGTCAGTATCGTTCGTGGTAGCGAACGGGTGATGCGATGGTCGCGTCCGGTCCTACTCACCCGTTCCCTACCGGGAACGGTACTGACCACCCAGTGTTCTGCACAGTGAGATTTACTATGCCACACTTAAAACAATGCGAATTCTTTCTGCTGCGCTACGTGCCGGACGTGGTGAAGGATGAGTTCGTCAACATCGGCGTGCTGCTTCTCAGCCCTGACGAAAACTTCGCGCAGGTTCGCTTCATGCGGGACTGGTCGCGCGTGCGCTGCCTCGATCCAGGCGTCGATCTGGAATCACTGCAAGGAATCGAAGCAGATATTCAGGATCAGTTTCGCGCTGCGACCCAAAGTCCAGCCGACTCGATTGCGCGCTTGCGCGAGACGCTCTCCAACAGCTTGCAGATCACGAACAGTAAGCCTTTGCTTTCCGAATCGCCGCAACAGGAATTGCAGCGTTTAGCGGGCGCCTACCTGGAGCGGGCGCATGCGGGGCGCACGGCCAAAACCAGCGCCCGGCAAAAACTCGTTGTGCAGATGCAGGGAGCGTTCGAAGTGGAAGGCGTATGGAATGCCATGAACAAGCGAATCGCGGTCTCGCGTTATACCCGGCCGGGCGATCCGCTCAGAATCGATTGTGGCTACCGTCCGAACGGAGTGATTAGGCTTTTCCACGCCCTCGCGATTCCGACCGAGCCGGACAGCGCGAAAATCCTGGCGTTCACCTTTCCCCTGCTCGCAGAAGGAATCCAGCGTCTAGATAACGCAAAGACCGATTTGACCGCACTGGTGGAAGACGATCTGGATCGTTCCGAGTCGGCGACGGGTTTCGCCTTGGACACGCTTCAGCGCAGCTCGATCCGTATTGCTCCTGTTTCGGAGCTTCCTGACTTGGCAAAACGCGGGCGCTTCGAGATGCGACTGTAAACCTTGGCGCTGCGGAACCACCTGCGATAGCGGGTGCTGTTGAACAGCCCAAAAGCACCACCCGCTACCGCAGGTGGTTCTGACTTCCCTACTCCGCCCAGCGACGGAAGATGAGCGACCCGTTCGTGCCGCCGAATCCGAAAGAATTCGACAGCGCAATTTCCACTTTCGCCTTGCGCGAATGGTTAGGGACATAATCGAGATCGCACTCCGGATCGGCCTTATCCAAGTTGACGGTTGGAGGCAGGCATTGATCGCGGAGCGCTAGGACAGTGATGCCGGCTTCGAGGCCGCCGGCTCCTCCGAGCAGATGTCCCGTCATCGATTTGGTTGAGCTTACCGCTAGACCATTCTTTGCGTGCTCGCCAAATGCGTGCTTGATCGCCTTGGTTTCGAGAACGTCTCCGAGTGGAGTCGAGGTGCCATGGGCGTTGATGTAGTCCACCTGCTCAGGCCGGATGTTCGCGTCCTTCATCGCGGCAAGCATCACGCGATATCCGCCTTCGCCTTCTTCGGCGGGCTGCGTAATGTGGTAGGCGTCGGCGCTCATTCCATACCCGATGATCTCGGCTAGTATCGGCGCACCGCGGCGGCGAGCGGACTCCAGTTCTTCAAGAATGAGAATGCCGGCGCCCTCGCCAATCACAAAGCCATCGCGGTCCACGTCAAACGGACGGCTGGATTTCTCCGGGGCGTCGTTGCGCGTGGATAGCGCGCGCATGGCGGCAAATCCGCCAACGCCCATCGGGGTGATTGCCGCTTCGGTGCCGCCGGCAATCATCACGTCGGCCGCGCCGCGAGCGATGATTTTGTACGCGTCGCCGATCGAGTGTGCGCTGGTCGTGCACGCGGTCGCCGTCGCTTCGTTAGGTCCCTTGGCGCCATAGCGGATGCTTACGTGTCCGGCGGCAAGATTGATGATCGCGGCTGGAATGAAAAAAGGAGAGATCTTGCGCGGACCGCCGTTGAGCAGGTTCGAGTGCTCGCGCTCGATCACGTCGAATCCACCGATACCGGAGCCGATATGCACGCCGACGCGCTCCGCGTTTTCCGGCGTGATCGTCAGGCCGGACATCTTGATCGCTTCATCGGTGGCCGCCATGCACAGATGAATGAAGCGGCCCATCTTCTTGACTTCTTTTTTCTCGATGAAGTTGAACGGATCGAAGTTCTTCACTTCAGCGGCGATCGTGCAGGCGAATCCAGCTGTGTCGAACGACGTAATCGTGCCCACGCCGCTCTTGCCCGCAAGAAGATTGCTCCAGGTTTCCGCGCTGGTGTTGCCTACGGCGCAGATGAGGCCGAGGCCTGTGATCACAACTCTACGGCTCAAGCTTACTTGCCGCCTTTCGCGTGCGCATTGATGTAATCAATCGCGTTCTTGACGGTCTTGATCTTCTCGGCTTCTTCGTCGGGAATCTCGATATCAAAAGCTTCTTCGAACGCCATCACCAGCTCGACAGTGTCGAGCGAATCGGCGCCGAGGTCGTCCACGAACGACGCGCTGGGAGTGACTTCGCCTTCATCCACCCCGAGTTGTTCGACAATAATCTGCTTGACCTTCTCATCGACTGCGGCCATTCGCGTTCCTCGCTTCTGTTTTGGGATTTTCGGGCAGAGCTACTGCTTTGCGATCTTAGAATTCTTCTCGATATAGCTCACGGCATCCTGGACGGTCTTTATTTTTTCCGCCTCTTCGTCGGGGATCTCCAGATCAAACGCCTCTTCGAAGGCCATGATGAGTTCGACGCGATCGAGAGAATCGGCGCCGAGGTCGTCCACAAACGATGCGCTGGGCGTGACCTCGCCCTCTTCCACGCTGAGCTGGTCCACGATGATTTGTTTCACTTTGTCTTCTACACCAGGCATACGAGCAGACCTCCACCTAGCTGTGCAAATTGGCACATCACAAACCATTCAGTCTATATGTGGCCGTGAAAAACTGGCAAGGCGAACGCTGGTAGTGGACGCCGTGGACTTAGTGGACTCAGTGGACCCATGCCCGGTGGTCCGTCCGCTGAGTCCACTCAGTCCACCAGGTCCACGAACTCCGCTACTTGGCCTTTACGTTCTCTCGTTGTTTGGCCGCGTCCAGCGGACGCTTCGGCTCCGTCATGTTCTTCGGATCGAGGATCTCGGCAATCTGCTGTTCAGTAAGCCAGCCGCGGGCGCGCGCGATATCGATAATCGACTTTCCGGTAGCGATTGACTCTTTCACGATCTCCGCGGCCTTTTGATAGCCGATGTAAGGATTCAGCGCCGTAGCGAGCGAAACCGTGCTCTGCGCATAAAAATTGCAGCGATCGAGATTCACGGTGATGCCGCTCACGCAGAACTTGTCGAACTGCCGGAGCATGTTCGTGAGAATCGTGATCGACTGGAGCACGCTATAAGCCATCGTTGGCATCATCACGTTCAGCTCGAGCTGGCCGGCTTGGACGGCCAACGAAACGGCCGTGTCATTGCCGACAACCTGAAACGAGACCATGGCCGCGAGTTCGGGCATGACCGGATTGATCTTGCCCGGCATGATCGACGACCCGGGCTGCAGCGCGGGTAGATAAATTTCCGCCAGTCCCGTATTGGGACCGGAGGCTAACAGCCGAATGTCGTTGGAGATGCGAATTATCTCCAGCGCCAGGTTGCGGAGCGCGGCCGAAGTTTCCGCCATTGGTGCGTTCGACTGCATAGCCCAGCGCATGTCCGCTGCCGGCATCAGTTTCTGGCCGGAGATTCGTTGGAGATTCGCAATGGCCTCACCGCGGTAGTCGGGATGAGTGTTGATGCCGGTGCCGACGGCCGACCCACCGAGCCCGAGTTCGCGCAGATTCTCGGAATTGTCGCGAATGTTTCGCGCGGCTTTGCGCAGCGTCAAACCGTACGCGGCAAACTCCTGGCCGAGGCGCATCGGCACCGCATCCTGCATGTGCGTACGGCCGGATTTCATGACTTCGTGGAATTCGGCGGCCTTTTTCTCGAAGCTTCCCGCAAGCGAGTCGAGTACCGGATAAATCTTCTCGAGTTCCACTAAGGTGGCGAGCCGCATCGCGGTGGGGAATACGTCGTTCGTCGACTGGCCATAATTCACGTGATCATTGGGATGCACGCGCTTGTATTCGCCGAGCTTGCCGCCGAGGATCTCTTCCGCGCGATTGGCGATCACCTCATTGGAATTCATGTGAAAGCTCACGCCGGCTCCGGCCTGGAAGACGTCTACGACGAACTCGCGATCCCACTTGCCGTCGATTACCTCTCGAGCGGCGGCGATGATCGCGTCCGCCACTTTGGCGTCCAGTAGACCGAGTTGCTTGTTGGCCTCGGCGGCGGCTCGCTTGATCATCGCAATCGCGCGAATCAGCGTTGCATGCGCTCGCATTCCCGAAATGGGATAGTTCTCCACCGCACGCGCGGTCTGCACGCCGTAGTACACATGGGCGGGAATTTCTTTTGGTCCAATGGAATCCTTCTCAACGCGGGTGGCAGTCGAAACGGCGGTGGCCATGAGAACTCCTTAGAGGGTTGTAATGAGTAACTGAACGCCTGAAATTAAAAATTATATGCGTTGGACTGACGAGGTTGGGAGTTTGGATTTATGCTTTTACCGCAGCAAAATCCCCTTTCTGAGGTGCTTCATGAAAACCATTGTTCGTTCTATTGTGGCGGTAGTGGTTGCGTTCATGTTGTCCGTGCCCCTGGTTGCGCAGCAGCCAGTGCCTCGCTCCAACTTTCAGGGCAATCGAGCAGAGAAAGCCGAGCGCAACGAGCGGCATCCTGAAATTCGCAATGCCATTCGCGCTCTGGAGCGCGCCAAAGATGATTTGCAGAAGGCTAATCACGATTTCGGCGGACACCGCGCTGATGCGTTGAAAGCCTGCGACGAAGCCATTCATCAATTGCAATTGGCTCTGCAATACGACAAGAAGTAGGTCGAACTCCTCACAGAAGGAATTCTCCATTGCGAGGCACGCGCGGGGAGAGTTCCTTCTGTATTCTCCAGCACTCTCACTTTTTCGTTTGACTCATCCGCTGGTTATGCCTTCTACCAGAATCTATGTAGCCAGTTCCAATCCGGGAAAGCTGGCGGACTTTGCCGCCGCTGCGCGCACGCACCAGGTGGACGTACTGCCGCTCCCACGCATTAAGGACATTGAGCCTCCCGAAGAGACTGGGACAACGTTCGAAGCCAATGCCATTCTCAAGTCCGAGTTCTACAGCCAATTCGTTCCCGGCGAGATGCTGATCGCCGACGATTCTGGCCTGACGGTCGATGCACTCGGCGGCGAGCCCGGCGTGCGCTCGGCACGATATGCACAGGACGCCGGCGAAGTCAGTTCTGATCCGGATAGAGCTAACAATGCCTTGCTCCTTCGCCGTGCGGACGGAATTCCCGATACGGAACGGCAATGCGCCTTTATCTGCACAATTGCGGTGGCCCGAAACGGCGCGACTCTCAACACTTTCACGGCCGAAGCCCGCGGGGTGTTGCTTCGCACACCGCGTGGAAACAATGGCTTTGGTTACGATCCGCTATTCTTTTTCCCGGCCTTGAACAAAGCTTTCGCGGAACTCTCTCGAGAAGAAAAGCTTATGGTGAGCCATAGGGGAGCGGCATTCAGAAAGTTCCTGGAATGGGTGTCTAGAGCAGTTTAGTTTTGGTGTTTCTGGTTCACGTGGAAGCTCCGGTACAAACCGAGGACAGGCCAGTACCGTTCCCGGTAGGGAACGGGTGTGAGGTGTAGGCG
Organism: Terriglobales bacterium; assembly: GCA_035716645.1. Classification (GTDB taxonomy): domain Bacteria; phylum Acidobacteriota; class Terriglobia; order Terriglobales; family Acidobacteriaceae; genus Gp1-AA112. The sequence goes on along the minus strand of DASTJH010000051.1, from coordinate 174 downwards.
CGGGCGACTCCGTCGTGTCACCCGTTCGCTATGGAGGCCGTTTCAAAACTCATTCTGTGCCACAGGCGGGAAGCGTAATCCAAGCTGAATGACCATGAAAGCAGGGCAATAATCTGGACTGTGCTCCTACCGGTGTTATGTGGCGAGCATCTCCATCATTTTGCCTACTCCCAG
>DASTJH010000050.1:0-103869 GCA_035716645.1 Terriglobales bacterium | reverse complement strand
CGCATTCTCCTGTTGCTCGTCGTGTCCTCGCATGCCTATTTCTTAACCTATTTGCCTGTGGAAACCTGCTACTCGCCTTGATTCCCACACCTTTTTTCCGCAGCCTGTTCAGTCGTGCCGTTTACGGGCGAAGAATGTTTCGCGCTTTAGCGCCTGAGGTAATCGTTTGATGAAAAGAAAAGGCTTACCTCAGCGGCTAAAGCCGTGTCTTTTTGGAACGCGTACGGCACGGATGAATCCGTGCCCTTCCCTACCGCTAGGATCATTTTTCCGCAGCCTGTTCAGTCGTGCCGGTTAACGGCTATTGGAAATCGCGCTTTAGCGCCTGAGGGTGAGGCTCTCCTAACAGAAACAAAAGGCTTACCTCAGCGGCTGAAGCCGTACCGTTTTGGAACTATCTTGACGGCACGGATAAATCCGTGCCCTTCCCTACTACAGTGCCATTTTTCCTCAGCCTGTTTCAGTCGGGGTAAGCGACGCTTCAGTGTCGCGGGAAAGAGGGGCCTGGAACGGAATGCGCTTTAGTGCGCTGGCGCGCGGGGCCGGCGCTAAAGCGCAACCACCTATGAGCGTGTCTCTCCCGCTGCGCTGAAGCGCAGCTACCCCCGCATAAATGCGGGGGCTTCCACCTTGAGCCGGATACGCCAAACCTAAGCGGGTCTAGAAGCCGATTATCCCGGCTCCTAACTTCGCGGGCCGTGCTTCTCTCTGAGATGGGAGCGCGCGAACATCGTCATTTCGAAAAGTCCAAATCTTTGGCGCACAAAAAAGCGCCAGCCCGAAGGCTGGCGCTGGGAAGTAACTGCGAGATCAGTTAGAACGTGATCTTCAGTCCGTACTCGAGTTGCCGCGGAGCGCCCTGACTGAAGGTGCCGCTGCCCAAACCGGCGCGCAGCGCGTTCAAGTCGCTGTAGGTCGAGCCGTTCGGGTTCGAGGCCGAAAGAATGCCATTCACGCGACTACCGGGCGAGAGGGCGAAGTTGGCGAAGTTAAAGAGGTTGTACACGCTGACACTGGGTTCGATCTTCACGTGCTCCGTGATCGAAATCGGGTCGGAGAAGCGCAGATCGAAGGACTTAAGCCAGTAGTTAGCGTATAGCGGACCAGCCTGCGCTGGAGCCAGCGTGTCGGCCACGGCACCCAAGCTAATCAACTGCGCTTGCGTGAAGAGTCCGGCGTCGATGAGCGCCTGACCGGCAGGCAAAATCTTGCCCGCCGTGTTGGCGTTGTAGCTGTTAATCGCAGCGGCTAAGCCATTGGCCGAAATGCTGCGGCCGTAGCTGCCGATGTTCGTGCCAGGGAGTGGATCCTGAGTTTCCCCATCACCGTTGAAGTCATCGTGGAAGATCTCACCAGGTCGGCCTTGGTCCTCCACCTGCAAAGTCGTCGGCAACGGCGAGTTGAAGTGGCCGATGAAGCTCACCTGAACGGCCTTGGGAAGACTCGTGACCACGCCGAAGGAGAATTGGTGGGTTCGATCAAAGGACGTCGGCCCGAAGAACTTCGTCGGATCGGCTTCGTCAAATGTCGTGTTCAGGAAGTCCTGATCGCTGGCCATGCTGTCGAAGCGCGAGAGCGTATAGGAGAACTGCGCATTCACGCCGTGGATAAACGGCATCATGCCGATCGGGTTCGATACGAGACGCTGCCGAACGGAAATTTCGAGAGCGTTGTACACCGACCGACCGATTGGGAAGTACATCGTGTTGTTCCCGTAGAAAGGATTGATGCCCGGGAACGCCGCTCCAACACTGGGATCTAAAGGAACTCCCGGTGTGGTCGCGGTTGGCTGCGTCCCAAAGGCCTCGATCGGTTGACTGTTCAAGAAGAAATTCCCGGAATCGAGTCCATTGCCGGCAAAATCATCGATTGTCGCTCCTGCGCCGATGGCACAGTCAATCGATGTGGAGGCAGCATCAGCTGGGCATCCGAATGCGGCGTTCGTGGTAGCAATGGCATTCGTAGCCGCAGCCTTATTAAGGAACCGCGAATCGCCAACGTGGTTGGAATCGACACCCAGCAGGAAGCGCAAACTTACATTTCGAAGATAGTCTGCGCTAACCACAGTCCCTTTCCCAAACTCATGCTGAACTCCGGCATTCATCTGCCAGGAATGCGGCGAGTGGTAATTAGGAGCCATTAGGTTGCCGAGGTTTTGCAGTGTCTCCCCGACAAATCCTGGGTTGGCGGCTGCGCCGGCTGCGGCCGTGGCCGCCTGAAACGCATTCTGCAAGGCCACTACGTCTGCAGCCACAGCGCCGATTGGGTGTCCACAGATGTCGTCGGCGATGCTCTTTCCATTGATGGTTGTGACCTGCTGCCCACCAGGAAAGGTCACGGATCCGCTGCCGCAGATATTGGCTCCGCCATTTGCCTCCTCGAAGAAAAGTCCCTGGGCCAGGCGCTCAGGACGATCAAAGAGCACGTTGTTAAAGATGGCGTTCTCATAAAAGAGACCACCGCCAAAACGAATGACGGTTTTCCCGTCGTGGAACGGATCCCATGCGACCCCGACCTGCGGCGCAAGATTCGCATTGGGTTGGTTCACGCTATTTCCCAATCCGGGAATGTTGCCGAAATTGTCGAGCAGATTCCCCGTGCACGGAGGAGCAGGATTGAAGTTGGCAAGATCGATGGCTGAGCAGGGGATCGGCGCTAAATCGCTATCCGTACGACCCGTGTCGCGCACATAGCGCAGCGCGTAATTTATGGTGAGATTCGGCTTCATCTTCCAGCTATCGCCGACATAGAAGCTAAAGCGATTGTCATACTGAGCGCCGGCAGGGAAACCGAAGCCCGGAAGTTCACTCGATGCGCCCTGGCCATTGCCCAGGACAATCGCTGTGATCGGGTAGTCAAGCGGATTATGAATGTCTCCTCCGGCGGCGATTACTTTACTCTCCTGGCTTGTGCTAGACGCAATTTCCGGTGCTAGACCGAAGAACGAGGCAAAACCGCCTCCCCGGATTCCGTTAAATGCCACTCCGTAACGAATGATGTGATTGCCCCAGATCTTGCTGCCGTCGTACTTAATCTGGTGGTCGGTCTGGAAGGTCTGCTGCGGCGCGAGATCGTTCGGTCCCGTGCGGAAGCGCGGGTTGATACCCGAGATGGAGAGGAAAGCATCCGGAATCGGATCGAAGGCGCCGGAAAGCTGTGCCGCATCGCCGATGATGTTGTGGAACTTCAAATACCCGAATCGGATCGAGTGGGTGAAGCTTCCGGTATTGAAATCGTATCCAACGGCCTGCGAGGGAACGTTGTCCTGATTCTTGAAAGGCTGGAAGTTGGTCTGCGAGCTGGCCAGAACGTTCGCATCGTAAGCAAATTTGTAGAAGAGCTTGCCTGAGCCGCCAACGTTATAGTCCAAACGTCCAGTGAGTTCTTTTTCTTTGTACGGAGCGTTATACCCACCGCTGAGTACGTCGAACGGTCCCTGACCGATGACCGGCGCGAACAGGTGCTGAGTAATGTTCTCGCCAGCGGCGAAGAAGAAGAGGCGATCCTTCAGGAGAGGCCCACCGAAGGTGAAGCCGGTCTGATTGCGCTGGAAGGGGACATCGGCATCGCCGGGGAAATTGGCGTCGCCGGCGCGCTTATCGCGGAATAGATAAAAAGCCGAACCGTGATAGCTGTTGGTTCCGGATTTGGTCAGCACGTTCACCGCGCCAGAGGAAGTCAACTCGGTGGACATGTCGAGTGAAGACTGGCTGAGCTGGAATTCCTGAATCGAATCTTCAGGGATGTTCTGCGTGGTCGTGCCTACCGTTTCGTCGCTGATGTCCAGACCGTCCACTTCGATACGAGTTGTGCGTCCCTGCCGTCCGCCGATCGAAAGGCCGGTGTAGCCGTTCTTGGTGGGATCGAAGTTTTGAGCATCCTGGATCTGGACGCCGGGCTCGAGCTGGGCGGCGTCGAGGAAGTTGCGTCCGTTAATCGGAAGGTTCTCGATCTGCTCACTGGTAATGACGCCCTGCACCGTCGCCTGGTCGGCGTTGATGGTTACGCCGTTGGCTTCAACGGTGACTTCCTGATTCGACGCGGCCACGCCGAGTTTTACGTTTCCGGAAGTGATGTTGCCGATCGTGACGACTGTCGGCAGGTCCGCTTCACTGAAACCTTTCGAGGTAACGGAAACCGTGTAGTTGCCCGGGGTCAGAGGCCCAGAGTTGTACACGCCGCTGCTGGTCGTGGTGCGCACAATCGTTTGCCCGGTATTAATGTTCTTAACCGTAACGGTTGCGCCGGGAACCACGGCGCCGGAAGCGTCCGTGACCGTGCCTTGAATTGTTCCGGTGGCGATCGTGGCTTGTCCTAACATTGGCGTGCCGGACAGCGCAAAAACGAACGCCAGCAGGCCAAAGGCGGCCCACAACTTCCACATCCAAGAAGATCGAAAAGCGTTACTCATCTTTTTCTCCAATTTTGTTTGTGTTCGGTAGCACAAACCGAGTGGTTGGCTGAATCAAAATCCGTCGTTGGGGTTTGTCTGTCCGAACCATCGAGTCTGGCCGGACCAGGAAGGGAGTATTCCAATTTTCGACAAGTCCTCTGGATACTGCGCCGGTGTAGCAAAAGCACCTGGGACATTCACCCTCGCTTCGTTGCAAACTCCGCTAGCAATACTTCTCGACAACGCGACTTGCGCTCTACTTATGCACTTTTCCCGCCAATTGTAAGTCGCTGTAAATGCGTTGGCAAGGGACCGAATGTTAGACAAATGGTACAAAATACAGGATTTTAGAGAACGGAGCTACAGTTTTACGGATTTCCACATGCTTCATGTTGGCTGTGCAAAACTGATTCCCCATCGCGTTGCTGGGGGTTGCGAGACCAGGGAATAGATTTTGATGATGGCAATTTTTCACCGTGTCATCCTGACTGAGCCATCGACCTCGCCCTTAGCGAGGTTACGAGGCCAATGAACAAGTCGCACATTGTAGACCGACTGAACCGGAGCCGGTGCCAGCGCCGAAGGCGCGGCACTCTTTTTAGCCCAGCCCGTGAGGGCTGGGAAAGGTGCAGCCAACATCCCGAGCGCCGGAGGCGCGGCACTCATCGCTGCGCGTTCCCGGTGCCGCCCCTCCGGGCTCTGGACTGCTTTACCCGCCACCCAGGCCTCACGGCCAATAAGCGTTAACCTAAGATTGTTCTTGGTGGGAGCCCCCGCATTTATGCGGGGGAAGGCGGACTTGAGTCCGCCGGAAACGATGGATGATTGTGAAGTGGGCTTTAGCCCCGGAGCTGTCCGGCGGTGAAGCGTGAATCAAAGGGATATGAAACCCGTGGCTGAAGCCACAATCGGAGAGCAAGAGCGCTTACCGCGAGGCTTGAAAGCCTCGCTCCTCCGCATGAATGCGGAGGCTCCCACCAAAGAATTCTTAGGTTAACGCTTATTGGCCTCATGGCCTCGGCTAAAGAATTCCGGCCTCCGGCCTCTTTAACTGCGAAATCCCAGCGTATCTGCGCCAGAAAGGATTTGTTCATTGGGAGGGTTCTTTTGGCCGAAGAATCTCCGCGGATGCTTCGTTCAGAAGCGCCCTTTATCGGCCCCCTATGAGAATCCAGGGTGGAAAGCTCGGCAGCGACAATCAAGCCGGAGACATTTTGCGGAGATTCGCCGAATGCACCGGGAAGAGAAATCCACCATACATTTTTATCTTGACGGTTTGTGTCCTTTTATGGTTACATCCGATTTTCCCTTACAACTGAATACAAGGAGAACAGCAATGGGCTGGCTGGAAGTTCATCGCACCGTTCGCGGTGTGCCTATGGAATTTCGTGAGGAATTCTCTGACGACTTCACGCGCACGCAGGTGAGCGTGCCGCCGCGCACTTTCATCGTGCATCCCGACGGTCGCCTGGAGGATGTGACCGACCGTCGGCCGGTCTCCGAACCAGGCGATCACTGCATTTCTATCAAAGTCACGGACGATCCCTTCAAGCCGAAAGCAAGCTCGCCGGAGTTCGCAGCGGAAGCGCGATCGGTGCAAGCGGAAGCAGAAGCGCCGCGAAACGAGGAAAACGACGAAGATTACGAAGACGACGAAGAAAAAGATCATCCTCTGCATGTAGCCATCGAAAACATGCTCAACGGCAAGCCGCCGAGCGAGGCGGAACTTTTGCCGGAGTCGCTCCCCAAGGTCTCCGAGTGGGACCTCGGCGGCATCGATCATCTGGGTCCACGCGGCGCCTACAAGATGCTGGAGAACCTGGAAGCTCACCAGGAACTCGTGGAGATGCGCGGACGCGCGCGCCGGACGGTGGCTGCGGTTCGGAATCTGGTCGAGGCCAATCGCGCGCCCCGCTGCATGCAAATCAAGAGTGATGGTACGACTTGTCAGGCGCCGGCCTGGGGCGATAGGTTGCTTTGCTATTTCCACGTGAGAACGCAGATGAAGCACTACACGGAACCGGACAGCAACAAACTGGAGCTGCCGGTGCTGGAGGATACGCGCAGCCTGCAAGTCGCGATCACGCAAATCTGCCGCTTCATGGCCGACAACCGCATCGACGTCCGCACGGGCCGAGCGCTGCTGTATGGCATCCGCATGGCGGAGCGCAACCTGGTCGAAGAGGAAGCATGATTGCCTCTCCATCGACGTTTGGGTTAACCCAATCCCAACCCAAACGAAATTTGGGTTCAACCCAAACCGAACCCAAAAAAGTTTGGGTTGGGATTGGGTTGAATTTGGGTTATCCCAAAGTAAGTCCTTTAGATTTTGGGTTCGGGCGAAAAAAGGATTTTTTTCGCGGTTGCCGCTCGGCAAGAATTCTCAGGCAGGCATCGATGTGGGCAGCTGTCATCTGGGCGACTGACCTCGCTTTTGGGAGAGGTGTGGGACCAATGAACTACTGAACTGCGCTACTTTCAAAAATTGTCATCCTGACGCCCGGTTTTGGCGGAAGGACCTCGCGCGATGCTGAGGACTTAATGGCTGCTTCCGGCTTTCTACGCGGAATTTCTCCTCGAAGAGCCGGGAGACGGCGAGCGAAGGACGAGAGTGATGCGTGAACACGATTACGCGGTTTACATCATGGCCAGCATTTCGGGCGTTCTCTATATCGGTGTAACCAGTGAGTTGCAGCATCGAGTGTGGCAGCATAAGTCCGGAGCTTTTGAGGGATTCACTAAGAAATACCAGTGCCATCGCTTGGTTTATTTTGAGCGTTACGATCGAATACAGGCGGCGATTGGACGGGAAAAGCAGTTGAAGGGATGGACGCGCGCACGAAAGATCGCGCTCATCGAGTCCGCGAATCCACGCTGGCAGGATCTGAGCGAGCACTGGGGAAGCGAGTTTCTCCTTGCAGGCCAATCGATGAAAGAAGCGGATGAAGCCTCCACGCGAAGAGTGAAGCTCAAAACGGAACGCGAGTGCTGAGCCTGCAGTGTTGCTGCTTTTGCGCCCACTCTTTGGGCCTGTCATCCTGAGCGCCTCTTTTGCGCGAAGGATCTCGGGAGGCACAGCAGGCCTAACTAACGGCCTCCGGCTCTCGACCGACAATTTCCGTAGAAGAACTGGGATGCTGCAATTCTGGCCTAAGAATTCGCGGAGATCCTTCGCGCAAAAGAGGCGCTCAGGATGACAGGCTACGAGAATGTTCATTTACCTCACAACCCGCGCAAGATGAGCTCGGTTGCTCAGAACTCAATCGTCACATTCGTCTATGCTGCGGAGCTAGTCCCAATGTCACCATAGTCACCACATGTCCTCGTCCCTAATCGATTACCTCGCGCATTTTTCCCAATATGGGAACGATGCCGCGTGCGTCTTTCCTCGCGGTTATCGGACCGTGCGCTGGAGCTATGGCGAACTGCTTGGCTATGCGCAGCGACTAGCGACTCGGATTGAGTTCCTGGGCATCGGCCAAGGTGACCGCATCATGCTCTGGGGCGCGAACTGCGGCGAGTGGCTGGCTGCGTTTTGGGGAGCAATGCTGCGCGGGGTTGTCGTTGTCCCGATGGATCAGGCCGCTACACCCGAATTTGCGGCGCGCGTTTTCGCGCAAGTCGGAGCGAAGTTGCTGATTAGCTCGCGCGAGCTGCGAATTCCAAGTGCTCCAGTTACGATCCACTTTGAAGACCTCTCGCAGCTCTCCAGCGCGAAGCCGCTCGATCCGGTGTCCCTCACGCGCGATGATGCGCTCGAGATCGTCTTTACCTCCGGCACTACCGGCGAACCCAAAGGTGTGGTGATCACCCACGGCAACGTGCTCGCCAACCTCGAGCCGATTGAACGCGAGATGCAGAAGTATCTGCGCTATGAGCGCATCTTTCATCCTCTGCGTTTTTTGAATCTGCTGCCGTTAAGCCACGTGTTCGGCCAGTTCATGGGGATTTTTGTTCCGCCGCTGATTGGCGCAACCACGTTATTTCTCGAGTCGATCAAGCCGTCTGAGATCGTACGCACCATTCACAACGAACGCGTCTCGGTATTGATCACGGTTCCCCGTCTCCTGGGATCCCTGCGCGAACTGCTCGAAATCGAGATGACCTCACGTCTCGGCGAAGAGCGGATGCGTTCCGAAATGGAACGCGCTTCGAGCGAGCATTTCGGCTGGCGCTGGTGGCGCTTTCGCCGGATCCATTCCCGGTTCGGATGGAAGTTTTGGGCGATCATCAGCGGCGGAGCCACGCTCGATCACGATGACGAAGAGTTCTGGCGGCGACTGGGCTTTGCCGTGATCCAGGGCTATGGGCTTACGGAAACAACTTCGCTTGTGAGCCTGAATCATCCGTTTAAGCTCGGCCGGGGCTCAATCGGCAAGGCGCTGCCCGGACGCGAGATCAAGCTCGACGACTCGGGCGAGATTCTCGTGCGCGGCGACAGCATTGCCAAAACATATTGGGTCAACGGCAGTCCCATTTCGGCACGCGAAGGCGAGTGGTTTCGCACCGGTGATTTGGGCGCGGTCGACGAGGCCGGGAACCTGTACTTCAAGGGCCGTAAGAAAAACGTAATCGTGACGGCCGAAGGGATGAACGTCTATCCCGAGGACCTGGAAGCGGCGCTGAAGAGCGATCCTGCAGTTCGCGATTGCCTGGTGATTGGGATCGAACATGGGGGAAACGCCGAACCCTGTGCGGTGTTAGTGCTGAACTCTCGCGAACCCCACCCGCCGAACACCGCGGCGAGTGGGGCACCCAACATTGTCCCGGTCCTAAATGAAACCAGTGTGTCCCAATCCGAACCGCGGGTGCCCCACTCTGCGCGGTTTTCGCAGGGTGGGGTCGGCGCAGAAGCGTCCCTCCTAGTGACAAGAGCCAACGCAAAGTTAGCTGCCCACCAGCAAATTCGGCAGTGGGTGGTCTGGCCCGACGAAGACTTTCCGCGAACGTCCACGCAGAAGCCGCGACAAGACCTAATCGCCGCCTACGCGCGCGCGCAGATTGCGGACTCCACGACCACAGCCAGAGCAGACGCGGGTCTCAGCGGAGTGGAAGCCGCGATTGCGAGCGTCACCAAGCGCAAGATTCAGAGTAGCGCTATGGCGAAGTTGGAAGACGACCTCAACCTGAGTTCCATCGATCGGGTCGATCTGCTCACCGCGCTGGAGCAGCGCTATCAAGTGGAACTCGACGAAACCCGCTTCGCCGAAGCGACCACCGTTTCCGATTTGGAACAGATGCTGCACGAAGCCGCGGCCGTGCCGCCGATTTCGCACTATCGGTATCCTCGTTGGGCGCAGCGCTGGCCGATTACATGGATTCGTACTGTCATTTATTACCTGCTCACGTGGCCGGCAACGCGGATCATGGCTCGCCCAGAGGTAATCGGGCGCGAGCATCTCGACAATCTGAAGGGACCGGTCCTCTTTGTCAGCAATCATGTCACGTACATCGATCCCGGGCCGCTGATGTTCGCGATGCCACGGCGCGTTCGGCATTCGCTAGCGATCGCTATGCAAGGCGAGATGCTGGCGCAAATGCGGAATCCACCTAAGTCGATGAACGTCTTTCGCCGCGCGGTCGAACAGCTCTCGTATTGGCTGGTAACCGCGCTGTTTGACGTATTTCCGCTGCCCCAACGTTCGGGATTTCGCGATAGCTTTGCTTTCGCGGGCGAGTCAGTGGACCACGGCTACAACGTTCTAATCTTCGCTGAAGGAAGGCGGACGACCGACGGCACGATGTCGCCCTTCCGCGCCGGCATCGGCATTCTCGCGCAGCAACTCAGGATTCCGATCGTGCCCATGAAGATCGAAGGCCTGTTTCCGCTCAAGCAGGAGAACCGCAAGTTCGCACGGCGTGGAGAGATTCAGGTGATCGTGGGCGAGCCGGTGGAATTCGCGGAAGATGCGGATGCGGAAGAGATTGCGAGGGAGTTAGAAAACCGAGTCAAAAATCTTTCACCACGGAGTCACAGAGACACAGAGAAAGTCAGAAGTCAGATCGGGTCAAGTCAGAAGTGAATTCTGGTATAGAGAACCTACGTTCAAGAGTCGCGGTTTTCTTCTTACCTATGAAATTTAGTTCCTGACTTTCTCTGTGCCTCTGTGTCTCCGTGGTGAAACGCGGTTATCGGGACGCTGCCGCCACGCTGATGCGGCTCAGTCTGCGGCAGGCTTCCTGAAGGTCGGCATCGGTTTTGGCGTAGCAGAAGCGAAGCAGATTTTGTCCGCCTTCGCTGAAGAACGCTTCGCCGGGAACCGCGGCGACGCCGGCGGTCTGGAGCAGGAACATGGCTTTTTCTTTACTGTTGTTGCCGGGCAGCGAGGAGACATCCGCGAGTACGTAGTACGAGCCTTTGGGCCAGGACGGCGAGAGGCCGATTTGTTCGAGCGTCGTGCAGAGCAGGTCACGTTTGGCGCGGTAGTCCAGCGCCATGTCGCGATAGAAGTCGCTGCCAAGTTCTTCAAGTCCGGCGGCAACGCCGTGCTGGAAGGGTGACGGCGCGCAGATGTACGCGAGATCGTGGAAGTAGCCGATGGAATGCGCCCAGCGCGCATCGCACACGGCATAACCAATGCGCCAGCCGGTTATGCTGTAGGTCTTTGAAAATCCGGAAATCGTGATCGTGCGCTCGGCCATGCCCGGCATCGAGGCCGGACTGATGTGCTCGGTGCCGTCATAGAGGAAGTATTCGTAGATCTCGTCGGTGATCACGAACAAGTCGTGACGAATCGCGACCGCGGCAATGATCTCGAGTTCGTCGCGGCTGAAAACTTTGCCCGATGGATTGGCCGGCGAGTTCAGGATGATCGCGCGCGTCTTGCTGGTGACCGCGCGTTCAAACTGATCGCGGCTGAAGATCCATTCCGGCGGATGCATGGTCACGAACACAGGCACGCAGTCGAGCGCGCGCAGGGTGTTCACGTGATAGCCGTAGAACGGCTCGAAGACGATGACCTCGTCTCCGGGATTGAGCAGCGCTGTACAGGCGGAATAGAACGCGCCAGTCGATCCGGCGGTGACGACGATTTCCTTTTCGGGATCGGCTTCAACGTGGTTGTACTCGCGCATCTTGCGCGCGATCGCGCGGCGAAGCTGGGCCACGCCGTCGAGCCGGGTGTAGGAATTCTGGCGGGAGCGAATGGCATCGATCGCGCCGCGCTGCACCGGCTCCGGCACTTCGGTGTCGCAGATGCCCTGCGCCAGATTGATGCCGCGCGCCTTCTCGCATTCGACGGACATGATGCGGATTTCCGACTGCGCAATGTCCGTCGCTTTTTTGCTCAGTGACAACATATTCACGTCCAACGCATGGATTGTAACGGACAGAAGCCCTGCCCGAGGAACGACTTCCTATATCAGGCTACGTCGAAACAGGGTAGCTGGTTCCGCTGTTACCAATCAGACAAAGACGCACTCCGCCGCAGCGAGACGTTCTTCTTCCATTATGACGGCGGAAGACGAGGAAAGTTATTGAGAGTCAGTACCGTTCGCGGTAACGAACCAGTGACGCCCATGATCGCGTGGGGAATCCGTCACCCGTTCCCTACCGGGAACGGTACTGAACCGGGAACGGTACTGACTGAGTAGGCTACGAGTGCCGGCTCTCTGGCGGCACGATGCCGTTCATCCGCATGTACTCGATGATGTTGCCATAAGTAAGATTGGTGTGGCCGATCATGTCGAGGGCCCGGGCAAGGCGCGTCGTCTTACGCCGACCCGCGGGGATTTCTTCCACCGCGTTCTGTTGATTGAGCGTGTCAATCGCGCTGTGCGCCTTCGCAAATTCGGCCTTCAAATAGCTGATCACCTCAGATTTGGTTTTCACATTCGAAGGGCTATTCCCGCCGCCTGCACTTTTTTGGCCCAGAACCGAGGACGAGTAGAACTCCAGCGCGTCGCCAATATGTTTGAACTCTGCGCCCATGCTGCGCGCCGGCTCCGGAGTTTTGAAATCGCCGGGAATGTTCCCGGTCGCCGGAGAGAAGTCGTATTTGTCTTCGGGGATCGCCTCGGCGGCATCCAGAACTTCCTTTTCGATGCTACTCAAGGAATGGTTCAACACGGACGCGATGGTGGGCGTCGCTTCCGCGGCTTCGGATTTTTGGGTCGCGGCGCGCCCGCTTTGCTGCGCGAACGAAACCATGCTGAACATCAACAGGGCACATGCCAGAACTGCCAATTTCGTATAGGTTTTCACACGCAATCTCCTGGAGGAAGTGGAACCAGAAAGCATACGACTGTGGGAGGAAAGGCACAAATGAGAGCGGGCCATGCAGCGCGCGCCCAGCGCAGAGTTCCCACGGAAGCTGAGTTCAATCTGTCAGGGGTCGGGCCGACCGGTGTACCCAAAGGTAAAGCTCTCGACCGTTCGTCCGAGCCAGCGGACCATGGCCAGCATGCCATCGACTTCCATGCGGCCGCCGCGGCTGGTGCGAGTGATCGTAGAGACGCTGACTCCGACCTCCGCCGCCACCTGGGACCACGTCATGTCTCGCGAACGACGCCGAGCATCGAGAGCGGCATACAAAGCGGCGGAATTGAATCGACCTGGAGAGTTCCTCGGCATCTGGACATTGTCTCAGGAGAGATGAATGCGTGCGGCTCGCCCAAGAACTGCGACGAGAAAATTGCCGTTGTGTGAAATTCTCCTGCGCGCTATGCTGCCTTCCAGACCCCGCATCATGGCCAATCTCTTCGAGCTCCCCCGATATATTGCCTTGGAAGGTCCGCTTCGCGTTGGAAAAAGCACACTGGCCGGCATTGTTGCCGAGCGGCTGCACGCACAGCGCGTCGTCGAACCTGACAGCAATCCATTCCTGACGCCTTTCTATGAAGGAGAAGCTGGAGCGGCATTTCAGGCGCAGTTTGCTTTTCTCATAGCCCGATTTGAGCAACTGCGCGCGCTGGAACGCAATCCGCACAAGACTATCGTCTGCGACTACATCTTCGAAAAAGACAAGCTCTTCGCCTGCATCAATCTGTCGGACGCGGAGCTTACCGTTTACAACCGGTATTACAGCGCGTTTCGCGAGCAACTACCGACGCCCGATCTGGTGATCTACCTGCAGGCCAGTCCCGAGGTGTTGAAAAAGCGAATGCGGCGCAAGAACGCTCCCGGCGAGAACGCCGTCAGCGACGATTACGTCGAAGAGGTCGTGAAAGCCTATGAGCATTTCTTCTTTCACTACTCGGCGTCGGATTTGCTGGTGGTGAATACGAACGACATCGATTTCGTCGAGCGTCACCAGGATTTGCAGGAGCTGCTACGCCGCCTGTCCGAGCCAATTCGGGGCACACAGTTCTTCCTGCCGCTGGGATCGGAAGCGGCCAGCGCGTAAAAGCAGGGGACAGGTTACAGAGGACAGGTTACAGAAGAATGTCCTGTTCCCTGTCCCCTGTAACCTGATTCTTTGTTCCCTGTAACCTGCTTTGCGACTACAATTGCCTCGTCTGCATCCTAATGAGGCACAGGCTCTATCCGCTGTTGGGCGGAGGGGCACTGGAGGAACTATGAGTCTCACCTCGCCCGATTTTGGCAGCGCCGCCAAAGTCACGATTCCATCCATTCAGGAAAAGAAGCGGCAGCGTATTCCCATTACCTGCCTCACTGCTTACGACTACGCCACTTCCCGGCTCGTGGACCAGGCCGGCATCGATATGATCCTCGTCGGCGACTCGCTGGCGATGGTGGTGCTCGGCTACGAGAACACGTTGCCCGTCACGGTGGACGAGATGCTGCATCATGTCCGCGCCGTGCGCCGGGGCGTGAAGCGCGCGCTGGTGATCGCCGACATGCCGTACGGCTCCTATCAGGTGGATGACAAGCCGGCAGTGGAGAACGCCGCCCGGTTCATTAAGGAGTCTGGCGCGGAAGCGGTCAAGATCGAAGGCGGCCAGCAGCGCATCGGCCTCATTCACCGCCTGCTGGACGCCGAAATCCCCGTTATGGGACACATCGGCCTCACGCCGCAATCTGTGCACAGAATGGGCGGATTTCGCGTGCAGGGCAAGACCATGAACGCCGTCGAGGGTCTAGTGCGCGATGCGGTCGCACTGGATCGCGCCGGGGTCTTTTCGATCGTGCTCGAAGGCATGCCGCGCGAGGTGGCGAAGATCATTACCGAAGAGGTTGAGTGTCCAACGATCGGCATCGGCGCCGGTCCGGATTGCGATGGCCAGGTGCTTGTGCTGCATGACATCCTGAACCTCACCGGCCACCAGCCGGCGAAGTTCGTGCGCCAGTACGGCGACGCCGCCGCGCTGATCTCGAATGCCGCCACCCAGTTCAAAGTAGATGTCGAGTCGCGCCTCTTCCCTTCCGACGGCGAGTCGTATCATTTGCCCCGGGAGACCCAGGCTGCTCTGGAGACCTTGCGCCTGCGAAAACGTTGATTTCCGCCGAGAACGAATTCCCTGAGAACAGCGAATTTTTCAGGGGACCCGCCTCGGCGAGCCGCAGAAAGTCGCCATCCATGCAGGTCGGGGCAAATGCTGAGGGAATGAGCAGGGAATTAACAGCGAATTTCTAATCTTCGGAGTAAGCGCTGTCTTTTCAAGCTACTAGCAAGAAGGACCAGGGAGAAGCCGGTTTGCTGAGCGAACGTGGCAGTGAATTAACAGGGAAATTGGCTTTGTCTCACGCGTAGCAGCCTCAATGGGCCGGAACGTTAAGGACCGTGAACGACGGCTTCGCATCCGTTGGTCATGAAAACTCTCACCACCATCACTGAAACCCGTCCCGCCGTTCGCGCGGTCAGGCAACAAGGCAAGCGCATCGGCTTCGTGCCGACCATGGGCGCGCTCCACGCCGGACACATCTCGCTGGTGCGTGCGGCGAAGGCGCGCTGCGACTTCGCGGTGGTCTCGATCTTCGTGAATCCCGCCCAGTTCGGGCCGAATGAGGATTTCACCAAGTATCCACGGACCCTCGAAGCCGACTCTGCCAAGCTGCAAGCCGAAGGCGTCGATCTGCTCTTTGCGCCGTCGGTCGAAGAGATGTACCCGCCGGGCGCAGTGACGTTCGTCAACGTTGAAGAAATCGGCGACCGCCTCGACGGACGCTCGCGTCCCGGTCACTTTCGCGGCGTCGCGACGGTTGTCAGCAAACTCTTCCACATCGTCGAGCCGGACTTCGCCTTCTTCGGACAAAAAGACGCAGCGCAGCTCGCGGTGATTCGCCGGATGGTTCGCGATCTCGCGTTCCCGATCGAGATCGTGGCCGTGCCAATCGTGCGCGAGCCGGACGGTTTGGCCCTCAGCTCGCGAAATGTCTATCTTTCGCCCGAAGAACGAAAAATGGCGATGGCGCTCTCGCGCGCGCTGCGCGAAGTCGAAACGAGCTACCGGCAAGGCGAACATAGGTCCGACACCCTCATCGAGCAAGCCCGCCGAGTTCTGGACAGCGAACCGAGCATTCGGATTGACTATGTCGAGATCGTGAACCCCGACTCGCTCGAATCGGTGGCCACGGCTAAGGACGGCGACTTGGTTGCGATCGCCGCGTTTGTGGGGAGCACGCGGTTGATCGACAATGTGCTCTTGGGTGGAAGTACCAGCAAGACGTCAGTACCGTCCGCGGTAGCGGACGGGTGATGTGGCTCGACACCGGGGCGTATGCCACACGTCTCCTACCGGGAAATTAGCGTTAACCTGAGAATTTTTTTGGGTGGGAGCCCCCGCATTTATGCGGGGGGAAGGCGGACTTGAGTCCGACGTGGACGATAGTGACGTGAAATGGGGCTTTAGCCCCGGAGCTTTCTGGCGTAAGCGCAAATCAAATGGGAGATGGAACCCGTGGCTGAAGCCACAATTCAAGGAGCGCAGTTGCCGCGAGGCTTAAAAGCCTCGCTCCCCCGCATAAATGCGGGGGCTCCCACCAAGAACCATCACAGGTTAACGCCCCGTCCTCCACCGGGAACGGTACTGACTTTGCTCTGGCGCCGTCAGGAGTTTGCATGAAACACATCGGCATTGTCGCCTGCAGCGCCGAAGGCGCTGCGCTCTGCTATCGCACGATCGCGCAGTCTGCCGAGCGATCTCTCGGTGACTACAACCATCCGCGAGTCACGCTGCACTCGATCCCGATGGCTGCCTGGATGCCCGCGCTTAATGCAGGCGACTACCGGACAGTGGGGGAACTCATGCTCGAATCGGCTCAAGTGGTCGCGCGTGCCGGCGCGGACTTCGCCATTTGTCCGGACAACACGGTGCATCTCTCCTGGCAACATTTCATCGAGCGCTCGCCGATTCCCTGGCTGCATATCGGCGATGTCGTGGCCGCCGAAGCGAAGCGGCAAGGATGGAAAACAGCGGGACTTCTCGGAACTCGCTTCACGATGACCGGCTCCATGTACCGAGACGTGTTTCAACACCATGGAATGAAGGCCATGCCTCCGCTCTCGCGCGATCAGGAGATTGTCGATCAAATTATCTGGGACGAACTCGTTCACGGTAAGTTTCCCGAATCCTCACGGCTGCGCTACAACGAAATCATTCAGCGCCTGAAAGAAGCCGGCTGCGACTGCGTGATCCTGGGCTGCACGGAAATTCCCCTTTTGGTACGGGCCGATGATTGTCCCTTGCCGACGCTCGACTCCACGCGGCTGCTCGCTATGGCTGCGGTGCGCCATGCGATTGGGGAGCAGGAGCCTGGGGACAAGTCAGTACCGTTCGCGGTAGCGAACGGGTGATGGTGGCCGGCGGTGATCCATTACCCGTTCTTTACCAGGGAACGGTACTGTAAAATCTAACGTAGTAACTCCCATGCCAACTGTAGAACTACACCAGGTCCGCAAGACCTACGACAAGTTTGTCGCCGTGAACGATCTCTCGCTCTCGATCGAGCAGGGCAGCATTTTCGGTCTGCTCGGCCCGAACGGCGCAGGCAAGACGAGCACCATCCGCATGATGATCGGCATCACCGTTCCCGATTCGGGACAGGTGCGGATGTTTGGCGAGCCCTTTCGCCGGCAGCACCTGAAGCGCATTGGTTACCTGCCCGAAACCAGCGGCCTTTACAAGAAGATGAAGATCAACGAGCAGTTAGTCCTCTTCGGACAACTGCACGGCCTGAGCGCGGCCGAGTCGCTACGACGTGCGCAGCAGTGGTGCGAGCGCCTGGAGATCGTCGGCTCATTCGAGAAGAAAACGGAAGAGCTGTCCAAGGGCATGCAGCAAAAGATTCAGTTCATCGCCACGCTCATGCACGATCCCGACTTCCTCATCATGGACGAACCGTTTGCCGGACTCGATCCAGTGAACGCTTCCCTGCTCAAAGACGTCCTGCTCGACCTGAACAAGCAGGGGCGCACGATTCTCTTCTCCACGCACCGAATGGATCAGGTGGAAAAGCTATGCGATTCCATCTGCCTCATCAATCGCGGACAAGCGGTTCTGCAAGGCAAGCTGAAGGACATCAAGTCCCGTTACGGGAAGAACAACGTGCAGATCGAGTACGAAGGCCAGGACGATTTTCTGCGCGAGAACCGTCTCGTGCAATCGTTCAACAACTACGGCAATTACGTTGAGGTGCGCATGGCGCCGGGAGCGGACACGCAGTCGCTGCTGCGCATGGTCGCCGAGCGTTCGCGCGTTAATAAATTCGAATTGATGGAGCCGTCGCTCGAAGACATCTTCATCGACGTTGTGGGGAAAACCGATGCATAACACCTTCCTCTTCGCCCGCCGCGAGTACCTGGAAACGGTGCGCAAGAAATCGTTTCTGGTGATGACGATCCTGTTGCCCGCGTTGATGTTCGGCTTCACGATCGTGCCCAGCATGCTGGCCTCACGCAAGAGCGGCGAGCCCCAGCACATCGTGATCGCCACCGCCGACGCGCAGTTTGGCGCCAATGTGCGCGAGCACATGATGAACCCGCCAAGCGAAGCGGCGAATCCCGCCACGCAGTCGAACAATGTCACGACGAAAGATAATCTGGATGTCCAGGTCGATACGAACGTCACGCCGGAAGAGGAAGCAGCGCTGACGGCCAAGGTGGATTCACACCAGATCGACGGTTATCTCTGGGCACCGCCGGACGCGCTCGCCAGCCGCAAGCTCAGTTACCGCTCGCGCAGCGCCAGCGACTTTTCCGCGATTGGCGATCTCACCTCGGCGGTACACGACGCGATCCTGCGCGAGTCGTTCCGCAAACATGGCGCGACTCCGGAGGAGATCTCCGCCGCGCTCGAGCCGGTGGACGTGGATACATTAAAAGTCGAGAAAGGCAAAGTCACCGACTCGGGCGGCGCAGCGATCTTCTTCACCGCGCTGTTGCTGATGATCCTGCTCTACACCACGATCATCATGTACGGCATGAGCGTGATGCGCTCGGTGCTCGAAGAAAAGAACTCGCGCATCTTTGAGGTGTTGCTCTCGGCTGCAACCGCTAAAGAACTCATGGCCGGCAAGATTCTCGGCTCGGGCGCGGTAGGCCTGACCCAAATTGCGATCTGGACCGTGGCTGCCGCTACACTCGGCGCCGGCTCAATGATTTCGATGGGAGGCGAGAAGTTCCACCTGAATCTCGGCGTCTCCAACATGATCTTCTTCGGCATCTTTTTCATTTTGGGATTCCTGCTTTACGCCGCTCTAGGCGCGGCGCTCGGCTCCGCTGTGAATTCTGAGCAGGAAGCGCAGCAATTTCAGTTCGTGATCCTCATGCCGCTGATCGTTTCGGTGATCTTCATGATGCCGGTGATCCAGCAGCCGCACTCGACCCTCTCGGTCGTGCTCTCGCTGATCCCGTTCTGCACACCGCTGCTGATGTATATCCGCATAGTCGTGGAGACGCCGCCAATGTGGCAAATCGCGCTGAGCATCGTCCTGCTGGTTGGCACGATTTATGCCATGCTCGCGCTGTGCTCGCGCATTTACCGGGTGGGAATTCTCATGTACGGCAAGCGGCCCACGCTGCCGGAGATCATGAAGTGGATTAAGTACGCGTAGCCGAAAAAGCGCGCACACGGATCTAACGGATTACAACGGATCGGACGGATAAACCATTCTGAATTGTTGGTGTTGTTGGTTCGAATTCTGAATTATGTCGATCGTCCATTGTGGCTGTGAACAATTCATCACGAAACTAAGAAAGCCAAAAATTCCGGTTTATCCGTCCGATCCGTTGTAATCCGTTAGATCCGTGTTAGTGTTTCGAAATCCGCGAGGGGAACATGCCAACTCTGCAGAAAATGGTCGGCTTTGTCATGACTACTGATCCGGAGCGGGCGAAGGCTTTCTACGGCGGCGTGCTTGGCTTCAAAGTCCTCAGCGACGACCCATTTGCGATCGCCTTTGATGCCAATGGCACAATGCTGCGCGTGACAAAAGCAAAAGAGTTCACGCCGGCGCCGCATACCATTTTGGGATGGCAGGTGGATGATATTCACCAGGCATTAGCGGAACTCGTCGCGGCAGGCGTAGTCTTCGAGCGCTATCCCGGCCTTCCGCAAGATAAGGACAGCATCTGCACTTTCCCCGGCGCCGCGTACGTCGCCTGGTTCAAAGATCCCGAAGGCAATGTGCTCTCGATCTCGCAACACCTCTAGAGAATCGCTCGGGCGATGAACGTCAAAAGCTTTCAACACGGAGGTCACGGAGGAGCAAAACCGAGTGGTTCCTTCGTTACCTCCGTGGCCTCCGTGTTCACCCCCGGGTTGTGTCCCTCCACAAGAACTCACTTCGCTGGAAGAAATGGCTCAGAAGCTGTCTTTCTCAGAACAACGCGGGCGTGATCTTCATGCTCATGTCCACCGCTTGGGGCGAGTGGGTGAGCGCGCCGACTGAGATGTAGTCCACGCCGGTTTCGGCGTAGCTGCGGATGTTGGCGAGATTCATGCCTCCGGAAGCTTCGAGCGGTACGCGGCGGGAATGTTTCTCTACACGCTCGACGGCTTTGCGCACAGTGGCCGGATCCATGTTGTCCAGCAGGATGGCTTCGGCGTCGTTGGCGAGCGCTTCTTCGAGTTCGTCGAGCGTGCGCACTTCGATCTCGATCGGCTGCGTGCCTTGGCGCGCTTCATGCGCTTTCTTCAGCACTTTGGCAATGCCGCCGCCAAGCGAGATGTGATTGTTCTTGATCAGCACGCCGTCGGAGAGATCGAGACGGTGATTGTGTCCGCCGCCGCAGCGGACCGCGTATTTATCCAGCAGACGCAGGCCGGGCACAGTCTTGCGCGTATCGAGGATGCGCGCCTTAGTGCCGGCGATCGCATCGACGTATTTGCGCGTGGTGGTCGCGATGCCGCCCATGCGCTGCAGCAGGTTGAGGATCACGCGCTCGCAGGAGAGAATCACGCGCGCGTTGTGCCGAATTACGGCGACCGCTTGACGGTCATGCAGGCGCACCCCGTCGAAAATTTCCGGATGGCTAATGACCTCGTGATGTCCGACGACCGATTTATCGAGCTCGCTGAAGATTTCCAGGATGCGATTCACCGCTCCGAGTCCGGAGAGCACGCAGTCCTGCTTCGCATGAATCGTGGCGGTGGCGCGCATGCGCGAATCGATGCACGCTTGCGTGGTCGCGTCGCGCGTGGCGCGATCTTCCTGTAGCGCCCGCTCCAGAATTTCCGAAATGCGGCGGCTGTGCCAGTCCAATGGTGCAGTCTCGTTCGCAGAAATTCTAAATGAAAACGAGCTGCGAAGCTTGCACACCCACAGCCGCCTGAACTCAGTACCGTTCGCGGTAGCGAACGGGTGGCGCGCCACGATAGCATGTGGCACAAATCTCTCACCCATTCCCTACCGGGCATGGTACTGAACCGGAGACAAGTTCCGAAGCTGCAGAGCTTGGGCAGCGTACAATGCTTAACTTCTTGTCATCCTGAGCGCGTTTTTCGCGCGAAGGACCTTGCGGTTGGGGTTGATGTTGATTTTGGGTTGGTCTTGCTTCAGTAAACAAAAAGCAAAACCAAAACCAAAGGCAACCACAAGGTCCTTCGCGCAAAAAACGCGCTCAGGATGACACCGTGGTGAACGACTCCCAAGGGGTACAAATGCTCTTTAGCTCAAGGCTTCGCCGACAATTTTTCCGATTGGCTATAT
The DNA here is from genome assembly GCA_035716645.1 of Terriglobales bacterium. Taxonomy (GTDB): domain Bacteria; phylum Acidobacteriota; class Terriglobia; order Terriglobales; family Acidobacteriaceae; genus Gp1-AA112. The sequence continues at coordinate 82,426 of DASTJH010000050.1, read as the reverse complement.
TTCTGCTGTTCCTGCTCGCCTCCTGGGCGACTTGCTCCACGCAAACTGCGGAGACGCCGCGCATCGATCCGTTGCTGCGGCAGATTTTTCTCGACAACGATTTTCGCGCGCAGTTTCCACCGCACATTGAATGGCTGCCGGACGGCAACTCGTACACCGTGCTGGAAAATTCGCCAGCGAATCCGAAAGCGAAAGACATCGTTCGCTATCAGGCGGGTACTGGCGCGCGCGATGTACTGGTGAACAGCGCGCAGATTACGGCTCCCAGCGCGAAAGAACCGCTGGCCATCGACGATTACGCCTTTTCGCCGGATTTGAATCGCGTTCTCATTTTCACGAATGCGCAGCGCGTTTGGCGCGCTGCTACGCGTGGCGACTATTGGCTGCTCGACCGGCGATCGGGCAAGTTACTCAAGCTAGGCGGGAACGCCGGACCGGCCGAGCTGATGTTCGCGAAGTTCTCGCCCGACGGACAGAAGGTCGCCTACGTGCGCGCGAACAACGTCTATGTCGAACAACCAGAAACCGGCGAGATCATGCAGCTCACTACCGACGGAAGCGCAACGATCATCAACGGAACCACCGACTGGGTGTACGAAGAAGAATTCTTTCTGCGCGATGCCTTTCTCTGGAGTCCGGACAGTAAGAAGATTGCGTTCTGGCAATTCGACATCAGCGGCGTTCTCGATTTCACGCTGATCTATGACACGGGCGGTCCTCATCACATTGTGACCGGCATTCCCTATCCCCAGTTCGGCGTCTATCCGACGACACAGGAAATTCCTTATCCGCAGCCGGGAACTACAAATTCGGCCGTGCGCATTGGGGTAGTGAACGCGACCGGCGGCGCGCCGTTTTGGATGCAAGTCCCCGGCGATCCGCGCAACAACTACATTCCACGAGCCGAGTGGACCGAAGACTCGCGGCAGTTGGCGATCCAGCACGTGAACCGCTTGCAAAACGAGAACACGGTACTGTTGGCCGACGCGCAGACCGGGCAGGTGCATCCGGTTTTCACTGACACGGACAAAGCCTGGGTGGATGTGAACTATGAGTTCCAATGGATAAAGGTCGATAGAGGTTCCGAGTTTCTCTGGACGAGCGAGCGCGATGGCTGGCGTCACGCTTACGCGATTGCAACAGATGGCCGGCAGCGGCTGCTCACACCGGGGAACTACGACATCATCCGGGTGGAAGGCGTCGATTCCAATTCGCAATGGCTCTACTTCACGGCGTCTCCGAAGAACGCGACCCAGCAGTACCTATACCGCGTTCCCATAACGGGAAACGCGCAGCCGCAGGAGATCTCGCCGGCGAATCAGGCGGGCACGCACACCTACGAGATCAGTCCCAACGGACTCTGGGCGGTGCATACGTATTCGACCTTTGACACGCCGCCGGTGACCGATCTTGTAAGCCTGCCTGCGCACCGCTCCATTCGCGTTCTGCAGGACAATGCAACATTGCGCGCGAAACTCACGGATCTGCTCGGGAACCGCAGTGAATTCTTCCAGGTCGATATCGGTGGCGGCGTCACGCTCGATGGCTGGATGATCAAGCCGAAGGATTTCGATCCGGCAAAGAAATATCCGCTGCTGATCAACATCTACGGCGAACCGGCGGCGCAGACGGTCGTCGATCGCTGGCCGGGTGCAGGCGGGCTCTTCCATCGCGCACTGGCAAGCGAAGGGTATCTGGTCGCCAGCTTCGATAATCGCGGCACGCCCGCGCCGAAAGGGCGAGAGTGGCGCAAGATCGTCTATGGATCCGTGGGTGTGCTGTCGTCGAAAGACCAAGCGGAGGCGCTGATGGCTGTGGAACGCTCGCGTCCGTACATTGACGCCAATCGCGTGGCCATCTGGGGCTGGAGCGGCGGTGGTTCGAACACGCTGAACATGATGTTCCGCTCGCCCGAGCTCTACAAAGTCGGCATGGCCGTGGCTCCGGTCGCGGATCAGAGACTGTACGACACGATTTATCAGGAGCGCTACATGGGCTTGCCGCAAGACAATCCGGAAGGCTATCGCGCAGGATCGGCGATCAACTTCGCCGATGGCCTGCGCGGAGATTTGCTGATTGTGCACGGCTCCGGCGATGACAACGTGCACTTTCAGGGAACGGAGCTGCTGGTGAATCGACTGATCGAGTTGGGCAAGCAGTTCGACTTTATGGACTATCCCGGAAGAACGCATTCCATTTCCGAGGGCAAAGGAACAACGTTCCACGTGTACTCGTTGCTGGCGAGGTATCTGGAAGAGCATCTGCCGGTGAGTGGGGCGGCGTCGGCACAAGCGGGTAACTGACGGCTTTCCCTCGGAGAGTCGAAAACGTGGGTGCCCCATCCTTGCGTGGTTTTCGCAAGGGTGGGGTGAGCTATTAACCGATTAACTGTTGATTTCGCGTCGGGATTTTGGAAAGAGAATCATGTTGTGCAATCAACATCGGCTAACCCCACCTCGCGAAAACCTCGCGAGAGTGGGGCACCCAGCTTCAGGATAGGCGCTGGTTAAGAAAACACGGCCCACACGCTTCTATGGACAAAAAGAGAAATAGATGACGCCATTACTCGCGTTGTTCGCTGCAACCCGATTAGTGCGACTCTCGCCCGTCGACACTGCCATCATCGTTTTCTATTTCTTGCTAGTCCTTGGCATTGGCTGGTACCTGAGAGGAAAAGCTAAGACCGGCGAAGACTACTTCATGGCCGGACGCGAGATGACCGCGTGGATTGCCGGCCTCAGCTTTCTCTCCGCCAATCTCGGATCACTGGAACTGATGGGCTGGGCCGCCGCCGCTTACCAGTACGGGATTCTGGCGACCCATTGGTACTGGATCGGCGCCATCCCCGCGATGATCTTTCTCGCGCTGGTGATGATGCCCTTCTACTACATTTCGCGGACGCACTCGGTGCCGGGATATCTAAAACTTCGTTTCGGCGAACCCAGTCGCGCACTCTCCGCGATCTGCTTCGCCGTGATGACGGTCTTGATGAGCGGCATCAACATGTACTCGATGGCGATTGTGCTGAAGGTCATTTTGGGATGGGACATTCACTTCAGCATCTGGGTGTCGTCCCTCACGGTTGCCATCTATGTCGCGCTCGGCGGACTGCGCTCGGCGATCTTCAACGAAGTTCTGCAGTTTGTCCTGATCTGGGCGGGCGCGCTGCTGATTCCCATTTTGGGACTGATCGAAACCGGCGGCTGGAGCAATCTGAAAGCCCAAATCGCGCGCAACGCCTCCGCCGACTATACCCACCTATGGTCCACGCTCGGATCCTTTAGCGCGAACCCCATGGGCATTCACTGGACCGGCATCGTCTTCGGGCTCGGCTTTGTGCTCGCGTTTGGCTACTGGACGACCGACTTTCTCGTTGTGCAGCGCGTTTTATCCGCCAAGGATCTGCGCTCGGCCGAGATGGCGCCGATCATCGGCGCGGGCTTCAAAATGTTCGTCCCCTTCATCGTCATCCTGCCTGGACTTCTAGCTTTGGCGGTGCTGCCGGTCAAGCTCACTGGAGAAGCTACGGCGATCGCGACCGGCGGACACAGCTACAACGAGGTTCTCCCGCTCATGCTGGCGCGATACTTCGGGACAGGATTGCTCGGCCTCGGCATTACCGCTCTTATTGCTGGTTTCATGTCGGGAATGGCGGGGAACGTGAGTGCGTTCGCGACGGTGTGGACCTACGACATCTATCGCGCGCTCATTCATCGCCATGCCGGCGATCGGCACTACGTCAATATGGGACGCTGGTGCACCGTGCTGGGCGTGCTGATCAGTATTGGTACTGCCTATTTAGTCATGTCATTTGCCAGCATCATGGACTACGTGCAGGCGCTGTTCAGCTTTTTCATCGCGCCGCTGTTCGGCACGGTCATTTTGGGAATGCTGTGGAAGCGGGCCACTGGTCCGGGCGGCTTCTGGGGACTGCTGGCAGGCACCGTATCGTCGATTGGTATGTGGGTCGTGGTGAAAGTGCATCCGTCGGCGTTGCGGTACGTGGCGCTCTCGCCCGACGCGCGCGACATGGCCGAGAACATGTATCGCGGATTGTGGTCGTGGATCGTGTGTGTGCTGGTCACTATTCTGGTCAGCTACGCCACGCGGCCGACTCCCGAATGGGAACTGACCGGCCTGGTGTACGGAGCTACGGTGATTCCGCGCACGGAAGCGGCGCCGCTGTACATGCGTCCGGTCTTCTGGGCTATCGTGATTGGGATCGTGTTCGTGATCCTCAATATTCTGGTGTGGTGACAAGGTTGCGGGATGGGTGAGCGGGAAATTTCGATCTGGTTCTTTGTGGGAATCGCGCTGCTGGTTTGCGGCGGTCTGACCTTTGGCGCAGGGCTCTACCAAATCTTCAACCCGCCCGCCAATCCTGTGACGTTATTTCGACTGCACGCCAACGCCTGGTGGGGCGGAGTTCTTTTCATTTTGGGAATCTTTTATTGCGTGCGCTTTGCGCCCCGGGCGCCGCGCTGATCGCTGTGCCGTTGTGCCACGCGCACCTGTCGGCGGACAATGCTCCTATGAAAAAGCTCTTATCTTTCGATACGCGAAGGGAACACTATTCTTGTGACGCCGTAGTTGTCTCCTGTTTCGACTGGCGCTTCTCCGCTGTTCGCGCCGAACTATTGAGGAAGCTAGAGGTCTCCCGGCCCGATCAAATCATCGCCGCGGGCGGTGCAAAATGCCTTGCATCGCCGAGCGATGAAAGCGAACGCGAGTTTCTCCTGGAACAAATTCGGATATCCGTGCGCCTGCATGGAACCAAGTTTGCCCTTCTGACGCTGCATTCCGATTGCGGAGCTTACGGTGGCCTGGGCGGCAAGTTTGGCGGCGATGCTCGCGCCGAAGCCCAACATCACGAAGCGGAACTGCGTAGAGCGAGCGAGTGTCTTCGACAGGCTCTACCCCAGCTTGATGTGCGGACCTTTCTCCTCGATTTCTCGACCGTCTGGGAAACCGAAAATGCTTAACCCGTGTTTCAAAAAATGGTTGTTCCGTGATCAGAGGTGCTGAGGTCGCTTAACTGCTGTCATCCTGAGTGAGGGCGCACGCCCGAATCGAAGGACCCCAAGGATGTTAATGCTTGGATGTCCTTGAGTGTTTGACGCGGAACCAGCAAGGCAATCCGGTGTCTTTCCAAAACTTAGATCGGCACTTCCGGCAGGATAGATCGCCGGGGTCCTTCGACTCGGGCGTGCGCCCTCGCTCAGGATGACAGAGCATGTACGGGCGCGATACAGATGAGGCTCCGAGTGAGATTTGGATATTATTTAAAGCTTTACGGTAACGAAATGCGTTGTAAGGTTGGTTCATGGCAGCCAGTACGGCAAACTCAGGCTCAGATTCCCCCAATTCTCGCTTTCGCCGATTGCGCTTCATTGACTCGCATACAGGCGGCGAGCCGACGCGGCTGATCACGGACGGCGCTCCCGATTTGGGAGGAGGTCCCGTTGCCGCTCAGTTGAACAGACTTCGAAGTGAGTTTGATTGGCTGCGTTCTGCCGCGGTGAATGAGCCTCGCGGATCGGATGCCGTTGTCGGCGCCTTGCTATGTCCGCCGTCCGAACCTTCGTGCGTAAGCGGCGTGATCTACTTCAACAATGTCGGATATCTCGGCATGTGCGGACACGGCACCATTGGCGTGATCGCCAGTCTTGCCTTTATGGGACAGATCTCAGAAGGTGCACACAAACTAGAAACTCCCGCTGGAGTAGTGACCGCGACATTAAACCGGGATGGGAGCGTCACCGTAAAAAATGTGCGTAGCTATCGCCATCTCGCGAATGTTTCGGTCGATGTAAACGGATACGGGCGAGTGACCGGAGATGTCGCCTGGGGAGGCAACTGGTTCTTTCTCGTGAAAGAGCACGCGCTGCGGCTGTCCTTCGACAACATTGAGCAATTGACAGATTTCACCTGGTCGGTACGCCACGCATTGACGGCGTCGGGAATCACAGGACGCGAAGGCGCAGAGATCGATCATGTGGAATTGTTCGGGACCAGCAGCGTGCGCGGCGTCGACAGTAAGAATTTTGTTCTGTGTCCCGGCAAGGCTTACGATCGCTCGCCGTGTGGGACGGGCACCAGCGCCAAGGCCGCATGCCTCTACGCAGACGGGAAGCTCACGCCCGGGAAGGTTTGGCGGCAGGAGAGCATTGTGGGCAGCGTCTTCGATGTGTCGATCGAGGTGAAAGACGGAGCGGTGATCCCGAGCATTACCGGCAATGCCTACGTCAGTGCCGAAGGCGATCTGGTGCTGGATGAACGCGATCCGTTCCGTTTTGGGATTGTCGCGAATACCGGATCGCATAGTTTGGTCGAAGCAGGCGACTAGCCGGTTTAGCATCGCCAGTACCGTTCGCGGTAGGGAACGGGTGACAGGCGATGATCGCCTGCAACCGATTGCTTGACCCGTTCCCTACCGGGCACGGTACTGACGAGATGGCCAAGTCATTCGATATCGTGATCGTCGGCGGCGGAATTGTCGGCGCAGCTTGCGCGTGGGAAGCCGCGCAATCCGGATTCTCTGTCGCCGTGATTGAAGCCGACGTGGTTGGCGGCGGCGCGACCGCAGCCGGTATGGGTCACATCGTCGTGATGGACGACTCGGAGCCGCAGTTCGCGCTCACGCGCTACTCGCAACAATTGTGGAACGAGCTTCGCGCGGAACTGCCTGCCGATGTGGAGTTCGAGAACACCGGAACGATCTGGGTGGCTGCCGACGAAGAAGAAATGCAGGCTGTGCGCCAGAAATATGCGTTCTACACCAGCCACGGAGTACCGGCACAAATACTGGACAGCTATAGCTTGGCTGAAGGCGAACCGCATCTGCGCAGGGGCCTTGCGGGGGGGCTGTTGGTTCCCGAAGACGCAGTGATTTATTCGCCGGCAGCGGCGCGCTGGCTGTTGGGCCGCGCTCAGCATCTCGAAGCAACTCTCGTGCGCGGGCGCGCCAAAGTCCTGCGTGGATCCAGCGTGCTCCTCAATGATGGCAGCTCGTTCAACGCAGGCTGGACGGTCAACGCAACGGGCGCAACGGCCCGGCTGCTGACAGACTGCGATGTGAAGAAGCGCAAGGGACATCTGGTGATCACAGATCGCAGACCCGGGTTGGTGCGGCATCAACTGGTTGAATTGGGATATCTCAAAAGCGCGCACTCCTTGACGACAGACTCGGTTGCATTCAATGTTCAGCCCAGAAAGACAGGACAATTGCTGATCGGCTCCTCGCGGCAGTACGGAGCCGAAGACCCCGCCGTCGAACACCGGATGATCCGCGAGATGCTGGCGCGGGCGGTTGCGTACATTCCCGAATTGGCACAGACTTCGGCGATACGTTGCTGGACCGGATTTCGCGCCGCAACCGCCGACAAGCTGCCGTTGATTGGGCCATCGAAAAATGACGAGCGATTGTGGCTGGCGACGGGGCACGAAGGCCTAGGCATCACGACGTCATTGGCGACGGCGAAACTGCTGGTGGATCAGATCGCCGGTCGTCGTTCCGCGATCCCCGTTGAACCTTATTTGCCGGCACGTTCCTTTCGTGAGCATGAGTATGCCTGACGATCGGCCAATCTCGATCAATGGCTCGCTATTCCCATTTCGGGAGGGCATGACCGTGGCGGCGGCCGTTCTCAGTGCGGGAGTGTCGTCATTTCGCCGGTCAGTTCGTGGCGAAGCTCGCGGCCCGCTGTGCGGGATGGGCATCTGCTACGAATGCCGACTCACCGTGGATGGTGTTCCCCAGACAAAGAGCTGCCAGCTTTTGTCCCGACCGGGCATGGAGATCGTGACCGATGACTAGTCGCCGCTGGGAGGTCGTAGTCGTCGGCGCAGGACCCGCCGGCATGGCCGCCGCAGTTTCAGCGAGTCAGGCATCCGCGTCGATATTGCTAGTGGATGACAATCCCGAATCCGGTGGCCAAATCTGGCGTGGAGGCGCGCAGCATGCGGCTACGCGGCAAGCTGAAGGATGGCACAAGGAGCTTGCGGCTTCCACGGTCGAGGTCTTGCAGGGATTCCGTATTTTCGATCATCCGGCTCCCAATATTCTGCTGGCCGAGAGTTCCCATTCGGTCGAACAAATCGGGTACTCCCGTTTGATCTTGTGCACCGGCGCGCGCGAGCTGTTCTTGCCGTTTCCCGGCTGGACGCTGCCCAACGTGATGGGAGCGGGGGGACTACAGGCACTGGTCAAATCAGGGTTTCCCATTCAGGGCAAATCGGTGGTGGTAGCCGGAAGCGGCCCGCTGCTTTTGCCGGTCGCTGCTTATCTCCTAACGCACGGAGCGAAGGTTCAGCTCATTGCGGAGCAAGCTAGGCGTGCTTCTGCCGTTCGTTTTGGATTTAGCCTTGTTCGTCAGCCAGCTAAACTTACGCAGGCGATCAGCCTGATGCGCCAGCTCGCGGGTATTCCGTATGCTTTCGACTCCTGGCCAATCCAGGCTAACGGCAGCGATGTTCTCAAAAGCATGATCCTCCGGAAGGGCGGCTCCGTGGTCCAGATCGAGTGCGATTTTCTCGCCTGCGGCTTTCACCTGGTTCCCAATACGGAACTAGCTGCGCTGCTGGGCTGCGAAATATGCGATGGCACGGTTCGCGTTGACGAATGGCAGCGAACGTCGGTTCGTGATGTGTATTGCGCGGGCGAACCGACGGGGATCGGCGGCGTGGATTCCGCGCTGCTTCAGGGCCAGATTGCGGGTTTCGCGGCTACTGGTCAAGTTTCTGAGGGTAAGCGGCTCTTCCGAACTCGCGATCTCCAGCGGCGCTTTGCGGCGAATCTGGAGCGGACTTTCCTAATTCGGGAAGAGCTGAAGAGACTTCCCCAACCTGAGACGCTGATCTGCCGCTGCGAAGACGTAAGCTTTGAGCGCCTGCAGCCCTGCCGAAGCTGGCGCGAGGCCAAGCTGTATACGCGCTGCGGTATGGGTCCATGTCAGGGCCGTATCTGCGGCGCAGCAACGCGATTTCTGTTCGGCTGGCAATTCGAATCAGTCCGAGCTCCGGTGTTCGCCGCGAGAGTCGAGAGTCTGATGGTTCCCGTTGAGCAACCGAACAGAAGTTCTCAAGGAGTGAGCTAATGAAATGGTACGGAGTGATGCCGGCAATTACGACGTGTTTTGATGCCGCGTTGCAGGTGGATCACGAATTTGTGGCGGAGCATTGCCGCTGGTTTTTGGATAACGGCTGCACGGGCATCGTGGCGCTCGGCTCTCTCGGAGAAGGCTCTACGCTGAGCTTTGACGAGAAACTCGCGGTGTTGCGAACGTGTCGGCGCGCGGCCGGCGATCGAGCTCCGGTGGTCGCGTCGATCTCTTCGCTGAGCACCTCCGAATCTATTGCTCTCGCGAAAGCAGCGGCGAAGATAGGATGTGACGGTCTGATGATCCTCCCTCCTTATGTCTACAAAGGAGACGCGAGAGAGATGATGGCGCACGTCTCTGCCGTGTTGCGCGCTACCGATCTCTCCTGCATGCTGTACAACAATCCTGTCGCTTATGGCACTGACTTTCTGCCGGAACAAATCGCCCAACTCGCAGCAGAGTACTCGAATTTGCATTCGGTGAAGGAATCAACGACCGACGTGCGACGCGTAAGCGCTATCCGCGCCTTGCTGAGCGATAGGCTACAGATTTTTGTCGGTGTGGATGACGCTATTCTGGAAGCCATCGGCGTCGGCGCTGTTGGCTGGATCGCTGGACTCGTCAACGCTTTCCCTCGGGAGTCGGTGGATTTATTCCAATATGGGATCGATGGCGATCGCGAGAAGGCCTTCGCACTCTATCGCTGGTTCCTGCCGTTGCTGCGAATGGACACGGTTCCCAAATTTGTTCAACTGATCAAACTTGTGCAGGAGATGGTCGGCATCGGCAATAGCCGGGTGCGTCCACCACGCCTGCAGCTTGTGGGAGCCGAACTGGAAGCTGCGCGTGCCACGGTGCGCGAAGCTCTCGCCACTCGGCCTAAGGTGACTGCCGAATCGACCCACTTTGCGACGGTAAAGGCATAGATTCAGATACCAAAATGGAACTGCGTGGATTTTCCCTTATTGGTTTCGAAGATTCCTCCAACAAAGGGCCTTCGTTCGCCGCGGTTAACCCGGACACCGGCGGAAGCATTGCTCCGGAGTTTCACTCGGCTGCTGCTAATGACGTCGACCGGGCGGCTTGCCTCGCCGACAACGCATTCCGCTCCTACGGGCGGTGGACTGGAAAACAAAGAGCCGCGCTGCTCCGGGCAATCGCCGAAGAAGTAGAAGAGCTTGGTGGCGACTTAGTCACGCGCACAGCGCTCGAAACCGCTCTTCCGCAGCAACGCTTGCGTGGCGAACTCGCGCGCACTTGCAATCAGCTACGACTCTTCGCTTCCTTGGCCGAGGAAGGATCATGGGTGAATGCGCGCATAGATTGTCCCGATGCAGCGCGCAAACCCGCTCCTAAACCCGATCTCCGCTCGATGTTGCGGCCGATAGGACCGGTGTCAGTTTTTGGCGCCAGCAACTTCCCACTCGCGTTTTCCGTGGCTGGTGGCGACACGGCTTCGGCGTTGGCGGCCGGGAATCCGGTCATTGTGAAAGCGCACCCGGCTCATCCTGGCGCGAGCGAGATGGTTGGCCGGGCAATTTCGGCGGCGGCGCGCAAGAGCGGAGCGCCGGACGGGATTTTCTCGTTGTTGTTCGATTCCGGAATCGCAGTTGGTCGCGCACTCGTGCAACATCCCGCGATTAAGGCTGCAGGCTTTACCGGTTCTCGCCTCGCGGGCCGCGCGCTGATGGACCTGGCTGCATCTCGCCCCGATCCCATCCCCTTCTTTGCCGAAATGAGCAGCACCAATCCCGTCTTCATTCTTCCGCGCGCCGCAGCCGAACGTGGAGAGCAGATCGCGAGCGGGCTGCACAATTCTGTCCTGCTTGGGGCCGGACAATTTTGCACGAAACCAGGGCTGGTGCTGCTCTCTCGTAGTCCCGAATCGGAACGCATTGGCGTCAAACTGGAACAATTGATTTCTGCGCCTTCGCGCAATGTGCTGCTCACGCAAGGTATTTCGAAGTCCTATCAAAGCGGGTTGCAGCAGCGAGGAGCGTTTCTGCGCAAAGCCGCCGCTAACACGGACAGCAAGGGATTTTGCGCCGGCGCAGCCCTGTTCGAAATCGAGATCGATTCGCTTGCTGAAACGCCTGAATTAACCGACGAGCTCTTCGGCCCATCGGCATTGTTAGTGCGCTACAACAGCCGTGAGCAGATGCTCCGCTTTGCCGAAAGCCTGGAAGGTCACTTAACGGCCACCATTCACGGAACAGATGATGATCTCCGCGAAGCCGCCGACCTGATCGCGATTCTGGAGCACAAGGCCGGCAGGCTCGTCTTCAATGGCTATCCGACAGGCGTGGAAGTGAGTCATGCGATGGTGCACGGAGGTCCCTACCCTGCAACTTCGGATGTGCGATTCACTTCGGTGGGTACGCAGGCAATCCTGCGCTTCGCGCGTCCAGTCTGCTTTCAGAATTGCCCGGATGAGGCGCTCCCGGCGGAATTGCAAGCCGGCAATCCTCTCGGCATCTGGCGAACTATCGACGGCCAGCTTTCGCGAGACCCGCTGAGCGCCACCACATGACTTTTTCCGCCATCGGGCGACTTCTGCCTCGGTTTATCAGGCGTTTGCCTGTGTGCGAAAGCAGCCATTTTCGGGTTTGTGCCTTAACACTCTAGCGGCGTTCCCCCTAGACAAAGCACGCTTCGCGGCTTCGCGGCTACGTAGCTAGCTCATTGCTTTCGAGGCACGCTGCTCCTATAATCATTGGCATCCGTACCCGCCAATTTCCCTAGCAAGGGTGTGGCCCGGGGAGCATCAAGCCGGTCGAGCCCGGGATGGCCGCCGCACGAACCTCCATCTTGTTCATGGAAGCCTGAGGTCGGCGCGTTCCGAGCCCACGCCTACGGAATCAAGGAGTTCACTCAATCAAAATGAATCGCAAGATGCTTTCTAGTCTTTCGCTCGCGGCCCTGCTCTCGTTGGGAGCCTTCGCCCAGACACCAGCCACGAACGCCGCTCCGTCCACTTCTACCAACAGTATTGTTGGCGCGCCTAATAGAATCGCCATCATCAACATCCAAGCCGCCATCGCGAATACCAACGAAGGCATGCGCGATCTGGAAGCGCTGCAAAAGAAGTTCGAGCCCAAGCAGATCGAGCTGAAGAGCCTGAACGACGAAGTCGAGACGCTGAAGAAGCAGCTTGCCGCGCAGACCGACAAGCTCAACGACGATGAGCGCAATAAGCGTGTGGCCGACATCGAGGCGAAGTCCAAGACCCTGCAGCGCAACTTGGAAGATGCGCAAAGCGATTACCAGACGCAGTCGAACGAGGTCGCGCAGAAGGTTGGAACGAAGCTCATGCAGGTGCTCGAGAGCTATGCGCAGAAGAACGGCTACTCGATGGTCATCGACGTCTCGTCGCAGCAGAGCCCGGTGCTCTGGGCGTCCGAGTCGGTGAACATCACCAAGCCGGTCATTGACGCCTACAACGTAGTCTCCGGCATTCCGGCGCCTCCGCGACCAACGGCATCGGCCGCGCCGGCAGCGCCCTCCGCGACTCGCCGCGCGACACCGAACGCTCCGTCTGCATCGAGATCCTCTTCGACACCAAAATAAGCGGATAAGTTCCCGTTTTGGGCCGCCCCTTGTGGGCGGCCTTTGTTCTTTGGACAAGCATCAGCACTCAGGACTCAGTGGTGGACAGCGTGGACGACAGTGGACGATGTATGGACCACGTTCCAAATTGTAAGAAAGTAACCTGCATAGCATCACACGTCCGGCTGAGTGCTGAATCCTGTCTTCCTGGTGTCTATCTTTCCATCGGAACGCCGACTGGGAGGTAGCGATGTTCGCCGATAGTCTCCTTGAGTCCTCTGCTCGTGGCCACACCGCCGCGTGGCCAAAGTTCACTTCTATCTTTCTGCAAAGCGCGGCGATCGGGATTGCGCTGCTAATTCCACTATTCCGCATGCAAACGCTGTCAATTGTTCCGGCACCACCTTCGGTGCAACTTACGAATATCCAGCAGCGTGTGCAGCAAACGCCAGCGCAGTCGAGCGTCAGTAATGCTCCGGCCACCAGCGCGGAGGCGATAGTGCAACCGCGCTTCATTCCTTCACACATTGCCAGCACACCGGCCGATGAGACTAGCTCGGCAGCGCCGAATCCAAGTCCGATCGTCTGCATATCGAACTGCGGTTCTGCGGCTTTGAACTCGGTGCTCACGACTGCAGGAGCAAGTCTTCCCCGACCCGCACCGCCATCGCGTCCCGTTCCGGTCTCGCAGATGCAATTAGGCGCTTTGGTGCGCAAAGTGATCCCGCCATATCCGCAGATCGCGAGGATTGCCGGCGTGCAGGGGACTGTCGTTCTCCATGCCCAAATTGGAAAGGATGGGCGAGTCGAGTCGGTGCAGACAATCAGCGGCCCACCTATGCTCATCGCCGCTGCCGTGAGCGCGGTAAAACAATGGCAGTATCGTCCGTACATTCTGAACGGGGAGCCGGTCGTCGTGGAAACGTCGATCACAGTGCATTTCACTTTGGGAAACAAGTAAGGACAAAACCAAAGGCGTTCAACACCGGAGCGCACTAAGGAGGATTCGCGTCAATTGAGGTCCACGGCGTCCATTGTGTCCATGTAGCCGGCAGGGCTCGCCGTCGTGATAGATTGAATTCCTCACAATGAGCTTCGGCAATTCGCGGTTTGAAATTCATGGCGCGCAAAAGATTGCCGCCGCTTTGCTGCTCGCGTTCTTGTTGCAGGCTCTGTGGCTCCTCGCGCATTTGCCGCTGGATATGGCGGAGACGCGCAGCGCGCTCGCCGGTCAAGCGCTGTGGTCCACGCGGGAGACGTTAGAAACGAAATCCCCGCTCATTCCCGGTGACAGTATTCTCGCCATCCGCTTGTCGGGCGCGCTCCCCGCGCTGGCCGGCGCTCTCGGCAGCAATGGCTATGAGTTCAGCATCTACGCGGCGCCGAACCGCTGGCTCGTGCGCCTTCCGTTTGTCGCCTTCGGTTTGTGGCTGGGGGGCGCATTGTGGTGGGTCGCGCGCCGGATTTTTGGCGATGAAGGCGGATACGTTGCCTTGGGGCTCTACTGCTTTAGTCCGCCGCTTTTGCTTGCGGCTTCGACCGTCGATTCCGGCATTCTCAGTTCCTGGGGGCTCTTTGGGTTCGTGTACACGGCGATCGGCGTGGCGCATACTCTGTACGCGCCGCCGCGAAAATGGCGTCCGAGAATCGTGCTATTGGGCGTTGCGATTGGACTCACCGCAGCAGCCAATCTGGCCGCCGCGATTGCCGGCCTCGTGATTGCGATTGTTTTCATGCTGTACCTGGCCCCCGGTCGCCGCGTGTTCGCGATGATTGTTCTCGCCATCAGTTCCGGCATCGGTGCGCTGGTATTCCTCGGCTGCTACGGGTTTCAGTTTGCCGACTTGCGCGCTTCCTTGGTTGTTCCCAATTTGGAATACTTGCGGCTGACGGCTCACCGCATGGCGATGTTTCTCAATCTTCCCGGCGGACTGCTGGGGACCTGCGCCTTGTTGAGTGCTGTCTTGGTTTTTGTACTGTGGCGGCGGACTCGATATTTCGGGAACTGGTCGCCACTGTTGCTCGCCGTAATCCTGCCGTGGTGGCCAGGCCAGTTCGTGTCGGGAGCATCTACGATGTGGGCTCTGCCTTTTGCCCTCACATTTATTGGGGGTATCTTCGCCGACTTGCTAGAACCCACATTTTTCCGCGGAAGATTTCGCAAGCAAGTTATGATTGCAGCTTTTGTGCTTGTCGGAGCCAGCGCGGCTCTGAGCTTGATCGTAGTGACCGGCGCGTGACGCTGCATTCGCGTTCCAACTTCGCGCAGAAGCGGCGAACCAATACTGTCATTTCATTTACCATTGAGGATTCACTCACAAGGAGACGTGAATCCCATTGGCCACGGTTCTTGACGGCAACCTGATTGCCTCTCAGATCAAAGAAGAAGTCGCGACACAAGTGAAGGAGATGTCCGCAGCCGGCATTCGTCCCGGCTTGGCGGCGGTGCTGGTCGGCAACAATCCTGCTTCCGAGATTTACGTTCGCAGCAAAGTCAAAGCTTGCGAGACGCTGGGCATTTTCAGTGACAAGCTCACGCCACCCGCGTCGGTAACAACTGCCGAGCTGCTGGACGTGATCGCTCAGCTCAACGCGCGCGACGACATCGACGGCATTCTCGTCCAGCTTCCGCTGCCTCCACAGGTTGATTCCAAGCGCGTGCTGCTTGCGGTCTCACCGGAGAAGGATGTTGACGGGTTTCATCCGGTCAATGTCGGCAATCTTTCCACACAACGTCCTGGGCTCACGCCGTGCACGCCTGCAGGAATTATCGAAATCCTGGAGCGCAGTAAGATCGAAATCTGCGGGCGCAATGCGGTTGTGCTTGGGCGCAGCGACATTGTGGGCAAGCCGATGGCCATGATGCTGTTGAACCACAACGCTACCGTGACTGTCTGCCACAGCCGGACGGTCGATTTGCCCGCGCACACGCGCACTGCCGACATCCTTGTCGCGGCGATCGGCAAAGCGGCCATGGTCACTCCCGAAATGGTGAAGCCCGGCGCAACGGTCATCGATGTCGGCATGAATCGCGTGATGGAGAAAGACAAAGTTCATGACTACTTCGGCGGCGATCCCAAACGGCAGGAAGAGTTCGCCCGCAAAGGATCAACGTTGATTGGCGACGTGCATCCGAAGGTCGCGCAGATCGCGGGCGCGATCACGCCGGTACCGGGCGGAGTCGGCCCGCTGACGA
This sequence comes from Terriglobales bacterium, assembly GCA_035716645.1. Lineage (GTDB taxonomy): Bacteria > Acidobacteriota > Terriglobia > Terriglobales > Acidobacteriaceae > Gp1-AA112. The sequence goes on along the minus strand of DASTJH010000050.1, from coordinate 66,586 downwards.
TCGCCATGTTGATGTCGAACACGGTGAAAGCCGCGCGCCTACGGCGAGGACTTCCGGCTAAATGAGCGTGCGCGTGGGGCTCACTGGAGGACTCGCCAGCGGCAAGTCCACGGTAGCCCAAATGTTCGCCGCGCGCGGAGCTCAGATGATGTACGCCGACCAGGTGGCGCACGACTTGATGCAGCCAGGCACTTCGGTTTATGAACAGGTTGTGCGCACTTTCGGAAGTTCCATCATTCGCTCCGACCGCACCATCGATCGCCCCAAGCTGGCTCAGATCGCCTTCGGCGAACACAGGATCGAAGAGCTGAACCGCATCGTTCACCCTGCCGTCAGTGCGAGAATGGAGCAGTGGCTGGCGGAAATGAGCCTGAGCCACCCGCGCGGTGTTTTGGTGTTTGAGGCTGCTCTGATTCTCGAAGCTGGCATCGGCAAGCACTTCGACAAGATCGTAGTTGTGAGCAGCCGCCCGGAGCAAAAGCTGGAGCGCTTTGCCGGGCGCTTGCTTTCCGACGATCAGCTCGACGAGAGAAGACGAGCCGAGGCTTTGCGCGAAGCCGAGCGCCGCATCGGCGTTCAGCTTTCCGAAACCGAGAAAATCGCAGCGGCCGATTACGTGATCGACAACTCCGGAACCGTAGAGCAGACGGAGCGTCAGGTCGGAAGAATTTTCAAGGAGCTGAAGAAATTGGCTCAAGGCTAAGGGCTGGAGGCTCAGTACCGTTCGCGGTAGCGAACGGGTAACGCCAGCACCTTGTGGTAATCCGTCACGCGTTCCCTAACGGGAACGGTACTGACACAAGAAGCTACGGATCGAGTATGAAATCTCTACGTCCATTAATCTTCGCTATTTGTCTGGTACTTGCGTTCTGGATTGGCACGACGCATGGCGGATTCGGCGGCGCGCATTTCCCATTTCGGCACTCGAGTTGGGTGACGCGTCCGGCGAAGCTCGACATTACGGAAGCGGCTGCGCCTCCTGGCTACCTTCCGGAAGAGCAGAACAACATCAACGTTTACCGCAAAGTTATTCCGACTGTCGTGAACATCACTTCGACCGCGGTCGCGTTCGATTTCTTCTACGGCGCCGTGCCGCAGCAAGGGCAGGGATCGGGATTCATCATCGATCCTGACGGGCACATCCTCACCAATTACCACGTGATCGCCGGTGCGCGACAGGTTGAGGTGACTCTCTCGAATCGCAAACGATATCGTGCCGAAGTCGTTGGCTATGACAAGCCTCGCGATTTGGCGGTGGTGCAGATTCCAGCGCACGATCTGACTCCAGCGACGCTCGGCGATTCCAAATCGCTCGAAGTCGGACAGAAGGTCTATGCGATCGGCAATCCCTTTGGCCTGAGCGGAACGATGACGCGCGGCATCATCAGCTCCATTCGTTCGGTGCGCGGTCCGGAAGGCAATGCCATCGACGAAGCTATCCAAACCGATGCGGCGATCAATCCCGGCAATTCCGGCGGACCGCTGCTCAACTCGCACGGGCAGGTGATCGGCATCAACAGCATGATCATCACTGGAGGACAAGCCGAACAGAGCGCCGGAGTGGGCTTCGCGATCCCGATTAATTCTGCAAAAGCGGTTCTCCAGGATCTGGTGCAGTTTGGGCAAGTGCGGCGGCCCAGCCTGGGCATCTCCGGCCTGCTGCCTATCGGTCCAGAGTTGGCACAGCAAATGGGTCTTGCTGCCGATTCGGGCGTGCTGATTCAGCAGGTCGTTCATGGAGGCGCTGCCGACCGCGCCGGCCTGCGCGGCGGACACGAGCGCGCTTATCTCGGCAACACACCGATTTACATCGGCGGCGATTTGATCGTCGAAATTGCAGGTCAGGACATTCAGACGCCGCAAGACATTGCGAACGTTCTCGATAGTTATCACGCGGGCGATACAGTTAAGGTGACCGCCTATCGCGGCAAACAACGCATCACCGCGGACGTAAAACTGGACGAATCGCGCGGACAGCAACGAGCCACCTAAGCAATTTTGTAATTGAGTAATTCGGTAATTTAGTAATTGAACGACGCTGCCTCGCACGACCAGGCAACCCGATCAGCTAATTCGTCACAGCGGAATGTTTCCGTGCTTTTTCGGCGGATTCTTGTCGCGCTTGGTATCGAGCATCTCCAGGGCATCAATCAGCTTCTTCCGTGTCTCGCGGGGACGAATCACGGCGTCCACGTATCCGCGTTCGGCGGCAACATAGGGATTGGCAAAGCGCTCGCGAAATTCTTCGATCTTCTTGTTGCGTTCGCGTTCCAAAATGGTCAATTTCTCGGCCTCGGTCTTTGCCGCTTGTGTAGCGCGTTCCAGCTCGCGCTTGTACACGATGTTCACCGCGCCCTCCGGACCCATGACGGCGATCTCCGCCGTCGGCCAAGCGTAGTTCACGTCGGTGCGAATGTGTTTGGATGACATCACGCAATACGCGCCGCCGTAGGCTTTGCGCGTAATCACCGTCATCTTCGGCACAGTCGCTTCGGCGAAGGCAAACAACAGCTTCGCTCCATGACGGATGATGCCGCCGTACTCCTGCTGCGTTCCGGGAAGAAACCCAGGAACATCCTCAAAAGTGACGAGCGGAATATTGAATGCATCGCAGAAGCGAACAAAGCGCGCGCCTTTGTCGGAGGCATTGATGTCGAGCACGCCAGCCAGAAATGCAGGCTGATTCGCGACGATGCCAACGCTGCGTCCGTTGAGCCGGGCAAAGCCGACTACGATGTTCTTCGCGTACATCTCCTGCACTTCGAAAAAATAGCCGTCATCGACGATGCGCGCGATCGCGTCCTTGATATCGTACGGTTGATTAGAAGCTGAGGGCACCAGCGTGTCTAATTCCGTATCGGCGCGGTCGATGGGATCGCTCGTCGGCTTGCGCGGCGGGTCATCCAGATTATTCGAGGGGATGAAGCTCATCAGCTCGCGAACCATGGCCAGACACTCGGCGTCGTCGTGCGCAATGAAGTGTGCGACACCCGACGTCTCATTGTGGGTCGCAGCGCCGCCGAGTTGTTCCTTCGTGACCTCTTCGTGCGTGACCGTCTTGATCACGTCCGGACCGGTCACGAACATGTACGACGTTTTATCCACCATTACAATGAAGTCCGTGATCGCGGGGGAATATACGGCGCCTCCCGCGCACGGTCCCATGATGGCAGAGATTTGTGGAACGACACCGCTCGCGAGCGTGTTACGCAGGAAGATGTCCGCGTATCCCGCTAGTGAGACGACGCCTTCCTGAATGCGCGCGCCGCCAGAATCGTTGAGGCCAATCAGAGGCGCGCCGACGCGCATCGCCATTTCCATGATCTTGACGATCTTCGCGGCATTAGCTTCCGACAGCGATCCGCCAAATACGGTGAAGTCCTGCGCGAAGACAAAGACCAGCCGGCCGTCAATGCGTCCGTATCCTGTAATGAAGCCGTCGCCGAGGACTTTCTGCTGATCCATGCCAAAGTCGGTCGCGCGATGAGTAACAAAGCGATCGGTCTCCTCGAACGTGCCTTCATCGAGCAGGAGGTGGATGCGCTCGCGCGCCGAGAGCTTGCCTTCTTTGTGCTGACGCTGGCGGCGCTCCGGCCCGCCGCCAGCTTCTGCCGCAGTGTCGCGGCGCTTCAGTTCTTCCAGCCTATGATCGGGGTTCATTGGGACTGGTGATTATAACTATCCGGCTGTTGGCGCGCAGCATATCTGATCCCTGAGTGTTCCTAAAATGCGAAAGGCCTCCGGGATTACCGGAGGCTTTTCGGGCAACTCAACAGTTTAGGATTGAACAATTCTGGGAGTGATGAAGAAGATCAGTTCCTGGGTTGTGGTGCTGACCGATTTTCGTTTGAACAGGTTGCCAAATACCGGAATATTTCCCAAAAACGGAACCTGCTGATATTGGATGTTATCGTTAGTTTGGATCACGCCGCCGATAACAACTGTACCTCCGTCGGATACCAGAACCTGCGTAGTCGCTTGCTGTGTCTGTAATTCCGGATTGCCAAGAACAGTGATGGCGAAATTCGGAACTGTATTTTCGACGTCGACATTCAGGAAGATTGTGCCTTCCGCCGTAATCTGCGGTGTAACCTGCAAGCGCAGGAACGCGTCCACATATGCCGTAGTCGGAGGTCCGCCCAATTGTGCGGCCGTGACCACCGGAATACGAACGCCTTGCCGGACCAGCGCCATCGCGTTGTTTTGCGTGACCACGCGAGGACGAGACAGGATCTTTAGCAAGCCACGGCTTTCTGCGGCGGTAAGGATTGTGTCAATACGATAATTGTGGCCCTCAGTCAACAGGGTTAAGCCGCTGGTCACGGCTGGACCGGCAGGGATGTTGCTAAACAGGGGGATCTGCCCAGCATTGTTCTGAATTAAGCGATTCGGCAGCGGGTTCGAGCCCGGCGCGCCATTAACTCCAGGTTGGAAGACCGAGGTAGGCGAAAACCCGGCCGCCGCTGCGCCGGCAGCGACCGAACTGCCGTTCGCCACGCCAAAGCCAAACTGCGTCCCCAAGTCGCGGGCGAATTGACGCGTCGCCGCCACTACGCGAGCCTCAATCTCCACCTGCTGCGTCTTTCGATCCAGTTCCTTCAGCAGTCGATCGATGCCGGGGATCACACTAGGAATGTCCTGCACGATGATCGAGTTCGTACGGTCATCGGAAATGATGTCGCCGCGCTTCGACAGAAAGGCCTTCAGGGTGGGCACGACGGCCTTGGCCGTCGCGTAGCTGAGATAGCGAGTCACCGTAACACGATTCACCGCTAGAGCTTGTGCTTCTTCGGTAGCGCGGAGCGCGTCGGCTTCTCGCCTCAAAGTTTCTGGCAAGGCAATGCGAAGAACGTTGCCGTTGAGCTGGCACTGCAGAGAGTTGTTCTGCAGGACGATCGCGAGCGCCTGATCCCATGGCACATCATCGAGCACAATCGTCAAGCTTCCGGAAACACCGGGATCGAGAACGACATTCAGTCCGCTGATGTCATGGATCAGCCGGAAAAAGTCTTTGAGATCCACATCCTTCAAGTTCACCGAGATTGGCTCGCCGGTATAGCGGCCGGTATTGCAACTGGCCGTCGATCCCATGGCTGCCGCCGTTCGTGCGGCCGTTGTGGACGCGGGCGCCTGGGCCGCTGCCTGCATCATCGCGGCCTTCATGGTTTCCGGCTTCATCGCTTCGGCGGCCGGCGTTGTGCTGAGTGGAATCTCGACCGGAGCAGTCGCGCCGAGAATGCGCGCCGCTTCTGCCGCTTTCACGGCAGGAGAAACAGGATCGGCGGTTTTGTCGTCTTGCGCTGCCTGGGCGACATGGTGATATTCGGGATGCAGTACCACAAAATCATTCGCCTTCTTTGAAGGCGAAGCGTTTTCCGCTACTTCCGTGTGCTCCGCGGCGCGGTAGGGTGGCGCTGTTCGCACCGGCGCGGCCGTGGAAGCTATTGGATGCAGCTTAAGCACGAGTTTGTCGGCGAAGCTGGCCAGCTCATAACTCTGGGGAGATTTCAAATCGACGACCACGCGGGTTGTCGGGGGATTTTCCTGGTAACGTGACATGCGCACCATCTCGATGTCGCCGGAGTGGACGGGAATGCTGTGCGTGTTCCATTCCGGAACCGTGTTGGCCAGGTCGATCACAATCCGATCAGGGGACTTCAGCCTCAGAATTTTCGGCGTGAGCACACCGTTCGCCCGGATTTCGATATCGGTGCTGTTGTGTCCGCGTACTACAGAGACATCGTTGAGTTCGAGAATTTTCGAAGCAACTGACGGCGATTCGGATTCGTTGCGCGTGCTGGTCATCGCTACTCTTTGCAGTACCGGAGCAGCGGAACTCGCCGTTTGCGGCAGAGCGCTAGGTTTAGCGGAAATCGTCTTCGCCGCCCCGCTGGTAGTCACCGTCATGACTATCGCGCTGTTCTCGTTTGTAAAGCGCACCACGGCATGCGGATCGACGGTTAATTCAACCCGGGCAATCTCGGAGCCATTGGCGGATTTGTAGGCGTGTACCTGATACGAGAAGATACCGGGAACGCTGACCGAATGTGACGCCGAATCCAAAGTGCCGGTTCCCGTTCCGGGAAAGTCCACCAGCAACAGATTGTCGATGGGGCGGTACTCGTTATGAATAAGAGCGCCATTCGCACGCACCGTCACGGTGGCGGCGTCCGCGGTCTTTTGCACGCTGATTGCCGTCAGTTGCGACTCGGCAACAGCGAACGCGGTCAACAAGGGGACCGCCAGCCCAACACTCAGAAGTTGCTTCAGCCTCATCTCGTCTCTCCTCACGGTCCGGCATCGCTGCCGGACGTGTAGCGCGCTGAGACTCCCATTCACTGCCGCTGCGGAGTTCCCAGTGCCACTTTGGGATTTGCCCACCGCTCAACTTTCGATGCGGTCACTGCGTACATCAGAACTCGGCCCGAACGGAGAAAAACAATTGAGTAATTGGGTAAATCGGGTAATTGAGTAATTTGTTTCGTGTCCGATCTGAGTTTAAATACCCAGCTTCGAAATTACCCAACTACTCAATTCCGTACTTCATCTCCCGGTCCCAATTCGGGCATAGGAGAACTGTTACACACTTAAGAGCAACTGAATCACTAAACTGCTGGGGCGGAAACCTTTTTGACAACCTCTTTCGACACTGGCCGCCCGAGAATATCGCTGCTGTTCTCGCGGAAGACAACGCTGTCGCCGGTGATGCGGACAACGCTTCCGTCGAGCAGAGAGTCGTTCTCTCGCAGCTCATACATGTGCCTGGCGGGGTTCTCGACCACAGCAAAATTACCGCCCTTCATCTGCACGATGCCCTTCAGCACAAGCTCGGCGACAGAAAGACAGCGCTTGCCGGTGGTGCAACCCGAGGCGCCATGATTCAGCGCCGCAGCCGCAATGGGACTCAGAAATGGGTCGCGCTTTCCCGGATCGGGAAGCTTAATCGCACTCGACGCCACCGCCGCAGGCGCAACCGGTGCTGCCGCAGGCGTGACTACCGGAGCGGCCGGCTTTGTAGTCTTGGCTACGCGGGCATGAGCAACCTTCGAAGTCTTCGCCTTTTGCGCCATGTGCACCGGAGCCGCGGGCGCATGCACTTGCTGCTTCAGAGTCGCCTTCGCCACATGATTCTTCTCCGCCGGTTTTGGAGATACCTTCGCGACATGCTTGTTCTCTGTCGCTTTAGGAGACGCCTTCGCGACAGTGTTTTCCGCCGCTTTCGGAGACACCTTCGTGACGTGCTTGTTCTCCGCCGCTTTTGCCGCAGTTTTGTGCGCAGATTTCGGGGCAAACGGACTTTGCAGGGACGACGCGCCACTCTGCACTTTCGCTTGCGGCACATTCGGCCGCACGGTCTGTGAGGCAGGTGTGCTCTGCGCTAAAGCCATGCCAGCGAGAACGGTTGTTGCCAGGACCTGGATGATTACCTTCATGGGGATTACCTCTTAAATTCGTGCTATTAACTCTTGGGCGCACCCGGAGCCGGCGTAGCAGGCGCCGGCGTGGAGTCGCGGCTAAAGAATGTCTTGGCCGTGCAAGCGACCTGGACGGTTTCGCTGGGCGCATAGTGGTACTTGCGCTTTACTACCGTAGTCTCCCGGCTACCGATACCACTCATGCGCAGGTCGTCGATGTTGACAATGCGATCCATCGTGCCGACCTTCTCGAAGAAATTCAGCATCGCGAAGTACGGTCCATCGAGTTCGATGTCAAAGGGAACTTCGCTGTAGTACTGCTTCTGGTTCAGCGGCTTGGCAGTGTAGCTGCGAATTTCCACGCCCGCCTGTTGCGCATCTTTCTGAAGATCCCGAATAAATTGATCGGCGCTCTTGTCGTCGGGGACGATTTCTTTCTGCCGCTGCATCTGACGCTCGAGAGATTGAATCTGCACCTCAAGCTCCTTGAGCTGTCCCTCATAGGGACGCAGGCGCGCGTTCTCAGCTTGCTGGTCCTTCAGCTTGGCGGCAGCCGCCGTGTTCTGGTCCTGGATTGCGCCGAGTCCGGGCACCGGCCCGTACCATGCGCCAGCGAAAATCACTCCGCCAGCAACAATCAGAATGAAAACCCGTGCAATTAGTGGAAGGTCGTTGAATTTTCCCATGATGATGCTCCGTCCTGCTTACGACTTCTTGGCCACTTGCTTGTCGCAGATCAAAGTAAAGTTAAAGGCCTGAATTTGAGTTTGCGCCTCGTCCTGATAGGTCTGCTTGATTTCGACCGACTTGAAATAGCCTGTCTTCATCAGGTTCGTCATCAGATTCGCGACCGCGTTGGCGCTGAGCGCCACTCCGTCCACATCCACCGCATTGCCGGCATCGTTCAGACCGGACAGCCAAACTTCATCGGTGTTGTTAACGGTTGCGCTAACCATCGTCAACAGATCTACGGGACCCGTCTGACTTGCGCGCAAGGCATCGATGACTTTGACGCGCGCTTCGTATTCGTCCTTGACCTTTTGCCGCTCCATGAAGCGAGCCTTGGTCTGCGCAAGCTGCGCGGCCTGGACTTTGGCGATCGCCATATCGTGCTGGATCTTCGCTGCCTGAGTATTGAGCTGATTTTGGTAGTACCAGATGCCCCCAGCCGTAACGACCAGCACAGCGATCGCAAGCAACGCGTTAATCGAATTCGGAGAGCCGCTGGATTCGAAGTCCATGGCCGCGGTCGCGGCGCGCTTGCTCTTCGCTTTTGGTCTGCCAAGAAGGTTGATGCGAATCATAAGGTCTCAAAACTCCTGAGGGCCAGGCCCACCGCTACCGCGAGCTGCCCCGCGTTTTGCTGCACTAGATCGGAATCGTCCCCGCTGGCGCGAACGCGCTGGAACGGATTCAGGACTTCCACCGGCATCGAGAACTCCTGGCGCAGCGCTTCCATCAATCCAGGAATGACCGAGGAACCTCCGGCGAGATAAATCTTCTCGATGTGCTCTCCTCCGGCCGTAGCGCGGAAGAAGTCGAACGTCTTCTGGATTTCGAGCACGATGATCTCAGTCACCTGTTGCAAAATGGGAAGCTTCGCGTCGGCGCTGATCGTGCCAACTTGATGGCCGAGCTTGAGCTGCTCGGCGTCGTCGAAGCTCAGATCCAGTTCCTTCTGCAACGAATCGGTGTACTGGTTGCCGCCGACGCTCACGTCGCGGGTAAACAGCGGCGTCGAGCCTTTGACGATGTTGATGTTCATCACGCTGGCCCCGAGATTGAGCAGCGCGACCGTGGAACTCGGCGACGGCTCGTAATTGAACTCGTAACAGTTCTGCAGCGCGAAGGCATCGATGTCGACCACTTCGGGAATTTTTCCCGCGAGCGACAGAACGTTCGTGTAATTGAGAATCTTGTCCTTCTTCACCGCGGCGAGCAGCACGTCCATCTGCGGACCGGTCATGTCCTCGCTGAGAACCTGATAGTCGATGTTCACGTCGTTCATGTCGAACGGGATGTACTGCGCGGCTTCGGTCTGAAGCAGGTCGGGAACTTCCGTCTCCGGCACAGTCTGCATCGAGATTTTTTTCACGATGACGGAGTGCCCGCTGACGGCGGTCGCGACCGCCTTCGAGCCAAACTTCTTTTCCGATAGCAGTTTGGAAATCGCGCTGGAGACGCTGCCGGAATCGACGATCATGGAGTCAACCACAATGTCCGATCCCAGGCGCTCAATGCCCAGATGCGCTACGCTCACTTCGCCCTTCGACTTTTTCAGTTCGACGGCTTTAATGCTGCTGGAACCGATGTCCAGCCCAACTACCGATTTTGACGATTTTCCAAACATGCCTTCGCCTCGCTATTGACCTGACGCTGCGGCCCGCGCCGCGCGTGGCTTCTTCTTGCTGGTTTTCGCTTCCCCGATCGAACTCTTCTGCTCCATCCACGTGTCGAGGATGGTCTTCTTGAACTTCCAACGGTTGCCTAACTTAAAGGCGGGGATCTTTTCCTCGTAAACGTACTTGTAGAGCGTGTCGGGACTCACGCCGAGATACTGCGACGCCTGGCGGATGTTCATCACTTCACGCGGATCTGCGCCCATAAATGCCTAGACCTTTCACGGAATGTCAATTCCCGCCTGCTTCGGCCAGGAATCCCCTCTTCGGCCTGGGGGACCGAACGAGGATGGGTCCTCTTTGCTTTCTCGGGGGGAAGCGTTCAGATAGGCGAGTTATACCTCGATTGCTACCCTGTATGTCAAGGCAGAGTTGCCGGTTTCTTCCGTGTTTCTTCCGGTTTTATATGGCTTTTCGGACATGTACTTCCGTGTCTATTGCGAGATGCTGTGGCCCCGCAGGTAATAGCACCCAAGCCGTTGTGGTATTAACGCAGATTGGGCCAAAAAGGGGCTGATACCTTCGTAAGTTCGGCCTTAAGACCGTTTCAGCGCGCTTGAGCCGGATTCGCCAGAGATTCGCCAGACCAAATTCCCTGAGAACAGGGAAATTTTCAGGGGCGTGACTGTCACAAATCATGACAGTGACTCGCTACTGACGCGTAAGCCTTTGGATCTCAAGTGGGTAGCCAACAGCTAGAAACCAGTAGCTTTTGTGGCTGAGGGAACGAACAGGTAATTAGCAGCGAATTTCTAATTTTCTGCTTAACTGGTTGTGTTTTCAATATAGTAGCCGGATCTGGCAGCTAGAAGCCGGTGTGCTGAGGGAACTAAGCAGCGAAATTAACAGGGAATTTGCCTGTGTCTCAGCCCACGGGTCAGTTTTTGGGGCCGACCCGATTTCTGAAGACGGAACGTAAGAGGGGTCGCTTTTGGCGGAAGTCAGAAGCTGACGCCCGCGACCTTTTTACCCCATTCAGAGGAATAAAACTGTGATAGAAACAATTGCCCCACCGGGCAAGGGGAATGGGAAAGGCATGCGAGCATCCCCAAAACAGGGCGCGCCGTTAACGTTGAAACGGGTGGTTGTTCTCGTGATTTCGTTCGCCGTCGGTGTTGTGCTGGCTGCTGGCATAGCGGAGTCGACTGCTACGGTTGGCCCTGTCGGTCCGATTATCTTTCTCGCTTATCTTGTCGGTGCGATCTTCGTTCACGAACTTGGGCACCTGATTGGCGCGGCGATGGTCGGGTTTCAGGTGAAATCATTTGCGGTTGGCCCGCTGATGTTGTGCCGAGAGCGGGATGGTTTCCGATTGAGGCGCAGTCATTTCAAGCTCGGGGGAATGGTGACGGCAGTCCCGGTTGGATCGCACGATTTACGCAGACGAATGCTGGTTATGACAGCGGCCGGCCCCATCAGCTCTGTCCTATTTGCATTGCTAGCTTTTGTGCCGGCACATGTGCTCAGCGGAAGATGGTCGGACCTAATAGTCATTTTTTCAGTCTTTTCCGCGGGACTGGCCTTGCTGAGTCTGCTGCCCACGCGCAAGTTCTATCTCTCCGATGGAGCGCAGATCTTTGACATGCTTCGTTTTCCGGATAGAGGTGATCGCCAGTGTGCCCTACTGGCACTCGCCGAAGCAGCGAATAACGGATCCCGTCCACGCGACTGGGACCCGTTGCTCATCGGCAAAGCACTCGCTTTTAGCGATGGCTCCGGACGCGATGTCCTTGGCAACATCATGGCTTATGAGCAGGCTATGGATCGCCGCGAGTTCGATGTAGCCGAAAGACATTTGGAATCGACACTGAATTTACGGCAGAAATGTCCCGCCAAGCTCAAGTCCGGAATTGCATTGGATGCGGCGTTTTTTAATGCAATGGTACGCGCAGAAAATGTGGCCGCACGAGAATGGTTTCAGGAGTGCAATGCGAGCGACATCCGTGATCGTTATTTTCTATTGATGGTAGAAGCCTCCGTGCTCCTTGTGGAAGGAAACTTCGATCAGGCTCTGCGAAGAGCGGAAGAATCTGTGAGTACGCTTCCCCAAGCTCAGTTTCCAGGATTTGCCGCAGCAGCGCAGGAGTGGCTAGAGCTGATCTCCAAGCAGGCGCGAAAGAAAGTTTCCCTGACGCCGGATCACACCTTGGCGGAGCTCACCATGGCAGTAAAGGAGAATGCGTCCGAGGCTTCGATCCGCTGTTGACAATTTTCTGGCCGGTTGCGGATATGGAATGACTTGTTATCCTTTCTGCGCATGATCCACCGCATCGTCTGTATTGCTCTCCTCTATACTCTTCCGACCTTCGCCCAAACCGCCGCTCAGGCGGCGCATTCCTGGCAACAAACGCATCGCCAACAAATTCTTGGAGATTTTACTTCGCTGCTGTCCATTCCCAACGTAGCCAGCGACACCGCCGATATTCAGCGCAATGCTGACTACCTGATTGCGCAATTGCAGCAGCGGCACGTGAACGCTCGATTGCTCGAAATACCCGGCGCGAACCCCGTCGTTTATGGCGAGATCAAGACTCCAGGCGCGCAGCACACGATCGTCTTCTACGCGCACTATGATGGCCAACCGGTTACGCCAACGGACTGGGTCGGCGGCGCGCCTTTCAGTCCGCGCACAGCCACGGTCAACGGCGATGAAAGAATCTACGCGCGTTCGGCATCAGACGACAAAGCGGCGATCATCGCTCAGCTCTCGGCGCTCGACGCTCTGCAATCGGCGCATATTCCGTTGCGCTCGAACCTTCGCTTCGTCTGGGAAGGAGAAGAGGAAGCGGGATCGCCACACCTGGAAAAGATTCTTGATACCTATCGCAGCCTGATCGGCGGAGACGTGTGGCTGATCTGCGATGGACCGGTGGACCAAAGCGGCGCACAAACCGTGGTCTTCGGCGCGCGCGGCGACACTCACCTCGAGGTCACGGTCTATGGTCCCCGGCGCGAGTTGCACAGCGGACATTACGGCAATTGGGCGCCGAATCCCGCGATGGAACTCGCACAGCTACTCGCCGGCATGAAAGATCAAACCGGGCACGTTCTGATTCCGCATTTTTACGACGGCATAACTCCGCTGAGTCCTCTCGAAGAACAAGCCATCGCAAATGCGCCACACAATGACGAGAAGATCGAGCAGGAACTCTGGCTTGGGCACGTTGATGGCGGCGGAAAATCGCTGCTCTCGCTGTTGAATCTGCCCTCGCTGAACATCAACGGGATTTCATCGGCGCGTACCGGCGCGCGCTCCAATAATGTGATCCCCTCGAACGCAATGGTCGATCTCGATTTGCGGCTGGTCGTGGGCATCGACTGGCGCGAACAGCAGAACCGCGTGATCGATTACATCCGCTCGCGCGGATACTTCGTGACGGAAACAGAACCCGACAGCCAGATTCTGTTGGCGCATCCGCGTGTGACTTACGTGAAACGCGATCTCGCCAGCTACAACGCCGCGCGTACGCCGATGGATTTGCCGATTGCCAAGGAGGTAATTGCAGCCGTAGCGACAGCGCATCAGCCGGTCGTGCTCTGGCCGACGATGGGCGGCAGCGTTCCACTGTTGGCGATCGAGCGCGCGGCCGCAACCCACACCATCACCGTGCCGATTGCCAACTACGACAACAACCAGCACAGCTCGAACGAGAACATTCGATTGCAGAATCTGTGGGACGGCATTGAGACTATGGCGGCGTTGATGGAGATGCGGTAGCGACGTGCCGTTCGCATCTCAATAAAAAAAGGCGTTCCCAATATGAAACTGTCATCCCTCGGGCCGCAGCACGAATGCAAATTAAGTTTCGAGAGTCAATGCGGCCCGGGGGATCTGCTTCTGCGCTGCCTCTAGAGCAAATTCAGAGTTCTTATAGACCTGATCTGGGTTCAGGGAAGGGCACGGATTTATCCGTGCCGTAGCGGGAATTCCTTTCAAATTGGAAGTGCAGCGGCTTCAGCCGCGGCTGAAGCCGCTAAAACACCATTAAAAGTGCGACGGTTATCGGCACGCATAAATGCGTGCCCTTCCCTGAACCTGTCTACACTAACCAGGAAATTGCAGAAAACAGCAGATCCCCCGCGCCGCAAACCAAAGAATTTTATTCCGAAACATTCTTCCTGCGGCGCGAGGGATGACAGTTTGGAAAGGATCGTGTTGCAGGCAGGTTACGCCGCGCTCGCGCCGTGCTCGCGGCTGTAATCCGAGAACCTCCTGCCCTCCAGCGCCAATTCCTTCAGCAGCGGAGCAGGAGTCCACAGCTCCCCGTGCTGTTGCTCAAATTCGCAAACGCGGTCGTAGACCGTGCGCAAGCCGACGGTGTCTGCGTACCACATGGGACCGCCGCGGCAGGCTGGAAATCCGTAGCCGTTCAGATAAATGATGTCGATATCGCCGGAGCGCAGCGCATAGCCATCTTCCAGAATTCGCGCGCCCTCGTTGACGAGCGCGTAAATGCAGCGGTCGACGATCTCCGACGCGGATATCTCGCGTTGCGCGATCCCAGCCTCGCGCGCCCACTGTCGGACTAAATCAACTACCTCGGGATCGGCGCTCGTCTGGCGATTTTCGCTATAGCGATGCCAGCCGCGTCCAGTCTTCTGTCCATAGCGTCCCAGTTCGCACAGACGATCGGCGGCGAAGGCTTGGCGCACGCCGGCCTTCTCCAGATGGCGATACTCTTTACGAATGCGCCAGCCCACGTCGAGCCCGGCGAGATCGCCGGTCGCCAGCGGTCCCATGGCCATACCGAAATCGTAAAGCGCGCGATCGACGGCTTCAGGCGTGGCGCCTTCCTCCACCAGGAACGTGGCTTCGCGAATGTACGGATGAAACATGCGATTGCCGACGAACCCGCGGCAGTTCCCTACCAGCACGCCGACTTTGCCCAGCTTTTTGGCTAGGTTCATGCAGGTGGCTAGGACTTCTTTGCTGGTCTGCTTGCCGCGCACGATCTCCAGCAGGCGCATCACGTTCGCCGGACTGAAAAAATGCGTGCCGACCACGGATTCCGGCCGCCCAGTGGATTGCGCGATTTCGTCGATGTTGAGCGTGGAGGTATTGCTGGCGAGAATCGCTCCCGATTTGCACTCGCGATCCAGATCCGCGAAGACTTGCTTCTTCAGCGCCATGCCTTCAAAGACCGCTTCGATCACGAGATCGGCGTCGGAGAATCCGGCGTAAGTGAGCGTTGGCGTGATCAACTTTAGCCGTTCGTCGACGAACGCCTGCGCAAAGCGTCCTCGCTTCACCGAATTGGCATAGTTCTTTTGAATGTTGCTGAGACCGCGATCGAACGCCACTTGATCGGCTTCCCTCAGAAGGACGGGAATGCCGGCATTGGCGAGGACCATCGCAATCCCGCCGCCCATTGTGCCCGCGCCGACAACCGCCGCGCGCTGGATGGGAATGAGCGGAGTTTCTTTGGGAACGTCGGGAATTTTGGCGACCTCGCGCTCGGCGAAAAAGACGTGAATTTGCGCCTTGGACTGTTCGCTGTGCAGGCACTCGAGAAATAGCTTTCGCTCGGCCGCACAGCCATCGCGAAATGACAGGCGCAGCGAATTCTCGACTGAGTCGATGGCGACCAGCGGCGCGAGAAAATTGCGCTGCTTTTTGCGCGCAGTCTCCCGCGCGGCCGCAAAGATCGCGGCATTCTGCTCGGCGGTTCCCAATTTGGAATTGCGCTCTCGCGTTCGCGGAATCGGTGCCGAAGCCATCTCATGCGCAAAAGCGATCGCCTCCGTCAGCAGATCACCCTCGATAAGACGATCCACGATCCCAACTGCCAGCGCTTCCTCGGCGCGAATGGGATTGCCCTGCGCGCACATTTCCACGGCTTTCGCGACGCCTGCGAGTCGCGGCAGACGCTGTGTCCCGCCCGCGCCGGGAATAAGTCCCAACTTCACCTCGGGTTGGCCAACCTGCGCTGTGCGGGTGGCCAGCCGATAGTGCCCGGCCATGGCAAGCTCCAGGCCCCCGCCGAATGCCGTGCCCTGAATAGCGACGATCACCGGCTTGGAACAATCTTCAATGCGGTCCAGCAGAACTGGCAAATCCGAGCCGCGCGACTGTCCAGAAACAATCTTCGCGAACTCCTTGATATCGGCTCCGGCAACAAAGTTCTTGCCGGCGCCGATGAGTACCACGGACCGCGTGCCTGCATCCTCGCCGATCTGCGCAAACGAGCGCGCAAGACCGTCGATCATCGCCGGGCTGAGCGCGTTGACTGGAGGATTATTGATCGTAATCACGGCCACGTCGCCGTGGGGCGTGAGTTCTACGGGTGAATCCATGGATGGACTCCAAAGTCAAAAATCTTTCACCACGGAGGCACGAAGACACAGAGAAAAGCAAAACGAAGCAGAAACCACAACACGGATTTCACGGATTGCGACGGATCGGACGGATACCCCAAATGAAAACTAAAATGCTCTGATCAATCGGTCCAATCCAGTGCATCTGTAAGTCCGTGTTTTGGCTTTTGCTTTTCTCTGCGTCTCCGTGTCTCTGTGGTGAATTCGCTTTTTATCTCGCTTCGAACCACTCATGCCGTTCGTGACACCTGTGCTCGTCACCATCGAATCCAAAGTGGCAGGCATCGAAGGCATCGAACGGTCGCAGGTACGGAGCGGGATGGAAATCGACGAACGCCGGTGGCGTGGGAACCACGCCTTGCGACGTCGCGAAGATGTTGAACAGCGGACCCAGGCCGGCTGCTTCGGCGTTGAGATCGTCGGCGTCAGAGTCGTGCGGCCAGCGACCGGTAGCGAGTCGCGTCAGCAGCGTTTCTACCGCAGCGATCGTCTCGGCGGGCGTGAAGGCGCAATGACCGGCGCGATGTACAAACCGCTGCTGCAGCAGCCGTGCATTGCCCGCCTCGTCCACGACATTGTCATAGGCAGATTCATTTTCGACGACCACTAGGCCATCGCCGGTGGTATGCAGTGTCAAAACGGGAACTTGGATGTTGCCGTTATAGATGATGTTACGTTCTAAATATTCCAGCGGTTCTTCGCTCGCGCTCACGCGTTCGGCATCGTTGAGCGCATCCAGATCGGCATCGAGGTCGAGACCGGCCGCACCATAGAGGGCTTTCACCTCCGCGCGATTGATGGAACGCTCGAATTGACGGCGATAGTCCACATGCGTGTTCCAGGAGACATTGCCGCCGGCACGCGCTTCCAATTCCGCGCGAAAGGCGAAGATAAACGGAAAATCTACCTGCTGCGCCCAGAGAAATTGATTCGCCTCCTGGCCGGCAAAGTCGTTCGCTGCGGGTTCAGGACTCGTGGGAACGAACCATCCGGGACCATCGTCGAGGTCCGCTACCAAGGCGATGCGGGCGCGGCCTTGTGGCGTAGCTTGGGCAAGGGCGAGCACCTGCTCCGCGATTCCGAGGTTCAAATTGGGATTCGCGATCTTGACCATCTGTAACGGTGTCTCGGCCGCCAGCAGGTTCTTGAAAGCGAACTCGCCATCGAGCGCCGTGTTCCATGTCGCCACTCCGCCAGAGAGCACACCGCACATCGGCATCGCCGCGTCAAAGCGTTCGGGATAGAGCTGGATCAGGCCTGCGGTAATCATGCCGCCCAATGAGTGTCCCCAGGCAATCGTGCGCTTGGGATGGGCAACCAGCGCGTCAAACTGATCGAGAACGGCAATCTGATCGGGCAGAGCTTCGTGGACGGCCCATCCTGTGGTGGCGTAGGACGATCCTGCCAGAGCAAAGCCGTTGGCGAGCATGAATGCGCGCGTGGCCGGATCGCCAACATCCTGCGCGGGATTCGCGCTGCCCGGCGTCACGTAGCCGTGGCTGTAGAGAAAAAGAGTGCCATTCCAGTTGGCCGGGACTTCGATGAGGAACGTGGCTCCATCGTCGAGAGTGCCGGTGTGGGTGGTGACTTGCGCGCTGGCGGTGATGCTCAGCGCTAGAAGAGCGAATGCAAGGAGCCGAATGGCTTGCGTAAACGAACGCAGCATATGTACCTCCTGAAACTAGGTGTAACGACAGAATCTCTTAGAGAACGAGCTTTCTCCCAATGAACAACTCTTAGCCTTCGCAAAATCAATGCGATGTCATCCTGAAGCGCTTCTTTTGCGCGAAGAATCTCGCCGCGATCTTAAGGACTTAAATTGCGGCTTCCGGCTTTCTACCCGCAACTCTTGCTAGAAACCGGGAAACCGCACTTCGGGATGAATCATCGCGGGAGATCCTTCGCGCAACAGAAGCGCTTCAGGATGACAACTAATCAAGGGCCGCTTAGTCCATGGCCCGTAACCTCGCACCAAGCAGGTCGGGGCTCAGAAACTTAACCTCAAGCCCAACTGTATTTCCCGTTTCGGGAAAGCCGACGTAAATCCCAGCGGCTGGCTGGGCGACACTCCGGCTGTGCCTTGCACATTGAACGGCGGCGCGAACGTGGCGCCGACGATGTTGTTCACGCTGGCAAAGTTCGTCGTGTTCGTGATGTTGAACCCTTCCGCCGTGAACAGCAGGCTGGCCTTCTCGCCAAGCTTGAACGCACGTCCTAAGCGCATGTCGAAGGTCACGTAATCCGGACCGCGTCCGGAGTTGCGTCCCGCTCCCGGCGGACGATCGTTGGTGAAGTGTCCGTCGCCGTTGATATCCGACCCGGCCAGCAGGTTGAACGGGTGTCCGCTGTTGTAGGAGATGATCGGCGACAGCTCGAAGCCGGAGAAGACGCGCGAGTTCTCGAACGGACTGCTCAGGACGCCGGCAAAAACGATCTTGTGGCGCTCGTCAAAGTCCGACAGCGCGCGCTCGGCACGCAAATTCACTTCATTGAAAGCCGCGTAGTCGCTGTTGAAATCCGTGGCGTCATCGATGGCTTTGCTGTAGGTGTAATTTCCGATCAGCGTCAGGTGATTGCTGAAACGCTTACGCATCTCCAAGATGCCGCCGTTGTACACCGCCGAAGCGATCGACGAATATACGTTGTTCTGCAGGATCGTATGCGTGGGATCGGCAAAGCAAAGCGCCGGATCCGCCTGACATTGCGGCGCGCCCCAGTTCTGGAACGGCAGGCCGTTGGTCGGGAGTCCATCGGCGCCGGTGCCGGTCACGACCGGCGCGCCTGGTAGTAGGTTCGTGTCCACCGCCCAGGGCAAGTGCTGTGTGTGCACGTAAATGTAATTCGCGGATACGGTGAAGCCTTCTCCAATCTCCTGCTCGACACCAAGCGAAGCCTGCTGCGACGAAGGATTCTGATAATCCGGCTGGCCGGCGAAGAGCACGGTCCCCGGAGGAAGCGGACCAGTGTTCGCGACTGTGAGGCCAAACTGTTGCAGGTCTGCGGGCGTAATGCAGGCGTTCGCTCCCGCCGGAGGCGTGCCGCAGAGAATCTTGCCCTCAGCAAACAACGTTTGATAAATCGCTGCCGAATTCAACGCCGGCGCACCAGGCACACCGAGGATGGAGACCAGAGTGTTCGCGATTTGGCGCGTGCCGTTCACGTTGCCCAGCGTCTTCACGACGTTGGAAATCTGAGCGTACACGGGCGAGTAGAAGATGCCGTATCCACCGCGGACAACCGTCTTATGCTGGCCAAAGGGATCCCAGGCGAAGGAAACGCGCGGTGCGAAGTTATTCTTGTCCGTATTCAGAGGACCATATTGGGAATCAACCTCATAGCGCAGGCCGTAATTCAGCGTGAAGTTCGATCGCATCTGCCACGAGTCCTGCCAATAGGCAGCCGTCAGAGGGCGATTTTCGGAGTAGGTCGGATCGCCGAATCCCTGCTCGTAGAAGGCAGGCAGTCCCAGGCTCCAGGCTTGCAGGTTGCTAATTGGCGCTGACGGCGTCGTCAGCGGCAGACCGCAAAGTGCTGGAATTTGCAAACAGGGACTGAGCAGCCCGCCGGGTAATTGCAAAAATTCAAAGCGTCCGGCGAAGAAGGTGTCGGAGGTGGTTTTGTTGCCGCGCAGCAGTTCGTAGAAGCCGGTCTTCATCGTGTGACGTCCGCGAACGAGCGTGACGTTGTCGGCAAACTCGTAGCGGCGTGTGCGTGTGAAGCTGGGCAGGAAGATGCCGCGACCGAAAAAGCCGAAGCCCTGCACGTCAAGTCCTGGCCCGCCTTGATCGTTCGTCGTGACATTGAACTGGTTCAAGTCCCACTGCAGGCGCAGCTCGTTCTGCGTGAACGGACTGAACTGGTGGTAGTACGCGCCTTCTAGGTTGCTGTCCCAATTCAGGATCGAGTTGCCGCGCGAAATGCCCGTGAGCGCGTGGACATCGGGATCCTGCTCGTCGAGGTGCGCGGCGCTGTAACGCAGGAAAGCTTGGTTGTTCTGATTGAACTGATGATCGAGACGAAGCGAGCCCTCGTGCTCGCGCGTCGGAAATGGGAAAAGGCCGCCGTTGGTTTCAAATTGGTTCACGATGAAAGCATTGGAAGCGGCCTGACCAGGGCTCACAAAAGGATTTGGTCCCGGAGTAGGATTCACAGTCAAGATACTTTGCAAGGCTCCAGCACAAATCTGTGCTGGAAGAGTGAGGAACGTTCCCGGAGGCGCCGGCGCAGGTTCTGCGAGGCATGGCACCGGAGCACCGCCAAGACCAACAAGGCCGCCGAGAATCGGCAACTGCTGCGCGGTCGGACCGAAAATGCTGCTCGTTGTTAGTAGGGGAACCGAATCCTGCGCGTCAGAACGAAGTCCCTCATAAGAGAGAAACATGAAGGTCTTGTCTTTCTGAATCGGGAAGCCGAGCGTCGCTCCGAACTGTTGCCGGCTAAGAGAATTCTTGATCGGCTGACCTTGCCCGGTGAGCGAGAACGGCTGTCCGACGGTCAGCGCCGGGCTGAACGCGAACGGATCCCGTGCGTCCATCGCGTCGTTGCGGAAGAATCCGAAAGCGCCGCCGTGGACTTTATTCGTTCCCGATTTGGTCACGATATTAATTGAGGCGCCGCTGGCCGATCCCAATTCCGCCGCATAGTTGCTGCGGTTGATCTGGAACTCCTGCACGGCGTCCTGGCTCACGTTCAGGCGCACGCCGCCGGCATCGTCATTGGTTTCTCCGCCATCCACGGTCACGTTATTGCCGCGTCCGTTGCTTCCATAAAACGACAGGCCACTTTGCGGCGTCTGCTTCACGCGGAAGTCGGCGTTGTCGGCGATTACGGTCGAGTTGCTCACGCCGGGCAGCAGAAGCGTGAACGTGAGATAGTCGCGGCGGTCGATGGGCAGATCGGTAATTAGGCGGTCACCGATCGTATTCGCCTGCTTGCCTTCTGTGGTGTCGATCACCGGAGCTTCTCCGGTGACGACGACCTCGGTCGCAACCTGGCCAACTTTGAGCTGATAGTTGGCCATCGCTGTCTGTCCGATGCTGACGATCACCCCTTTCTGCACTTGCGGCGAGAATCCGCTGAGTTCGACTGTCACGTCGTACGTAGCGGGCGGCAGGCCAGTGAGATTGAAGAAGCCATTGCTGTCCGTCTTCGTCGCGCGTTGCAGTCCCGTCTGCGTGGCGACTGCGGTGACGGTCGCGCCGGGCAGAACGGCGTTCGAAGGATCGGTGACCGTTCCCTGAATGTTTCCGGATGAGCCAACGCCCTGCGCCCAAGCCATGGTGGCGGCGAGGAACAAACAGGTGAAAGCCAATGTCAGCGATTTGAGGAAGTTCATACGCTCTCCTGAATCCGTGTTTATGAAACAGCGAGAGCCCGCTGCTCTCGCCTCTGTGCCCCGTTGGCCCGCTTGCCGGAGAATCTCGGCGTCTTGCGCGCAACACGTCTGCGCGAATTCCAAGTCCCCTCGGCTAGAAGCTGAACAAAGAACTCGATCGCCTGTTCATCGGAAACTCCGAGATGGCGATTACCCTGAAACAATTTCTCGATCAAGAAGTACTGCAGGATATACATGTAAATCGACGTAAAGACAAACGCGGGATCCCGTCCCGACCAGCCGGGTTGCGTCTTTACTTTCTGCAGCGCCGGGCCGAGCCGATGGCGAATTTTTTCCGGCATCTCCTGAAACATGAAGACAAAATGCTGATTGCTGAACTCGATCACGTCGATATACATCAGCAGCCAGTAGTCGGCATTGTCGTACACCATGGAGCGAATCTCGGCGGCAAGCCTGCGAATCTCCTGCTTCGCAAACGGAGCGCGAATACCTTGAAACAGGCGGTCGCGCAGCTTCTTCATGCGCTCCTCATAGTGCCCCACCAGACTCACGAACAGAGCTTCTTTGGTCGGATAGTACGTGTAGATCGCACCGGTAGAAACTTCGGCTTTTTGGGCGATCTCGCGGATATTGGTGCCGTGAAATCCCTGGCGCGTGAACAGCGCCAGCGCCGCGTCTTCAATGCGCCGCTGGTTTTCTTCGATTCGGTCTTGCGCGATCTTAGGCATTGGAGATCAGTTCCAATTCAGGACAATGCGCCCGGTAACACTTCCCTGGCGCAATTGACTTAAAGCGTCGTTCACGCCTTCGAGCTTGGTGGTCGAAAGCAAACAACGAATCTTTCCGGCAGCTGCCATCGCCAGAACCTCACGCACATCCTGCCGCGTCCCTACTGCGGTGGCGCGGACACGGACTTCACGCGCTGCCATCATGATCGTCGGAAAACAAATGTTCTCCGCCGGCAGACCAACGACGAGCAGAATCCCACCCGGCCGGAGCGCCTGAAAAGCCACGTCGTAGGCCGCCTTCGCAGCCGAAGTCACGAGCGCCACGTGAACGCCGCCGGCCTTCCGCAGTCGCTTTCCTGCCTCCTGTGCAACCAGGCCTTCGGCTGCGCCGAGCTTTTTTGCCAATTCGATCTTTTCTTCGTGCACATCCACGGCAATGACCTCTGCGCCCATCTCCCGCGCAATCTGCACGGCCAAGTGTCCCAGGCCGCCGATGCCAAAGATCGCCAGCTTCTGTCCGTGCGCCACGCTTGCCTTCTCCAATGCCCGATAAACAGTTACGCCCGCACAGAAGAGCGGCGCTGCCTCGACAGCCGACAAGGGTTCCGGAATGGGAACCACATGGCTGGCCTTGGCCTTCACGAACTCGGCATAGCCGCCGTCCACAGTCACACCCGTAATGCTCTGCCGCGAGCAAAGATTTTCGTTCCCCTCGCGGCAGGCGGCGCACTCGCCGCACGTCCAGTAAATCCACGGCAAGCCGACGCGCGCCCCGATCTCGACGTCGCTTACCCGGCTGCCAGTTTTCACCACCCGGCCCGCGATCTCATGTCCCAGGACAAGCGGCAACTTCACGATCGAAGCAAACTGCGGCCAATCGCCTTCCGCGACGTGCAGATCGGAATGGCAAACGCCGCATGCCTCCACTCGAATCAGAACCTCGTCTTCCGCCAATGACGGCTCGGCGATCTCCTCGAGTGCGAGTGGCTGTCCGAACGCGCGTAACACCGCCGCTCTCATCGTCGATCCTTGATCTTGCGTGCGAACCAGACCGTCCGGAGTCTCCGCTGAATGGTTATTCAGAAAACGAACGTTCGGGTTTTTATTACGGTTGGGGAATTCTTGTCAAGGAAAAAAGCAGGGGACAGGGAACAGGGGGCAGGTTTTAGGGAACAGGGGATAAGGAACTAATCTTGCTCCCTGTTTCAATGCGCTAAAACTTGTTCCGGTGTAGATGTTCCTGTAGCTCTTGCCTGCACCTATAACCTGTCACCTGTTCCCTGTAACCTGTTATTCTCATTGGTCCCAACTGCACTCGGAAAATCGATCATGACGAAATTCTTCGTGCTTCTTCTCCTCGCTTTGCCGGCGATGACGACCCCAATGCAATCTGCGGTGACGAAACGCGCCTTTGGAACCACGTCTGACGGAACCTCGGTTGAGATCTACACGCTGAAAAGTCCGAAGATCGAGGCACAGATCATGACGTACGGCGGAATCG
The DNA here is from genome assembly GCA_035716645.1 of Terriglobales bacterium. Classification (GTDB taxonomy): domain Bacteria; phylum Acidobacteriota; class Terriglobia; order Terriglobales; family Acidobacteriaceae; genus Gp1-AA112. Next base: position 42,893 of record DASTJH010000050.1, on the reverse strand, counting down.
TTGTCTCCCTGAAGACGCCGGACCGCAATGGGAAAGAAGCGGACATTGTCCTCGGCTTCGATTCGCTCGATCAGTACGAAAAAGAAAACACGCCGTACTTCGGAGCGATCATCGGGCGCTACGCCAATCGGATTGCGCACGGTGAATTCAAGCTGGACGGGAAAACCTACCACGTCCCGAAGAACGATGGCGATAACGCGCTGCACGGCGGCACGAAGGGTTTCAACAAAGCCGTCTGGAAAGCGCGCGAGATCAAGAATGGCATCGAGCTTACGCACGTGAGTCCCGATGGCGACCAGGGGTTTCCGGGAACGCTCACCGCCATCGTTCGCTACACGCTGGTCAGCAATACTTTGCGCATCGACTACTCCGCTACCACGGACAAAGACACGGTCGTAAATCTCACGAACCATTCCTACTTCAATCTGAAGGGACAAGGTAATGGTGACATCCTCGAGCACGTAATGAAGATTAATGCCGCGGACTTTACCCCGGTGAACCCGCAGTTGATTCCCACCGGAGAGATCAAATCCGTGGCCGGTACGCCGTTCGACTTTCGCAAGCCCACTCCCATCGGCGCACGCATCAATGACGACAACGAACAGCTTAAGCTCGCCCATGGCTACGACGACAATTGGGTCCTTAGCAACAAGGGCAAGTTTGTGGAAGCCGCCGAAGTATACGAGCCGACCACCGGACGCGTGCTGCAGGTGTTTACCGACCAGCCGGGTATTCAGTTCTATACAGGAAATTTTCTCGACGGCACGCTCACTGGGAAAGATGGAAAGGTTTATCAGCGGCGCTCAGCGTTCGCTCTGGAGACGCAGCATTATCCTGATTCGCCGAATCATCCCGACTTTCCCTCGACCGAGTTAAAGCCGGGACAGAGATACCGCACCATTACGGAGTTTCGTTTTTCAACGCGTTAGAGCTGCAGCCTTCTGCACACCAAGAGGACATGTTTTCCACGTTTGGTCACTCGCCTTCAGCTTGACAGCGCCTTAACACTCTAGTACTCTTCTGCCCAATTAAATCGATTTAATTCATTCTTTCCCGGAGGGCCGAACCGTGGCGAATGCGTTTTCCAGCATCTGTGAGATGAACCTGATGAATCCTCCGCAGCCTTGTTCCAGCCACCGCAGCCACCGCGTGGAATTTCAATTTTCCGATCAGTCCCGATTCCAGGTTTTCGTTTGCGCTCGTCACGCGGAGACGATTTCCTGTATTGAAAAAGCGCTCAAGACCAGCCGGGAATTTCCCCCAGATGCTTACCTGGTGAGCACGCAAGTACGCGAGCTACATTCGTCTGCGCCCCTCGCGCCGTGCGCAGGATTGGCGATCGCCGTCGCGAAGTAGAAGTCACGCCGCCTGGATCTTCTCTTCCTGCGCAGATCTTCGTGAGCGCAAGTAGTCCAGCGCGCGGCGATATCCTTCCAGAGTTCCGACATCCATGTACAGCTCTCCCGCACAGGTCGAGCTCACCGCATTGCCTGCGGCGATGTAGGCGTTCAATAGCGTGCCGAGATATTCGTCTTCGCGATGTCGCGAGTCCCAAAGCAGTTTCAGATTGTGGAAGGCGGCTCCGGTGGCGGCGACCGCGCCCCAAACCCAATTCGAGTGTGCGTCACGCCGCTTGACTTCGACATCACGCACGAAGCCCTGCTCATCGCAGAGGACGGCGTCAAAAGCGGCAGGATTCGTGACCGGAAAGAGCAGCAGACTAACGTCTCCGGCCGTGCGGTCAATCGTAGCCAGCGCGGAACGGTACCCGTTTTCGGGAAACCAGATCGTATCCGGCATGCCGATCAGCACGGAGTCGTGAAGGCACGCAAATGTCTCGGCACGGAACAGCGCGTCGCAAAGACCTTGCGGCTTCTGCTGCAGCACATAAAAAATCTCGGCGGCGTAGCTACGCTCGGCGAAGTAGCGGATCAGGTCGGTCTTCTCGGCCGAGACGACCATGCAAATCTGCTCAGCGCCGGCGGCGATCATGCGCTCGACCAAGTATTCGGCGACTGCCTTCGGACGCTCGATGCCGTCCACCATGCGCGAGCCGACAGGCAGTAATTCCTTCGAACATCCAAGCGGCTGAATACGCTGACCTGCACCTGCGGCGGGAATGATTCCAATCATGCCACTTCACTCCTTGCTCGTTCGACATCACTGTGACTCGCAACCTGCTCGATCGCGGAGACTAGCTCTCGCGCGCGCTGCTCGCCGGTGTGCTCGCTGAGCGTGCGTTCGCGGGCGCGGCGCGCCATGCGCGCAAGTTCTTCGTCGCTAAGCTCAATCGCTGCAATCACGTCATTGTCTTCGTGCGCGATGACGATCTCTCCCGCAGTCGGATCGAAGAAGGTGTCGAGTCCCTCGAACCAGTCGCTGATTAATGGCGTACCGCAGGCGGCAGCTTCGAAAAGTCGCCCTGAGGGACAGTATCCCCAGCGTGACATATCGCCGCGCGTGACATTGAGCGTGAGTCGAGAGGACGAATACAGCGCCGAGTGCTCGGTCGGCGCTACATGTTCAAAATGGGAAACATTATTTGGCCACTTCATCGCTGCGGGATACATCGATCCGGCCAGCACGAACTTTCGACTCGGCAATTTCGCTGCCGGAGATAAGAGCAGCTTACTTACTTTCTGCTGGCGATCAGGCGCATACGTGGCCATGTAACTCAGGTCGCACATGAACTCCGCGCGTGGCGCGATGCTCCTGTGCGCATCCGGATCCACGCAGCCATACAGCGCAGCCGCGCGTTGTACCCCCCAGTGCGAGGTAAGTTCATCCAGCGTGCCGCCTCCGGTAAATGAGAGATACAGATCGAACTCCGGCATCTGCGAGGCGCGCAGGCATTCAACCTTCCCTCGTTCGAGAGCAGCGAGCGTGACCGGAGTGTCGAGGTCGTAGAAGAGTTTCAGCGGCCGCGGCAAGTCCAGCACATCGTCGATGATTTCAGCGCCTTCCGGGCAATAGCTCGCGCACAGGGCGACATCCGATTCGCCGGATTCCCGCAGCGCCTCAGTGCGAATCTCCGACCAATCCGAATACAACACCAGCTTGCAAAAGTTCGGGTAAGCGAGATCGCGATGCCGTGCGTAATAGGGAACGTCTTTCTCGAAAAACGTGATTTGATGTCCTTGCCCGTGCAGCGCCTTTAGAATGGCGCGATATGGCGTCGCGTGGCCGTTGCCCCATGATGAGGAGATGCTCAGGCCAAAGATCGTGAACTTCACCGCTCCTCCTGCTGGAACGTACTTACCTTTTGTTGAGATGCAACCCGAGGAAGCGGGAGCAGTGGAATCAGAAAACTTTGGACCGTGTGGACGTGATGGACCAATGGACTGGTTGGAGCTGAGTAATGCGAAAAAACAACGTGAAGGTGTTGATTAGTAGCCTGTTCCTGTTGTTGCCGCTGTTCACCGCTGCGCAAGCCTCCCCTCAGCGCTGGACCGAGCAGAAGGCGCGTGACTGGTACCAGCAGCAACCTTGGCTGGTCGGCAGCAACTACATTCCTGCCGACGCGATCAACCAGCTCGAAATGTGGCAGAGCAACACCTTCGATCCGCAGCAGATCGACAAGGAACTCGGCTGGGCGGAATCGCTGGGCATGAACACCATGCGCGTCTTCCTGCATGACCTGCTCTGGCAACAGGACGCTCCCGGATTTCAAAAGAGAATCGACGAGTTCCTCACGATCTGCGCCAGGCACCACATTCGTCCTATCTTTGTGCTCTTCGATTCGGTGTGGGACCCGAATCCCAAATTGGGACCGCAGCATCCGCCGATTCCCGGGATACACAACTCAGGCTGGGTGCAGAGTCCCGGGGCGGCGGCGCTCGAGGATCCCTCGCAGTATCCACGACTCAAAGCTTATGTGCAGGGAGTGGTCGGTGCTTTCGGGCAGGATCCTCGCGTGCTCGCCTGGGACCTATGGAACGAGCCTAACAACATCAACGATCCCGTCTATCTCGACAACGAGCCGAAGAACAAGCGCGAGCTGGTGCTGAAGTTGCTACCACAAGTCTTTGCCTGGGCGCGTGACGAGAATCCCATCCAACCGCTTACCAGTGGGGTTTGGGAGGGTGACTGGTCGCTGGAGAAACTTAGGCCGATCCAGCGCGTGCAGTTGGAAAATTCTGACGTGATCTCCTTCCACAACTACGGCTGGCCGGAGCAGTTCGAGAAGCGAGTACAGGACCTTGTGCCATACCATCGCCCAATCCTCTGCACGGAGTACATGGCGCGCTCTGTGGGCAGCACCTTCGATACGATCCTCCCATTGGCGAAGAAACTGCACGTCGCCGCGATCAACTGGGGATTCGTCGCCGGCAAAACGCAAACGTACTATCCGTGGGATTCGTGGGAGAGGCCCTATGTGCTGCAACCTCCAGCAGTGTGGTTCCACGACATCTTTCATCGGGATGGAATGCCCTATAGGCAGCGCGAAGTAGAGATCATCCGCGAGCTGACAGGAAAAGTTCCGCCAAATAGGTAGAGAGAGAGGCAGAACTCTGCGTCTCCTCTTGTTCATGGACGCGAGCCACTGTCCAGGAATGGACATCGTGGACTTGGTGGACAGAGTGGACACTGTTTCTCGAACCGTTCGTCCACCAAGTCCACAATCCATAACGTCCACTTGCTGTGGCTCTCCCTTTTGGTCAAGTGTCCGCTTGGCACGGTAAGCTGAATGGTTACGGCTGCATGGCGTGGTTCCCCACGGCGGAAAATCGCTTGGTTTGCGACGGGAATGCTTTAGACTCTGGTTCCTGACCTGGAAGGGATTCCGCTTGTTCGCCGGGTCTTCGGGCCACGGCTCGTTACGCATGGCTGGGAGTAGGATTTTGCCGATCAGGGAAGCCAGAACTGCAACAGCCGTACGGCGGGTCCGCGAAGTGCCGGCCCGATTGCCCGTGGAAATTCTTGATCTCCGACATTTCGGCGCCGCAGAGCTTCGTCCACTGTTGATGGAGGAGGCGAAGCTGTGGGCGGAGCGTATGAATTGGGACTATCAGAGCTCGGCCGAGATGATCCTGCGCTATCTCGATTCCAAGATTCTACCCGGCTATGCTGCGGTCCAAAATGGGACAATCGCCGGTTACTCATTTTTTGTGTATGAAGGCAGCAAAGGCGTAGTGGGAGACATGTTCGCATCGGCCTCAGCTCCGGGCGGCCTCTCCGAACGCTTGCTGAACCATGTGGCGGAGACGCTGCAAAACTCACCCGGCATTCGCCGCATTGAGGCGCAGTTGCTACTGCACGATGCCGGATCGACGGCTGCGCCGTTCCTGCGCCACGGATTCCGCCGCTTTCCGCGATTGTTTATGTCGCTGCCGCTGCGCCCCGCGCCGGCGTTTCCCATTCCGGAACTCAAGGGACAATACACGCTTCGACCATGGACCGAACAGGACTTTCAAGTGGCCGCGAACGTGATCATGCAATCCTATGCCGGTCACGTGGACTCGCAGATCAACGATCAGTACCGCAGCATCGCCGGTTCGTTGCGGTTTCTTAACAATATCGTTCGCTTTCCCGGATGTGGCCTTTTCGATGCCGCTTCCTCGCTCACGGCGATCCATCATGGAACCAGAAGCATGGTGGGCATGCTGTTGTGTTCGCGTGTACGCGAGGACGTAGGTCACGTGACGCAGATCTGCGTGCTTCCCGAACACCGCAATCGCGGGCTCTCCCGCGCGCTGATGGCAACGTGCGTCAAAAGCTTGCTGGACCGGAAATTCTCCGAGTTGTCTTTGACGGTCACGGAAGCCAACTACAATGCGGTGCGGCTTTACGAGCAGCTCGAGTTCAGCACGCGGCGCATCTTTGACGCGTTTGTGTGGGAAGAGTAGCGGCTCTTACGCGAATCTCGCCAGGGGAAACTGCGCGTACGAATCGGAATGTCTGCGCAGCCAGGAGGCGACTTCGGTGTTGAACGCGAAGTGCATGCGGAGGTCCTCCTGATGGAGCGTACGCCAGTGCCCATTTTCCGGGCGGAACTGCACGTCACCATCCACGATGCGGTAATCGTTGTAGGTGTCGTGAAACTGCAGACGCAGCGATGGCAAATAGGCAAACATAGCGATCTCTGTCGGTTTTCATCAGTTAGATGCCAACTTGCGCCAATAGGTCGCTGACCGCTAGTTTCTTTGCGGCAGCTACTTACCCATGAAAATGAAATAAGAAGTGTTCCAGATGTGTGTTGGAATCGATCCTCGTGGGCGCGCGGTAACAACGAGGTTATAAGCTCCTCCGGAGGCAAGCTGCCCGAGAACTGAGCTTTTTTCTTCGGCGGGCTCCACAACGGCGAGATATTTCAAGAACGCGACTGCCTCTTGCGGACCTTCGTAGTCCGGAGCGGCGAAGCTGATCTCAGTAGCTCCATCGGCAAAGTGCCATGCGAGTGACGCGGCAAGGCGAACCGCGGATTCGTATTCTTCTTCGCTGAGTACACCGGGCGGCGGATTATCGAAAACAATTTTCAGCTTGCGCTCGTCCTCGCGCGTGAACTCCCTCACCATCAACGATTGCGATCTTGCGGTTGCTTTCCAGTCGATATGGCGAGCGGCATCTCCCGGCAGGAACTCGCGCAGACGGAACAAATCGTAGCCCCGTCCGGTAAGGAAGACTTCGAATTCGCCCCGTAAAGTAGGCAAAATGGCTAGGAACTCTTCCGTTTCTCCGATCGCGGGCAGTACGATCAGTTCGCGTTCCAGAGAGACGATCCGCGTCTTGGTTAGAAACGAGAACGGGAAGCGAGTAGCGAGACCGAGTACATCCTGGACATACTTTCCGCGTCGCGGAAAATTCAACTCGACAACCACAGACTCCGATTCATGGGCGCGCAGATACGGAAAGTAAGCGGGACGCTGCAGAATCGGCGGCGGCTCTTCTTCAGGCGGCAGGGACCGCAGTTGCAGGTCAGGTACGCGAAACCATTGCTCCTCTGCCGGACGAAATGGCGGCACCCCGATTTCGGTGCGCTGCCATTTCCACCGCCGCTTAGGCAGCGACTTTTCCGGAACCACGCTCACCGAAAACGAGGGCAGTCGGCTCTGATTCACCAGAGTCACGGTTCCCAGAAAAGGCTTACCGGCAAACACGTGATCGGGCAGCGAGACATGCAGGTCCAGTCCGAATAGAACCACGGTGGACGAGACACCGGAAACCAGCAGCGCAGCCAGCATCGCGGCAACCACAATGAACAGCAGATTGTTGCCGGTGTTCAGCGCCGCAATTCCAATCACCAGAACCGCGATGATGTAGATGAGCCCCTCGCGCGTGAGCTCGTAGCGCACGTTGAAGCGCAGCCGTTCGGTTGCAACTTTCCGCGCGAGGTAAGGCACTGTGGTCACGCCGACAAGGACCGCAGTCAACAGAGCCAGCGAAGCGGTAATGGCGGTGCCAAACAGATTGCCTTGATCGCGAAAGCTGGTAGACAAGACCGCGAACGCGAACGCGCACACCAGGCCGGCCATAGCTATGAAAAAGCGAAGCCATGCCTCACGGTCGATTTCGGCAAAGAATCGAATCAGCTTGGAGGGTGCGGACACTGAGCACAGATTACCGCAACAAAGCAATCAAGACCGAGCACACAAAAGAAAGCTCAGGTGCGGCAACATGAGACAGACTTGCGGTTTCCTAAGGGATGAGTGTCGAATTAACAAGGAATTCCGGCCCAAACACGTCAAGCCGCTGATCCGTTGCGGGCTTGTCGTCGCTTACGTACGTACAGGCCTAAGGCGACCACGATGAGAAGGGCCGCCAGCCCGAGTTCCACGTATTCCAATTCATCCGTTAGAGATTGCCAGCGGCTGCCGAAAAAATAGCCGAGTGAAGCGATGCAGGAAACCCACACCACGGCTCCGAGAAAGTTGAAGAGGAAAAAGGACCTCCACGGCATTTTGAGCACGCCTGCCAAGGGACCGGCAATGATGCGCATGCCAAAAATGAATCGCGCAAAAAAGATCGTGAACGAACCATAGCGCACAAAAAAGCGCTCGCCGCGCGCGAGGTGCTCCTCGGAAACATGAAAAAAACGGCGTTGGCGTTCCAGCAGCGGACGTCCGCCGCGATGGCCAATCCAGTAGCCGACGTTGTCGCCAATAGTTGCGGCAATCACCCCCACCAGGATCACTCCCCAGAGCGCCAGCTTATGTTCGGAGAACGCAAGAAACCCCGCGAAGAGCAACGTGGTCTCACCGGGCACGGGAATGCCGGTATTTTCGAGAAGCAGTGCCGCGGCTACCGTCCAGTAGCCATACTCGGCGAAGTAGTGGCGCAACAGGTCAAGAGGATGCATGGAGCAAGTCGTGAGTCCCTGGCCCGTCGCAACGGACTGCCCGCACTATACCTGCTCATCGGAAGCGGCTCAATCGAGAACCGATTTTTGTAGAGGACGGCAATAGGGTAGGCTAGTGCGATTTCGAAAGTTGAGAGTAGTGGGTTGAGGAGGCACAACATGTCAGCCGGTCCGCAGATTGCTTTGAATCAGATTGGGCAGATTGCGATTGTTGTTAAGGATGTCGCGCGAGCGACAGCCTTCTATCGCGACAAACTGGGCATGAGATTCCTGTTCTCGGCAGGCAATCTGGCGTTCTTCGATTGCGCAGGCATCCGGCTCATGCTGGACAAAGTCGAGAAGCCGGATGCAGGAACCTCGATCCTTTACTTCAAAGTTGCTGATTTGCGTGAAGCACACGTGCAGATGAAAGCGCGTGGCGTGGAGTTCGTTGACGAGCCGCACCTCATTGCCAAGCTGCCCGATCATGATCTCTGGATGACCTTCTTTCGCGACAGCGAAGGCAATTTGCTAAGCATGATGAGCGAGGTGCGGCCTCCCGCGAGCTAGACTCACACACTGCCCATATTGCTCGCAGGGTCAGCTACAACCGCTATGCGGCTTTCACAAACTTCTCAGGTTCTTCCTTGAATTTGTCTTCGCATTCATGGGAACAGAAGTAGTATTCCCGACCGTGATAGTTCACTTTACCGGCCGCATCCTCGTCGTTCACTCTCATGCCGCACACGGGATCGATCGCCATGTTAGCCTCCAGTTCGTTTGGATTGGGACATAGGCAAAAAGGCTGCATCTCCTTGTGTGCTTTAGAAATAGGAAAGAAGAACGTCAGTGCCAGTTTTTACGACTAAACTTAGTCTATTGACTAAGTTCATCGCATCGCTCACAATCAGAACATGGAAGTGAACGTTCACCAGGCAAAGACGCAACTTTCGAGATTGCTGCAGCGGGTCGCTAATGGTGAGGAGATTACAATCGCCAATCGAGGTGTGCCCGTGGCTCGACTGGTACCTCTCGTTTCCCAAGCAAAGACTCGCCCGCTCGGCTTGGATCGAGGCAAGATTCGCATTGCCGATGATTTCGACGCTCCGCTGCCGAAGTCGGTTTTGAGCGGGTTCCTCGGCAAGAATCCCCGGAGAAGCTAATTCTGCGACTCCTCCTGGACACATCGGCATTCCTTTGGACAGCGGGATCGCCGGAGCGATTCAATGCCAAAGCTCGGGCTGCGCTCGCAGCTCAGGAGCATGAGCTGTACCTCTCAGCCGCGAGTTGCTGGGAAATTGCGATCAAATTTGCGCTCCGCAAAATCGATCTCCCACACCAACCGACCGAATACGTCCCGAGACGACTGCGGGACCTGTCGATCAACCCTCTGGCCATCACTCAGCGGCATGCGCTCTCGATCGTTGAGCTTCCCAATTATCACGACGACCCGTTTGACCGTATTCTGATCGCGCAGGCCAAGCTAGAGGAGATGATCTTATTCACCTCAGACAAGCTCTTGCGAAAGTATCCGGTCGAAATATTTTGGTGTGGCCGTTAGTCCGCCCGCCAGACGCGAGAACAAACATGTCGTGCTACCCTCGGCAGATGCGCACGTGGAAACTGTGTAAGGTTCTTCCGTGTACCTCACTTTATTGGCTTGTGCTGTTCCTCGCACCAGCTGCCCCATTCGCTGCTGCGTACGCGCAGACGACGCACCAGGATGATCAAAGCGCTAGTGGAAACCGGCAGCGCGCGCATGAAAACTCTCAGTCCGAGCAGGAGATCCTCAAGAAAGAAGAATCGCAGCGCATCCTCGGTGTGGTTCCAGAATTCAGCGTGACCAGTCGGCATAATGCGCCTGCGCTTTCGCCGGGCGAGAAATTTCATCTGTTCGAGAAGAGCGCGCTTGATCCGTTCAACTTCGCCGCTGCGGGATTGCAAGCCGGCGTGAGCCAAGCCGAAGACGAGTTCCCCGGCTATGGACAAGGAGCCGCCGGATACGGCAAGCGCTATGGCGCATCCTTTGCCGATCAGGCGTCCAGTGGCTTCTTCGCGAACTTTTTCTACCCGGTACTGCTCAAGGAAGATCCTCGCTACTTTCGTCTGGGAGAAGGATCGATCAAGCGGCGCATCGGCTACTCGCTCACGCAGGAGTTCGTCTGCAGGACCGACAAAGGCCGTCGCTCGTTCAATTTCTCGAATGTGTTCGGAGCGTTCTCGTCCGGCGGCCTCTCGAATGCCTACTATCCATCCACTGACCGCGGATTCGGACTGACCATGAGCCGCTCCGCGATCGCGCTCGCCTACGGTAGTCTCGGTGGACTGATCGACGAGTTCTGGCCGGACATCAGCCAGAGACTGCAACGCAAGAAACATCGCTCGTCTCTTTGACCAACAGCTTGATCGAAACCTGTCATTCTGAGCAGCCAACCTCGTTCGACGCGCGCTTATTAGGCCAATGAACAGCTTGCTTTGGCCTCACCTCGCCTAAAAGCGAGGTCGATTGCTCAGAACGACAGGCTTGAAGCATTGCGCTTAGCGCCCGACTCGCTGTCTTTCTGCTGAAGTCATGCTCGCCCACAATGAGCTCTTGCTGCGCGCTATCCAGCGATTGTTTGGTTCCAAATCCTGCGCGCGCGTGAACCAGAGATAGGCCGTGACGTTACTCTGCGGAACGCAGGTACCAGTCCAGTAGAGAGCGCCCATCTTCACGGCGGCGGCTGGGTTGCTGGCGCTCACGGCCTGGCGCAGCAAGTTCACAGCGGTCGAGCAGTTCTGGCGCACGCCCCGGCCCTGCAGATAATCTTCCGCCCGAATCACCAGGGGATCGTGATCTCCCAACGTCTTGGGAGCTTCCGGAGCCGAAGCGCGGTCGTCTGCGGTGCGCGGCTTGGAGGCCGCCGCTGGCTGGCTCGGAGGAGTGTCCGTCGCATCCGCATCATGGTCCGATTCGGGAGTGGCAGCGTCTTGCTCGGCTTTGTTGGCCGACGAGTTTGCGTCCGGAGAATCGGCCTGAGTTGTGGGAGCAGGTGCGGGATTCTTTGCCTCAGCTTTCCCCGTATCCTGACCAGCAGTCTGGTTATCCGCAGTCTTGCTAGCCGCAGTCTTGTTCCCTGGCGTGGCCGGATTCGCAACCGGATTTACATCTGGATTCACGCCTGAAGCTTCAGCCTGATCGCTCGCAGGCGTTTCCTGGTGGTTCGCCTCAGTTCCAGACTGGGACGTAGCAGAGGTTGCGGCATTGCTGCTTGAAGCCGAATTGCTCGCGGCCGGAGCCGGACCTTTTTCCGGCGCCACCGGTCCCGAGGCAGGGAGGGTGGGCCCATTCCCGGAAAGAATGGAAGCTAGATCAGGTCCTTGATGATGCGACGCGCGCCACTGGATGTAGCCCAGTGCGCCGGCTGCCACCAAAAACAGAAACAGCGCCCACGCTCGCCAGGAACTTCGCCGCGGTTGCTCGTCAAGCAGGTACTCCGGACTCTCTGCGTCAGTGTCGTAAACGAAGCCATCGCGGCGAGGCGTGTCATAGACAAAGCCGCTATTGCTGTCGGACTCACTGTAATTGAGGCCGAGGAAGGAAGGTCCACCAATACCGCCTGAACCAGCCGGCTGCTCGTGACGCGACTGAGTTTCCTCTTCGGCCTCTTCTTCGGCTGTGTCCGGTGGCAAGTCTTTTGCTGTTGCGCGCAACGATCGCGCGGCTCGCCCGTAGTCGGCCGGTTTGGACGCGGATGAATCCCGCAAGGCTTTGCGTTCGCGCTCGCCGGTCTTCGCTTCCAAAGAACTCGCATAAACGGGCACTTCGGAAGAAGCGAGTTCAAGAGGATCTTCGTCATCAATGGCTACGGGCTTGCGCCAAGCCGAATCGGCTCGCAGCGGCGCTTCAAGGCGCGCTCCGCACATCCCGCAGAAGCGATGATCGTCTGGATTAGATTGTCCACAGTGCTGACAAAACATGATTCCGCCTTATCGTCGGATTGTGGTTCTCTCCAGAATTAGATTCCGTGCTGCTGCTAAGAGCTTACTGCTACTCAGGAAAAATGTGGGCAACTCGGGATCAAGAGTTTTCGTCAGGAATTCTCGCGATGTCTCCCCACAGTGGCTAAAGGGACTCACTGACGAAAGCAAAAGCACGACACGGATTTCACGGATTTAAACGGATCGGACGGATGGAAAGTCAAATTCCGAGATCTTGGCTCCTGATTGATCCGTCCGATCCGAGGTCATCCGTGAAATCCGTGTTGCGATTCTCCTCTTTCTAAATCAGCGTTTGTTAAAGGCTGAGCGAGAAAGGATCTTCGCGTCTGCTGCGGAGACCGCTCGGATGAAAGCAGGTGGCTCGGGGAAAACTCATTTCAGAATACCCGCGTCCGAAATCTCTTCCGATTCCAGGCGCAGCACATATTTCAGTTCCGGGGCAGGCGCTCGTTCGATGTACTGAAGAAAATCGAGGACAGTTTGCGCAGCGTCCTTATATCCCTGCTCAATCGCAGAGCGGGCGACCTCGCCTTCAAAGTCGAGCAATGTCGCACGCAGCGGGACGGCGGGACGAATGGTGAACGCTTTCAGGTAACGATAGTTGCGGTCGCCGATCTCGAGCCGAACCTGCTCCGGCCGTGCTCCCAACTTGGCGGCGTAATTTTCACAAATTTGATTGACGGTCTCGAGCAGACGCAATTCGGCTTTCACGTTGCGCGCCATGAGAATGTCAAAGGCGCGCATGCCAACATCAAGGAAGTTTTTGATTTTCGGAATTACTTCCTGAGCGGGATCGACGGAAATCAGGAACAGCACATCGGCGCCAAGGCGGATCGCCGGCAAGACTGGCTCTTTGGAAACCAGTCCGCCATCGGACCACAAGCCGTTTTCCATCTTCACCGGCTCATAGGCGATGGGAAAAGCTGAGGAAGCGATCACCGCCTGGATCAGATCGCGATTGTTTTCAAAATTGGCGCGGATAAATTCCGCATCGACTCCGGGATCGCGTTCCAATTCGGAAACCGGCTTGTTGACGAAAAACTTAAGCTGGCCGGAATACAGATCGGCTGCCGTCATCACCACGCGAATTTTCGACCGGCGCAGACGGCGCTGGTCGATGCGCGCCTTGAGAAAGCGCGTGCGCTCATAGTTTTGGAATAGTCCCGTATCGAGCGGCGATTTCACAATCTTCTGGCTCAGCCGGCTGATGTGGTTGCGAAACAGCCACCAGATCAGCACCAGGCCAAGGGCGGCGACCCCCATCCACAATTCCGTTTTGGGCTCGAAGCGATAAATCTCCTGCGCGTTGAAGGTGAGATGAGTGGAGAGCAGAATCCAGAGTAGGAAAGCGAGCACGATCGCGTTCGCGACCAGCGACCAAAGCAGCTTGCTGGGTTCCGGACGCCAGCGGCTGCCGCGCAACAGCTTGGTCGCTACATAAAAGCAGTAAGACAATTCCGTGTACGAAAAGAGAACCGCCAGTCCCGCGGCCGCCAACAACGACCACGTCAGAAGCGGATTCTCCTCGCGAACAGAGACGCCGAAGCGGCGCAAAAGATCGATGATCAAATTCCCGAATCCGGCGCTCGCCGCGATCAAGCCGGCAATCACGATGATGTAGCGCGACCAGTCGATGCCGACTGTCGAAGGCGAGAGATCCAGCCAGCCTTCGACCAAAGGCTCAGCGTTGCCAACGTAGTTGCGCGTGTGAGAAGCATACGAAGCGGCATTGATCGCGCCGATCGAGGTGGAGGTCAGAATGTGAGTCGGCAGACGCGCGTCTTGAAAAGCCAGCAGCACGCCGGCTTCGTAAGCTCCGCGCGCGCCGCCTCCCGAAAGCACCGCGGCAATGCGCCCAGGGAACCGCTTCCAGATGGTGGCGATGTCCGCTGGAAGCGAGGCGCGGAACCGCGTCCGCTCATCTTGCAACATACGTATATAGACTTAGATTGAAGGCAGAATAGCGCAGTTTGCCCGCGCTAAGGATGGTTACTGGGGTACGTGTCCGCTCATTTCGCAATTTCGTGATTTCGTGATCAGGTGATTTGAACTGCCAGATCACGAAATCGCGAAATCCACCGATTTTCTCTGTGACTCTGTGTCTCCGTGGTGAAGGTGTTCTTACCGTCCTTCGTCCTCCAGAAACTTCTCCACTTCCATCGCCGCCATGCAGCCGGTGCCCGCTGCGGAAATCGCCTGGCGATAGCGGCGGTCTTGAACGTCGCCGCAGGCGAAGACGCCGGGTACTCTGGTGAACACGTAATTTTTGGTGAGCAGATAACCGTCGGGATCGGTATCGAGTTGCCCGTTCACCCATTTGGCATTCGGTTCATGACCAATGCCGAGAAACATGGCGCTCGTCGGGAAATCCCATTGTTTGCCCGACTTCGTGTTGCGCAAGCGAAGACCCGTGACTTCCTTGGCTTTTACGTCGTGGACTTCTTCGACGACGGTGTCAGTAAGGAACTCGATTTTGGGATGCTGCCGCGCTCGGTCAATCATGATCTTGGAGGCGCGAAAACTCTCACGACGGTGAATGACCGTGACGTTCGTGGCAAAGCGCGTGAGGAAGAGCGCTTCTTCCATGGCGGAATCTCCGCCGCCGATCACGGTGATCTCTTTGCCGCTGAAAAAAAATCCATCGCAGGTGGCGCATGAAGAAACTCCATGCCCGATCAGCGCCTGCTCGCTGGGTAAACCGAGCCAGCGCGCGGAAGCGCCGCTGGCGATGATCAGCGTGCGCGTGAGCAGTTTCTGGCTTCCGAGATCGAGCACTAACGGACGCTTGCTGAAATCGGCGCCGACTACGTGCGCCATCTGGTAGTCGGTCCCAAAACGGGCCGCCTGCTTTTTCATGTTCTCGATCAGCTCCGGTCCCTGAATGCCGTCGGGAAATCCGGGAAAGTTTTCGACCAGGCTGGTGATGCTGAGTTGTCCGCCAGGCTCATGGCCTTCGATCACAAGCGGCTTGAGATTGGCGCGCGCGGCGTAGATTGCCGCCGTAAGTCCGGAGCAGCCGGAACCGAGAATAACGACGTTGCGAACGGGGCTATCCATAGGGTTTGAGAATTGGATTCAGAAGACCGCAAGGCGATTCAGCGGACGATTTGCGGAAGAGCTATTGTACCTGCCGAAAACCGTGAACACGGAGGACACGAGCTTTGTCATTCCGAATCCGCCACGGCGGACGAGGAATCCCTACCCCTCACGAGTCTGTTCAGGAGTAGAGACTCCTCTTCCGCTGCGCGGATTCGGAATGACAAAGCGAATCGATCCGGTTTTACTTGTGCGCGGACGACTGCTTCGCCGCGGCGCCGGCAGCGCTCATCCACGCGATGTCGCTGTGCATCAGTGTTCGCAATCCCAGCGCGTGCCGATAATTCGCCAGCACCGCCGAGGCCTGAGCGAAGATGGGGTTGTACTTCGATTGATCGACTTCTTCACAGCGAGCCAACCCCACAGTAGTTTTCCCCGCACGCTCCAACCTGATTCGCGATGCGGGAGTATCGCTCTCGATCACCTGCAACGGCTTGCTGGCAGAAGTGGAGAGCTTGTCCTCGATAGAAAGCGCGAGCAGGTCCTTGACATCCCGGCCGCGAAAAACCAGAGTCTCGACCGTGCTGTCCGGATCGGCGCTCAAGGAATATTGCACCGTTTCCAGCGGGGAATCCGATTTCATGTCACGGCGCAGACGAACATATTTGGCTGAGCTGCCGTTCTCGAGTGTGGAAACACCGCGCGAAATCTCGTAGTCGGAAGCAAAGTGCGGCGATTTGGGTAACCGCGCCAGAGCCGCCTGCAACTCCTGCTGGTCGGAAGCCGAAGGCGTGCAGACATTCAGGATGTTCACCTTCACCGGCGGGTTTTGCTGCGAATTGCTCGACGGCGCCTGCTGTGCAGCGGCTGCCAGCGAGACGGTCAGGAAAAGAGAAAGCGTTCGGAGCACCAGCGGATTGTAGAACAGAAAGCTCGTCAGTACCGTTCCCGGTAGGGAACGGGTGAGGGATCCCGGGCACGACCACCGCGTCACCCGTTCCCTACCGGGAACGGTACTGACCGTCGACCAGACTATGCTGCTTTGCGTTGGGCTTCCAGCATCGAGAAGAACTCGCGAACCAGTTCATAGTCCCAAAGGCCGGTTTTGGCTTCACGCAACATGGTTTCTTTGGCCTGGTGCCGGGCCAGGGCTGGCTTATAGGGACGCTCGGTTCTAAGCGCGTCATAGACATCGACCACCTGCAGCACGCGCGCGAGCGTAGGAATTTCGCTGCCGCCGAGACCGTCGGGATAGCCGGTTCCATCCCAATGCTCATGATGATGGCGGATGATCGGCAGCACCTTGCGAAACGACTTCAGCGGCTGGCAAATGGCTTCGCCAGTCACCGGATGCTGCTTCATGATCTGCCACTCCTCCGGACTCAGCTCGGTTCCCTTCTTGAGAATCTCGTCCGGAACTTTGATCTTGCCGAGGTCGTGCAGATATCCGCCGCGCTCCAGCGCGACGATGCTTTCGTAATCGAGATGCAGATGTCGCCCGAGATCGCCGGCATAATTCGCGAGCCGCGCGCAATGATCGCCGGTGAACGGGTCGCGCGCCTCGACGCCCAGAGCCAGCGTGAAGAGCACGGCTTCCGCGTTTTCGAGTTCGTCGGTGAAGTGTTTTAGCTTGAGCAGGCTCTTCACGCGAGCATAGAGTTCTTCGGGATACAGCGGCTTGGAGAGAAAGTCATCGGCGCCGGCCTCGATCCCGCGAATGCGATCGCTGCGGTCGCTGAGTCCGGTGATCATCACGATCGGAATCAGCCGGGTAGAAGGATCGTCCTTGAGCTCGCGGCAGAGATCGTAGCCGGAGCGGCCCGGCATGATCACATCCAGCAGGATCAGGTCAGGACGTTCGGCGCGAACGGCCTGCAATCCTTCGTCGGCGTCCGACGCTGTGACTACGTTATAGCCGCGCGAAGTGAGCAATTCGCGCACGAGCAACAGCGTATCCAGCTTGTCATCCACGACCAGGATTGTTTGATTTTTGCGCGGCGGGGATGTAGTACGGGAGCCCAGGACCATTTTGATCATTCACTCATGGGAGGCCAACCAGAGTTCTCAAGTTGCATAGGTCCGGCCTCAAGATTTGGTTACTATTGTGCCAGCACGAACGCGCGACAAGAAAGAAAAAGTTTACCCTAGTCTATTGAAGATGCGTGATCGCCTGCTATTCCTATTCGCCTTTGCCTTAAGCCTCAGCGGCGCTGCCTTCGCGGCGTCGCATGCGCACCTCGTCACCTTTGGTCCCTGGATTCGCGTGCAGTTGTTTGTGGGACCAGAAGCCGATCACGTGCAGGACATGCGCGTCCGTTCGCTCGACGTGGATGGCAAGTCGCGTGAGTTCACGATTGGCGAGCCGCACGATGTGACCGATCAGGTCTTCGTCGTGCGCCGCGCCTACAAGATGAACGACGCGCTCAACTCGCGTCCGGAATGGAAGTGGCAGCGCGGCGGCTGGGTGATGGTGGACCGCAGCTCCGGACGAATCTCCAAGATCAACCTGCCGGACTTTGATCCGTTCTACTCGGTCGTGAGTTGGTTTCGCGATTACGCCGCGTACTGCGGCATCAACGACAAGCAGAAGCTGTATGCGGTCGTCACGCAGCTTGGCCAGAGAAAAGCGATTCTGCACACCTACATAAATCCTGCTCGCGAAGCCGATGAGCCGGATTCCGAGTGCGAAGCGCCGGTGTGGCAGAAGGAACCAGTGCGCGTGAGCTTCGAGCAAAAAAATGGACAGAAGCTCAGCTTCGCCATCCGCGGCCGCTCCACCGAACCCGAGCCGCCAGACGATCAGACGGCGGCGCCCAAAGAAGGGCAAAAACAGTAAGAGCATTTCGCGAATTTGATCGCCGACGGTGCGGATATCTAATCACCAAATCACGAAATCACGAAATGGCGACGCTTTCTAAACCGCGATGAACTCCCTCGACTCTCTCCTTCGCGAAGCCGAACTTGCTCATGGACATCTTTGTGCCGGACAGGTGCTTGGGGTGCGCATGGCGATCGCGGGGCTGGCGCGGCTGGGCATCGACGATCCTCGCGGCGCCGATCGCAAACGTCTGGTCACGTATGTGGAGATCGATCGCTGCGCGACCGACGCGGTGGCGGTCGTCACCGGATGCCGGTTGGGCAAGCGCGCGCTGAAATTTCGTGATTGGGGAAAAATGGCAGCCACGTTTGTCGATTTGCAGTCTGGCCGCGCCGTTCGCGTCGCCGCCAAAGAATCGTCCAAAGAAGCGGCTCGCAAGCTGCATCCGGAGTTGCATGAGAAAAATCGCCAACAGATGCTCGCGTATCGCGAGCTGCCGGATGACGAACTCTTTACCTTTCAGGAAGTACAAGTCGAAGTGAAGGCCGAAGATATGCCTGGCTACAAAGGCGAGCGGATCGTCTGCGCCGTTTGCGGAGAAGGCGTCAATTTCGAGCGTCAGGTTGAGCGCGACGGAAAGATCTTGTGCCGCAGCTGCGCCGGCGAGAGCTACTACCGCGCGCTGTGATTTTCGTGTTGGGGAGCAGAAGCGAGAGATTCTGCTCTGATAAGAATGGCAACACTCTGTAAGCCTGTCATTCTTAGTCCGCCGTGGCGGACGAAGAATCTCCGCCAATGTTCGGGCGAAAAATTAGTATCCCGGTCCCTCGATAAAGATCGAGCTAGAAAAGCCTGGCGAAGGCATTTAAGTCTGAAATATCCGCGGAGATCCTTCGCCCAAAACCAGGGCTCAGGATGACAAACCTTTAGGTGCGTCTCTCTATTACACAAATAATTAAGGCTACTGGCACGGTCCTGGCTTTGTGCAAAGAAAGGCATCGCCCCACACTGCGCGTTTAGCCTCGCGGAATCGTTCCTTCTCCCGCCGTGAGACGGTGACTTGTTGCAGCCCCTCGGCAGTGCATAGCTTCAAGTCCACATGTCCGGAGTGGTGCGCAGGATGCCGCAGGATGCGAGCGTCCGCTTGGGCCAACCGCGCGCGAGAAAACAGAACATAGCTGAATTTTTCGTCTTCATGTCCGAGCTTTGCGGATTTGGCGAAGCGATGCTCGGCGCTGCGTTCGATGCGCTGAGCAAAGTGGCACCAGTCATTTCCCATAATGGGACAATCTCTCCCATGCGGACACGGAGCAGCTACGCTCGCTCCAGCGGCGATCAGTTCATCGCGCATTGTGCGGATGGCGGCAAAGCCGCTCGGCGTCCCGGGTTCGACGACCAGCAGGAACTGTGCCGTGCGCTGCCAGGCTGCGCGTACGACGCTCACAGCATCGGCGGAGCGCAGTTCGTTGAGCACATACGAGATCGTCACCAGATCGAAGATTCCCGAAGGCGATTCGTCCACCACGCTGCTTTGGCGCCAGACCGCCGAACGAAGAGCCGGCTGGCCAGAGCTGTTGGCCAGATGTTTTCCCATATCGATCCAGGCAGCCGATTGTTCTACCAACTCGATGCGGGAGAGGTCAGGAAAAATCTCCGCGGCGGCCCACATCGCCGTCCCCGGTCCTGAGCCCAGATCGAGCAGACTGGCGATCTGTGCGTCGGGTATTCGCGAGCGCAGCTCCAGCAGAATGCGCGAGATCACCGCGAATGTCGCCGGCAATCTTGTGATGAGATAAGCGGCGCGATGCACAGCATCGAGTTGAGGCTTGTGTTTCCGTTCCGCACGATAGCCGCGGCTTAGCTCCTCGGCGGCGCGCGCCAGTTCGGCAGGCTTGATTCCAGACTTCGCGATCTCGTCCTGAATCGCGGCGGCGAGCTGAGGAGGTAGTTGCATGGCGGCGTGCAGCGCGGCAGGGATGCGCCCGTTGTTTTAGACTAGCCGATTACGACTCTTGCAGCAGAAAGGACCATCCATGCCACGCCAGCCGGGACTTTATGCCATCCTCCACACCAGCCTGGGAGACATCACCTGCCGTCTTTTTGAAAAGGAAGCGCCGAACACCGTCAAGAATTTTGTCGAACTCGCCGAGGGCACACGCGAGTGGACCGATCCGCATCGACATCAGAAAACCAACATGCCGCTCTACGATGGCACGATCTTCCATCGGGTGATCCCCGACTTCATGATCCAGGGCGGCGATCCGCTGGGTACCGGCACTGGCGGGCCGGGCTACAAATTCGCCGACGAGACCAAAGGCTCGCCGCACAAATTCGACAAGGCGGGCAAGCTGGCTATGGCCAACTCCGGTCCGAACACCAATGGCAGCCAGTTCTTCGTCACGGTCGCGCCGACGCCGTGGCTCACCGGCAATCACACGATTTTCGGGGAAGTTGTCGAAGGACAAGACATTGCCGACAAAGCCAGCAAAGTAAAACGCAATTCGCAAGACCGTCCGCTGGAAGAGGTAAAGCTGAAATCGGTAAGCATCGAGCGCCTGAACTGAGATTTGCGTGCTACTGCGATCGAGATTCAAATTGCTTGTTTTGTTGTCACTGATCGGGATTCTTCCCTTCAGTAAGAGCGAGTGCTTCACAGGGAAAGACTGGTTTAACCAGCGGGTATCTTGGAAATTCGGAAAAGAGGGATTGCCCTGGAAGACGATCATCAAGAGCCCGGATCGCAACGCGGAATACGAGCTTACCTTGCGGCCGCTTTGGGCTCTCGAAGGCGGTGTCGTCGCGCTCGAAGTCGTTCTTGCACGTCCAGGAAAACCTGATGTAAATATGCTCGGGGAACGCGATAACGAGAGCCAATCTCCGTTCGTGATAACGGTTGGGGAGCTCAAGAACGGATTGGCGCATTCAAAATTCGGAATGGTGCGGAGGATAGAGGCTGATGGCGTTGTTGTCACTCTTAAGGTGCAACATTTTCGACTTGGAAGAGGCCTGGGAAGCCTCAGTACGTACTGCGCCAGCTGCAGGAATCTCCAGGAACTCTCGATGTGGATAACTGTTGAGAGCAAGCCCAAGTAGGAAGGCAATAGAGTGAAACGAACACCTGGGACGTGCACTTAAAAATGTAGAGACACGGCGAATTCAGGAACTCGGATCGATTGTTGAAAGTGTTCGAATAATCAAAAGCTCCACCATTCTTTTCTGTAGTTCGATTTTCTCTGTGTCTCTGTGACTCCGTGATGAAAATGATTTGTCGTTATGGAAAACCGCAATATTGCCGCACTCTTCTACGAAACTGCTGACCTCATGGAGATTCGCGGGGACGATCCCTTCCGCATTCGTTCCTATCGCCGCGCGGCCGAAGCTGTCGAAGGGCTTCCGTACCGCATTGCCGACATCGCCTCCGAAACCAAGAAACTGCTCGAAATTCCCAGAATAGGAAAAGGCATCGCCGCCAGCATTCAGCAGATCGTGAACGAAGGCAACTTCGCGCTGCATGCTGAGCTGCTGGAAAAGTATCGTCCGACGATGTTGGAATTGCTGAAGATCCAGGGACTCGGCCCGAAGACCATTGCCCTGATTTGGGACGCCTTCCAGGTCTGCGACATCGAAGGCGTGGAGAAGCTCGCGCGCGAAGGGAAAATTCGCACGCTCCCGCGCATGGGCGAAAAACACGAGCAAAAAATTCTGAAAGGAATCGAAGAGTACCGCCGCATCTCCGGACGCTTTTTGCTCGATGCTGCCGAGCGCATGGCCGACAAGATCAAGGAGTTTCTCGCGGAGATGCCGGGAATCGAGAAGATCACCGCTGCCGGATCGCTGCGCCGCGGACGCGACACCGTCGGCGACCTCGACATCCTGATTACCGGACCCTGCTGCGCCGACGATCGTCTCGACCCGCTGCTCGATCGCATTGCCACGTTTCCCAGCATTACGGAAATCCTTGCGCGCGGCGGAAACAAGATCAGCTTCAAGCTGCGCACCGGCATGCAGGTGGACGTGCGCACGCTCAAGCCCGAATCCTACGGCGCTGCGCTCCAGTACTTCACGGGATCGAAGATGCACAACGTGAGCATTCGCCAGCGCGCGCTGAAAATGGGATACACCTTGAGCGAGTACTCGCTCTCACGCGTTGCCGACGGTCAGCGCGTAGCCGGTGCGACGGAAGAGGAAGTCTATGCCGCGCTGAAGCTCGCTTACATTCCCCCGGAGCTGCGCGAAAACCTAGGCGAGATCGAGGCCGCCGAGAAGCACGCGCTGCCCAAGCTGATCGAGCTCGGCGACATTCGCGGCGATGTACACATGCACACCGTCGAGACCGACGGACGCTGCACAATCGAAGAGATGGCCGGATCCGCCCGCGAGCGCGGCTATGCCTACATGGCCATCACCGACCACTCGAAGAACCTGGCATTTGCGAATGGCCTCGATGACAAACGCGCGACCGAGCATGTGCGACGAATTCGCCAGGCCGACAAGCAGATTGACGGAATCCGCATCTTCGCCGGTATAGAAGTGGATATCCTTGCCGACGGCGAACTCGACCTCTCTGGCGACGTGCTGGATGAGATGGACCTCGTGATTGCCAGCGTCCATTCCAACTTCCAGCAGGAGCGGCAGCAGATGACCGATCGCCTGCTGCGCGCCGTCGAGAGCGGACACATTTCTATTCTGGGACACCCCACCGGGCGTATCCTATTGCGGCGCGAAGGATACGATTTCGATCTTGAGGCCGTCTTCCGCGCTGCTGCGAAGCATCACGTTGCGATGGAACTCAATGCTTATCCCGATCGGCTCGATCTTTGCGATCGCAATTTGAAGATGGCTAGGGATCTGGGCGTGAAGATCGTGATCAACACCGATTCGCATCACACCTCGCACCTGGAGAAAATGCGCTTTGGCATCCTGCAGGCGCGGCGGGCATGGCTTACTGCCGCTGACGTGCTCAACACACTTCCCGTTGAGGACTTCTCAGCGGCGATGCGCCGGCATTTGCAGCCGGTGACACGTGTGAACAAATCGGCATCTTAGGTTGAGAGTTGCCGCCGAGGAGGTTTTATGTCCAGTCCCAGCAGCCCGGTCGTGAAAAAGCCTGAGCCGGCTCCCGCTCCCGACGCTGGCCATGTGCCGATGACCGAGGAGTTTGACAGCGCCCGCTGGAGCCTGCCTCCGCTCGTTCCTGTTTTGATCGCCGCTGTCGTGCTCGGCGTGTTGCTTGGCGTGTATCTGTACTCGTCGAAGAAGCCGCCCACTTCCTCGGGAACGGTAACTAAGGTCGTGGCTTTGCCTGTGCATATCGAGTCCAAAGGCTCCATTGCTCCCGGAGAGCAAGGTACAGTCGATCAGAACGTCGAGAAAACCGATCAAGTCCTGGTGAACGTGGAACTCGACGTGAAGAACGCGATTCAGAAACCGATGTTCCTGAAGAGTATTGAGTCCAAACTGGTTACTTCCACCGGTACGTTCAACGACGATGCCGCGCCGGCTTCAGACTTTTCGCGGATCCTGGAAGCTTACCCGCAGCTCGCGATTACCGGCGTGAATCCGTTGCAATCGGATTCCACAATTCCCGCGAATAAGGTTGAGCCGGGACTCGCGATCGTGAGCTTTCCCGTTTCACGCGACCAGTGGGACCAGCGAAAGTCGCTGCAGGTGACAGTCGATTTCTACGATCACGCCTCGCTCGTGCTCGATGCAACGCAAGCCGCTTCGGCTGCCGACGCGACGCTGCCGACGAAGATAATCAAATAGACGTCGCTGGAATTCTGCTAACGATTCCTTCCGGCGGGTGCGTTCTAGAGCAGAGCCAAACCTGATGTAGCCCCAGTGCTTACTGCTGTCTAGCGTCGTTAGCCTGCAAGGTTTCTGTTCGAGACTGTCATCCCTCAGCCCGCCGCGCTGCTCGTGCCCAACACGAAATCTAAAAGCGGGCTGGGGGATCTGCTTCTTGTTTATCGCGGCGAAAAACAGATCCCCCGCACCGCACAATCTTTTGCCAAATCCTTGCAGGTCTCGCGGCGGTGCGAGGGATGACAATATGCAACAGACTACGCCAATTCTGGTTCAGCCTTAGACGAATGCTGCAAAAGCAAAACGTCCTGAGGCTGCACGCGCCAACATCTGCCGCATCCAACCATAAAATTCAGCAGACCGTTACTAATTCAGCAACTTAGGTTATGAAATTGCATACCTGCTCACTGGGAGGCGATGGGAATCGGTTCAATCCAGATTGTTGACTAGACAGTAAATAGCTGATTCCGTTTGCTTTGAGCATCTCAGGTTCCCTATTCCTGGCGGAGTGGGGACCAGACGAACAGACACAACATTGGCATCCCGGTTCTCATAGTTGGTAACGGAGTAATAACGCCTTAGTGGCATGAAAAAAGTTCGCGCTATCGTCTTAGTCTTGCTGGTTGCTCTGGCTGTTCCGTTCCTGGTGCATCGCCACCTTTGGGCCAGCGTCGGGCCACACGTCGGCCAAAACGCGGCGCAACCGGCCACCAGCGCTGCTGTCCGCATCGATTACCCGAAAGAAAATCAGAAGTTGGCGTACAGCGACGTGACCGTTCGCTACGAGCTGCTGGCCAATACCACAGCATCCGGCACGCCAACGTACGAGCTGCGGCTCGACGGTCGCGATCCAGTCACCACCACGTTCACCACTTACACATTCAACGGCCTCAAACCCGGAGCTCACGATTTGATTCTGCAAATCGTGGACGCGAATGGCACACCGGTGCGGGGTACGCGTACTGAAGTTCACTTCACGGTCGCCGCAGCGCCCGTGGGCGGCACGACAGCGCCACAGGCGGAGAATCTGCCGCCTTCGCTGCCGACAGAGTCCAGCAACTTGCCTTTGGGCAACAGCTCCCTGCCGCTGCTCTCGATCATTGGATTTGGCATTCTCGTCGGCGGCGTCATCTCTGCCCTGCGCACCCGCACAGCTCACAAATAGCAGCTCCCGCGCGACACATTCATGCGGTACTCAGGATTCCCGCATCGAAGTGATGTAGGTGTGTGGAGATGCAGCATCACTGCATCTCACGAAAAGATTGGAATAGCGTAGCCATTAGCACTTCGTTCCCGATTCGGAACTCAGAATTTCTCGTATGAACATTCCCGAGTATCGCGCGAAGGTAGAACAATCTCTACTCGCCGTGTGGCGATCGGAGAAGCTGCGCACGTTTGTCGCCCGGCGGCGTTTCTCGCTGGTGCTCATGCTGATCGGCGCTGGTCTACTCGGTTATGTAGGCTCTCAGTATTTCTCGATGTACCACGACCAGCAGGCCCTGCATCGCGCATGGGAACAGCAGCAGCAGTCGGCAGTCAAGACATCTGCCGTGAAGGCGAGCTTGCCCGATGATGGTCTTACGCGCGTTTCGATTCCCAAAATCAATTTGGATCTGATCGTCGTCGAAGGAACAAATCGACATGCTTTGCTTATGGGACCAGGGCATCTGAAAGGCACGCCTGCGCCTGGAGATCCTGGCAATGCCGTGATCTCCGCTCATCGCGACACATTCTTCCGACACATCTACGAGCTGAACAAGGGCGATCTGATCGAGGTCAGCCGTGGCGGGCAAACCTATACCTTCGAAGTCACGGGTAAAAAGATTGTCGAGCCCAGCGATCTTTCGGTGGTCAAGAATTCTTCGCAAACGCGGCTCACGCTGATCACCTGCTATCCAACGTACTACGTCGGTCCAGCGCCCGAGCGACTGGTCGTCTTCTCGAAATTGCTCCCCCAGGGGCAGCCTGCTCAGGCTTCGGCCGCCACGAACCCTGCGACTGCCGCACGCTCCGGCTCCTGATTACTCTCCCCAATTACAATTAGCAAAGTGCAAACGGCAGATGTTGTCATCGCGGGCGCCGGGATTATCGGCATCACACTCGCGCTCGAACTGCACAGCGCCGGGGCTTCGGTGGTTGTGCTCGATCGCGGAGAGCCAGGACGCGAAGCCTCCAGGGCCGCCGCGGGAATGCTCGTCACCCAAGATCCCGATACGGATCCGCTCCTGCTGCCTCTCGCGCGACTTAGCGCCGAACTCTATCCGAAATTTCTCGACGGCATTGAAGCGGACTCCGGCATTAAGGTCCACTACGAGACAAACGGCGCGATCTACGTAGCCGAAGAGAACGAGCAGTTTTCAGTCGCTCCACTCTCGCCGCCGGAGGCGCAGGAACTCGAACCGGCGTTGGCGGAACATCCGCGCGCGTTTTTGCTGTGCGAGCAGCGACTCGATCCGCGGCTGCTGATTCAATCTGCTGTGGCTTCTGCACGCAAGCGAGGAATCCACATTCATCACGAGGCCGAGGTACTCGGCGTCGCGCTTGGTCCGGATCATCGCCTGGAGGTTGTCACCCGGCAAGGACGCTATGCGCCAGGAATCTTCGTGAACTGTGCCGGCGCCTGGGCGAGCCAGATACGCGGCTGCTCTGCGCCTGCGCGCCCGGTGAAAGGGCAAATGCTGGCCGTGGTGGCTCCGAATTGCGCTTTACATCGCGTGATCCGCGCCAGCCATGTCTATCTGGTGCCCAGAAGTGATGGCCGGATCGTCATAGGTTCCACATTGGAAGAAGCCGGCTTCGATAAAACCGTGAACCCCGAAACCATTCAGCACCTGCATCAAGCGGCCGCGAATCTTGTTCCCGGAATGGGAGAGGCCAGCATTCTCGAAGCGTGGGCCGGCCTTCGCCCGGGATCGCCCGACGATCTTCCCGTTTTGGGACCAGGAGTTCTGCCGGGATCGTACATAGCGACAGGTCATTTCCGCAACGGTATTCTACTCGCGCCGGCGACGGCCAGAGTGATGTCACAGTTCATCCAGGGACAAGCCGTCGATCTCGATCTGAAGCCGTTCTCGCCGAGCCGGTTTGCGCGTAGCGAGCTGCGTGTCGGCTAGTCTGCATTGATTTGGCATTCACATGGCGAATGACGAAAAGATTCTTGTCACCGGCGCTGCCGGCTTTATCGGTAAGTACGTCCTCGCGGAGTTATCGAAACAGTCGCTGTCCTGCTTAGCCGTTGATGTGCTGCCTTGCTCGACCGGCGAATGGAGGCAATGCGACTTATCGAACAATGAAGCGCTGCGATCGATCTTCGCCTCCCATAATTTCCGCGTTGTCATTCATCTCGCAGCCATGCTGCCGACGGCATCTACCCGTGAGCCGTTTGCGGCAACACAAGCAAATATTCTAGCCAGCTCCAATCTCCTGGCTTGCGCGACGGAATTTCGCGTGCCACGTTTCGTCTTCGGAAGCTCCACCAGTGTGTACGGCCTCGCAGGGACTGAAGCGCCGATTACCGAGGAAGCAGCGGCGGCGCCGCGCGACCTGTATGGTGCGGCGAAGAGATACACCGAAATTCTTGGCGAGGTTCTGCGCCAGCGGCAGGCGCTGGAGTTCGTCTCGTTGCGCATGGCCACTGTAGTGGGAACGGGCGCGCGCAATACCGCGTCACGCTGGAGGTCGGAAATCTTCGAGGCGCTGGAAGCTGGCTCATCGCAGTCGATAGCACTCCCGTACTACGAAGGCGATCTGCTCACGCTGGTTCATGTCGAGGATGTTGCGGCGATGCTCGTATTGCTCGCCACGACAGAGCGCATCTCGCACTCCGTGTACAACACGCCTGCCGAATTGTGGTCTGCAGGAGAACTAAAGCGAGCAGTAGAAGGGGTTTCGCCCAAGATCAGTATTTCCCGAATTGGCTCCAAAGGTCCGGTCGCGCCCCTCGCAAATGGCACCCGATTCTCTGAAGAGTTCCGTCTCCATGCGACGTCCCTGATCGACAGAATGAAAGAGAGCTTAGCCTAACACTCGCTCCGGAGGCCTCTGGGTTGGTAAAAAACATCTGGTTGGCTGAGAAGCAGGAGCTTAGAAGCTCAGCAGCTTAGAAGCTTTCCTCTCTGTTACCATTTGCGTTCTCTTTCAAGGAGCGCATTTCATGCACCTTTCATTTCTTTACCGGCGATTCCGTCGTGAACTGGGCCTCACCATCATTCTTCTGCTTGCGGCTGCCGCGCTCGCGCAGTCCGGACCCGAGATCGCGCTCGAAGTCGATGCGACGCAGGCGCCGATGAAAATCATTCGCACGCACATGACGGTGCCGGTCAAGCCTGGCCCGCTCACGCTCTACTATCCCAAATGGATCCCCGGCGAACACCAACCCGCAGGCCCGATCGGCGATGTGGCCGGATTGAAGTTCTCCGCGAATGGGAAAAACATCCCGTGGCAGCGGGACTTGCTCGATGTCTTCACGTTTCACGTGAATGTGCCGCCAGATGTTCGTCAGCTCGACGTTTCTTTCGAGATGCTCGATCCCAACAGCGCGGGTCCGGGCCGGGGCTCGGCCACGGACAAGCTGCTCGTCCTGAGTTGGAACACGAATATTCTGTACCCCGCTGGATACACTTCCGACCAGATCACCTATCGCCCCCGGCTGCGTTTGCCGCAAGGCTGGAAGTTTGGAACCGCGCTGCCGGTGGCGAACGCATCCGGAGAGACCGTCGAGTTCAAACCTGTCAACTTGGAGCGCCTGGTCGATTCGCCCGTGCTCTGTGGTGAGTACTACCGCGCGATCGATCTCACCCCGCCGGGCGAACCGATTCATCACGAGATCGATATGATCGCCGACAGCAGCGAAGCGTTGGAAATGCCGGCGGATGTGCAACGCGGGCTGACGAACCTTGTCGCGCAAGCCGGCAAACTATTCGGTTCCCGCCACTATCGCGACTACCACTTTCTGCTCACGCTGAGCGATCACACGCCGCATTTTGGACTCGAGCACAACGAATCGAATGACAGCCGGCTGCCCGAGCGCGTCCTGCTATCGCCCAACGCGGCCCGGGAAGTGGGCAGTCTGCTTGCGCATGAATATGCCCATTCCTGGAATGGGAAATTCCGCCGTCCGAAGGATCTGACTACTCCAGAGTTTCAGAAGCCAATGGAGACGGACCTCCTCTGGGTGTACGAAGGCAATACATCTTTTCTTGGCGACCTGCTTGCGACTCGCAGCGCCATGTGGACCCCCGACGACTATCGCCAGACCTTGGCGACAGTCGGCGCGAGTCTCGGACAAGGGCGTCCGGGAAGAACGTGGCGTCCGCTGGTCGATACCGCAGTTGCCATTCCGGGAATGTTCCGCGGCGGAGGTTGGGGCAACTGGCGTCGGGGCTCCGACTACTACGAAGAAGGGGAACTCATCTGGCTGGAAGTCGCCAACATCATTCACCACCGCAGCCATGGACAGAAATCGTTTGAGGACTTTTATCGTGCGTTCTACGGCGGACCCAACAACGGTCCCGAAGTGAAACCGTACACGTTCGAAGATCTCGTCAATGGCTTAAACCAGGTTGTTCCCTATGACTGGGCTTCGTTTTTCCATGAACGCCTCACCTCAAACTCGCCTCAGGCTCCGCTGAATGGCATCGAAGAAGGCGGATGGAAACTCGAATTCTCACCCGACAAGCCGAAGGCCGGACGCACTGGCCCGCGCGGCCCAAACAATACCACCTACACGATTGGATTGACTGTGAATCCGGAAGGAATGGTCACCGACTCGATTTACGATGGACCAGCGTTCAAGGCGGGCATCTCTCCCGGAATGAAAATCGTCGGCGTGAACGGACGCCTGTTCACACCGCAGCTTCTCGCGGATGCGATCACCGCCAGCAAGGACAACTCGCGCGCGATGGAAATCCTGTTGCTTGACGATGACTATTATCGGACTGCGAACATCGATTATCACGGCGGCGATCGTTATCCGCATCTGGTGCGCGATGACTCGAAACCGGATTATTTGGACGAGCTCGTCAAACCCGAGGGGCAGCCGTAATGTCATGAAAGTCCACATATGCGAATGAACATTTTGGTATCCCTGAGCTGGAATCATTTCATGTATGCGCTTCGACTGGCCAGATGTAGAATCCTTTCTGCATCCGCTGTCTACTTGCCGGAATGTTCGGAGTCCACATGCTCGAAATTGAAATCGACCGCAAACAGAGCTTCTCAAACAGTTTGGCTGGAGACCTGTTCGTAAATGGCCTCTATATTTGCCGGACTTTGGAATTGGCCTGGTGGTGGAATGAGAATGACCTGAGCTGTGTGCCACCAGGAAACTACTCTGCGTTTATCCGAACTGACAAAAAGGACGGTTGGAGAATTCAACTCAGCGGCGTTCCAGGAAGTCGAACCGGCGTTCAAATCCACATAGGTAACTACCCCAAAGAAATCAAAGGGTGTGTTTTGGTTGGCGAATACTGTACACCGGGCATGATTTGGCATTCGGGGAAGGCATACCAAAAGCTTGAAGCCGCGTGCCGGCCGCACGACAAGACGCAAATCCAAGTGCGGTTTACCGGGATTCTAATGACTCCGTGGGGTGACTATAAAAGTCAGCGAGATCAACTCCTGGCTTGAAGCAAGGCTTTTGCGAAGACATGCATCCGGGGTTATCGACGTCAATCAGGCGACCCGAGTCGAGGGCTCGTTCTTTTTCACACTAACGTAAACTTCTCCCGCGCGAATTTCCGTTTCGTACACCTCAATCTTGCTCCCGGCAGGACCGGCGACCACGCGGCCAGTGTGTACATCAAACTGCGAGCCGTGCCACGGACACTGCACCGTGCAGCCAACGAGCGCGCCATCAGAGAGTCCTCCGCCTTTGTGGGTGCAATGATCGCTGAAGGCGACCATCCCTTCGGGACAGCGTCCGAGCACGACGCGCTCTTTGTTTTTGCCGACACGCAGCAGCATCATCTGACCTTCGCTCAACTCGCTCTGATTGCACGCTGGACGCTCCCAACTTTCGAGATCGCGCTCCCGCCATTTGCCCGCGCTCGCATAACGGTGATCGACGCCAATCTGGTTGCGATAGGCCAACGTGCCACCCAGCCATCCGCTGATCCCGAGTAAGACGATCGCCGCGGTCATCAGTCCGAGTTCGAAGGCATGAGGCTGTGCGATGGGATCGCCGCGATTCACGGCGATGATGATGAACGCGGCCAGCACCAGCGCGTTCAGGCAGCCATGCAGCAGTCCGCGCCGTTTGCCGCTCGAGCGTGGCGGAACGACGGTCGCCCAATCGATCGTGCCCGCAATGGCTGCACAGAATCCGCCGACCAGGCCGGCGATCACGCAGTAGTAAGACGCCGCCCACAATAACTCGTTGTTTGTCGCACTGCCAATCAGATCGAAGATCCACCCGCCAATGAACAGGCCGATGGGAAAAACGACCAGCATCGGGTGAATCGGATGAGAAGAAATCTGCGCGCGTGATCGCATGTCCGCTCCTGGGGCCAGAGAAGCCCTAAGAGAACTGTTGCAAGAAGCCGGATTTTGGATGGCCGAGAATTATCATTCCGAGCGCAGCGACGAATCCCACGATCAGCGCAAATGTAGCGATTCCTCGCTGCGTTCGGAATGGCAACTCTCGGCACCAGACTACTTTGTATATTAGGGAGACGATGCCACCGCCGACCGAAAACCTACAAGCCCTCCGCACCGAACAGCAGAACCGCGCGTCGCAGGCGCTGGACACCAAGTCCGCGCTGGAGATTGCGACGATCATGAACGCGGAAGATGCAACCGTGCCTTCGGCGGTTAAAGCAGCGCTGCCGCAGATTGCCGAGGCGATCGACGCTGTCGCACAGGCGCTCGCTCACGGCGGACGCCTGATTTACGTCGGCACCGGCACCAGCGGACGCATGGCCGCGCTTGACGCATCGGAGTGCCCGCCGACCTTCAGCACCGATCCCAAAATGGTTCAGTTTGTGATCGCCGGCGGTGAGCGCGCACTCGCTCATGCGACCGAGGCCAGCGAGGATTCCGAGGAACTCGGGCGGCGTGACTTGGCGAAACTCAAGCCATCGACAAAAGACGTAGTCGCCGGCATCGCCGCCAGCGGACGCACGCCCTATACGATCGCGGCCGTCGACTACGCTAAGAAAAAAGGCGCGAAGACAATCGCTATCTCTTGCAATGCGGACTCAGCCCTGGCACGCGCGGCGGACATCTCGATCACTGCCGAAGTCGGCCCGGAGGTGCTCTCCGGTTCTACGCGCCTCAAGGCCGGCACCGCACAGAAGATGATCCTGAACATGATCACCACCGGCGCGATGACGCGGCTCGGATACGTCTATGGAAACCTGATGGTGAACGTCTCACTCAAGAACTCGAAGCTGCGCGAACGCGGCATCTCGATTTTGTGCGCGGCCGCGCAGGTGGACCGCGGGACCGCGGAAGAAGCGGTCAAAAAGTCGAAGGATAGTGTGCCCGACGCGCTGATCATGCTCAAAACCGGCGTCAACCGAGCCGAAGCTCAGCGCCGACTCAAGGCCGCTCGCGGCAATGTGCGCCAGGCGATCGAGTCTTCCGAAGGTACTAAGACTTTCGCCACGAACTCTGCACGTAAATGAGGCGAACCTCCGATGGGAGCACTGCAGAACGTCAGTAGAATGAGGGCAGTGGGTTTCGTGATTGTGTGAGTTTACGATTTTCCAATCACGAGATCGCGAAATCAGTCCTGAGCTTGTCGAAGGATCACGAAATAGGAATCTATGGATAAGTTCGTAATACGTGGCGGAAATCCCCTGGTCGGCACAGTGCGCGTAAGCGGCGCGAAGAATGCCGCGCTGCCGGCGATGGCAGCGGCGCTGTTGACGGAAGAGCCCGTCATCCTCGAAAACATTCCCGACGTTCGCGACATTCAGACCGAACGCAAGCTGCTCGAGTCGATGGGCGCCGAGGTCGAACTCGGCTACGGTCGCGCGCATCATCGTACCAGCATTTGCTGCCGCAATCTGAGCAGTCCGGAAGCGAAGTACGAATTGGTGAAGACCATGCGAGCTTCCACGCTGGTGCTCGGTCCGCTCGTCGCGCGCATGGGCATCGCGCGCGTCTCGCTGCCCGGCGGATGCGCGATCGGCGCGCGTCCGATCGACCTGCACATCAAAGGCCTGGAAAAGATGGGCGCGCAGATCACACAGGAGCACGGTTACATCGAAGCCAAGACTGATCGCCTGAAAGGCGCGCACATCGTCTTCGAGAAGATCACGGTCACCGGCACCGAGGACCTGCTCATGGCTGCCACGCTCGCTGACGGCGAGACGGTCATGGAGAATTGCGCGCGCGAACCTGAAGTCGCTGATCTCGCCGCGCTGCTCAACAAGATGGGCGCGCAGATCGAAGGCGCCGGTACCGGCACGATCCGTGTGAAAGGCGTAAGCAAGCTCGGAGGCGCCAAGCACCGCATTATTCCCGATCGCATCGAGGCCGGCACGTTCGTCGTCGCCGGAGCGCTGACCAGCGGCGATCTCATCGTCGCCGGATGCGATCCTACGCACATGGGCGCTCTGCTGGCGAAGCTGCAAGAGTGCGGCGTGAAGATTCGCGCCAACGGCGAATCCGTCCGCGTGCAGTCCGACGGAAATCTCACCGCAGCCGACATGGCGACTGAAGAGCATCCCGGCTTCCCCACCGACATGCAGGCGCAGTACATGACGCTGGCGACGCAGGCCGACGGAACATCGGTCGTCACCGAAAATATTTTCGAGAACCGCTTCATGCACGCGCAGGAACTCGTGCGCATGGGAGCGAACATCAAAATCGAAGGACGCCGCGCGATCGTCCGCGGCAAGACTCCGCTCAGCGCCGCCGCCGTGCTCGCCTCCGACCTGCGGGCTTCGGCTTCGCTGGTGTTAGCTGCTCTGGTCGCGGATGGCGAAACGATCATCGACCGTGTCTATCACATCGATCGCGGCTACGAGCGCATTGAAGAAAAGCTGCGCGGCGTAGGCGCGCAGATGAAGCGCATCGGAGAAATGCTGCCTAAGAAGGCAGGACAGTTGGCGGGTGCGATCGCGTAATCCAGTCCAACGAGAGGTCAGTACCGTTTCGGGGTAGCGAACGGGTGACGCGCCTCATCGTCTCGCACTTCACCCGTTCCCTACAGGGAACCGTACTGATGTGCTCTACGCCGTCATTCTCTTCGCCGACCAGCTCTCGGCCAGCTCTCCCAATCTAGCCAGCGCCTTCGGGAACATTTCGCCGCTCGCGGCAAAGCCGAGGCGGAAATACGTCGGCGCATCGAAGCAGTCGCCCGGCGCGAGCAGGATGCCGTGTTCTACTGCCTTCTCGCAGAATGCTCGCGTGTTCTCGCCGCTCGTGAGCCACGGAAAGGCGGTCATGCCGCCTCGAGGACGGATCCAGCCAATCACTTCGCGATGCTCCTGCATGAATCGATCGAGCAGGGCCAGATTGCGGCTCGCCGCTTCCTGAGTTCTCCTCAGAATAGCGTCGCGATGGCGCATGCCAATCTCGGCGAGAAACTCGCCCGCGGTCGTGTTCGACACTGAGAAGTACGAACGCGCATTGCAATACTCCTGCCGACGCCTGGCGTCCCGCTCGATCATCCAGCCGACGCGTGTTCCGGCCAGCGGAAAAGCCTTCGAAAAATCGTGAATCACGGTTGCATGCGGCAGCCGAGCGGCCGAGTGCGTGGCGTGGCCGTGGTAAATCGGGTGATAAACCTCGTCGCAAACGAGCTGAATATTTCGTGACGACGTAAACGCATGCAGCTCGTCCAACTCGGCATCACTCACGGTCGCGCCGGTTGGATTGTGCGGATTATTGATAAGGACCAATTTGGTCCGCGAGTCCGCCAGCTTCTTAATCTCGTCGAGATCGATGCGGAAGTTGTTTTCCCGGCGCACGCGGTAGAAGCGCGTTTCCAGGCCGAGCGACTGCGGTAAAGCGGAAAACGTCGGAAATCCCGGCTGCGGCAGGATGACATTCGCTCCAGGCTCAGCCGCCAGCCACATCAGGACCAGCAGCGCCTCAGAAGCACCGGTTGTGATCTGCACCGCCTCGCTGCTCACTCCCTGCATCTCGGCAATGGCTTCGCGTAGACCATCGTCCCCTTCCGGACGGCTGTACGCCAGCTTCTGCTCCAGGAACTGCTCGCGCGTGCGACCGCCGGCGAGATCAAGAATTTCGTTCACCGTCCAACTCGGCCCGGTGCTCGCCGCCAGATTGAACTCGATCGAGTGCTCGTACTGCGCTAACCACATGTCGAGGAGAAAAGGCTTGAGTTGCATCCCGAAGCTCCTGAGCTGCTAAGCTTCTCAGCTCGCTGCTTAGAAGCTTAGCAGCTTAGAAGCCGGTTTTCAGTGCCGCACCGCTCTCCGCGCAACGCGCGGCTCTGGCGGAAACGACAACGCTTCTCCCTGAAACAGCGCCGCGCATGGCTCCAGGCGTTTGTTGCCGTCGTGGATGCAGAACTGCGGCTGCTTGCCATTGCTCGTACTCCAGAGCGACACTCCGGCATAGGCTCCGTCTTTGCGCAGGATGTAGTACTGCATGTCCACGTAGTGCAGCTTGTCCATATTGTTGTCGAAATTGCGGGCTATTCGTTTAAGCGCGTCCATGCCGGCTTCCTGCGGGGACATGCCGTGGCGCATGTTTTCGATAATCGTATGGGCTCCGGCGATGCGGATGTTCTCCTCGCCCGATCCGGTCGCGCCCGCCGAGCCTACATCCTGATCGCAGTAGTTGCCTGCGCCGATGATCGGCGAATCGCCTACTCGTCCGGCGAGCTTCCAGGCGGTGCCGCTCGTCGTCGTCATGCCGGACATCTCGCCTTTGTCGTTCAGCGCCGAACAATGAATCGTGCCGTGCGGCGGGCGCAGGATCGCGTTCACCGCGAATTCGCGCCACTCCGGCTCGATGGCGAGACGTTCGGCTAATTCGTGCAGGCGTTCGCGCCGAAGGCCGTCCAGATTGTCGGATGGCGCGCTCTCGCCGGGGACTTTGTACTCCGGGCTATCCAGCCCCGGACCCCACCAGTCACGATTCGAATGCGTCTCTTTCCACATCAGCCAAATCTGGCGCGCGCGGTCGGTGAGCAAGTTCTCTTTTGGGAATCCCATCGCATAGGCAAATTTCTCTGCGCCTCCGGCGACGAGCATCACGTGGCCGGTGTGCATCATCACTGCCTGCGCCAGCAGGGAAACATTCTTGATGTTGCGCACCGCGCCAACAGCGCCAGCGCGCCGCGTGGGTCCATGCATGCAGCAGGAATCCAGCTCGACGATGCCATCCTCGTTCGGCAATCCGCCCAGGCCGACGCTCATATCGTTCGGATCGTCTTCCTCCGTTTTGCCCACCGAGATCGCGGCATCCAGCGTGTCCTTGCCGTCTTTCAGCATCTGATAGCCTTTGTCGATGCCGTTCCAGCCGTTCGCGCTGGAAATCAAAACCGGAGGCGCAGATTTCCCATTTCCGGAAGCCATATTGGAGGTTTGCTGCGCTCGTCCTCCGCGAATCTGTTGTCCGCTCAACCCAAGCGCCACTGAACTCATCGCCGCCTGCGCGAGAAAGTCGCGCCGAGAAATTGCCATGCAGCCTCCTTGCCGAGTGCCGAAATCGGAAATCGTTTCGGGGTAGCACCCTAACAGAAAGCGAGTTTAAGGAATTTCGCGATTTCACGATCCTTCGGCAAGCTCAGGACTGATTTTACGATTGACGGGAACCGAGTCACTGTACAGACGCAGCATGGCTGCGCCTCCTAAGGGCACTGGTTTACGGTGAGTGAGACCTGCTGAGAAGCCGACTGCGCGGCCCCATCAGTGACCGCAACTGTTCCGTCGAAGGTTCCCGTCATCGTGGGTGTACCACTAAAGACTCCGCTTACCAGATACACGGGAAAATTCCCGGAGCCAAAAAAACTCCATAGCAGGGGTTGCGCACCGCCGGTGGTCTGGACCGTGAAGGTGTATGGCTGATTCAGACAGGCAGAAGTCAGATTACCGCTGGTGATCCTTACTGGGTCTGCGACGACAATGGATTCGGGAGCTGATGCCGTTTGCTGCGGAGTGCTGGAATCGGTGACCTGCACAGTAAAGGGAAACGTTCCGTCGGCGGTTGCAGCGCCACTGATCATTCCGCTGGAACTCAAAGTTATCCCTGGAGGCAAGGTCCCCGATGCCACTGACCAGGTCACCGCGCCGGTGGCATGTTGTTCTAGAAGCTGTTGCGATCTGTTCACTCCCTCCGCAATGGGCAGAAGACTGCTCGTGCCGACACTGAGCGGGGCGGCAAAGCCCGAGATCGTCAGGTTGTAAGTCATGTCCGGACGTGCATCGCCGCGCCAGTCCAGCACATGTATATAAAAGGCAGTAGGACTCGTCGCTGGGCCGGGCACTTGGAAGTCAAGCGCGGAATCCTGCACGTGAGGGTTGGCGCTGATATCGTCATTGATGCAGGACGAGGTGAAGGTTGTGGAAGTATCGCCTGGTTGCCGGCAGGTTCCCAGTCTGACGCCGTTTCCGTCCACGATCTCGATGACAGTATCCAGAGAATTATTCTGCTGCAAACGTTTCGCCATGGTCTCGGCGTGAACAGTCGCTCCACCGAAAGAAATGACCTTGTAGTAATCGTCGTCCGGATTAGCCACGCCTCCGGGGGGATCGACGTAGGGGCTGATCGAGCCTTGGTAAGTCACAGAATTGCCGCCATTATCGATGAACGTAGCTGTGGCCGGGCTGTCATTCCGTCCGCGCGCAGCCTGCACTTGAACGCTGAAAGTTTGAGAGTAAGTTTGCCGTGGTGAGCTCGAATCCGTGGCCATGATCGTGAAGTTATACGTTCCCGCAGTAGTAGGCGTGCCCGCTAATATCCCACTTTGGGAATCTACAGGGTTCAACCCAACCGGAAGCGTTCCCGATGTGGCAACAAACGAGTATGGCGGTGTTCCTCCCTGGACGATCAGATGAGTGGAGAAAGGCCGGTTCAAAGAAATCGTCTGAGGAAGAGAATCCATCAGTAAGAATCTCGGCGCAGTTACCGTCAAGAGGATCGGCTCCTGAACGATCTCAGGCGGCGAATACGAATCTTGTATGGCGACATTGAAGTTGAAGGTACCCGTTGCCTGTGCGCCGCCAACGAAGCTTCCAGTGGCGCCATCAATGCGCACACCGGCAGGCAGATTGCCGGTTCCCAGGGAGTATGTCAGCGGTGGTACACCTCCCAATCCTAAAGCTTCGAAATTCAACGGCGCGAACTCCGCAACCGAGCTGGATAGGTTGCTATAAGGCGCCAGAGGGGCGTAAGCGGTGATCACCAAATTTGCGCTCGCCGACCGTGGAGGTGAGGCGGAGTCTGTGACCTGAGCCGTAAACCCGCCGCCGGCAAGGAAATTCGCTGTTCCCGAGATAATGCCGGAACCTGCGTCGACCAACAGCCCCGTGGTGAATGCCAGCCCGGGTTCCGGAGAGATGGACCAATGCAGCGCTCCCACACCATTGGCTGCCGTGAGCCGCCCGATATAGCTGTGGCCCTGCAACGCACCTGGCAAGGACGAAGATTGTGTCGTAATCGTGAGCGCTTGCGGTTGCGGAGTAGGAAGTCCTCCACCTCCGTTACCCCCTCCCCCGTTGCTTCCCCCGCCACAAGCTACGCAGGCTCCCGCGATGCAGGTCAGAAGGATGATCTTTATGCGGCTAATCATCCCCGCACCTCCTCAGCACGAGCTACAGGAGCGAGCGTAGGTGGATCTAACAGCTCTCCCGAATCTTCATATTGATCGAACCGCGGCTGCGTTTGATTGAGGATGATGTTGATCCCGGTGATGTTGTCACCGGCATGGACGGTGATCGTGTCTCGTTGCAAGGGAAAATCGAAAGCCGATTCATCCTTGTTCCAGAATTCGGGCGAAGCTACCTGCACCGGCGGTGACAATGGTCCGATTCCCGAATCGGAAACGAATGACGGGAAGATGGACTCGACCTCCACGGTATAGGTACCTGGCGGAACAGAGATTTGGTAGTAGCCAATCTTTTGGGGGTCGCGGGTGCCGTCGGGATCGCCATTGGTGTTGTTCTCGGTTGGGTCAGGCATATTCGCCGTCACGCTCTGCCCAGGATTGCCGGTGAATAGATACCCGGAAATCGCTGATACCGCTATGCGCCGGGACTCGTCCTGCGCGGTGGAGGGATCGTCCACCGCTCGCGCGATCACGTTCGCGCCCTGGAATTGCGAAACGCCATCGCTGAAGTAGATCACGCCGCTGATTGTGGCGTAGTTGCTTGCGAAACTCGGGCTGGGATACAACGCCGAGATCCACGCCGTGTCGTCCGGCGAGAGCACCGGCAGGCCGGCGTCTTTTCGCGCCTGGCAAATTTCTTCCGGGAACATCAGCGGCAATCCCGAGAGCCGATCGGCATCGCAGGGAAAAACATTCTGGGTGAGCAAGTCGAGATTGATCTGCGAATGTCCTAAACCGAGAAAGTGTCCCATCTCATGGGTAATTGCTTCGTCAAACTCATTGGCGGTGAGTTCAAAATTGGAACTGCTGGGCGAGTTCACGCCATCCTGAAACTTGCCATTCAGCACGATAGTCGCGGCGGTAAGAAATCCATTGGTGGAATCCAGAGCGCAGCCGCTGGTAAATCCAATCACCTCGGGCGGCAGTCCCAAGCCCGACATGATCTGCCCGTTCGCATCGAAGATGACCGGACTCTGTGTGCCTGCCTGGCACGATCCAATCACGTCGTTGTACTGCTGTACGGTGTTCAGATCGCCGCCTTTGTAGCTTCCTGCCGCCAGCAGCGCTCCTGCATTCGATAGCGAAAGCGAGGCGGTAGGAACGTTCGACCAGCTCGCGAACATGTTCTGCAGGCGCTGCAGTCCGGTGGCGTTGTCGATCACGGTGGTGCCGCTGGCCGTGACGGCCATTGGTCCGGGATCGACGCGATATTGAATCGGCATTTTTGCCGGATTCCAGACGAACGGGGTTCCGTCGTGTCCAAAGTTGGGCCCGCCCACCACCAGCGGACCTCCAGCGAAGGACGAAACTGAAGCCACGCACATCGCAGCCAGCAGCAGACGAGAAAGTATGAGTGTGCGCATTTACTTTGTCCCCACAAACGCGCGAATGGTGTCTTCCAAATCGGCTAGCGGAAGCGGCCCGGCTTTGGTTTGGCTCTGGCGCACAAGCGTAGTCACGCGCGGCGAAAGCTTCATGCCGCGAGCCCGAGCGCGCTGCTCGGTCGCTTCGAAGAGCCGCAGATTGCCTCGCCCATTCACCGCCATTGCCTGGCCTTTGTTGTCGCGGGAAATGCGAAAGCGACCCTGATCGAGGCCAACCGGACTTGTGAGTCCATACGGCGATACCGGACCGAGCATCAGGAGCAGCTCTTCGCCTTTGGCGTAACGAGCGGCGTCAAGCTGATCGCGCATGTCCCAGATGTATTGCCGGAACTGCAGAGTTTTTTGCGGAGAGCCTTTGAGCGTTTCCTCCACATTCATCGAGATCAGCACGGTGGTTAAGTTGCGCAGTTCCGGATCGCGTTCCACCTTGGCCGATGTCACGTAGCCGCGAACGATCGTCTGCGCTTCCTGCGTAAGCTGATCGAGACCGCGAGACGTCGTGAGAGCTCCGCGCTGCGCCCAAGCGCCGCCTGAAACTAACAACAACGCTCCCAGCAGCAGCGCCCAACCTGACCTTCTACTCTGAACCATAGCCCGACTAATATACGCGCTTGGCTTGCTCCAGCATCTCGGGAAAAGGCCTGAATTCACGCGGTTTTGGAGTCTCCCGTGGGAGAGTGTAGGCATAAGAGGAAACACTGCCAGCTCTTGCCTAGATCTTTACTTCACCCGGCTGGAACGGCTCAGAGCTGGTTTGGCAGGGTGGCGCGTTGTTGCCCGAGCGCAGCGCAGCGGAGCGCTTTACGTTCACGCGTGTCGATGCCGATCACTTTCAGGTTGCGTATTCGTTCGAGAAAGATGGCGCGTGGATCCCGGTGGATACGAGTTTGTGTTCCCGAAATGGGAAACCGTGATCGGCTGGTACTGAGCCATTCAATGGCCTGCGCTGACGGCGGCGAACTGGCGGGCTTCTTCCGTCCATTCCGGGCTGGTCTTCACCGCGTTGAGAACGTCGTCGGGAGAGTCCACGATCTTCCACATCTCGAGATGCTGCGGGTTCATGAACCGCTCTTCCACGCAATGAGCAAGAAGCTGCGTGCAAGCATCAAAGAATCTTCGGGTATTCACCAGGATGATCGGCTTTAGATAAACAGCCAGCCGCTTCAAGGTGATCGTCTCGAACAGTTCTTCCAACGTGCCACATCCACCAGGAAGAGCGACCACAGCATCGGTGCCCGCGAGCATGAGCCGCTTACGCTCGCGCAGGTCCTCGACGACCGTCAGCTTGGTTAACCGAGGATGACCCCACTCCAGCTCCTGCATAAATCGCGGGATCACTCCGAAAACCTTCCCGCCATTCGCCAAAGCGCCGTTCGCGACCTCTCCCATCAAGCCAAGCGCTCCGCCGCCATAGACGACTTCGACGCTCGCGCGCGCGAAGTTCGCGCCCAATTGGTGAGCGGCCTGCAGATAATCCGGATGACAGTGCTGGCTAGAGGCGCAGTACACGCAAATACGAGACATGAACCCTCAGTTTCAGAGATTCGCGCGGGAGTTGCAAGCGGTGGCGGACATCAGACAGGAAGGTCCCTCACGTGAACGTCGGTCCATGGCGGCTGGGAGT
Source organism: Terriglobales bacterium (assembly GCA_035716645.1). Classification (GTDB taxonomy): domain Bacteria; phylum Acidobacteriota; class Terriglobia; order Terriglobales; family Acidobacteriaceae; genus Gp1-AA112. The sequence continues at coordinate 1,220 of DASTJH010000050.1, read as the reverse complement.
CGTGGGATTCTAAAAGCCTACTGTTGAGCGCTGGAAGGCGCGGCACAAATACGGGGATTTGATGCCGCGCCTTCAGGTTTTCATTAACGTGAAGCGTGCTCACACCTGTGGTTCAGTGAACGAGCCTTCACCACACGTGGCAAGCGTTTTCGCTGACCATCTTGTCGCCGGCTTTGCAACTGAAAGCCTTGGCAAAATCGTCGCTGTTCTGCATCACGCCGTTCACGCGAAAACGTCCGGGTGAATGCGGATTGGTCAGCACCTGCAAGCGCAGAGATTCGGGACTGGCGTTCTCGCACCAGATCTGTCCGTAACCGATGAACAGACGCTGTTCGGGAGTGAATCCCTTGATGGTCTGCGTGTCGAGCGGAGCTTCCTGTCCACCGCCTTTTTCGGTTTTTTCCTCCTGTGCCTGACGGTCATGGAGCGCGCGCATGGCGACGCGAACTCCACCGTTGTCGGCAGTGTTCTCGCCCAACGTGAGCCGACCTTTGATGTGCAGACCAGGCAGCGGCTCGAACGAAGAGTACTCGTCCGCGACGCAGGAGACGCGCTCCTGGAATGCTTTTGCGTCGGCAGGCGTCCACCAATTTCGCAGATCGCCTTTGGGATCGAACTTGCTTCCCTGGTCGTCGAAGCCGTGTGTGAGTTCGTGTCCGATAACGGCGCCGATGCCGCCGAAGTTGACGGCGTCATCGACTGAACTATCGAAGAAGGGAGGCTGTAAAATGCCCGCAGGAAAATTGATGTCGTTGAAGGCCGGACTGTAGTAGGCATTCACGGTTGGCGGCGTCATGCCGAACTCGGTGCGGTCGAGCGGCTTGCCGATTTTCGTCAATTGACGATTCACTTCGAACTGATCCGCGCGCTCGATGTTGCCGAGAAAATCGCCGCGCACGATCCTCAGCTTCGAGTAGTCGCGCCAGTGGCTCGGATACCCGATCTTGTTGCGGATCGCTGCCAGCTTGAGCAGCGCTTGTTGCTTGGTTTCCGGCGTCATCCAATCGAGTCCCTGGATATCTTCTTTTAACGCGGTCTCGATGGCATCGACCATGCGCAACATGCGAGCTTTGTCCGCGGGGGTGAAGGTCTCGGCTACGTATGGCTGACCTAGCGCTTCGCCCAGCCCGCGATCGGTGAGCCGCTCACACCGCTTCCAGCGCGTTTCCAGCTCTTTTTGTCCGGTGAGGAACTTGCCGTAGAAATCGAAATTGGCTTCG